>CAXBNP010000001.1:0-231329 GCA_963977145.1 uncultured Colwellia sp.
ATCATCACAGGTTGTTTATGAAAATCATCCAGTGTTAGTAGTGCTCACGTATTGGTAATACCCTGCGCGCTTCTGCTTTGCTATTTTTCCATCTAGCTTAAAAAAATCAAATATAAATGCCAATCTGAGAGTTCAGGCTGGCATTTATATTTTTTGGGTGAGTTGCCAGAGCATTAATTTTTACCCAACTTATTTTTTACTTTTTTCATGTGCTCACGAAAGCTGCTATTGAACTTAGATTCACCACAGCTAAAATATTGTGTCGAAGATCCCTCACTTAAGCCGTAGGCACTCATATCGTGAGTGACTGAGCATCTACCGTCATCACCTTTTGTAATCGCTATGCCTGCGCCAATATTTTTAGTGTTTTTTTCGCGTTCTTGCTCTTCATCTTTCAAGGGTACCGAATGAGGTACAGACTTTATATCGCTATTAAAAATTGAAGGAGCTTGGTAGCGTTGGTATGGGCTGTCTATCTTAGCAGTCGCCCTTTGATTAAGTTTACTGCGTAACCTTTGCAATTGCGTGAAGCTATCCAGCTTTCTGTCAGTCGGTATTGGTAAAGGCTTTGGCTGCGAGGTTTTAATGCTATTTTTAGGTGATTTAATGACTTTACTTACATCAATAGCGTTTTGATCTAAGGGCGGGAGTATAACTCTTGGCTTGTTTTCAGGTTTTACTTCCACCTTAGCTTGGTGTTTTGTTTGCTCTTTTTTTTTGCTAGCGGGTGCTTTAATTATTGTGGTTAATGGTGTCGCTTCAATGGTGCTTTGCTCAACCATAGCTAAATTTGGTGCATAATAGATAAAGCTTTTTATGGCGGTATTTTGCTTGGCTGGCTTTATTGCTTTTTGTTCGGTTGACTGCGTTATTAGGAGAACGAAAAGTATTAGGCCATGAATAACAAGAGAAAATATAACGGCGCTGTAAGTTTCTTTTCGCACAATGATACCAATAGCAGATAAATAGAGGGTAAATGATAGACGTTTTAGCGCTGGGTAAGTTCAATTGAAATGCATCTTAGTTTCTAACTTTCTTTAATATATCAGCTAGTTCACCGCTATCAGATAAAGCTTGTAGGGCTTGTGAAAATTGAGATACCTCTGATGATAAAGGTGATTTTTTTGCCATCGCGATATAGGAACCGACACTATTATCATAAGAAAATATCGCTAGCTTAATTTGGCTTTTATATACCTCTTGGTCAACCCAATGGGTTATTGACTCTTCTCGTTCCAAGAAAGTATCAATGCGGCCTTTTAAAAGCATACTAATCAGTTGTTGATAACTGGATAAGGGTATTTTGGTCAGTTGTGTATCATGGTCAAACTTATCAAAATATGACGCGCCCCTTAAGACTCCCACTTTTAATGGCTGAAGATCTTCGTAGCTCTTGAGCCTTATTTTATTATTTGCACGAATATAAAATCGTAGTGGTAAGTGCTGAATTTTGATCGCAGGTTCGAGGTAAAGCAAAAAATTCTCTCTAACCGCTGTTTTTCTTACTGCAATCATCATGTCAGCTTGACCTGTTTGCAAAAGGGCAAAACAGCGTGCTGGAGGGCAATATATAAACTGAGCTTTCTTATTTGTTTTAGCTGCCAGTGCGTTAGCTATATCAATGTTCTCGCCAATAAATTTACCATCAACAATATCTGAAAATGGCGGCTCAATATGCATGGCGACAATGATGCTTGCTATTGGTTGAGCTGTAATTTTAAAGAGGCTAAAAAATAAAAAAATTATAGCGCCACACATAAGCCACACTAACCAATACCCTAGTTGTATCAAGCCTGTTTTTGCTAACAAAAAAGTATTGACCTTGTTGGTGATAAATTATTTCCTTCTCTAGCTGCAACACCGCAATATTATATTGAGTATTATCGTGTTAAAAACTATGATTTTGCTACAATTAAGTTACACATCCATTATATCAATGACTCTTATTAATATAGTAGATTTTCTTTAAAGTGTGGTGATTTTTTGCTTATCCGTTTGTTGGCTTAAATGTAACTTTAAGCTCTGCTGTTCAGGCCAAGTTAAAATTCTCTGTCCTAATTCCGAACCGGTTAAGTAACACTCACTAGGTGATCAGTTATAATAATCCGTTTGGTATGAATAGGACTTCCCGAAAAAAATAGTATGAGGTAAGTATGGAATATCAATTTATAGATGATCCAATAACCGGCGCAGCAATGGCTAAATTTTCACTTGATCATGAGGTTATCGGACCATGGTTGGAAGTTGAAGTGGGTAAAGATCCAGCAAAGTTGACACAGTTATTAACGGCAATGGCAGAAATTGAGCAAGAAAAACAATCCGAGATCACGATAACGGGTAGCGAATACACAGTGGTTTTTAATCGTGGCGATGTCACAGTGCAAACTAATGCGAGTTTAGACGGGATAGAGGTATTGCCAGATGGACTGATTGAAGAAAATATTGATTTTGATGAGCAGGATTCTTCATCTTGTGGGCGTGAAGATTTTCGGGAATTATTATTGTCTTGGGCAAGTTTTATTCGCAAATAATCATATTTATACTATTTTTCGTATTAGCTAGCGCGCTAAGTTATCACTATATTATTAAGCTATAAATATATTTTATATAGCTTTTGATAATACTTTACTTGAGAGTCCACAATGAAATCTGCTGCTAAAAATAACAATAAAAAAACTAGACGTATGATCCCACTGCGCTATGTACTAACACCCATAGCTATTATTTTAGTCGCTATTATTGCCTTAACTATTTTTGTTTTACTGTCTCCTAAACCGGCGAAAAAAGCCGTTATCGTCAAAGCTCCGTTGGTTGAAGTGAAAAATATAGAGCGACAAAATGTTGACTTTATTATCGCTAGCCAAGGTAGTGTTGTACCTCGTACGCAAACCAACTTAGTGTCAGAAGTTTCTGGCCAAATCACTGCAGTAAACGATAAATTTAATGTTGGCGGTTTTTTTACTAAAGGCGAAGTATTACTGAGTATTGATGACATTAGTTATCAAGTTGCCTTATTACAGGCACAATCAAGTTTAGACGCGGCTAAGGCTGTTTTTATTGAAGAGCAAGCTAGAAAAGATCAGGCAGAAGATGAATGGTTGTTAACGGGTAAAAGCCTAACTGAAGCGCCGATACTTGCTTTGCGTTTGCCGCAGTTACAAAAAGCCCAAGCCGATGTTAACGCGGCAAAAGCGAATGTAAGCGATGCGAAAGTGAAACTATCGCGTACTAAAATAACCGCACCATACGACGCCATAGTGAAAGAAAAACACGTTGATATTGGCCAATATGTCACTACGGGCTCTATCTTAGCAAAAAGCTTTGCGGTTGATTATGCCGAGGTGAGGTTGCCAATCAAACAGCGTGATGTCGATTTTTTAAATTTGCCGAAAATTAATCAAAGACAAGGTAATGTTTCAAAAGTTGAGATTTATTATCAATTGATGGGCGCTGAGCATACTTGGACATCAAGGTTGACACGTTATGAAGGTGAGGTAGATAGCCGCAATAGAGTGCATTATGTTATTGCTCAAATTGATGATCCCTATAGCGTATTATCGTCGAGTAAACATCAAGAGTTGCGAATGGGCACATTTGTTAATGCAAAAATTACCGGTAAAGCGCTCGATGATATTGTCACTATTCCTCGTGATGCATTACATGGCGCCAATAAAGTTTTTCTTGTCGACACTGACAATAGACTCCATATCCAAGAAATTAAGGTCTTACGTAACGATGCAAATTATGTTTATAGTTATGATGATTTTGCTGCTGGTTATCGCTTAGTTACTACCCAAATGGAAACACCGGTTGAAGGCATGGCCTTACGTATTGTAGGTGAACAAGAAGAGACGTCAAAGGTGACAAGCCAAAATGGTAATGCCCAAGGTGACAACTAATGAGTGAGTTTTCTCAACCTGAGCAAAACGAAAAACATAGCGGTATCATAGCTTGGTTTGCACACAATAGTGTTGCAGCGAATTTGTTGATGGTGTTTATTTTAGTTTCTGGATACTTTTCCTATCAGGGCATTAATAAAAAAATGTTTCCTGAATTTAACCCTAATAGTATTCAGGTGATGGTGCCGCATTTAGGGGCGGCACCAGAAGAAGTTGAACAATCGGTCATTTTGAAAGTTGAAGAGTCATTAGAAGACATTGAAGGCATAAAACGCATTACCGCCACGGCTAGAGAAGGTGTTGGTATTGTCACTATTGAGTTGCAATCAGGCTATTCAATGTCGGAAAAGCTTGATGAAGTGCAAATGCAAGTTGACGCCATTACCACGTTTCCCGAGCAAGCAGAGAAGCCGATAGTCAGTAAACGCGAGTTTAAAGGTCAAGTAATGTGGTTGTCGGTTAGTGGTTCAATGGACCGACGCGCCCGACAGGTAATGGCACAAAATATTCGTGATGAAATCATGGCATTACCCAGTGTTAATAGCGCAGAGATCGTTGGTAATCGCGACTATGAAATCAGTATTGAAGTTTCTGAAGAAAAACTGCAACAGTACCAACTGACTTTTGATGAAATTACTCAGGCCGTTCGTCGTTCTTCGGTCGATATGCCCGGTGGCACTATAAAAACTCGTGGTGGTGATATTTTACTACGTGCAGAAGGTCAAGCATACACTGGACAGGAGTATGGCGATTTAGTACTACGCACAGGTATCGATGGTACACGGCTTTTGTTGGCCGATGTTGCCAACATTAAAGACAGCTTTGTCGAGCTAGCAGACTTTGCAACCTTTGATGATGAAAATACTTCCAGCATAATGGTGCAGTCAACCGGTGATCAAAATGATCTGGAGATTGCTGCACAGGTTAAGGGCTATGTTGATGAAAAAAACCTTCAACTTCCTAAAGGCGCAGCACTAACTGTCTGGGGAGATAGTTCATATTATCTCTCTGAGCGCTTAGATATGATGATTAACAATATGTTGATGGGGGCATTTCTAGTCTTCATCGTTTTAGCGCTGTTCTTAAGAATAAAAATCGCGTTTTGGGTGATGTTAGGTATTCCGATTAGTTTTTTTGGTGCCTTGTTAATGATGCCTCTGTTAGGGGAATGGTCAGTATCAATCAATATGTTGAGCTTGTTCGCCTTTATCATGGTACTGGGTATTGTTGTTGATGATGCCATTGTGATTGGCGAAAGTGCTTATGCTGAAATAGAAAAGTATGGCCATTCTCGCGATAATATTATTCGTGGCACAATGCGAGTCGCTATGCCGGCTACATTTGGTGTTTTAACCACCATAGCGGCATTTACGCCGTTATTATTTATTGATGCCAGTTTTGCCGCCTTTTTCCGCTCAATTTCTCTGGTGGTGAGTTTTTGCTTAGTATTTTCATTGATCGAATCAAAATGGATACTACCGGCACATTTATCGCATATGAAATATGTGCCATTAAACGCTGAAAAAGCAAACTTTCTTGAGCGTTTTCAAATGCGCTTTAAGGAAAAACTGGATAATTTTATTCATTCTACTTACCAACCTTTACTCAAAAAGGCCTTGATTGCTCGCTATAACACTATGGCTACATTTGTCGCGATTTTAATCTTATCGATTAGCCTCATTGCTGGCGCATTTGTTAAATTGGAAGTCTTTCCTAATATTCCAAGCGACTTTATTCAAGGTAATATTATTATGGTTGATGGTTCTGCTGCGCACCAACGTAATAAAGCCATAGAGCAAATTGAACAAGCAGTAAAAACCATAGCGGCAGAAAATAAACATCAAGGGGTGAGTTTTATTAAGCATAAAATGATATTCACCAATGGTAATACTGTTGCCAATATACTTTTAGAGTTAGTTAAACCAGATAAACGTGAGCTCAATGCCTATGAAATAGAAAAGCTTTGGCGTGATGAAATTGGTGAAATTCCCGGAGCGAAAGAATTACGATTTTTTGCCGGTACCAACGCAGGTGGTGGTGCGGCGATTGAATTTCAGTTAACCGGTCAAAATGACCTAGAGCTCGAAGCTGCTGCTGAAGCAATTCAGGCACAATTAAATAGTTATGATGGTGTTTATGATGTGCGGCATTCTTTTAGTCGAGGTAGTCAAGAAATCAAATTAAGCATCAAGCCTGAAGCAGAAGTTCTGGGCCTGAGTCTATCGAATTTGGCCAAACAAGTCAGGCAAGCTTTTTATGGCGACGAAGCACAGCGTATTCAGCGCGGTCGTGATGAATTGAAAGTAATGGTGCGTTATCCTGAATCTAGCCGTTTGTCGGTGGCTGATTTAGAAGATATGTGGATCAGAACACCGGGCGGAGAGCAAGTGCCTTTTTATCAAGTAGCTAATATCGAAATAGGCCAGGGTTTTTCGACCATAACGCGTATTAATCAGCAGCGCTCAATCACTGTCTCTGCTGATATTGACAGCGAAAAAGTTGAATCAAGAAAAGTGGTCACTGAAATGAATGATGATTACATTCCTGAAATTTTAGCTGATTTCCCTAGTGTTAACTATGGTGTTGAAGGTGCAAGTAAAGATCAAGCCGACTTCTTATCACAGTTAGGGTTTGCCGCTATTGGCGCATTATTTCTGATTTACGGTTTGATCGCTATTCCCACTAAATCGTATAGCCAACCTCTGGTCATTATGTCGGTGATACCTTTTGGTATTATTGGTGCCATTATCGGGCATTGGTTACTTGGCCGCACCATCAATATGATGTCGATGTTTGGCTTTATTGCCTTGACCGGAGTCGTAGTGAACGACAGTTTAATCATGGTCGACTTTATTAATAAAGCTAAAGGCTCAGGTATGCGAATGATCGACATAGTTAGCCAAGCCGGTACGCAAAGATTTAGAGCGATATTGTTGACGTCTTTGACGACGTTTTTTGGTGTTTTTCCGTTGTATTTTGAACAAAGTCTACAGGCGCAGTTTATTATACCTATGGCGATTTCACTGGGCTTTGGTATCGTTTTTGCTACCGTGATCACATTGTTTTTGATCCCCGCACTTTATTTGATTAAAGAAGATATTGCTAATATATATCGCAAGCGCAACAGCCATTAGCGCCTATAACTACGCATAAGTAACCGCAGGTTTAAAGTGCGAGTCGTCTATACCTAAAGCACTTTGATTTTTAATATAAAACCGCACTTTATCGATATGATTAAGTGCGGTTTTTAGGTTAATGGTTTTGCCTAATAGCGAAAACTCATTACCAACCAATAGCGTTGAGCCAACTTATAATTTCTTTAGCTAAGCTGTTTTTCGGGTAGTACCCGGTTATTTGATTATGCAATTGCTTTTGTCGGTAATAGACTTTCATTTCCCTTTTCGCAAAATCTTTTCTCATTTTAGCATTAGCGATCACTAAGCCATTATCGCGCTTTAAATAAAGATCAAGAATAGGATAGTCGCTTACTGCAAGTTGTTGTGCTATTTTTTCGCCTTCGGGCATGGTTGGCATATAACTACTGAGCATAACCATAGCGCTGGGGGCATCTAGCAAGCCTTGGTGACAAATGTCGAGTATCAACGCGGCATGACTGCCTTCGGCAACGATCATAATTACCCCCGGGTAGCTTTTGGCTTTTGCAATCACGGCTCGCATAATATCAGCCAATTTTTGGCGATAATTTGTTAATGTCTCGGTATTTTGGCTGCTACGCTCTTCGGCGGTTAATGCTTGTGATGGATAGTTTGCTGGCTTACTAGGTGGATGTAAGGTGATTGTTGTCCAACCATACTGCGGGATATTTTTACGTAACTGATTAAGGGCGTTAGGTGCTGAGATACCTTGCTGCCAATCAGGAATGAGTACCATAACACCCTTGTTAATTCCGGTGGTGTGCTCATCAGTTGTAGTCAGGTAATTATCGGGACCCACCAGTAGCGGTGTGATTTTTTCTTGCGCTAAGTAGTGTTTAATATCTTGTTGCTGCTGTGCAAACGCGTTAACAGGTGCTCTGATGATAACTTGGTGTTGATGCGCATCTTCTGTGGTTTTTTCAGTGGTTGCTGGAATTGTTTTATCTGCAGTCTTATTGCTTTTTGGGGCTGCAGTGGTCGTTTCGTTATTTTGTTCAGTAGTTTCTGGTTTTTTTTCTTGCGCATTAGCGGCAAATACCAATGAATGGCTAGTGCTCAATAGTACGCTTAAAGCAACTAATGTAATAAATAATAATCTTGGATGTGTGTTTAAGCGCATAAAAAGAAACTTCCCTAACCGCTGACTGATAAGTGTTGGTGTTACGTTATATCATACAAGTTATATTATCGACGATATCGGCATTTTCTTTAATTAAGCTCACGAGTAAAGGTTTACTTAGTCAAAAGGGCAGGCTTTTGAAAAGGTTAATGTTTGCCCCGAAACGGGATGACTGACTTGCAGCATTCTCGCATGCAATTGCAAGCGATTACTCATGGTAAGTGCTTGCTCCTGCGCATAAAGTCGGTCGCCTAAAATCGCATGGCCGAGCGCTAACATATGCACACGTAACTGGTGAGAGCGTCCCGTGACCGGTGTTAGTTCGACTAGTGTCGTTATTTGCCCTGCGTTATTCTCACGGTAATTTAGCACCTTATAATGCGTTAACGCGGCTTTACCATGCTCAAAATCTACTTTCTGTTTCGGTCTATTTGGCCAATCACAAATTAGCGGCAGCTCAACAGAGCCGACAGCTTTTGCAACTTTACCAAAGACCCGGGCGATATAGCTTTTTTGCGTTAAGCGTTTTTCAAACTGACGGCTAATAGCAACATGTGCGGGTTTATTCAATGCCATTAGAATAATGCCCGATGTCGCCATGTCTAATCGATGCACAACGGTTGCCGTAGGTAGCACTTTTAGTACTCTATTTTGTAAACAGTCTTGGTGTTCAGGTAAGCGACCAGGCACGGTCAGTAAACCGCTCGGTTTATTGAATACCACGAGATCATTGTCTTGATAAACAATATCCAGATACGGGCTCATTGGCGGCTGATAAATAAAGTCGGGGTTAGCCGCCATAGTATTTTTCCTTAGGTCAGTTTACCGCTGTGATGAAAATAACGGCATTCAAAAAGACAAGGCGACATAATATGTGCCGCCTATCATTTTTCAATTAATTTCGAGTGTTTAATAACCTAATTACTAACAACAATTAAACGCACTGCTTCAAACTGAATTTGCGCTTTTTCAATATATTCGGCCAAGGCATGCTTTTGCATAAGAATAAAGTCAATTTCCTGTTGACGAACGCTAGGATTTATTGCTTTTAGCGCTGTTAATCTTTGATGCTCTTCATCCATCGCGACTTGCATGCTGGCAAGTGCTTTCTGTTGAATAGTATTAATTTGTTGCTTGGCATGGGCTTCTGCTTTAGTCACTAATGGCGCTACTTGGCTTCGCAGGGCTTTAACTAATTGCAGTGCTACTTGCTTTTTCACTGGTGATAATTGTTGATCTAATACAGTTTCACTGACTTTATCGGCGAGATCATTACCATTTTTGTCGACCAAGATACGAATCGGCGTCGTCGGCAAGTATCGACCCAGTTGCAAGTTACTTGGTGCTATGGCTTCTAGGGTAAATATACACTCTAAGAAAAATGTGCCAGCCGGTAGTGCGGGATTTTTCAATAGCCCAATGCTCGAGTTGCCTATTTCATCAGACAATACCAGATCCATAGCACCGCGCACCATCGGGTGATCCCAAGTAATAAGCTGATAGTTTTCAACCGCTAAAGCAGTATGGCGATTAAAGGTAATGGTTGTGCCATCTTCAGGTAAACACGGAAAATTTGTACATAACATATGTTCTGAAGGTTGCAAGGCAATGGCGTTATCTGCTTTATCATCTTGTTGAATACCAAAAACATCCAATAACTGAAACATAAATTGTGGCAAGTGAATTTGCTGATCTAGTTTTTCTATTTTTTCAACTAAAGCGTGTGCTTTACCTTGACCAGAAGAATGTAGCTCAAGCAACTTGTCACGACCTGTTTCTAGGTCTTGTTTGATAGTGAGGTGCTTTTCATGACTTTGTTCAATTAATGTTTGTGCTTCGTTTGAGTCCCAGCTGGCGCTAAGGGCAAGATCAAATAGGTTATCACCAAAGGCTTGGAAAACTGCATGGCCTGTAATACAGGTATGCTCAAAGGCATTTAACGCATGTTTATACCATTTAAACAGTAAACTTTGTGCTGAATCTTCAAAGTAAGGTACGTGAATACGAATAGTTTCTGTCTGACCAATACGATCTAAACGGCCGATACGTTGTTCAAGTAAGTCTGGGTTGCGGGGTAAATCGAATAACACTAAGTGATGGGAAAATTGGAAATTACGCCCTTCACTGCCAATTTCAGAACACAGCAATACTTGCGCGCTATCTTCATCTTGGGCAAAGTAGGCGGCCGCACGATCACGTTCAAAAATACTTAAACCTTCATGAAATACCGCAGCGCGCATACCTTCTTTAACACGCAATGCTGTTTCTAAGTCAATTGCGGTTTGCGCATTGGCACAAATCACTAAGACTTTTTCTTTTTTCAATGACTGTAATAGCTCAATTAAATAATCAACACGCGGGTCAATATCATACCAATCTTCATGGCTATCTAAGCTGAACAATGTTTCGGGCGTAAAAATGAGCTTTGCTTGTGCTTGTGACTTTAAATCTTCAGCCGTGCCTGATAATAAAAGTTCATTAATCGAGTCTTGATAGGCTTCTGGCATCGCTAATGGTGCCGCATGCAATTCACGTCCTGGAAAACCTTTAATGGTGTTGCGACTATTTCGAAATAAGATACGACCGGTGCCGTGACGATCCAATAATTGGTCCAGAATATGTTGGCGAGCATTTTTTTGCTCGCTTTGTTCTGGATGATTTATCGCAGAGATATATGCGCTGACATCGGCTTCGTGTAACAAGGTGGTTAATGTTGCTATTTGCTCGCTGGCTAATGGCTCATCGGTAATCAAGGTATTTGCTGCATCAGCGACTTCAGTATAATGCTGCTCTTCTTCAGTGAATTTTTGATAATCAAAGAAGCGATCGGGATCAAGTAAGCGCAGGCGAGCAAAGTGGCCTTCATGACCTAATTGGTCGGGTGTTGCGGTTAGTAATAACACCCCAGGAATAGTTTGCGCTAATTGCTCAATACATTGATATTCAATACTGGCGTTATCTTGTTGCCATTTTAAATGGTGCGCCTCATCTACAACCATTAGGTCCCACTCTTCATCAATCATCGCTTCATACCAGCGTGGATTTTTGGTAATAAAGCCAAGATTCACTAGCACCAGTTGTTCAGTACTAAATGGGTTTTCTGCATCACCATTGCTTGAGGTCTCTTCGCAGCGACTCTCATCAAAAATACTAAAGGGTAAATTAAAGCGCCGTAGCATCTCAACCAACCATTGATGCATCAATGACTCGGGGACAATAATAAGCACACGTTTGGCACGGCCAGTAACTAACTGTTGATGAATAATTAAGCCCGCTTCAATGGTTTTACCTAATCCGACTTCATCAGCTAACAATACCCGTGGCGCAAAGCGACTACCGACTTCTTCAGCAATGTATAATTGGTGTGGGATCAAACTGACGCGACCACCACTAAGTCCCATAAGTTCAGACTGTTGTTGGCTAAATTGATGATGTAAGCAATCTTTACGCAAGCGAAACCAATCAAGGCGGTCAATTTGTCCGTTCAGTAGACGATCATGGGGTTTATTGAATTTAATGAAATGATCAATCATCATTTCTTTTAATGAGCAGGTTTCGCCGGTGTCTTGTCGAATACCAAAATAAGTCAGTAAATTATCATTTTCTTCAAAAGACTCTACGTTAAGTGACCAGCCTTCGTGACTTGGAATATTATCGCCTGCATTAAAAATTACTCGCGTGAGTGGCGCATTGTCTATGGCATATTGTCTTGCATCCCCTGTGGCCGTAAATACGATAGTCACAAAACGACCTTCGACAGCGGTAACGGTACCTAGTCCTTGATCTGACTCACTATCACTAATCCAGCGTTGTCCGGGGTAAAATGTCATAGAAAAAAACTCCAACTCAATATCTCGTGCAAGAAATACACGGCAAAAAAAGGGCGCTATAGTATCGTTAATCATAGAAGTGATCATTAAATAAATCCGTAAAAGTGTAGTTTTTTTGCTTAAAATTTACATAATTGAAATTTGTGCGGGGTGTAGGGACTTTTGTCGCGTAATAATGACGACCGTTGTGTAGCGATTAATCGGTGAAAAGCTGCTTGCTTGCAAGAAAATAAACTGTCAAAGTGTAGTTAAGCTTGATTGCACAAGCTGTTTTTATAGTGGTAAACACCCGGTAAGAATGAACAACGAATGACAATGTTTTAGATAAGTTATCAACTTTTTGTGGTTTCTAGCAGCGGTTTTAAAAAATGATGCTGTGGAGCCTTCAACTTGGGAAAGGACTTTCATATGACAGCAAATAAAATTATTTATGTTTTAGATACCAATATATTATTACACGAACCCTTCGCTTTCCTCTCTTTTAAAGAACATGATGTCGTTATACCTATGACGGTATTAGAAGAATTAGATTCCATTAAAGACCGGCAAAAAGATGTCAGCCGTGATGCGCGAGTAGCCATCAGAGCACTTGAAGATACCTTAGTTAATGCCACGCCAGAACAAGTGCTTGCCGGCGTTAAACTGCCACAAAACGATGAATTACACCCCAGTGGTTGTTTAGCTATTTTTAATGATTATGCCTTAGACGAAAGTAAGGTGAAATTATCGTTCAATGAAAATGACAACCGTATTATTAGTGCCGCTATTTATTTGCAATCACAAAAGCCTAAAAGTAAAGTCGTGTTAGTGACGAAAGACATTAATATGCGTTTAAAGGCAAAAGGTGCCGGACTTGCTTTTGTCGAGGATTACCGTACCGATCAATTAATTGATGATATTCAGTTCTTAACCAAAGGCTATCACCAATTTTCTGGTGACTTCTGGCAACAGGTGAATAATTGTGAAAGTGAAACCGAGGGCCGTAACACCACGCATTATATCAAACGTGACTTACTGCCTAATCATTATATGAATGAGTACCTTATTGATGAAGGCGAACACTTTGCTGGTAAGGTTACTGGCTGGGACGATGAAAATTTAGCGATAACCGACTTAAGTCGTGAACGCCTAATGGCAAAACAAGCGTGGGGCATTCATCCGAAAAATATTTATCAAGCTATGGCTATGGATGCTTTACTCGACCCTACGATAGATTTAGTGATTCTTACTGGTCCCGCAGGCTGTGGTAAAACCTTACTTGCTTTGGCAACAGCCTTAGAACAAGTAATAGAGCGTGGCTTATATGATAAAATTATTGTCACGCGCAGTACCCCTGAAATCGCTGAGTCGATAGGTTTTTTACCGGGTACAGAGGAGGAAAAAATGGCGCCTTGGTTAGCGGCGATAACCGATTCTTTAGAAGTGCTGCACAAACAAGATGAAAATATGAACGGTAGCCTTAACTATATTGTCGATAAAGCGAATATCCAATTTAAATCGGTCAATTTTATGCGAGGTCGTAGTATTCAAAATGCCCTAGTCTTGCTTGATGAATGCCAAAATCTCACCGCTTCACAATTGAAAACCATTATTACTCGCTGTGGCGAAGGTACAAAACTGGTTTGTTCCGGTAACTTAGCACAAATAGATAGTAATTATCTCACCGCGGTAACGTCGGGCCTGACTTACATTGTTGAACGTTTTAAAGACTTTCCAGGCAGTAGTAATATCAATTTAAGTGGCGTTGTTCGTAGCCGTTTAGCGGCATTTGCGGAAGAAAATTTATAAAAAATAAGTTTACGGTGCAAGGCATCAATGTATTGTTATTTACCGTAAACTTTTTCAATGCTGTCCTCTGCTGCCGCTTTGATTTAATATTAAGCCATAAAATTAAACTCAATGGGTCATAGGTTACATCTATGTGCACTTGAGGTTTAGATCTTAACCGGTATTAGCAGGGCTTCTTGGTGTTTGTAAAAAATTCAAAAGAGCAACTTTTTCAACGTTACAATAAATCGGTCATAATGGTCTTTGCTGGCATTATGTTGCTGACTTTTGTTATCACGTTTTACAACTACTATCTTGCCCGTCAGTTTCATATTGACTATAAGCTGGCAGAGATGAGTGAGTATAGTGACCAGCTTGATAAAAAACTAACCAGTACGGTAGCAACACTCACTGCTATGCGTGATTTAGCGCAATATTATTTGCGTTTTCCCGACGAATTACCTAATAAAGTGCCAAGATTAAGGCAAGAAGGTAAGTATTTTTACCTTGATAAAATGCGCGAAAATGTCAGCGTTAATAATCGTATTATGAGTGGTAATATCACGGGCATTGGTCGTGTTGATGTATTTAATCAATCATTTAAGCAAGAGCTCATTATGGCCAATGCTTTGACTCCAGCATTTGTCACCGCGCAAGAATCCATCAAAGAAGCAAACTGGTTATATTACATTTCAATGCGACGATTTGTTAATTTATATCCATGGGTGCCAAGAAGTATTTGGCAGTACAGTGACCAAAGTTTAACCAATGATTTAATGCGGAAGATAAAAGCTGCACCATCTAAAGATGGAAAGTTTTGGTCACGCCCGTATGTCGACTCGGCCGGGAAAGGTTTGAACACCGCTTTAGGTATCGGGGTTTATGTCGATAATGAGATGAAAGGGGCACTGCTGATTGATATTAATACGGCGGGCCTATACGATTATTTACCTAAGGTAAGCGATGACGGCCATGGTTATATAATCGTTGATAAACATAGTCACGTTTTATTGCATAAAAATAGTGAAAATTTGACGCTCAGTGCCCGCACAGCTTTTAGTGACACCGCGCCAGCGCAACTTAACCAATTTAGCTATCAATCACTGCTAAACCTTATGCCAAACTCAGTCATTGGTGATTGGATTGTACAGCAGAAAAAATTGCCGATTAATGATTGGATATTATTAGAATATCATCAAAAAAATAATTTTTATGCTGAAATTAATCAACGCTTTGCCACAATATTAGCAGGTATTTTTTGCGGTCTATTAAGCCTGTTAATTGTCGTTTACTATGTTACACATCGCTCATTTATAGCACCATCTAAAAACTTTATAAGTCACATTGAAAATTGTTCAGCGGGTGATCCCGGTAAAATAAAACCCTCAAATGAATGGCGTCATTGGTTTAAAATTGTCGAGGATTTATTTGGCGAAAACCGCAGTTTAATGCAACGCTTAAAAGACCAAAATAATGATCTTGACCTAAGAGTTAAGGAAAAAACCCAAGCTTTATTGTACAGAAGTGAGCAACACCAACGTGATTATGCCTTACTACGCTCCGTGATGGATGCCATTCCCGATTACATTTTATTTAATGATCAACAAAGTCGATTAATTGGTTGTAATCAAGCGGTTGAACAATTAGTTCTGAAAAAAGAAAGCGATATTTTAGGCTGCCAAATTGGTGAGTTTATTGCCACAGACTTCGGCGAAAAAGTCGCATTAAGTCTAGGTAATCATCAACAGGAAAAATTACCAGTCGCTCATCAGCAAATCATTTCAACCGATGACAATAGCTATGAGATCTATAACGCTCCCTTCTATGATGAATATAATGCCTTACTCGGCAGTATTGTGCTTATTCGTGATGTTACTCAGCAATTTGAAATTAACCAAGCACTGAAGCGTGCGAAAAACCAAGCCGAAGAAGCTAATCAAATCAAAAGTCAATTTCTGGCAAATATGAGCCATGAAATTCGTACGCCAATTAACGCTATTCAAGGGATGTTTTTTCTGCTGCAACAAAGCCGGCTAAATAAAATCCAGCAACAATACTTAGTTAATGCAGAAACCGCTTCAAATACCTTACTTTATTTAGTTAATGAATTACTTGATTCTGCAAAAGTAGAGTCGGGAAATATGTCAGTACATACAGAACTTAGCGAGTTGGATAATATTGTCTCGCAAGCGCTTAATCTTAATATTGCCGCATTAGTAGGCAAAGACTTGAGTTTAAGTGTTGCCATTGATAGCCAAGTGCCATTGCAAATCCGCACTGATACCATGCGCTTAGTGCAAGTACTGAGTAATTTGCTTAATAATGCGATTAAATTTACTGAATGCGGCAAAGTCGAACTAAGTGTCTCTTTGTCTGGTGATGCTGATAATATCGCGATTCTATTTAAGGTCAAAGACACTGGCATAGGTGTCGAGAAAGCTAAACAGTCCGGGTTGTTCGAAGCATTCAAACAAGCAGATGAGTCGATGACTCGTGTTTATGGCGGCACTGGCTTGGGCTTATCAATATGCCAACATATCGCTCAACTATTGGGGGGCGAAATTTCAATTGAGAGTGATTTAGGTGAAGGGGCTGAATTTACCTTAGCGCTACCGATGGATACTTCGAATTTTTTGGCTAATGATATTGCTTATACTGAGACTAGTTTAGCTCAATTTAAGCCGCAATTTTCCACTAGTACCGTGGTTAACTTAGCGGTAAATATTCCAGATCAATTACGAGAAAATTTTACTGACATTGGCCAACAAATCATCAATATTTCAAACTTTAGTCAGCTAAAAACTGTCGACGCAAAAGCGCAAAAAATACTCTTTATTGACAGTGGGGATTACCCACAAGGTTTTACCAAGACAGCATTAAATGTCATACAGCAAGACGTTGACGTCCTTGCGCTTTGCCAGCCAGTGGCAAGTATCATTTCATTTCAGTTAATTGAGCAACTCAACCAACATGAAATTAACTATCTGCTGCTGGAAATGCCATTATATCGTGATGTTATTGCTAAATTAGCTAAGGAACTTGGCAGAGAGCCATCAAATGGTGCTAGCACAATAGATCGCCCAAAAGTTAATGATATAGCAACAGCAGCAAGCCTTACGGGACTAAAAATATTGTTAGTTGAAGACAATCTGGTTAATCAATTAGTTGCCATTAAATTATTGGAGTCTCTGCAGGCAAATGTGACTTTGGCGCAAAACGGTCAAGAGGCCTTAGATAAATTGCCTCTGGAAAATTTTGATATTATTTTGATGGATATTCAGATGCCAATAATGGATGGCTTAACCGCAAGCGAACATATACGCGCTCAGCAGCAATATAACAAGCTACCAATTATTGCCATGACTGCCCATGCCCGTGAAGAAGACAAACAGCAATGCTTAGCGGCAGGAATGAACTTACATATTTCTAAGCCCATTAGTCTCAATGTTTTACGCGATAGTATTTTGTCGCAATTACCCCATCATGTTCTATAAGCTTTAGCTGCTTTATGTACTCGGGTCGGCAAAAAAAGCTTCGGCATAATAGCGGCCATTGCGTATGGCAAATTCAGAGTCTGCTGACAACTCACCCACGCGCATCATTGCTGGGCCTGTCGGCTCTGCCAGAATATAATCTAGACCATCAACAGAGATGGTCAGTTCGTCAGCTTCACTGGGAATGTTTAGCGCAATTAGCGCATGATTATCGATAAACACTAGCATCATTTTAATGCGTGGCATTAACGCTCTAAAAATAGCGGCGGTGAGTGTGACTTTACTATCACAATCCCCCTGGTTCTGCCAAAGTGTTTGCAACGGGGGGTTGAAGCCAGCCCCTGTTGAGCTTACTCTCGACTCTAAGGTTGCATAAGGAATACTTTGAATAAAGCCAAGGACATAATTACTGACTTTTCTGACATTTTGAATGGCAACATTGTCGAGAATAAGCGGTTTTAGTGCCGCAAAGTCTATTACAGACTCTTGTGCGAAGCGAATATGATCAGGCTTAATGGCGTAATTATTGTCATAGGTAACAAATTGAGTATAAAAATTTCGGGCTAAATGTTCATGCATTAAGTCTTGCTCAAGTTGAGCTATGGTTTGATGAGCTTGGTTAATAGCGGCCTGATCTCTACCGGTAAGTTCAATTTGTAAATTATCGCCACGACCTAAAAATTTTACTTTCACATTAGCTATAGGGTTTTGTTTTAATGTTTTTCTTATCTTTTGATCAAGGTATTTTTTGGCATGTTTGGCTTTATAACTTTTAAAATTTCTAAAGCGATTAAATAAATGCACTTTTTCAATCGAAAAACTTAACGCTTGCGGTTGTTGATCTTGGTCGAGCCATTGATAGTTGAACTGGATATGCTCTTCAGTTGTTTTTTTACTAAAATCAAGCTGCTTCGCCCAAGTTATACCGGGAAAACATAATAATAAAATAACCCATATAGCAAAAAATTTCACAACTAATCTTCTCATTAAATACCAACAACTCAAGCTTACTTCAATTTTTACTGGCATGCGAATTTCTAGTAATCCCTTTACTTTTACTGTGTTTGATATATATTCAAACAAGTGTTTTAATTATTTGTTTAAATGACCTGTTTGGAGAATGTAATGGCTGACTACCAAGTGCCCTTAAAAGATATGAATTTTTTGTTATATGACGTGTTTAATGCCGATAAATTATGGCAGTCATTACCAGCATTAGCCGAACGGGTTGACCGAGAAACAGCTGAAGCTATTTTGCAAGAATGTGCAAAAATTGCCGAACAAGAAATTGCCCCTTTATCACGCAATGGTGATGAAGTCGGTGTTACTTTTGCCAATGGTAAAGTAACCACAGCACCTGGCTACAAAGAAGCTTTCAATACTTATGCTCAAGGAGGCTGGACGTCATTAGGGGGCGAGCCTGACTTTGGTGGTATGGGCATGCCTAAAATGTTGACCGCACTGCATGAAGAAATGTTATGTTCGGCTGATATCTCCTTTTCTCTTTACCCGGGTTTAACCGCCGGCGCTGGTTTGTCGTTAGCAAAACATGGCAGTGAAGCACTAAAGAGCCGTTATTTAACGCGTATGTATGCGGGGCATTGGACCGCGAGTATGTGTTTAACAGAAGCACATGCGGGTACTGATTTGGGCATGATCAGAACCAAAGCAATACCTCAAGCCGATGATAGTTATCTGATCTCGGGTACTAAAATATTTATTACCGCAGGTGAACATGACCTAACTGAAAATATTATTCACTTAGTCTTGGCTAAATTACCTGACGCCCCTGCTGGCCCACGTGGTATTTCACTGTTCCTTGTGCCTAAATTTCATGTTAATGATGATGAATCACTCGGTGAACAAAACCAAGTAAGTTGTGGCTCAATTGAACATAAAATGGGTATTCATGCGTCAGCGACCTGTGTCATAAATTTTGATGGCGCGAAAGGTTATTTAGTGGGTGAGCTCAATAAAGGGCTAGCCTGTATGTTTACTATGATGAATTTTGAACGAATTGGCGTTGGCATTCAGGGCCTAGGTGCGGCAGAACGTTCGTATCAAAATGCCTTAGAATATGCCAAAGATAGAATTCAAGGACGTTCATTATCAGGCGTCAAGTCACCAAATGCACAAGCAGATTCGCTACTAGTTCATGGTGATGTTCGACGTATGCTATTGAATATGAAAGCGCTTAACGAAGGGTCACGGGCGTTATCAACTTATATTTCAATGCAGTTAGATATTGCGACTTATGGCAGTGGCGAAGCACAGCAAAAAGCCGATCAACTTGTTGCTTTGATGACGCCAATTGCTAAAGCATTCTTCACGGATCTTGGCTTTGAAAATACGGTTGCGGGTCAACAAGTTTTTGGTGGTCATGGCTATGTTAGGGAATGGGGACAAGAACAATTAGTACGCGACACCCGTATTGCACAAATTTATGAAGGTACCAACGGTATTCAAGCCATGGATCTTTTAGCGCGCAAGGTTGCCGGTAGCAAAGGCAAGTTAGTGCTGGTGTTCATTGAAGAAGTACGTAGCTATATCCAAGCGACTAAAGCTGAGGCAATGCAAGAATTTACTCAGCCTTTGGCAAATGCTATAGATGAGCTGGCAGAGTTGACCGAGTGCTTATTAATCGCTGCACAGGCTTCACCAGAAGAGCTAGGTTGTGCCGCTAATGACTATTTGCATGTCTTTGGTTATACCGCGATGGCTTATATTTGGGCGAGAATGGCTGAAGTGTCATTAGCCGCCAGTGAAGATAGCAGCTTCCACCAAAGTAAAATTTATACTGCTCGTTACTTTTTCTCTCGTTTATTACCACGTTGTCAGTCGTTGATCATATCAGCAAAATCTGGCCAAAGCGCTGTGTTTGATATTCCTGAAGACCTTTTTTAAGCAAGCTATTTAGCTGCCATACAAAAAAGCCAATTCAATTAATTTGCATTGGCTTTTTATTCTTTTAGATTCAACCCTTGCAATAACATTAGCGTATAAATCTATTCAGTGGCTAGCTAAATTAAAAGGAATATGTTGTGCCGATAAGTGCCATATTACGCTTATTTTCTTGTTGTAATTTATAATTGATATTTTCGTTGTCTATGTGGCTAGAGGTTAATGCACCAATTAAACTCCATCGTTCGGATAGATCAAAGCTGCCGATAATGCCAATTGTTGCCGACGTTGCTTGGGCATTACTTCGATGAGTTAATGGGTGCAGTAAAGGCGACGAACCATATTTTTTTTTTGAGGTTTTGATACTCTGAAAACTTGCCGTCAAAGATAAATCAAATCGCCCGTTATGCACGACACTATAGGCGCTATGTATAAATACCCGTAAATTCTGTTCATTAAAGCTACTTGGCAGGCTATAACCTGTTTCGGTGCTAAGTCGGCCAAATTGGTATAAATCATTTTGCACCAGATCTGAGTGTAAAAATTGCGGAGATACGAGCGGTGCATAATAGGGTGATAAGACATAATTGTTTTTTAAACTATACAGCCCGCTTTGAAATCTCAGGTCGATATGTTTTTGCAGTACATCAATATCATCTACGACAAACAGTTGCGCTATTTTTTGCTTGTCGCTATACAAAGTGTTGCTTGGGTTATTGATAACTAGTGCAGATAAGCCCCATTCTCGGGTTAAATCTAGCGATAACCTAGCCTGATTTAGAGCTATTGAATTTGTTGGAATTTCAAAGTCATTTTTTTTTATTTTTTCAGCAACAGCCATAGTATTGCACTGCAGCAATAACATAATAATAACCAACGCTAAGTTGATGGTCGAAGCTGTGTTCATATAAACCCCATTACACATTAAGCCTACCTTAAAGCAAGCTTGAATTTAGCCTGAACTTTGCTGTGCTAGCGCTAGTTATCTTATTCTTGCGCGTGACCTAACTATAGACAATGAAAAAAAAGACGTGAGAAAATAGTTTATTTAGGCAATTAAATTTTTAATTAAGATACTTTTACGCGGGTAAAAGATAGAATACATCCGCAATTTTTCTTATAAATAAAACTGTTATTTTCAGGGTTTAAGCGAAATTATCAAATCGTTTTCATGAGAGAAAATGATTATCAAAAGCCAGTAATATCGTGTGTTTGCTGACCTATTTTAATGTACTACCCAGGAGAAAGTCAGTGCGCATTCTGAGTGTTTTACTCATCTTGCTTTTAGCGGCATGTAGCAGTAAACAAGTTGCAGTAGAGATTGTTTTACCGGTCTGCGATTTAGAATATTCGCGCTACCAAGCTACAGTTACCGGCTATTGCCAGGAACCTGCTGCGGATTTGCCTCAGTCATTAAAAATTATTAATAAACGTATAACAATTAAACCGTTAAATGAAATATCTGAGGTGTTTTGGTTTAACAAAAAAATGCAATACTCGTTAATAAAGCAAGCGACTCGGGCACCGCTAATTTTTATTATTGCCGGGACTGGAGCGGGTTACGACAGTCCAAAAATGCGCATTCTTCAAAAAAGCTTCTTTCAGCGGGGTTACCATGTGATTTCATTATCATCGCCAACTTTTGCTAATTTTATTGTTAACTCACCTAACACCAAATACATGCCGGGTGACTTAGCGCATGACGCTGAAGACTTATACAAGGTCATGAATTTAGTTTGGGCACAAGTACAAGCACAAGACGAGGTAGTAGCATCATCATTCTCTCTCACCGGTTATAGTTTGGGCGGTGCGCACTCGGCATTTATAGCGCTACTCGATGAAGAAAAGCAGGCATTTAATTTTGAAAAAGTGCTGATGATTAATCCGCCGGTGAGTCTATATAATTCCGTCAGTATTCTAGATGAATATTTTGACCTACGTAATAATCGTCAAGCGGCAATTGCTATGTTTGATGAAATATTTGCTCGTTTCTCTGATCTATACTCAATGCAACGGTCGTCAAAATTTGATCAAGGGTCAATCTTTAATTTATTTAAGCATGCAGATTTAACTGAAGCAGAATTGAAATTGCTCATTGGTGCCTCGTTTAGAATGTCGTCTTCAGATATGTTCTTCGCTATAGATGTTAGTTTTAATACTGGTGCAATCACCTATAAAAACCATGCAGTAGACAAGTTTGAAAGTTTAACCCATTCAATGCAACGCGCCAGTGATATTACTTTTGGTGATTATTTTGATGGTGCTATGTTACCGAGAGCTCAGCGTGAAGATGGCAATATCACTAAAGCGGATTTGATCAAACGCTACAGCTTATATGCGATTGAAGATTATTTAAAAACCTCCGATAAAATTTACTTAGTGACCAGTCAAGACGATATTATTTTACAGACCGGCGAGGTGGAGTATCTGCAGTCAACTTTTGGCGAACGGGCAAAAATTTTTCCGCGTGGCGGACACTGTGGCAATCTAGATAGGTTAAGCTTTGTCCAGTATTTACATAGCCAGTTTCAAGGCGGTGTAAATTGATGCTAACCTTGACAAATAAATTCGCACGCTCAGTGGTTACTTTTCTCTGCTTGCTATCGGTCGCATGCTCTTCAGTACCAAAATTAGAAAGCAACGCAATAATACCCAAAGTAAAATTACCAAATAAACACCAAGAACTTGGTGTCATGAGTGAATATACAGATCCATGGGAAGGGTTTAATCGTCGTATGTATTATTTTAATGCTAAAGCGGACGAATACGTTTTATTACCGATAGTTAATAACTATAAAAAAATAACGCCCGAGGTTATTCAGACCGGCTTAAGTAATTTTTTTAATAATTTGGCTGAAATATCAACCTTTATGAACTCGCTATTGCAGTTAAAATTAGCCGTGGCTGGTGAAACGTTTGCTCGCTTCGCCGTTAATTCTACGCTAGGTATGATTGGGTTAATCGATGTCGCAACACCGATAGGTTTTGCCGAGCAAAATGAAGACTTTGGCCAAACGCTTGGCTATTGGGGCATAGGTGCAGGACCCTATCTAGTTTTACCTTTGTTGGGCCCCTCATCACTTCGTGACGCCACAGGTCTGGTGTTTGATGCCTTAGTTGATCAACAAAGTATGGATGTATTAAGCATGGAATCTGATGAAGAGCTTTACCTTTCACTAGCAAACAGTATTGATGCTAGAGCCAGATTACCATTTCGATATTACGCCTCGGGTTCTGCATTTGAATATGAACACCTGAAATTACTTTATATGAAGTATCGTGAAATTCAGGTTGCTCGTTAACTTAGACCAAGCATACTGCCAAATAACGCATAAAAGCCAAGTTGTAGGTTTAGCTTTTTTATCAATTAAAGGTATAATCACGGCTCATAAATTTTATAGGAATATCTTTTGTTAGCTGTTATCCGTGTCATATTAATGACTTTAGCTTTAGTTTTCATCTCACTTTGTTCTATTTTGTACTGTTTGATCCGACCATTTCATCGCGACAATGTTCATCACACGGCTAAATATCTTGGCAAAGTTTCAAAAATTTTGGGCTTAGATGTTGAAGTTCGAATACCTGAATCGACAAAAAATATTGGCCCAGTCGTCTACATTTGTAATCATCAAAATAGTTATGATATTTTTACTGTCCCCGCTGCAGTTCAACTAGGGACGGTAAGTGTTGGTAAAAAAAGTTTAAAATGGATCCCCTTTTTTGGGCAAATGTATTGGCTCACCGGTAATATTTTAATTGATCGAAAAAATAAAAATAAAGCGATGAATACTATTGATATGACCGCTAACAAAATTCGTGAAAAAAAGTTGTCTGTGTGGTTATTTCCAGAAGGTACTCGTAGTTATGGTCGTGGTCTATTGCCCTTTAAAACTGGCGCATTTCGCACAGCGGCAAAAGCAGAGGTACCCATTATCCCTGTTTGTGCGAGCAACAACCATAAAACCATCGATTTGAATCGCTGGGATAACGGAAAAATGATTATTGAATTTTTGCCACCGGTTTATTTATCTAATGAAGATAAAGACAAAATTAGAAGCATAACCAATAAAACCCGCAGTGATATGCTGGTTAAGATTACACAATTAAGCTTAGAAACTGGCCATGAGCTGCCAGCAGTAAATGACAAAAAATCACAAAATAAGCAAACAAGTGAGACCAAGTAATGATTGATGAAGAATTGCAACAATGGCAAGAGCATACCGAGCAATTAATAGCCGCGTTAGTTGAAGATGGCACTAATGAAGAAGTTCACCATACTATTGAACATCACTTTTCTAGCGTTGACTTTGATGTGCTAGAAAAAGCAGCAATAACCGCATTTAAAAGTGGCTTTGAAATTGAAGAGCCTGAAGAAGCTGAGTTAGAAACTGGCGAGAAAATTTTTGCTTTTGATATTATTACTGAGCAAGCTTTAGACTTTGACATTATTTTTGATGAAACAAAAAAGATGTTTGAATTAGCAAAGCAGTGCAAAGTTGATTATGATGGCTGGGGCACATACTTCGAAGAATAATGAATACCAATAGAATTAAGTAATTGATTAATTATCAGTGAGACTCAATATTCAAGAGCGCTTGGAGATTAAGGTTAGCTTAGAAAGATTGGTTATTTATTTTAATTGGCAGAACTAACAATAAAAAGGTTATCCGATGGACTGGTTAAGAACTTTATTACAACCTCAGACATTAGCACTGTTAATTCCGATTGTAGCCATTATAGGTGCATTTTCAGTCGCGGCACTTAAAGCACATCACCGACATCAAGAGCGCATAGAGAAAATTAAAAACGGTTTTAATCCTGACGCATAAAAAAACGCAAAGTGGTAACACTTTGCGTTTTTTATGACTAGCGCTAGCGTATGACGGTTAGTTATTAAGCGGTAATTGAGCTTTGCTATAATCAGGTTGAACGTATTGTTTACCCGCATCGTCAGCAAGCTCTTTCGGCATGTAATTCTCATCATGTTTCGCTAATACTTCACTGGCTTCAATCATATTGGAGTTAACTAAAATACCATTAGCGACTATACCTTGCCCTTCGCGGAATAAGTCAGGCAATATGCCGTCATAACTCACGGTTACGGTTGCATCTGTCTCAGCGAAGCTAATAGGCATTCTCATATCGGTAAGTTTAAAGCTTACTTTAAGGCTTTCACTATCACGATGGACGCTGCCCGGCACCACTAAACCACCAATACGCAAGCGTTGGCCATTAATCGCTTTAAGGCCGCTGTCTTCTTTGCCATTATATATTTCAGAAGGCTTATAGAATAAATCAATATTTTGACTTAACGCGTATAAAACAAGCCCGGCAACAACACCTAAACCTATGATTATTGACGTTACTATAGTTAATCGTTTCTTGCGACGGGGATTCATGTTGCTACCTCTTAAATATTTTTACTGGTGTCTGCACTGGTTTGTGCTTTTTGCAGCTCTGCCGCATGACGTAATTTTACTTCGCGCTTAATTCGCAGAGCTATTTGTTGCTTAATTTTTTTATGGTTATGAATGCTAGAAAAGACTAACAGTGCTAGTGCTATGATACTCACGCCATAAGATAGCCAGACATAAAAACCATAACCGCCCATGTTTAGAAAGGCACTGATACTATCAAACTGCATGCGTTTTCTCCTTAGTTGTCACTAATTCACGTACCCAAGGTCGCATGCTATTACGATGCAATATTTCTGTACGAAAACGCAGGCATATTAAAGCTGTCACTAAAAAGGCAAAGCCGATAAAGCAAACTAAAAATGGCCAAAACATATCAGCGGTCATCGAAGGTTGGCCTAATTTACTCACCGTTGCACCTTGGTGTAGCGTGTTCCACCACTCAACCGAGTACTTAATAATGGGCAAGTTAATCACCCCTACTAAGGCAAGGATTCCTGCTGCTTTGCCAGCTAACGTTTTATCTTCAAAGGCATTATGTAAAGCCATAACTCCTAAGTATAAGAATAATAAAATTAACTCAGAAGTGAGCCTAGCATCCCAAATCCACCACGTACCCCACATTGGTTTACCCCATGCAGCGCCAGTAACTAGTGCGATAAAGGTAAACGTTGCGCCGATAGGTGCCATCGCAGCAGCGGAGGCGTCGGCAAGTTTTAATTGCCATACTAAGCTGGAAAGCGCAGCAATAGCCATGGCTAAATATATGCCCATCGACAACATCGCTGCAGGCACATGTAAATAGAATATTCTAAAGGTATCGCCTTGTTGGTAATCTGCCGGAGCAAATAGCAAGGCCCAGGTAATACCAATAGTTAAAAAAGCAAAGGCTAGACGTGCGCACCAAGGCAATATTTTACCAGCAAAATGATAACTAATTTCAGGATTTGCATAAGGATGAAGCCATTTCCACATCATATTAATTTGTACTCACTTTCAGCGCTGCACTAACAGCAAAGGGGGCCAAGGTTAACGAGGCAAAAAATATTGCCGCGATTATAGCAAGTTGTCCGTTATATGGTAAGTTCATCGAAGCACTATCAATGGCACTGGTGGCAAAAATAAGTACCGGAATGTAAAGCGGAAGCACCAGTAAGCTAAGCAGTACACCGCCTTTTTTAATGCCAACCGTCAAGGCAACGCCAATCGCTCCGAGCAAACTCAATATGGGTGTGCCAAGCAATAATGTCAGCATAAGTGCGCTGTAGCTACTTTCATGTAAATGCAGTAATACCGCTAACAGTGGAGCGATAAGTATCAAGGGTAAGCCAGTGAGTAACCAGTGAGCAACAATTTTAGCTAAGACCAAAATAAATACCGGATGTGGGCTTAATAGCATTTGTTCAAGTGAACCGTCAGCATGATCAGACTTAAATAACCTATCTAATGACAGTAACGTAGAGAGTAAAGCGGCAACCCAAATAATACCTGGTGCGATGCGCGATAATATGGTGCTTTCAGGCCCGACACCTAATGGAAATAATGTCACGACAATAATGAAAAACAGTAAGGGATTAATGATGTCGTCGCGATGACGAAAAGCGATCATCATATCTCTTTTAACAATTAAGGTAAAAGCGGCACGATAGGATAGTTGTGTCATGAATGATTACCTTAGTAGAAACAATAAGCTAAAGAGATTTTCTTTACTCGCTCGGCGGGTAATGAGAGATCTTGATGGGTAGTTAATACCACACAGCCGCCGTTATCTGCATGCTTTAAAAATAGTTGTTCTAGCTTTTCCACGCCTAACTTATCAATTGCGGTAAAAGGTTCATCCAAAATCCAAATTTTTGCTTGGCTTTGCCATAAGCGCGCTAAAGAAATGCGCCGCTGCTGTCCTGCACTTAAGTGTGAGGACAGCGCATCCTCAAAACCCAATAAGTTAACTTCAGCTAAGGTTTTTTCGGCGGTATCGGTAGGCAAACCATGTAAGCCGAGGTTAAACTCAAGGTTTTCCTGCGCCGTCATCTCGTCTTTAACGCCAGATAAATGGCCCAAATAAAGTAAGTCTTGATGAAATGTTTCACGTTGCTGATTAATATTTTCATTTTGAAAATTAACACAGCCGTCAAAAGGTTGAGAAAGACCGGCAAGAATGCGCAATAAACTGGTTTTGCCTGCGCCATTTGGCCCTTCAATTTGCACAATATCACCGGCTGAAATATTAATATCAAGCGCTTCAAACAATAGACGGTCTTCACGTATACAGGTTAAGTTACTGGCACTTAACAAGCTATTGGTGTTCTTCGTAGACCCTGTACTTTTGCTGTTTAGGTTTGACAAACTTCTTCACTTAACGGTTATGTGCAATCATGGCTACATATCAACATGGGATGATAGTAACGTAATAACAACGACTAGATTTTGACTTATGTCATAATAGTCTGACCTTAATCGCTGCAAACATTACGCATGATACTATATTGTTCAATAAAGGCTAGTAACAGATTTTCCAAGCCCGCATTTTTAATAAGCCATTAAAAAGTAAATATTGCTAGGTCCTAAGCGTTCAATATAACTAATTTAAATAATAGGCTGTTGCCTTTACGGCTTTAATTCAAGCTAAGTGATCAATCCATTGATTGAAATCGTATAACAATTAGGTTTGTTAAATAGTACGTGATGATCAACATGGATAATTCCTTTGCTTGGTAAATTACGATAATATGGCTTTAGAAATAGTGCTAAAAAGGAAGTTCATGAAAAACTTAATGTTTATTGCCGCGGTTGCATTAACGATATTTGTCGCAAATACGCATGCTGATGTAGAGGTGACTAAAACGCTTAATAACACTGAGACAACACCCTGCCTATCATTTATGCAGTACAGTGAAAAAAAACTCCATTCCAAAGAAATGCTAAATCTTTGTGAGTTAACGGCGGGTAAGCCGATGTTAATTGTCAATACGGCAAGCCACTGTGGCTTTACTCCACAGTTTACTGCTCTTGAAGCGTTACATAAAGAATATAAAGCTAAAGGCTTAGTGGTTATTGGCTTTCCGTCAGATGATTTTTTTCAAGAAGAAGATGATGAAAAAGATACCGCAAATATTTGTTTCGTTAATTATGGTGTAACATTTACCATGCTTTCGCCCGTGCATGTTTTTGGTAGCGATACCCATCCTATTTTTAAAAAACTCGCTGATGAAACTACGGCACCAAAATGGAATTTTTATAAGTACTTGGTCAGTGCAGATGGTAAAACTATCAAGCACTTCAATAGTCGAGTAACGCCAAATTCAGCTGTTTTTGTTGACGCTGTTAACGCTATTTTGTAGAGAAAATTTATGTCAAGGTATGCAGGAAAAAGTAAAGAAATTCATGATTGCACGGCAAAAACAGGAGTGTTACTAACAAATTTAGGCACACCCGATAGCCCAACGCCAAAGGCACTGCGTCGATACTTAGGTGAGTTCCTATCTGACCCACGTGTGGTAGAGATCCCACGTTTACTTTGGATGGTGATATTACATGGCATAATTTTGCGTGTGCGACCAAAAAAATCGGCTAAGTTATATGAAAGCATTTGGACAGACCAGGGCTCACCATTATTGGTGATCAGTAAACAGCAAAAGGCTAAAGTCGAGAAAATATTAACAGAAAAGTATGGCGATAAAGTATTGGTGGATGTTGCTATGCGCTATGGCTCGCTGTCAATTGGTAATGCCTTGGAGAACTTCCAAGAACAGGGCGTTAACAATATTATAGTGCTGCCGTTATATCCGCAATACGCTGGCCCGACAACAGGCTCAACTTTTGATGCCGTGTTCAGTAAACTTAAAACCTGGCGTTGGATCCCAAGCATACATTTTCAGAGTGGCTATCATGATCATCCGCTATACATTACAGCGTTAACGGCGAGTATAAATAACCAGATACAAGCGCATGGTAAACCCGACAAGTTAGTTTTTTCTTATCATGGCATGCCAAAGTATTTTCTAGAGCAGGGCGATCCATATTATTGCTTTTGTCATAAAACTACCCGCTTGGTCATTGAGCAACTTGGCTTAAGTAAAGACGACTACGTGATGACTTTTCAATCGCGCTTTGGTAAAGCGGAATGGCTTAAGCCATACACTGATGTCACACTTGAATCTTTAGCTCAAGAAGGTAATAAACACTTGGCAATTATAAGTCCGGCGTTTAGCGCTGATTGTTTAGAAACATTGGAAGAGCTTGTGCATGAAAACCGAGAGGTATTTATCGCTGCTGGTGGCGAAAAATATCACTATATTCCGGCCTTAAATGATGATGATTTGCATATTGACGCTATGGTGGATTTAATAGCACCACATATTAATGACTAACGTTATAGCGAAGATGAATTGAATTTCACTAAGGTTAGAAACAAAAAAACGAAACTAATGTTTCGTTTTTTTATGTAATTATTAGCGAGAGCTAAAAATTAAGAAGCAACAACGTTTTCAGCTTCAGGACCTTTTTGGCCTTGTTTTACGCTGAAAGTTACCGCTTGACCGTCAGTCAAAGTGCGGAAACCGTCACCAGAAATTGCACTGAAGTGAACAAACACGTCTGCGCCATTCTCTTGCTCGATGAAACCAAATCCTTTAGATTCGTTAAAAAATTTTACTTTACCAGTTACTGTATCAGACATACCAACATTTCTCGCAGGTCAAAAATTAAAGTTTAGCCAAAACGGCCATATACGGAGTAAATGCTCTCTACCTAAAGTACAGACAGAGAAAGGTTTCCAGTAACACATATTAAAGCGTCTAGGCTGATCAAATGTCTATTGACTAAAAGATCTCTCCTTCTCCCGAAACGCAAAAACTCAACGCAGAGGCATATTAACACATTAAAATTGAGGAATCTCTAAAAAATATGCAGATTGCTTTACTTTTTTGTGACAAAAAAAAGCCAGCTAAGGCGCTGGCTTTTATAATGTTTTATAATTAATGGCTTATATATCTGCTATTTGCGCTTTCTGGTCAACCATTTTGGCTAATATAGATTCAGCTTCAGCTAACTTAGCTTTTTCTTTATTGATAACGGCCTCAGGTGCTTTACTAACAAAATTTTCATTATTAAGCTTACCGCGTACTCGTTCAGCGTCTTTGGTTAATTTATCGATAGCTTTATCTAAGCGCGCTAATTCAGCAGCTTTATCTATTAAGCCCGCCATTGGTATTAATACTGATAAGTTACCGACAACAGCAGTTGCTGAAGCTGGGCCATTATCATCACTGGCCAATACTTCAATGCTTTCAAGTTTAGCCAAGGCACTAATAAATTGCTCATTTTCAGATAAACGGCGTTGGTCATCAGCGTTAACATTCTTTAGTAGTACCGGTAATGGCTTACTTGGCGTGATATCCATTTCGCCACGGATATTACGAATGGCAATAACAAATTGTTTAACCCACTCTAAATCATCAATAGCCGTTTGATCGCATTGGCTTTGATCAAACTGTGGGAAGCTTTGTATCATAATGCTATCGCCAGCTTTGTCAAAATTAGTTAAAGGTACAACGCGTTGCCAAATAGTTTCAGTGATAAATGGCATGATCGGATGCATTAAACGTAGTAACTTTTCTAATACGTTAACTAAAGTATGACGAGTACCACGCTGCTGTGCTTCATTGCCTTTAAACAGTACTGGTTTAGTTAACTCTAAGTACCAGTCACAGAATTGATTCCAGGTAAATTCATACAAGGCTTGTGAGGCAAGGTCAAAACGATAAGCGTCAAAAGCTTCATGTACGGTTTTTACTGTTTGCTGAAATTGGCCGATAATCCAACGATCGGCTAATGAAAACTCCATTTCACCGGCAGGTTCGTTAGGTGTAGAACGTCCACAATCAAACTCTTCAGTATTCATCATCACATATCGGCTAGCATTCCATAATTTATTGGTGAAATTACGGTAACCTTCAAGCCGCTTCATATCCCAGCTAATATCACGGCCAGTGGTGGCAACCGAGGTTAAGGTAAAACGTAAAGCATCAGTACCGTGGGCTTCAATGCCGTTGGGATATTCTTTCTTAGTCAGTTTTTCAATTTTAGCGGCCAGCTTAGGCTGCATCATATTGCCGGTACGTTTTTGCAATAAATCTTCAAGAGAAATACCGTCAATCATATCTAACGGGTCAACAACATTACCTTTTGATTTACTCATTTTATCGCCATTTTCATCGCGAATAAGACCGGTCATGTAAACTTTTTTAAAGGGGATTTGTGCTTTGCCATTTTCATCTTTGTTAAAATGCATAGTCATCATGATCATGCGGGCAACCCAGAAGAAAATAATGTCAAAACCTGTTACCAAGACATCAGTAGGGTGAAAAGTTTTTAAATCTTCAGTTTCTTTAGGCCAACCTAATGTCGAGAAAGTCCATAAAGCTGATGAGAACCAAGTATCAAGTACATCATCATCTTGACGTAACTTCATGTCATCGGAAATAGGGTTATTAGCACGCACTTCTGCTTCGGTGCGACCTACATAGACTTTACCGCTCTCGTCATACCAAGCTGGAATTCGATGTCCCCACCATAATTGGCGTGAAATACACCAATCTTGAATGTTATTCATCCAAGCAAAATACATGTTTTCATATTGCTTAGGGACAAATTCAATTTGACCGTCTTTGACTGCGTCAACGGCAGGACCTGCTAGTTTTTCGACACGTACATACCATTGGTCAGTAAGCAGGGGCTCAATGATAACGCCAGATCTATCACCGTATGGTGCAACTAAATCATGGTCTTTTACGGCAACTAGTAAACCTAATTGGTCAAATTTAGCAACGATAGCTTTACGGGCAACAAATCGATCCATACCAGCAAATTCGCTTGGTAACTCGGCATCGTATGCGTTACAGGCTTCACCTTTAGTATCATAAACTTCAGCGTTTGCTAATACCGCAGCGTCTTTATCAAAAATATTGATTTGTGGTAATTGATGACGTTTGCCGACTTCATTGTCGTTAAAGTCATGGCCAGGGGTGATTTTTACACAACCTGTACCTTTTTCCATATCAGCGTGGTCATCGCCAACAATGGGAATTAAACGATTCACTAACGGTAATAAAACCTGTTGGCCAATTAAGTCTTTGTAACGTGGGTCTTCAGGATTAACTGCAACACCGGTATCGCCCAACATAGTTTCAGGACGCGTTGTGGCAACCACAAGGTAGTCATGGCCTTCTGCGGTTTTTGCACCATTCGCTAACGGATAGCGTAGATGCCACATGTGACCTTTCTTATCTTTATTTTCGACTTCTAAGTCAGAAATAGCGGTGTGAAATTTTGGATCCCAGTTAACTAAACGCTTACCACGATAAATTAAGTCGTCTTCAAATAAACGCACAAAAACTTCTTGTACCGCTTCAGACATACCGTCGTCCATGGTAAAACGTTCTCGACTCCAGTCAATAGAATTACCCAAACGGCGCATTTGCTTTCCGATAGTACCGCCAGACTCTTCTTTCCATTGCCAAATCTTATCGATAAATTTTTCACGGCCATAGTCATGGCGGGTTTTATCTTCTTCAGCAGCAATTTTACGCTCTACTACCATTTGTGTTGCAATACCGGCATGATCGCAACCCGTTTGCCACAAGGTATTTTTACCTTGCATGCGCTGATAACGAATTAGGGTATCCATAATGGTTTGTTGAAAAGCGTGACCCATATGTAAGCTACCGGTCACGTTTGGCGGTGGGATGGCAATGCTGTAGCTATCGCCTTCACCAGTCGGGCTAAAGTAACCTTGTTCTTCCCAGCTTTTATACAGAGATTGTTCAATGTCAGAGGGGGTAAATGTTTTTTCCATCAGAGTTTCCGTCAGAAGATTTTTAACTGGTTGTATCGATAGTTTGTGGCGCGCTTGCCACTTGGTGAGCTACATTGAAACCCCATTGTCGACAAGTACGAAAACGGTTTCGAGCTTGTTCTTTAAGTGTTTCATCTGCAGGTACAAAATCTATCAAATGCGAAAATTGTTTAGCGAAGTTGGGTACATCGCTCGTTAAATTAATTAAAACCGCACGTCGGTTGGTGGGTAACTGCCAGCTTATTTCGACAGCAGCACCTTGCTTTGGACCTTCGCCGATTAAATTGTGCGGTACAAAGCTAGTTGGATCAAAAGCCCATAACATTTCATCGATATCATGAGCACTTTGTTGATCTTGAGTATAAATAAATACCCGCTGATTTTGTCGGTAAAAGTGCGCTGCTTGCAGGCAAGCATAGTGCAGATGTAACAATTTTTGTGTTACACCTACAATACTACTTTGTTCTTCAATACTGTAGAACATTGCTTGGGTTAGCATGACGTTATTCCGAGTATAAATTCAGTAAGACCTATTCGCCTTGTTCAGCGCCAGCACGATTTAATAAGAACTGCGTTAACATGCTTACTGGACGTCCGGTCGAGCCTTTATTTTTACCACTGCGCCATGCCGTACCGGCAATATCTAAATGCGCCCAATGGTATTTTTTGGTAAATTTAGATAAGAAACAAGCCGCAGTAATTGTGCCGGCTTCTTTGCCACCTAAATTGGTGAAATCAGCAAATGGACTTTCAAGTTGATCTTGATAGTCATCCCATAACGGCAGACGCCAAGCACGATCACCACTTTGCTCAGAAGCATTTAATAGCTCATGTGCCAGTGGATTGTGACTACTCAATAAGCCTGTGGCATGTGCGCCTAAAGCAACAACACAAGCACCAGTTAGGGTAGCGACATCGATAACAAGTTCAGGATCAAAGCGTTCAACGTAGGTTAATGCGTCGCATAATACTAAGCGACCTTCAGCGTCAGTATTTAATACTTCAACGGTTTGACCAGACATAGTGGTTAATATGTCACCCGGACGATAAGCATTGCTGCTTGGCATGTTTTCACAGCCAGCTAAAATGCCAATCACGTTAATAGGTAATTGCAGTTCCGCTAATGAATGCATAGCACCTAACACACCGGCAGCACCACCCATGTCATATTTCATTTCATCCATGCCAGCGCCTGGTTTTAATGAAATACCACCACTGTCAAAGGTTAAGCCTTTGCCGACTAATACTAGTGGTTTTGTATCATCACTAGCGCCACTATATTTAATAATGCTCATTAGTGATTCATTCACTGAACCACGACCTACGGCTAAATAAGAGCCCATGCCGAGTTCTGCCATTTCGGCTTCGTCAACGATTTGGGTACTGACATTGTCGTAGTCGTTAGCTAAAATTTGCGCTTGTTCAGCCAAATAGGCCGGGTTACAAATATTTGGCGGCATATTAGCGACGTTTTTACAGGTGGTTATACCTTCTGCAATCGCTAAAGCATGGTTGATAGCGCGTTCGCCAATAGGTAATTCACGACGAGTCGGCACATTGAATACTATTTTACGTAATGGGCGACGAGGCTCTTCTTTACGAGTTTTTAAACTGTTAAAACTGTAGAGGCAATCTTGGGTTGCTTCAATCGCTTGACGAACCTTCCAATAAGTATCGCGACCTTTAACATGCAATTCAGACAAAAAGCATACCGCTTCCATTGAACCGGTTTCATTTAAGGTGCTAATGGTTTTGCTGATAATTTGGCGATATTGGCGTTCATCGAGTTCACGTTCTTTACCACAACCGACTAATAATACGCGTTCACTAAGAATATTTGGCACATGATGCAATAACAGCATCTGTCCTGACTTCCCTTCTAGGTCGCCACGGCGTAATAAGTTGCTAATATAACCTTCACTGATTTCATCTAGTTGCTCAGCGATAGCCGACAAACGACGTGGTTCGAAAACACCGACGACTATGCAAGCGCTACGTTGTTTTTCCGGACTGCCACTCTTTACACTGAACTCCATGATGTCTCCTAATTTGACTCAAATGCGCATATTTAATTGAAAATATACTATTTAGCTTGCTAAAAACAGTAAATAATCGCTAAGCTTGCTTTTAAATGTATTGGGCTAAAGGCTATAATTATAGCCGGATTGCACAGCATTACTTGGTAAGCTTATATTTACCTTAATGCTAAAAACAACAAGTTTACTCAAAAAATGGCTGTATGTCAGAAAAAACTAAGTTTTTATAGGATCACTTTGTGATTATTTTTCGTTATTTGCTCAAAGAAGTGGCTAAAACCCAACTTGCGGTATTTCTCGTCATTATGACGATATTTATCAGTAATAAATTCGTTCGTGTACTTGATGATGCTTCCGAAGGTGGCATTCCAGGTCATTTAGTGATGACATTTATTGGCTTAAAAATACCTGACCTTGCCGGGATGATTTTACCGTTAAGTTTTTTTCTTGGGGTTTTATTGGCTTATGGTCGCATTTACGCTGAAAATGAAATGACCGTGTTACATGCTTGTGGTGTAAGCGAATGGTATGTGGTGCGTGTTACTTTAATACTTGGTTTTGTTACCGCTATTATCACCGGTATATTTACGCTTTATTTGTCGCCCATGGCTGCAGAGTACGAAGTTCAGGTTAAAGATCAATTAGCCGCAGACTCAGGCTTAAGTTCGCTTATTGCCGGGCGTTTTCAAACCACGGGCAATAAAAAGGCGGTAATATTTATCCATGAAAAAAATCGTGATGACAACACCTTTGAAAAGGTTTTTGTCGCGCAATTGCCTGATCAAAACACACCCAATGCCAGTGTTATAGATTCAAGTCTTGTTTATGCGGCCATTGGACAGGTAATTGAAGAAGAAACTGGCTTGCAACGTTTGATATTATCGGCCGGTACACGTTATCAAAATGACATAAAAAACAAAGAATTTCGTCAAGTCGCCTTTGATAAATATTATATTCAAATTCAAGATCAAAAAGTTGCCCAAAAACGCCGTAAACTCAGTGCGATACCAACCGCTGAACTTTATCAAGAACAAACGCCCGAAACGAGCGCTGAAAGTCAATGGCGAATCGCCTTTCCTCTGGCCTGTATTATTATGACCTTGGTAGCGGTACCGTTAAGTGTGGTCAATCCGCGCCAAGGTAAATTTGGCAAGATGCTACCGGCATTATTACTATTTTTAAGTTATTTCTTGTTATTAACCGCTGTTCGTTCAGGCATAGAAAAAACTTCGGTGCCGCAATATGTTGGCTTATGGCCAGTGCATTTTATTGTCCTTGCTCTAGGTTTTAGCTTGTTGATTAAAGGCCGGACAAGTGGCCGAAAATTTAAGGCGAAAATTGCTAAAAATAAGGCGGCTACTTAATGCGTATTTTAGACATGTACATAGGTCGCGTTATTGCTTCGACAACTTTTCTTACTTTAGCGGTATTTGTTAGCTTAAGTGGCATCATTAAATTTGTTGAACAAATGAAGTCAGTCGGCAAAGGTAATTATGATTTGGCGCACGCTGCGCTTTACGTGCTTTATGCTATTCCACAAGATGTCTCGCTATTCTTCCCCATGTCAGCCTTAATCGGTGGCTTAATTGGCATGGGCATGATGGCAAGTAGCAGTGAGCTGATTGTTATGCAGGCCGCGGGACTTTCTCGTCTTGATATTATTAAATCTGTCATGAAGTCTGCACTATTATTGATTGTTGTCAGTATGGTGGTGGGCGAATGGCTGGCACCTCAAGGTGAGGCTGCAGCACGACAAGTGCGTGCTCAGGCAATTTCTGGCGGTAGTTTAATCTCAGCATCGGGTGGTACGTGGGCAAAAGATGGTGACTACTTTGTTCATATTGGTGAAGTACAAGATAAAGGTTCTTTGAAAAACATCCAAATTTATCGCTTTAATGAACAGCTTAAGCTGTCAAGTTGGGTATCGGCCAGTAGTGCCGTTTATCAAAAAAATGCTTGGCAATTGCGTGATGTTATTGAAACTAAGATTAGCGCGAAAGAAATTACTAAATCAAGCCAGCCCGTAATGTCTTGGAACTCAACCTTAACACCTGACAAATTAGGCGTAGTTACGGTTAAGCCAGAATCATTGTCGCTGCGGGGATTAAGTGATTACTTAGATTACCTTAATGCCAACAAACAAGACCCAAGTCGATATTTATTGGCGTTTTGGCGGAAAATAGCTCAACCATTCACCTTGGCGGTGATGTTATTGGTGGCGTTGTCTTTTATCTTTGGTCCATTACGTTCGGTGTCTATGGGCGCAAGAATTATGATGGGGGTTGCCACGGGAATTTTATTCTTTATTGTTAACGAAGTGTTAGGGAGTTTAAGTTTAGTTTATCAACTACCCGCAATTTTTGGGGCTTTTATGCCAAGTGTGATCTTCGTCAGTATTGCGTTGTACTTAATGAAGAGGCGCGCCAGTTAGCGCGACAAAAATTAGCTATATATTTGCAAACCGAGCTGGACATCTTATAGCGTTCAGCTCGTTTACTATTTCATCAAGTTAGCTAGAATAATTAAAGTCTGCCTCTATTTGCTTCAAGCGATAATAGTACCACTTCAGTGTTAGTTAACCTGTCTTGAACGCTCAATTTATGTTTTCTATCAATTAAAACGGCAAAATTACCCAAACCCAATAACGTCGGTAACAAACGTTTTAAACCTGTGGTTTTACTTATCAAGCTGCCGTCTTGATTTTGTACTTTTAAACGCCAAGCCTTCATACCGATAGTTTGACCACTTTTAGCCCAAAACCAAATAAAGAAAAGTGACACCCAGCTTAGCTTCCACAGTTCATTTGGCCACAGTAACCAATAAGTATGGCTTATGGTATCACTTAAATGTTGATAACCCTGTAAATCAAAAGCGCGAAAATGCACCAACAATGAAATGATTAAAAATGAAGCCGCGCCAGCTGTCATATAAACGGCAATAGCAATTAAGGCATCATAAAGCCAAGATGCTATGCGACGGCGAAAGCCAGCGCGAGGGAATGGCGAGTTAGAAACTAATGACATAAACGACTCAACAGAAAAATTTGCCTTAGTTTAACAAAAGACCTATAAAAGTATAAGTAACAGAAGGTAATTTATAGTTTGCGCAATTACTTAGGTAGGCGAAGAGTCTAAAAGTAGGTAGGTTAAGAGTCTAAAATATTATATTGCCAGCATACAAATGAGCACAGGGGTGTTTAAAAAATGACGATTTTTTCAGCTCACGGCAAATTGGCATTGACGATAGTAGGTAATATTATCTATCTCGAAGCGCAAGGGCCTTGGAATATGGAGTTTATCGGCAATTTACACAAGCAGCTACTTTGGGCCGTTACGCAAGTTGATCAAAGTAACTACGGGGTGTTATTTACCCCTAAAGGTGAAGCCATTAGTGTCGAACCGGGCCTTGAATATCATATAAACTTTATTCGTCAAGGCAATACTCAAGCCATAGCCTTAAATCTTGCACATTGTACAACGCCACTACTAACCGAAAATCTCTTCAGTAAACTTTATCGCACTGCCAATATCAATCATGCGTTTTTCGATCATGCATTTGAAGCAAAAACTTGGTTAGATGCAGAGCTTAATGCTGTTACTGCTATTACGCCATGAACAAATAAACAGCACTCAAACGATAATAAGAGAAAAACTATTGCTAACAGGGCTAGTTTTCGTATAATGCCTGCCTCTTCAGTAATGTTCTGCATTATCTGATAAAAGATTGAGCATAAAATAGTTTACAAAGAAATCAGTTTTTAAAGTGAAAAATGACTTCTTTGCAAATTGCAAAACGGGCGTAAAGCCTTTGCCAGCGTGATGAAATTGGTATACATGGGGGATTCAAAATCCCCTGTCGAAAGACGTGTCGGTTCGAGTCCGACCGCTGGTACCATCATTTATAAAGCCCTGATTCGAAAGAGTCGGGGCTTTTTTTATGTTTGAAAAATCAGATTAGAATAATTAATTCGTGAACCGCTATAATATGTGTGTTTATCAAAGGGTATTAAAAAGGTTTTTATATGGCAGCGACAGCGTACGCACTTCACATATTGGTTAAGCACAAAGAAATTGCCGAAGATATTATTAAGCAGCTAGGTAAAGGTGCGAAGTTTCAAACTTTAGCTAAAAAATATTCGTCATGTCCGTCTGGAAAGAAGGGCGGAGATTTAGGCGAGTTTAAACGCGGTCAAATGGTACCTCAGTTTGATAAAGTAGCATTTAACGGTGCAATATTAGAGCCTCACCTCGTTAAAACTAAATTTGGTTGGCATGTCATTAAAGTGCTTTACCGGACTTAATTTATAACCCAAGACCGAAAGATCGGGGCAATAATTTGATTGTAACGCCTTAACTTATTGACTAACATGGTAATAATCTGGGTGGATGTGCGTATAAGTAAATCTAAGCGTGTCTATCTCTAGCCAACTCTATCAATATAACTGTCTAAGAATATCTATTAAGATACTGAATTAACTAGATACTTGTAAATGCTTAAAAATCCGTCACAGAAATGCGTGGTGGTTCGAGTCCGCCCACCGGTATCATTACTTTTAACAAGGCTTTTTTCATTTTAGAATCCTATCACTTTCTCACAAGCCTAATTAGCTTTGCAGCTAAAGTTAATAGTTCGTCATCAAAAGGCCAAATCTCTTTGTTCTTATCAATAAATCTCGGTTATTTTGTCGCTAAATTTTAACCTTGTATCAATCCGATTGATAAAATTTAGCCATAGCTCAAAATGGCAACAATAGTGATATTATTGTCACGAGGTGAAAGTTATCTGTGATAAAGCGAAAGTTAATAAAACAATGAAACAAAGTTCACTGATGGTTTATAATTTACTCAGACTGAGCATAATAAATGGATATAAACTTTAATGTTAAGTAAGATTTTTGATGGTAGCTTTATGCCGCATGGTCACTGTTTATTGTGGCGGGAAGATCTACTGTTTTTAACCTTGGTAGGCGATGGTTTAACCGTTATTGCTTATGGTTTAATTCCATTGGCATTAATTTATTTGGTTAAAAAAAGAAAAGACTTAGAGTTTGATAAAGTTTTTGTACTTTTTGCCGCTTTTATTGCTTTTTGTGGCCTGACTCATTTTATTTCCATGATTAATATTTGGCACGGCTATTACTATGTTCAAGGCTTACTAAAGTTTACCACCGGCCTAGTGTCAATAACGACAGCCGTTGTAATTTGGCGACTGATGCCTAAAATCTTGACGATTCCCAGTATGAAAAACTTGAGTGATCAAAATGATAAATTACTGATTGCTCGAGAAGAGCTCGAACAAGCCAATCGTCACCTTGAACAAAAGGTGCAAGAGCGCACTGAATCATTGCAGCGATTAGCCAATACCGATCAGCTGACGAATGTCAAAAATCGTCGGGCAATTTTAGAGGCGCTAGAAAACGAATACCGTAGAGTAAAACGCCACCCGCACAGTTTATCTTTACTAATGTTAGATATAGATTGCTTTAAAGCGGTTAATGACAGTTATGGCCATTTGGAAGGTGATAGGGTGTTAGTGGAAGTCGCTAATATTATCAGCGAGACCTGTCGCCAAACCGACTCTATTGGTCGCTATGGCGGTGAAGAGTTTTTAATCCTACTACCTGAAACCTGCATTAGCGCTGCAAAAGAGTTGGCTGAAAGAATTCGTCTTGCGGTCGCGGAAGCCAAAATAAGAAATGCTACACAGATCACTTGCAGCATAGGGGTCGCAACCCTGAATAAAGGTGAGTCTATTTTGAATCTTATTCAAAGGGCTGACGAACGTACATACAAGGCAAAAGAGCTAGGTAGAAATCAAGTATGCTAAATTTTTTAATAAATTAGACAAAACGTTTTTTTGTCATGAATTGCCTATCTACCTGTCAGCATGAAATGCAGACTAATCCTATTAACGTACTTGTACTTTACTGGTAAGCAATACCAAGGGTTTATTTTTACCTAGGTAAATAATGTGTTTAATTTATTGACACTACGCAACTACATTTAATAAAGAATGCATTTTCAAAAGTAGTGATTTTGAGCGTAAAATTTTGAGTTACCCTACTTTACGATGCTTTAAGTTGATCATAGGAAACAGCTGTTAGCTAATTTTTTTGATGCTCAATAATAGCCAATTTTCATTTTGGTTAGTAAATGTTTGCTTGCAAGCTAAACATAAAACTATTGGAATATTAACGGCCACTTTATTACCCACTAGCGTGTATTCATTACCGCAGGCTGACACTAAAGTAGCTCGTAGGTAAGGTCATTTATCTCAAACTGAGCTTCACTATTAAGTTAAATTTAGCTCTATCAATGTAGCTACCAAACAGTCTCAATAAACTTAATTCAATGCAACGGTTTTACTGTGTAAAACTCCTAGCTCATGGGCTATCAGCGCCGCTAGAGCCTTTAAATAAGCTAAAGCTACGTAATAGTAAGGGAGTAATACTCAACACGCCAGCGAGGATCGCCATCAGTGATTCGACAGCCTCACTGGCTGAATACGCTAATACACCGATTGCGACCAACACTAAGGTAAATAGCGGTATGCGCACGTATTGCCAATTGCTTTCCATGGCTTCTGCTAGCCAAGATGAAACAATGGTGTCATTTTCTGCTGACAGCACAAAGCGCTTAAAACTGTTGTTAATCAAATGCCAGCCATTATCTTGAAAGATATATCCGCGACGAATAAGGTGCTCTAGGGGCTCAATATTAAACGGATTTGGTGAGTAGCCGTTAGCAAGTTGAATTAACAATAAACGCTCAGCTTTAGTGCATAATTCCCAACGATAACGGTAACTAGCGCCAGAGTTGGCATTAAAAAACTCAACAATTTGATCTGAACTCCAATATTGATTTACTGAGTTCGATAATATGGCTTGTAGTTTATCTTTGGTAATTTCATTACAGTGTTGATCATAAAATTTGTTATTAATATACTTAATATCAGTCGCTTTGGTTGCAAAGTGATAATCATAAAAATCTTGCTGTAAGCGCTGGCATTCAGGCCATGACATAGCTTCGTGAGCTAATATTTCTGCACTTGTTGCTTTAGCTCTGCAAGCCGACCGTCCGACAGGTGTCCAGTCATAAAATTTGACAAATCTTTTCATTAGCCTTGCCCAGCGTACGGTTTCATGGCTGTTCGCGTAGTCACTACTGGTAAGGTCGTTTGGATAGGCAACTTGTTGAGTTAAGCGAAAGAGGGGCGTAATGTCAGCAAGCAAAATAATATTGATGTTGCCAAGACCGACAATGTATTCAAGCACTTCAAGCGCGCGTAGTCGTTGCTGTGGTGCTAAGGCGATCATTTCTAATTTTTTAATAATGACCGTTTTACCGGTTGAACACCCATCAATTTTTAATAAATGTTTAATATGGTGTTCGATTTTTTGCGTGCCCTCAGTTAGTTGACTCATGGAGATTGCTTTATTCGTGGTTAAAAATAGTTGCTTAATTTCGCTATAGTATTTATTTTTTTCATCAACAGAAAAGTGCTTAAACAGATGATGGGTCGGCCGGATTATTTGCATAAAACAACCGCGATGGTTACTTGGGTCTTTAATCGCTAAATGTTTAAATAGTAATTTAACTTTCTCATCGGTAGATTGCTTACGACTGTCATTCAAGCGAAAGTTAGCCGGTACATTGGTGCCTACCAAGCGCTTGCTCAACCATTCTTTAATCAACCAGTAAAGCCAGACAATAGCGAGTAATACTAAGAATAAAGTACTATAAAAATTTTCGCTTAAGGCATTAAGTAAAATTCGATTGTGCTTGCTGGTGAATTGTAGCGTCCATTCAAATTTTTCTTCATTTTGTAAACTCAATAGCCAAATATCTTCAGCAAAAGGAAAACTTAACGGGGCTATATGCCCAGCCATATCAAAAAGGTTATTGCGGTGATTTTTCTCATTTGCAGCGATTAGGGTACCAAACCAAAAACTTTTACCTGTTAATTTATTGGTGTTACATGTTACTGCTTGCGATTGTTGTTTAAAAGGTGGTTTTAGGCCGAAGTAACAAGGGAGTATATTAGGGTTTCGAGCAAAGGGGGCTTTATGGTCTAATACTAATTCATAATAATCTTTGTGTGTTTTTATCGCATGACGTTGATTACTATCTAGGTGCATAGCATGAATAACGGCATGTTTTTCTAAGTAATAACCAGCGGATGACAAGCAAAGTAATACCGCAGGAGTGGCAAAAAAATAAATGAATAAAGACAGTAAATAGGCGTTATAACCTCTACAGCCATGTTGGCTATAACTATTGATGGTTTGTTGACTATTTTCAACTTCAACTTCAACTTCAACTTCAACTTCAACTTCAACTTCAACGTGCGCAGCAATTAATTGTCGATACAAAATAAAAACAATGATGCAGCTAAAAGCCGACATGGCGAAAAAAACACTTAATGAGTGCAGTTTAGGGAAAAAGGTTTCTAGTAAAATGTAAGCACTTACTTGTATCACACTAACTAATATTAATTGTATAGCAAGGCGTTGATAACGCGATTGAATTTTATCATTAAACCAAAATAAGTGTTGCAAAAGTTTTTTCGAGGTGAAAAGCGCAATCATTAAGTACGTCAATAGCGATAGCAATATAAAACAAGTAATGGCGGTAAAAACGATTAACATATTCAAGGTGCGCAATTGCGACTTGTCGTAAAATACGGCCAACGTCCAAGGAATGTTTTTTGCTAACCTACCAACACTGAAGTGATGAGTTCTGCCACGATATGAGCTAGTAAAAGAGTTTTCTTCATCGCTTAGCTTGGCATTAGCAACCAGCGCTAATAGCTTAGGATTGTTATCTGTTTCGATATATATATTTTCCAGCAAGCTGCGTTCATCATCACTGTGATAAAGCACCTTGCCGCTTGCGTTATCAAACACTAAAAAGCCAAAGTTTTTCGGTAATAGTGGCGCAAAAAAGCTTTGCATTCGGGTGCCAAATGCCAAAACCTCAATCGTGTTTTTAGCTTGCTGATTAATTATTTCAGGTACTTTGTCAAGCAATGGCACAGAGAGCTGTGTAGTTTTTCTGCTATCTCGAACATTAAAAACTCGTTCCATAAATAACTGCTTTGCACAACCTTTTTCATCAGCGTGAGCGTTCGTCACCATATTCCATGCATCACAGCGAATGGCTCGATTAAAGTACGCTCTAATGTTTAAATCGATTTTATTTTTACGATAAAATCGCTCGGAAGACCACATAGCCTTTGCCTTGAAAACACCATCATCTTTTAGGGTAAACAAGTTTTCTAAAAAATATGGCGAGCCACTTTCCTTCAGTGATTTGTCTTTAAATAACGTATTCGTCTTCGTCTTGTCTTTTTTTAGCTGTTGAACATTAATTTTCGCATAAGTGCTTAGTGCGGCTATTTCATGATTGAAGTTATGTTTTATTTCTTGGTGCATAACTTTACTTTGTTGAGCAATCTCATCTTTTAGGTGATTGTAAAAAGTATGATCAAAAATAGCGATGGCGAGCATGCCTGTTAACACGCCCAAGCCAATAAAGGCCCAATGACGGTCGGCAACTGAGAATGATTGTTGGATAGAAATCAAACGAACTTTAAGTACCGGCACTAATGCCATTAAAATAATGAGGCACAAAATGCTGATCATAACCGCGGTATTGGAGATGGTCAGTTTTTTACTGACTAAGGCCGATTTTGCGATGAAACCCATTAAATAAATCGTATCTATTTGCTGCTTATTTTGGGCATCAAAAAAACTGGTTTGGTATGGCGAGACAAAAACACGATAGTATTGTCCAGAGATACTTACATCAATGTAACCAGAGTAACCTGGGAGGGTTTCGCCATTAATAGTTTGTTTTTTTTCAACTTTTTCATTTATTTCTTTTGATTCGTTTTTGAATTTTTGTTCATTAAGACTTGTTGTTACCTGCTGACCAGAGGTTTCAAAGAAATTATTTTCGGCATTTTGTTTTCGAGCCAGTTTTTTAAGCATTTGTGTGGTTAATTCAAAATTCAAACCGTTTTGAAATGAACCCAGAAGTCTATTTTCCTTCTGAACTAAACGTCGGCCTTGTTTATCAACAATCAAAATTAACGGAAAGCGGGATATGTTATTACCTATTAAATCCACTAAAGGAACCGTTGTTAATGAAAGGTGGCTCTGCTTTGCAATGTTTTTGTTATCGCTATTTTTAAACCAATAGGCAAGTTGTTTATTTTTATTTTCAGGAAGAAAAAAAAGGTTGAATTTATTTTCGAGTAAGCTGTGCTGTGTGATGAACTTGTCTAATTTAACGGAATGAATTTTAGCATTTGTCAAATAAGTTGATGACTGTAAAAGTTTTTGCAGCGACTCGGGTTTTGTTGATTCTGCTAAAATATTAAATTGGTTGTTGCAGTCATTCACGCTACTGTATGCATTATCTAAGATACAGTTAAGTAATTGATTAAAAGCAGCTTTTAAATTGTCATCATGAAATTTAAAATCCTTGATGTCCTCAAAGTCAATTTTACCTGTGGGAAATAGGTCATCTTTAAGTTTATTTAGTTTCTGTATCAAGGTTTCATTTTGAACGGCTATAGCTCGCTCTTTAATGGCAACTGAGGAACGCTTTAGGCTTAGCTCGTTACTTATTTTTTCATTTTCGGAACTTAGTGCTTTAAAATATTCGCTTCTTTGCGCTGACTCCTTTTTAGTTAATGTTGCACTGGTGAGTTTGCTGGCTTTAATATCGTCTTTTAATTGCTTGATAGCTTTAATCGAAGCCGTGACTTGGGTTTTAGTTTCTTGTTGCTCGAGGCGTGAAGTAAAATCTTGTAAAATTTCGCTTTTGAGGGTGTTTATTTTTTCGCTGTATTTAATCTCTTGCCGTAAAAAATCTACGACTAGATGGATATTACCCTGGGGACGGCTTTGCTTATTTGCTAATTCATCAGTAGGTAAAGCTATGTGTTGGCTAGGTTTTTCAGTAAGTAGTTGGCTAGGTTGTTCAGTAAGTAGTTGGCTTTGTCTACGACAGGTGAGTGATGACTGCCAAATAGTTTCGCGGTCACAATTTAGGCTTGCAGCAAGATTTTTTTCTTGACTAAGTTCCAGTGCATTATTCTTTAATAATAAGCTGATGTTGTGAATAAGCTCTTTTTCTTCAGTTAAATTCTGTGCTAGAGTTTCTGCCTGACTAATTATCAATTGGTGTTTTTGACTTATTACACTGTCAATTTTGGCTAGTGTGACACTTTTATAAGCATCGAACTCTAAATAATTTTCAAATAAATCGGTAAACCACTGACAAAAATTATTATATAGGTCACACTGATCACCAATGTATTCAGTATCTTTCTCATCATAAGAGTCGAGAAATTTAATCTGGCGATCTAAATAGTTACGATGTTGATATTCTTTTGCTTTTAGCTCTGTTTGTTGCTTTTTTATTAGTGCCGACTCGGCTTCGAGAGTGCTTTTAATTTCAGCACTAAAGGTAGAGTATTTTTCTTCTAGCGCGCTATACTTAAGGCTTTTATTCGTTTGAGAGCTAATTGTTTGCTCCAAAAGCTCTATTTCTTTCACCTCACGGTTAACGTCCTCCCGTAGCTTGTTAAGCAATGCTAATTTTGGCTTGATATTTCGATCTATATTTTCTGCTACATGACTTTTTTTTTGGTTAATTAAAACAGCGACCGTACTTTCTGTTGCGACAGTCGTTAGCTGCTTTAAGCCATTAGCCAAGGCACTGCTGACCTCATTTAACTCTCTAAAATGCAGTTGATTTTGGTAAGACTCATTCTCATTAATCTGAATATAATAGAAAAAACCGCTGGCGGTTAATGCCAGAAGCACGCTAATAATTACAACAATTAGGCCGGTAAAGCGTTTGGAAGATAATCTCATGATCTACATCCTTGTGCTAATTATTACAGGGCTAAAGGTAGACCATAGCGAGCATTAATACCATTTACACTAGTTTCCCTCGGCTCTGTGCTATTAAAATATAACTAAGCTTAAAAAACACTTTTCCCGCCTTAATCAGCGGTGTTTGCTAACTAGGTAACTTTATTTCGTACGAAAAATGTACTAGGCTTTATGCGTGAAATGGCTAATAGGGCGTGGAGCACATGGATGAAAAGCAATCACAAGCGGCAGCAAGCGATTCTTCTGCTGAGTTATTAAATCGACTTACTAGAGAGTATTTAGCGAGTAAGTCTCCTTGGTATAAACGCTCATTTACCAGTCCCATTGCTGCGCTATTTTGTTCTCTCTCCTTACTTATTTTTGTCGCGACTATCTATCTTATTGCAAGCTATAGCAATCAAGCTGAACCTTGTCAGCAAGCTTGTGAAAATCTCCCTTCTACTTTTCAACAAGGTATTGTTCTTAACAAACAAACGCTTAATATTGAATTGCTTGAATATGAATTAAACAAGGTCATTACCCCTGAAGAAATTGACAATACTCGTCAGGTACTAGCGCAAAAATTTTCCGCGCTAAAAAACTCTTTGCTTCAGGGCCGTGTTGCTGTGGCTAAGGTCAGTGACGAGGTGTTAAGTAATCGTTTAGGAAAACATTTCTTACCTGATATTGCTGGGGCGATGAGCTTAATTGTTGCAAGCCATAATCTAGACACTGCCCAGCAATTGTATCCGGCAGAGTCTTTTTTCCCAGCACTTGATGACGTTGTGGTTAAGAAAAGCTTACCTCTATTAACCGAAAAAGCGCTATTAAGTGAGCAATCTGGCACTGAAGCGTTTCAAGAAATGTTTGCCATGGCTAAGTTGCAACATAGCAGAGAACAATACTATATCGCGCAAGTAGAGCGTTATGTGCAGTCGATGAACGCTTATATGTCTTTCGAATGGCTTAATCGCTTACCTGCGATAGTACAGCTGATATTTTGGACTTGGTTTGGCGTCTTAATTAACAATATTGTTTGGTTAATTCGCCTGACTAAACATCGTCAAGAAGAAGATGACTTAGCATTTAGCTCTGAAGTCTATCTGATGTTATTTCCACGTTTGGCAATCGCGCCATTTATTAGCGTGATCTTTTTAGCCATGATCTCTTCTGGTATTGCCAGCTTTGATATCAGTAACTTAAATAACTTGCCCGCATTTCTTGTCGCGGCGTTCTTTCTCGGCTTTATGTCAGAATCTATCACTTTAAGAATACGGCAATTTTTTAATAAACTGCTCGACTCTATCGAAACTCATAAGCAATCTAAACTCTCTTTGGCCAATATAGAGCCGACACCGAGCTTTCAACCGTTAGTCAATACTTCATTGAGCAACCTTGAAGCGAATATGAGAGGACTGGTTAATAACGAGGTGAGTGTGGTGAATATTCGTAATCAAATTATTAAAAAAGCACGTTTGGATAGTACGGAATAATGGAGCTGAGGATATGAAGAACGTTAATAAAATCTTAATAATTTCGCTGTCGTTTATTTTTTTATTAAGCGGTTGTGCCGCCAATAATGAAATGGCAAAAGTCGTAGAACACCTGAGCCAGTCAAATAGACAGGCTCAGGTCATTATTGAGCAACTGGCTGAGAAAGATAAAGCTGTTATTGCGCTTTTGAATGCGCGAACAAGCCATATTCAATCGCTGATAAAAAGCAAGCTCTCATCTCTGTACTACAAACACCTAAACGAATTAAATCAAGATATTACCCTTGTTGAAAAAGCATTAGATCAGGCTTTTAGTGCGGCAATACTTAAATGCAATTTATTGGTGGATGAGGAGTTAGACAAGGAAAACTTATTGGTTAAACAAGCTCAAAATCAGGCACTAGCCTTACATCATGAAAGTCAAAACTTCCCAACAGATAAAACCTTGGAGCTACAAGCGGCAAAAGCATCTGCAGACTATTTTGGTCGTTTAGTTAAATTGAATAACCTTGCGGTCGATGCTAAGCATGATTGTGCGGAAAAACTGACAGTGGAAAAAACATCTGCTACCAGCAGTATAGAAACTTTTCAGCGTTCACAACTTGCGTCTTTAAGTAAAATTAAGGCGAATAAAGAATCGGCAATCGATGCAATGAACTTCACTATTTATCAAGCTAGTTCAAATCATTTTGACACTTTAGTTAGTTGGACACGTGAAAACCAAATTGCATATAGTAATAGCCAAATGTATATGAAATTGAAAAACCCTCTGTCGTCGGAAGGGGTATTAGCGACAGTAGTGAAAGGTTTTGGTGCTGGAGCGATCGCAATCGTTACAGGTAAAGATGTTGTTGTGCCAAGCAAATCTGAATTGAAAAACTCAGGGAAATTACTTATTGATGGGGTAACAAAAGGCCTGAAAGAAGAATTTATATCGGCAAAATCTAATGCGGATCAGGCGTTATCGACACTTAAAGAGCGTGGTATTACGAAAGTAAATGAAATAGTACAAGGTGCTGTTTTATCAATATTAAGGAAATAACCAAAGCACAGCGGCTATTTTAATCGTCAGTATGGAGATCATCATGAAAGCAAATGAAGAACTTTTTAATGCATATGTCAGCGAAGAATTTAGAAAATCAGCAGATGCGACTAAGCAGGTATTGGATAGCAAAATCAATAATTATATTAGTGAGTTTCGTCGCCACTTAGATACCTTGGTGGCAGAGGTGGAAAAAACCGATTACGCCGCGCAATTTCAACAAGAAGCTGATGTGGTGATTAAACAAGCGCAAACTGCGGCTAAACAAGTTGACAATATAGCCAATATTATTGCTGAATTAGAAAAAAAAGCACCGGCGTTAGCAGAGCAAGTAGATAAGCTGAAACAAGCGAATAATACTTTAAAAACTGAGCTTGATAGTATTCAGGACAAAGCCAATGATTTTGGTGCTAATGTCGGTAAATTTGTCGCCTCTGGTGTAAAACAAGTGATCACTGGCGGTTTGCCTACTTTCTAAATACTAAAGCAACTAAGGCAGATTCAATTAAGCATTGTTTTACTAAAACCCATGGAGGAAAACTCTTATGTTTCCAGAATATATTGTGCTACACACCGCCGCTTTTACGGGTAAGGATTGTGATCGAGATATGATTGACCAATGGCATAAAGCGCGAAATTGGTCAGGTATAGGGTATCATTTTGTGATTTTAAATGACCAACATAGCCAAAAGGTGGACGGTGCCATAGAAAATGGCAGAGCAACCAACAAAGCAGGCGCACATGCATTAGGTTTAAATGGTCGTTCTTTAGGTATTTGTTGTATTGGTCATGGCGACAAATTCGATTTTACCCCAGCGCAGTATCAGAGTTTATATGGCTTAATGCAGCGGCTGATGATTGAGTTTGCAATACCCGTCAATAAAGTCATAGGCCATCGAGAATTGAATGACCTAGCTGAGCAAGACATTATTTCGACGCGCTATCGCACCAGCAAATCTTGCCCAGGCAATAAAATTGATATGAACTTTATTCGTCAACAGCTAGCTAATAGCGATACTAGTAATGTCGATGAAACACTCGACTATACTGCAGAATCACGCTTAGCCATGACCAATGCTATTACGGTTTTACAGCAACATAGATTGCAATTTCCTAATGCGCAAGATGAGCTAGATGAGTTTATTCACCATCCTGAAATTATCGCTATGACCCATAGCCATTAAAATAATCAATCCATCAATCACAGATTTACCTATTTCATTTAGGATAAGTAAAACCAGCTACTTATTATCATTATCTATGTTTATGTTAGCATTGCTTGCAGAGTTTTAGTCGCGATAATGGGGTGGTCAGCTGCGGTAATGGCTGTAACTACGGCTACAGCATTTACACCAGTACGCCATACTCGCTCAAGTCGTTGCTGATTAATGCCGCCTATTGCAACAATAGGGATAGTTTCTGCTAGTGTTATTATCTGCCTTAAGTTTGCTAATCCTTGAATTTGCCCGGTCATATCTTTGGTTTTGGTGGCGAATATTGCGCCAATGGCCAGATAAGAAGGTTGCAGTTGTTTAGCTAATAAAAATTCGTAACAACCATGGGTACTGATACCTAAACGTAAACCGGCTTTAGCGATAGCGCTTAGATCAGCGCTAGCAAGATCTTCTTGACCGATATGAACGCCATAAGCACCGAACTTAATGGCCAGTTGCCAATGATCATTAATAAATAATCGACATTTATAATCACGTGCCATTGCCACGGCTTTTTTTATAATTGCTGCCAATTCTGCCGGTTTTTTATGTTTAATGCGTAACTGAATAATTTTTAAGTTCAGCGGTAAAAGGCGTTCAAGCCAGCTAAGTGAGTCAATGACCGGATAAAGTCCGAGTTTTTCTCCCTCAGTTAAATTAAGTGACAAAAAATCAGCAGATGACTGAATTTGCTGAATATATGGGCTAATAACGCTTGGAAAATATCTTGATTTTTTTGGCCACGAACTTTGTTGAAACGCACCGTAATAATCTTTGTTTTTGCCATTATTTTCTTGATCAAAATTAGCCTCACTATCGTTTTCATCGCTAGATAATTCAGCGCTTAATGATAAGCCCTGATTAATAAAGGCTTTAGTTAGTGTAAAGGCATCACGCAGTAAATAGCCATGCGCTAAAAAGCACGCTAAGGCACTGGCAAAGCTGCAACCACCGCCATGACTATAGCTAGTGTTGATTTTCGGCGACTGTAAGGTAAATAATTGTTGAGACGTTGCGCTAAAACCTTGTAAACAGATATCAGTACAAGTGCTTGCTGTTTCGAGGCTGGTTTTAGTATCAGCATGACCGCCTTTAATGATCACCGCTTTACAACCTAATTGCAGGATGTTTTCTGCCATGTTGTGCATATTGTCGCCCTGACTTTTTGCGCTTAAGGGCGTTAACTGCTTTGCTTCAATAAGATTTGGGGTAATCACATCGAGCAGTGGCATTAGCGGGGTTAAGTCTGCGGTGGTTAATGTTGATAAACCACCGCCAACGCTGGCTTGCCCTACAGGGTCATAAACAATAAGCAAATGGGGTAATTGCTGCTTTAGCGCTGACAGCATAACCACTAACCAACTAATTTGTCCTCGGTTAGCAATCAGGCCTATTTTTATGACGCTCGGCGCTTTATCAAAACGCAACGCTTGGCTTTGCTCGGCTAAAATACTTACGTTTACAGGATTAATGGCTAGCAGCCTGGTCGAATTTTGTACGGTATTAGCGGTAATTAAGTGACAAATTTCAACCTTGAGGTTATGAGCGGTTTTAATATCAGCGGCAATACCTGCGCCGCCTGAACAATCAGCGCCCGAAATAGTCCAAATAATCGGCTTATTTTTTAACTTGCTGGCCGATGATGCAGTGTTAATGGTCATGAGCTTTGCTCCGGATGATGCCAAAATGGGCGGTCGAGTGTTGGCGTACTGGCATGAGCCGTTTGGCGCTCTTGCATAATACCAGCGATATAAGCTGATTCTCCCGCTGACATTGCCGAGGCAAAAGCTTGGGCCATTAGTACCGGATTATCGGCAAGCGCAATGGCGCTATTAAGCAGTACGCCGTCAAAGCCCATTTCCATCGCTATGCAAGCATCGGAGGGTTTACCAATACCTGCATCGAGTATCAGAGTGGCGTCAGGTAAGCGCTGGCGAATACTGGCCAAGTTATAAGGGTTCATTAAGCCTTTGCCGGTGCCAATGGGTGATGCCCATGGCATGATCACTTGGCAGCCTAATGCGTATAAACGTTGGCAAATCACTAGGTCATCAGTGCAATAAGGCAAGACTTTAAAACCGTCTGCTAGTAGTTGCTCGGTGGCGATTAGTAGCTCAACGGGATCAGGTTGTAGGTTGTAATCATCGCCAATCACTTCCAGTTTAATCCAATCTGTTTGGAATAGCTCCCGACTCATTTTCGCTAAAGTGATCGCTTCTTTAGCACTTTTGCAGCCAGCGGTATTGGGCAGCAAAAAACCTTGGTTTTGCTGAACGATAGCTTGAATATAGCGCCAAAATTTATCACCCGATCGTGCCAATGGGTTTTGGCGCTTTAGCGATAAGGTCACCACTTGTGAGCCACTGGCTACAATGGATTTTTTCATCACTTCTGGTGAAGGGTAAAGTGCAGAGCCAATTAATAATCGACTCGTTAACGCCTGACCATAAATGCATAACGACACAGCTTAGCCTCCAACAATGGGAAATAACAAATCAATACTGTCGTTATCGCACACCTTGGTGTGGTGGTAATCTTCACGGCCAACAAAGTTACCATTTAACGCTAAGGCAAAACTTTGTTGCTGCTGATTTTTAGGTAATGCTTTACTTATAACCTCGTCGATATGACTTGGCTCTGCTGAGTGAGGCAGCTCAAAGGCGTTACCATTAATGTATATTTTCATTTTATATCTCAATTGTTATTGCATGAGTACTGAAGGCATTAAATTTTTTGGGCGATGCTAATTGCTCATGTTGATGCTCATGTTAATTGGATGTGCTAATAGGCAGCCAATGGCCATATTTATAATGCTCTAGTGGTTTTTTCTGCTGCAAGAGTAGGTTGTCAACATGCTCTATCACTTGGGCAAGCACGATAGGGGCAATTAAGAAGCCATGACGGTATAAACCATTCACTTGTATCAAGGCATTGTCGCCGATGATTTTAGCTTGATTATCGCTAAAGGCTGGCCGCAGTTGGCTGACATGCTGACGAATATTAGCTTCAGCAAAACCTGCATGCACACTATAGGCCGCACTGAGTAACTCCATGGCTGAGCGTACGGTCATTGGCGCGCTATCATCACTTTCAATTTCGGTAGCGCCAACCACATAATGGCCATTGTTTTTTGGCGCAATATAAAGCTGGTAGCGCGGATGCATTAGTCTAACCGGTCTTGAAATGTTGACCTCTGGGGCGAACAGATGAAACAGTTCCCCGCGTACGGCACGTAAATCTGCTAACTCAGCGTTGTGTTGAGTGCTTAGTTGCAGTGATGTCGATACTTTTGCGCCGATACCGCGACAATCTATGGCAAGATCAAATGTTTGCCATTGATTATTACGGTTAGGGGGAGACGTTTGCCAGCGAATATCACAGCCAGTATTAAAAGTTTTATTTTTAATCTCAATAACTTCAGATTCGCTAAACCATGTAACATTTTCAGCGCGTAATTGCTGCTCTAAAGCCTGTAGCAATAACCGATTATCTATTTGGCCTTCTGTCGGCAAATAAAGCGCTTGCGAGAATCTAACCGCCAACTCTGGTTCAAGTGCCGTAAGTTGTTGGCGATTGATTGCTTGTTGCTGATGTTCAGGGTATTGATTGGCCAAAAAACGGCTTAAGCGTTGATAGTCGCCGATATCTTGTTGATGACTCACCACTATCGACCCCGCTTGCTGAAAGTAACTATAACCCGATAACGTACTCAGTAGTTTTGGCCATAACGATAAGGCGGCAAAACCCATAGCAACAATATTGGCTGGGCAGTGTATAGCTTCGCCAAGCGGGGTTAATAAACCGGCAGCCGCATAAGCGGCGCTTTGTTGGCCGTTTTTTTGGTCTTTATCAAATAGCGTGACTTGGTAGCCTTGTCGATTTAACGACAAGGCTAGTAAGCGACCCATCAGGCCGGCGCCAATAATAGCGATGGTTGCCATAGTTAAGTTAGTTGGCCATTAACGGCTTTTCAACCGGCTGGTAAATCTCACTGCCGCTGGCTTTAAACTCAGCTGATTTTTCCGCCATACCCTGCGCTGAAATACTGATAGTTTCATCAAGCAGTTTGATGGCAATACTTTGTTCACTGCTAGCGTTATTGTCGGCATCATTGCTTAAGCTAGCGGCATAATCGCGAACTTCTTGCGATATTTTCATCGAACAAAATTTAGGGCCACACATAGAACAAAAATGCGCAACTTTGCCTGATTCTTGCGGCAAGGTTTCATCGTGGTAAGCGCGCGCTCTTTCAGGGTCTAAGCCAATATTGAATTGATCGTACCAACGAAACTCAAAGCGCGCTTTTGACATAGCATTATCGCGAATTTGCGCGCCCGGATGGCCCTTGGCTAAATCACCAGCATGCGCGGCAATTTTGTAGGTCATTAAGCCTTCTTTAACATCTTCTTTATTTGGCAAACCTAAGTGCTCTTTTGGGGTGACATAACAAAGCATGGCGCACCCATACCAGCCAATATTGGCCGCGCCGATAGCTGACGTAATGTGGTCATAACCTGGCGCTATATCAGTTGTCAGTGGTCCTAAGGTATAAAATGGCGCTTCACCACAATGTTTCAGTTGCTCAGTCATATTTTGCTGGATCATATGCATGGGCACATGGCCGGGGCCTTCGATGATGGTTTGCACATCATGTTGCCAAGCTATTTTGGTTAATTCGCCTAACGTACGTAATTCTGAAAACTGTGCTTCATCGTTGGCATCGGCAATGGAGCCAGGGCGTAAGCCGTCACCGAGCGAAAATGAAACATCATAGGCTTTTAAAATTTCGCATATATCTTCAAAGTGGCTGTAGAGGAAATTTTCTTTATGATGCGCTAAACACCATTTCGCCATGATTGAACCACCACGAGAAACAATACCGGTAACTCGTTTGGCGGTCATCGGTACATAACGCAGTAATACCCCTGCATGAATAGTAAAGTAATCAACGCCTTGTTCGGCTTGTTCAATTAAGGTGTCGCGAAATATTTCCCAGGTCAGGTCTTCAGCAATACCGTTCACTTTTTCTAACGCTTGATAAATGGGCACGGTGCCAATGGGCACAGGAGAGTTACGAATTATCCATTCGCGGGTTTCGTGAATATAGCGTCCGGTTGATAAATCCATCACAGTATCTGCGCCCCATTTGGTTGACCAAACCAGTTTTTCTACTTCCTCTTCAATTGAAGATGTTACCGCTGAGTTGCCGATATTGGCGTTTACTTTGATCAGAAAGTTGCGACCGATGATCATCGGCTCTACTTCAGGGTGGTTAATATTGACCGGAATTATCGCCCGACCTCTGGCAACTTCATCACGGACAAACTCTGGAGTGATTTGCTCGGGAATGCTGGCACCAAACGCTTGCCCTTGATGTTGTTGCAGTAATACTTGGTCTTTAACTTCGTGGCGTTTGATATTCTCACGAATAGCGATATATTCCATTTCAGGCGTGACAATACCTTGGCGAGCATAATGCATTTGAGTAACATTTTTACCAGGTTTGGCTTTACGTACTTTGGGTAAATGTTCAAAACGAATATGGTCAAGACCTTCATCGGCTAAACGTTGTTGGCTATAGGTAGATGTTTTTTCTTGTAAAAACTCTACATCGTTGCGTGACTCAATCCAGCTATCGCGTAAGCGTGGAATACCTTTGTGAACATCAATATCGACGGCGTCATCGGTATAAAAGCCAGAAGTGTCATAAACACATAGCGGTGGGTTTTTTTCATAGCTAGACTTGGCATTGTTGCCATTAATTAAGGTGTCAGACAAGGTTATTTCGCGCATGCCAACACGAATGTCGTGTATTTCACCAGCAACGTAAACTTTTTTTGAATTTGGGAATGATTGATCAGCAACATTTTTTAAAAACTGGGTTGCTTGATTTCGACGCTCGCGTCTTGAAATTGAACTCATGTTCTCTCGCCTTTTATTTTATAAAAAATAGGCGGAGCTTTATGGGGGTAGTAACGAGGAGCAAATATCATAGCGACGTTTTTCGACGACTATGAGTTTACTCACTTGTTCCCTTCGCAGATATTAATCTAATCAGGTTCTACGGATCCCGCTTTCGCGATCTCAGCCCTTTGGCACTCCGACAAGTCAATACGTTTAATTTTTTAACTAGCTTTAAACGTGGCTGGATTCTAGCGTGAATTTTGTTAGTTACGCAATGGTTTTGTAATAATGATTTCAGCATCATTGGTTAGTGGTCATTTATTATCCTCGCTGATATCAGCCAAGCATGGTTAATTCTAGCGGCAAATGTTCTGAAATTACTTAACTATGCGCAATGGATATTAATTAAGCTTGTATTAGCACTTAATGTCAGAAATTTTAGCCATTAATCGCTAATAATATTGTAAATATGGCGCTAAATTGTCGTAAGATAGCTGCACTGAGCAACATACACGATATGGAATGAATTTATGGCTGAATCTAGCGCCGAAAGCACCACTGAACAGGTGATTAAAACCTTAGACCCTGCAAGCTTACTTAAAAATGAAATTGACCAAGTTGGCCGGATTTACAATATTATTGTTGAGTTTTTTACCAATTACAGTTTTCAATTAATTGGCGCGTTAATCATACTTATTATTGGTTTTATTTTTGCCGGCAAGATAGCGAACATTGTTTTACGGTTATGTGAGCGACATAAGCTTGATGTTACCTTAAGTCGTTTTTTGGCCAATGCCAGTAAAATGTTAATTGTGGTGATGATCGCGATAATAGCCTTAGGTAAATTAGGTATTAGTGTTACGCCATTTATTGCCGCAATAGGTGCAATTTCACTAGGTGCTGGTTTAGCATTACAAGGCTTGTTGTCTAACTATGCTGCGGGTTTTAATATTATAATTATCCGACCTTTTGTTGTCGGAGACACCATTACCGTGCAAGGCGTTACCGGACTAGTTAAAGAAGTCTTATTGGCGTATACGATATTAACTGATGAAGATAACGTTGAAATTACCATTCCAAATAAACATATCGTTGGTGAAGTGTTACACAACTCAAAACAGGATTCATTATTAGCGTTGAGTGTCGGTATTGATTATAGCGAAAACCCGTTAGAAGTAGTGGCCATGCTCGAAGAGGTGATAGGTCAATTGGATATTGTCAGTAAAGCCCGTAAGCCATTGATAGGTATCGACGCTTTTGCTGATAGTGCTATCAATATTGGCATACGTTTGTGGACCCCAACAGAAAATTTATACAGCTCCAAATACAAAGCTTATAAAGAAATTTATCTCGCGTTAGATAAAGCCAATATTAAAATCCCATTCCCGCAACGCGACATTCATCTTATCAAGGATCTGGTGTAGTCTTTATGCACTGTCATGTGGCATTACTATGGCGTTAAATACCGCCAGATTGGATCGGTTTTTGGCGCAATATTGTCAGGTCAGTCGCAAAAATGTGCGACTGATGTTGGCGCAAAACAGGGTGCTAATTAACGGCGTTATCGCCCACGATATTGATGAAATCATTGATACCTTTAGCCACGTAACACTTGATGGCGCGGTGATCCAAGCAAACTCAGCCCATTACATTATGCTGAATAAACCTATTGGCGTGGTCTGTGCCACCCGAGATGAAAAACACAAAACGGTTATTGATTTACTTGAATACCCGTATAAAAATGAGCTGCATATTGTTGGTCGTCTTGATCTTAATACATCAGGTTTGGTGCTTTTGACCAATGATAGCCGTTGGTCTGAGCGTTTAACTTTGCCTGAGAAAAAAGTAACGAAACGCTATGTTGTCACCTTAAAAAATAAACTGAACCAAGAATATATTGCCGCATTTGCCGATGGCATGTATTTCGAATTTGAAAACTTAACCACTAAACCTGCAAAGTTAAGCATTATTTCAGATTATCAAGCACAAGTTGAGCTTGTTGAAGGTCGTTATCATCAAATTAAGCGAATGTTTGGGCGCTTTCGTAATCCCGTTGTCGCTTTACATCGATATTCGATTGGAAATTTGCCACTTGATGGTCAGTTGGCGCTAGGAAATAGTAGAAAGCTTAGCCAGACTGAGGTTGACGGCATTGATAAGTAGCACTTTTTAATGGCGAAATATTCATAAAAAAACATAAAAAACAATAACAAGGAATAAAAATGACTAAATATATTATGCTAATTATAGTGCTGGGGTTAATTATTAGCTTTTTCGTGCGCAATAATGCTAACCGTGAAATAGCGCAAGTGAATGCCGTGCAAGCGAGCGAGTTTTTACAAAATAATAAACAGGTAGAAGGGGTAATTGAAACAGCCTCAGGTTTGCAGTATCAGGTCTTAACTGCAGGGCAGGGAGACACTTACCCTATCCAACGTTCAAAAGTAAAAGTGCATTATCACGGTACTTTACTTGATGGCACGGTATTCGATAGTTCGGTTGAGAGAAATGAACCGATCAGCTTTGGTTTAAATCAGGTCATTAAAGGTTGGACCGAAGGATTACAACTGATGGTTGTGGGTGAAAAAACGCGTTTGTTTATTCCTGCAAAACTTGCTTATGGCAATAACAAAACAGGTAAAATTCCGCCCGGTTCATTATTGATTTTTGATGTTGAATTACTGGCTATTAACTAGCGTACTCACCTAAGAACTCATCAGAAAAAGACTTAATATCTTGTTTAATGGCTTTTTTAGCTGCTTTACAAGGTGTTATGTCACTATTTTAATCATCTTAAGCAGCTAAGTGCTGTCGTTTGTTGTCGCTTATTTACCCTGCTCTGAAGGCTTCTGCCGAAAGGTGATGACGATTGAGTAATTTGTAAAATTCAGTACGATTTCTTTGCGCAATTTTTGCGGCTTGTGAGACATTGCCTTCGGTGATTTTTAGCAACTTGGCGAGATAATCGCGCTCAAATTTATCTCTGGCTTGGACAAAAGATGGCAAAATAGTGGTTTTGTCGCGTAAGGCATTTTTGACTAACATTTCGCTGATTAATGGCTCAGTAGATAAAGCGACGGTTTGTTCAACAACATTTTGTAATTGTCTAATATTACCCGGCCAAGCCGCGCTGATCAGCATTTCCATCGCCTCTTGTGAAAAACCAGAAATAGTAATGTGTGATTGCTCTGCAGACTTACTTAAAAAGTACTGAGCAAGTAGTGGGATATCTTCTCTTCGTTCAGCTAAGGGCGGTAATTCTAATTCAACGACATTGAGTCGGTAATACAAGTCTTCACGAAAGGTTTTGTCAATGATGGCTTGTTGCAAATTTGTATGTGTTGCGGAAATAATCCTCACATCAACTTTAATCGATTGTGTGCTGCCAACGGGGCGTACTTCTCGCTCTTGTAGTGCACGCAATAGTTTTACCTGAAAACTCATGGGCATATCACCTATTTCATCTAAAAAAAGCGTACCGCCATCCGTTGCTTGAAATAAGCCGATATGATTTTTTTCAGCACCGGTAAATGCCCCTTTGCTATGACCGAATAATTCTGACTCTAACAACTGCTCAGGAATAGCCGCACAGTTAATGGCGGTAAACTTTTGTTTATGCCTAGGACTCGCCAAATGAATCGCTTTTGCCAGCAGTTCTTTACCTGTGCCACTTTGACTCTGAATAAGTAAGCTGAAGTCGCTTTTTGCCACCTGCTTACTTTGTTGTAAAAGCGACTCCATAATGGTGCTACGGCTAATGATTTTTTCGCGCCATTGATTATCCGCCTGACTATAGTTGAGTTCAGCCGGTTGCAGCCGAATAGCCTGATGCACTATTTCCAGTAACTCTTTACTTTCAAAAGGTTTAGTGAGAAAACTAAAAACCCCTTGTTTAGTAGCATTAATTGCATCAGGAATTGTGCCATGTGCGGTCATAATAATCACTGGAATATGAGGATGCTTAGCTCTAATTTGCTCAAACAACGCCATGCCGTCCATACCTTCCATCCTAAGATCGCTGATCACTAGTTGTGGATGAAAGCTTTCTAATCGCCCCAAGGCTATTTTGGCATTATTTGCCGACTCTACTTGATAACCTGCGGCAGACAAGCGGATACCAAGCAAGCGCAATAAGCTCGGGTCGTCATCAACGAGGAGAATTTTATTGTCGCTTTCAGCGACGGTCGGATTAAGGTTAGTCATTGGTTTTTCTCGATATCTCATTATTGCTAAAGCTTTTGCCGGTGCACGTGATGCTGACGGGGCTTACCCCGTTGATTATTGCTCTCTTTTATCGATAGCTCGCTCAATATTTTTCAATTGCTTAATGGTTTGCTCTAATAGCTGAACTTGTTCAACTAAATGCTGTTGCTGTTGTAATGCCAATTCTTGCTGTGCATGTTGTTGGGCAAGTAAACGATTTCTCATCAGTAAACGCTGATTTAATTGATCGCGCAATAAGGTAATAAAAGCCTGCTCACTGGGATTAATATCAGTAAATGCGGCATTGTCTTCGTCACTGGTCAATTGATTTAACAGTGATTTAGCGTTGAAGCTATTGTAAATAGGAGATTTTGGCAGGCTATAAAGCAAGAGTAATTTTATTCTCGGGTCAAAATTACTATAGCTATTGTTCATTTTTTTTTGCTCAACCTTGAGCTGTTGCTTGTGAATTTCTTCAGCGAGCTGCTGCTGATCAAGTTGTTGTAAGGCTAAATAATATTCGCCATAACTTGTATTGTTACTATCGTTACCGGTAATAACCTGGCAACTGGGCAGCAGCAATAACATCATGCTCAATAGTATAATAGCTTGTGACAACTGCCCAAATTTGACCATTAAATTTGTCTCTCTTGATGAAAAGCGCGTGGTAGGGTAATTTTTATTTTAGTCCCTATTTGCTCGCTTTGTTGATGTAAAATTTCGATGCTGCCATTGAGGCGCAGCAATAGCTCTTTAACTATTGTTAGGCCTAAGCCACTGCCTTTAATTAAGCTATGCTCAGGTGGTGGACCTTGATAGAAAGCATCGAATATTTTCTCTTGATTTATTGGCGAAATTCCTATGCCTTGGTCGCTAATAAAAAGTTCCAAGTGGTTATTGATCAGCGTTGACGAAATATCGATGATGCCCTCATTGGGAGAGTACTTTATTGCGTTTGATAATATATTATCGATAATCACCGCCACCTGTTTACGATTACTAAATAGCGCTATTTCGCTTAAGGTATAATTAAAGCTAAGCTTTTTCCGTTTTATATCTAATTTTCGCTCTGCCATCACTTGATATATAACATCATTAATCGCCATGGATTCTGAATCTTGCAAGCTTGTTGAGTCGAGTACAATATTAAAGTCGAGTAAATCTTCAATATGTTTTTGTAAGCGAAATACGCTGGTCTTAATGATGAGTGAGATTTCCTGCTGCTCAGCATTTAGCTCACCAACACTATTATCATATAGCAACTCAGTACCTTCTCTAATTGCGGCTAATGGCGTTTTTAATTCATGTGATATATGGCGAATGAAACTCGATTTTTGTAACTCTAATGCTTGTAAGCGCGTACGCATATTTTCTAATGCTTGTGCTATTTCTTGAATTTCTGGCGAGCCGGTAACTTTAATCTCATGATCAAAATCACCTTGTTGTAAGCGAAAAATATTTTGCAGCAGTATTTTAAGCGGACTAGTGATTAAGAAAATGAATAGGGCAGCAATGAGTATACTGACCGGAATAATAACTAAACTCTGTATCATAATATCCCGAGTGGCTTGTGCTGCTTGTTTAATATTGTTGATATGTAAGGTACTAAGCTCATTACTGCGCTGAACAATCTGCTCATAAATGCGGGTCAAGGTACTAAATTTGATCTGTATCGGTTTGATGATTGTATTATCAGTTGAAGATTTTTGTTCAGCTTCTGGCATGGTACGTTGAATTAAGGCGGTGATGGTTTGGGCGTACACATTTAGTAATTGCTGTAATTTAGCGTCTTGGTTGTCAGCAATTAATTGCTCAGTAACGTGCAATATTTGTCGACTTTGTTGCTGGTAATTTATCGCCAAAGCCGGGTCTCGCAATACTAGATATTGTCCAGCACTGCGCTCCATTTTAATTTGACTGCTTTTTAGTAGTTGTAGATTATCCAATATGTGCGCTATATCAGTAATGGCATCAGCACTTTTTTTAGCTAATGTATTGACTTGTGAGGCACCAAAAATTAACGCAATAACCAACGGCAACGCAACTAAACCAAAGCCTAATAAAGTTAATGACTTTATTGATAAGCTTTTTATCGAAAAGCTGTTGTTACCAGCTCTAATTGGCGGTGTTTTTGAATTACTCACAATACGTGCAAAAGCCTTTTTTAAATGCTGAGAGACAGCTGTAGTGTTAGCTAAAAACGTACAAAATACAACGCCGTCTCAAAATAGAGACAGAAGGTTTTCGTTGTGGATATTTATATAACTATATGTTTTATAATTAAATTAATTTTTTTTATAGGTGCTAGTGAGCATTAATAAATTATCACCGCCCTCAGTTGTTGCTAATAGACGACATATCTTCATTGGTTTCTGTTGATTAATTTTATTAAATTCAAATAAATCAGCACCTTATCTAGTTGGCATGCTGTGTGCAGTGTTCATCGTATGTGGCATTAGCCATGGTGGGCATATTCGTTGATGTGCTATCAATCAATTAGAAGGATTAAAATATGAAAAATCTTAGCTTAAAAAAATTATCAATTACTGTCGTTGTTGCATCACTTGCTTCAAACTTTGTGTTTGCTAACAATGATATGAATAAAGACCTGCCAAAAGTAGCGCAACCAGTATCCTCTTTCTCTCAATTGATCAGCGACTATGATGCCGATAATAATAATACCTTAAGTGCAGAAGAATTAGCTAAAAATGACAACCTAACGAAGTTTTTTAGCCAACTTGATACTAACGGTGATAAACAATTAAGCGAACAAGAATTTAACCAGTACCTAGCAAAAATGAAAAAATCTTTGTCGTAAATGCGTATCTTTGCAAATTAACTACTCCCTTTTTGCCGACTGTAAGCTTTTCTTCCCAGCCATGCAGTCGGTTTTTTTATACTGAATTTAAGGCCATCAAATGAACAATCCCTCTGCTCCTGGCATTTTTTCCCGTTATGTTCAAATTGATAAATGGATTTTTGAAGTGAAATCTGTGCGTGCAATACGTGTCGATGGTTTTGGTGAGCCTTATTCCGCCATTGCAAACCTTACCTTAAATGGTAATAGCGCTTATATTGATGGTTTACTTACTAGGGAAGACGACGAATTTACCCGTGAAGACTACCAAACATTTATGAAAATTAGTCAGCAGTTGGAGGTGGAAAGTGTCGACTTTGACCGCTTTAAGCAGCGACGTAGAGTTTCTGATACGGTTAAGGTTACACCAACAAGTAGCTTTAAAACCAAGTTAAAGTTAGTGAAAGTATAGTAAATGGCCACTGTTCTGCTTTAAAATAGTACGTTACCTTATTTTGAGAGAAGCGCAAAATGAAATCGGTTAAAGTAGATGAAGGCTATATTACCCCCTCAAAAATTATTTGTGTGGGACGCAATTATGTAGAGCATATCAGTGAGTTAGGAAATGAAATTCCTGATAATATGGTACTATTTAATAAACCCAATGCGGCTATCGGACAGCAACTGCGCGCTTACCATCAAGAAACCTTACATTATGAAGCTGAGCTTTGCTTTATGTATCAACAAGGTCAGTTTTGTGCCGTCGCTATCGGTTTGGATTTAACTAAAAGAGCACTACAGTCTCAGTTAAAAGCAAAAGGTTTACCTTGGGAACGCGCTAAAGCGTTTAATGGTTCGGCGCTTTTTAGTGATTTTGTTACCTTAGAGACTATTGATGAACACTTAGTGCTAGAGCTTTTTATCAATGGCGATCGCCGTCAATTGGGCTCTGTTGCTATGATGTTACATCGACCGCAAGCAATAATGCATGAAATTCTATCCTTTATCGCACTAGAAGATGGCGATATAGTTATGACAGGCACGCCTGCTGGTGTTGGTGAGATTGTCGCCGGTGATATTTTCGAAGGGCGCGTGCTGAACCAAGACAAAGTACTAGTGACTCAACAGTGGCAAGCAATTTAACTTGCTGTGAGGATATTATCGCTATTATTTTTATTGAGCTATGCGATAATTAAATAAAATTTATAGCCTAAACCTTCCTTTATGAAACGTATCATTCTTTATACCATGAGCAACTGCCCACATTGCCAGACGGCAAAGCGCTACTTAGAAACACAGAATATTGCTTTTCGTTTATGTAATATCAAGACATCAGCAGGGCAAAAGGAGTTTGCTAAATTGAATTTACGTGGTGTGCCGGTCTTGAAAATAGGTGATCAGATACTTAATGGTTTTAATATAAAAAACTTTAATCAGCTTTATCAAAATAGCTAACTTTTGGATGACTTAAGCCCAAATTTTTATTCGATGAATGAAATCAATATTGTCAGTGGAAACTATAGCCTAAATCACAAACGGTATTTTTAATAAGCTGTATGCTTTTCAATCATTTGTTTGCTTTTTTTCTGCTCGCGTAATATAAAAGGCTAATATACTCTCAGCACGGATGTTATATGAAGAAAGCTTTGCAAGCTTGTTATGCAACTTTAATCATACTTTTATTAAGTTTTCCGCTAGCAGTAGTAGCTGATACGCGTGTTAACTTTATCGACATGGATCATGATATTTATCTTGAGCCATGGTTGTCCTATCAAAAACTTATTGGCTTACAGTCAGATGCTGAATCTTACGATGAATTAACCTATTTGTGGTGGTTATTGCGTAAAGCACAGGCGGAAAACTTAATCTACTTCTACGATGATTTTACTCGTTCAGTTAAGCAAGCTAATAATTTAGTTACTGCTGAAACGCCATTGGCTATTCAAGCGCGTTTAAGCTTATTTCAAGGCCTTATTCACCGCAGAGATGGCAACTATAGTGACTCTCAAGAAATACTCGCTAAGGCTTTATTGCAGGCAAGTGAAGCTAAGTTAAGCCGTTTATATGTTTACACAAAACAAGAACTTATTTATACAAAAACGCTAACGGAGATCTTTGACACTTCTTTGGCTGATATCCAAGAAGCTTATGTTGAAGCCTTCGCTTTAAAAGACCAATTTTTAATTGCCTCGATCAATGAAACCTATGGCGCTATTTATGGTTATTTACATGATTATAAAAAAGCAATTGAATTTTATCAGCGCGCGCTTGAAGCTTACCAAAACTTAAATTACCCTGCACACGTCGCTGAAGCTATTTATGGGCTCGCTTCAACGTATCGATATTGGCAAAAATATGATTTAGCCATTGAGTATTTCAATAAATATCAACTGCAAACAACTTATACGCCCAATTCAAATATTAGCTTTTTTTCCGCTTATGGTATCGGTATGACCTTGGCTGAAAAAGGTGACTGTCTTGAGGCTATAGCAATTATAGATCAAGCATTGGCGCTTAGCGGTGTTGTGGATTACAACGCTGAATTATATAAGCGTAAAGCGAGTTGTCTAATCACACTTGGGCGGCTAGAAGAAGCTGAAGAGGCAGTTTTTAATGCCGCGAGTATTTTTGCTAATATTCCGGAATTAATTGGCACGACTTGGCAGCTTGAAGTGATAAAAATTTCAAGTGAATTGGCCTATGCCCGCGGTCAGTATGATATTGGTTATAGTATGTTGAAGCAATATCATCAGGAATATACTAAATTACTGCTAAAAAACTCTTCGCTAAGGTTAATAAAAGTAAGAGCAGGTTTGGAGGTTGAGCGTCAACAAATTTCGCAGACATTAGCAGAAAAACGCTCAGAAGTTGAAATACTTGAGCTAGAAAAACGCGAAAACACCAATGCTCAGAAAATCTATTTCAATATATTTATTGCTAGCGTTGTCATACTCGTATTCTTGGTTATTACTGTCCAATACCGTACGAATAGAAAGATGCATGCGTTATCGATAGTAGATTCATTATCTGGTTTATTTAATCGTCGTTACACTTTCGATTACTTACGTAAAGCGGTATCAGGTAAAAACTTAAATAAAATGCAGTTGTCTATTGTGCTCATTGATATTGATGACTTTAAACAAGTAAATGATAAATATGGCCACCCGGTTGGAGATAACGTGATTCGTAAGGTTGCTGCGCTGGGCCGTGATATATTTCGCCAGGATGATACTTTCGCTCGTATTGGTGGTGAAGAGTTTTTATGTGTACTACCTAGAACAGATATTAATGAGGCAAATAAAATTGCTGAAAGATTCTTAGCGTTAATTAACGCCTCGCAACTGGTTGATGGTCATGAAGATAAGGTAACAGTTAGTATCGGGATTGCAGCATTGTCGTCGCAATGCCAAGATATTAATCAGCTATATATCAATGCCGATAAAGCGCTGTATCAAGCAAAGCACCAGGGTAAAAATCAAGTTAAAGTTTTTTAATCCAAAATCATCATTACTACGTATAACTAAAAATGATTAACGTAGATCTTTTAAAAAGTAATTCATCACCAAGACTCGACGGCAGTTATTGCTCAGGGTCATGCGGAAGATGAAAGTTCAAGTATTAGTCCATTATGAAAAGTTTAAATAGGCTTGCAGAAGCCGTTATATCTAGTTTAGAAGACTATATTAATCAGCGAGGGTTTCGTGCACTAATACACTTTGAACTAGAAGGATGCTATCAAAAACCTAGCAGTATACATGTCGACTATAAAAAAATTAATGAAACGTTATTAGCGCTTGGTATTGACGGTGAAGTTGTTGCAGAGTACTGGAGTAATCAGTGGGAGTATGTATCACTTTTTAATGGTCAAAGTCCATTAAAGGAAGCGCATAATCTCAAGCGAGCAATTTATTTATTGCCTAAGCTATTTGCTGTTCAAGGGGTGACAAAAACACTGATTAAACCCGTAGTTTGGGCTGGCGATAATGGCAAGTTGGCCGCAGGATGTGAAAATATTTTTAGTGGTGATAACCGTGCTGTACATATTCCAAATGCGGTACAAATTAATGTTAGTGTACAAAATTTAAGCGGTGATAATTTACTGGTTTCGGGTGATTTCGCTGAGTGCTTACAGCAAAGCTTATTACAAACAAGCTTAGCCTGCTGCTTAATTTATTTACCTGAAGAAGAAGCTTTTGAACGCCTAGCGCTAAAGTCGAAATATGGTTTAGCCGAAGAGTTATGCTCGCCTGTCGATATTTCCGGTGGTCATCAAGGCAGTGTTGCATTATACCGCGACATTGGTAAACACAATCAAAAAATGGGCTTGGAACCGCTAATATATGATGATAAAAGTAATGTCATTGTTAGCCATGAGAATTGGCATAAAACAGCACGTATTGAGCATAGGCTCGGGGCGTCAAGCGAGCATTATAACCCCTATTTGAATGTGATTTATGCCTTGTTAAATGTTATTGACACCATAGATGATATTAAACTTGCTGGTAAGAAAACTCAGCGTGAGCAGTATGGACAGTTACCAAACTCGTTATATGATCAAGCGAATAACCTTGGCGCCATTACGCTATTTAGCAGCAGCGACTGGTTTAGCCAAGGCATAGATAAGGTGCTTAGTGTGTCAAGCATTGAGAGCGAGAAAACAACAGGTTTGAGTATTGGTCAGCTAATACAACAAGACTATTTGAAGCAATTTCAACGGCCGAGTATTATTATTTAAAGTGTCAACTTTGAAATACGACGTCAGATTACAATAATATTTAGCGAAATTACATGATAAATCAATTGAATACGCCAACACTTAATGGCAACTCGATAGCAGAAAAACGCCAAGAACTTGTGGCGTACTTTAAAAATACTTGGGCGACCTATGAGTCTTTGTTCTCATTGATTAACCAAGACGAGGCATACTTTTTACGGCCAGAACCGTTACGGCACCCACTGGTTTTTTATTTTGGCCATACGGCGACCTTCTATGTCAATAAATTGCTATTAGGCAAATACATTAAAAACCGAGTTAATAGTCGATTAGAAGCTATTTGTGCGGTTGGCGTTGATGAAATGAGTTGGGATGATCTCAATAGTGAGCATTACGAGTGGCCAGCAATTGATGAAGTTCGAGCGTATCGTCAGCAAGTCTATAACTTGGTATTAAATCTTATTGAAACCATGGAGTTGACACTGCCTATTAGGCAAGACTCGTTAGCGTGGATAATATTAATGGGCTGCGAACATGAGCGTATTCACCTTGAAACATCATCGGTGATCATACGTATGTTGCCGTTAAAATGGCTATCAAACCCAGAAGAATGGCAACCCTGCTTGGATTCATCAAATGCGCCTGAAAATGTATTAGTCCCGGTGAGCTCTCAAGGGGTATTCTTAGGTAAAAAAATCCAAGACAGCACTTTTGGCTGGGACAATGAATATGGTGAGCAAGCGGTCAATGTTGATAACTTTAGTGCCGCTAAATTTCTAGTTTCGAATGCTGAATATATGGCATTTGTCGAGGCTGATGGCTATCAGTTGACGCAGTTTTGGTGTCAAGAGGGACAAGCGTGGTTAGCGTTTACCCAAGCTAAAATGCCAAGGTTCTGGCGCTACAGCAATGAGCAGTATTATCAACGCAACTTAACAAGCGAAATGGCATTGCCATTAGACTGGCCGGTAGAAGTAAATTACTTAGAGGCAAAGGCGTTCTGTCAATGGCGACAAAAGAGCATAAAAGGTTTTATTCGTTTACCCACTGAGGCCGAGTGGTACTGCCTGAGAAAACATGTTGCTGGCGACCAACACCAGTGGAGCGAAGTACCGGGAAATATTGATTTAGCCTATTATGCTTCATCATGCCCGGTTAATCGCCATCAGCAAGGTGAGTTTTTCGACGTTATTGGTAATACTTGGCAATGGACCGAATCAGCAATCGATGGCTTCGCTGGTTTCAATGTTCATCCTCTGTACGATGACTTTTCGACCCCAACCTTTGATAGTAAGCACAATTTAATAAAAGGCGGTTCTTGGATTTCTACTGGCAATGAAACGTTAGCCTCTTCGCGTTACGCTTTTCGACGACATTTTTATCAACATGCAGGCTTTCGCTATATTGTCAGTGATAAGCCAGAAAAACCGGCAGTGGCGTTCAATAAATTTGAAACAAGCAAAGATATTTGCCAGCAACTAGCGTGTTATTTTGGAGAAAATTCACTTGGTTATGGTAACTATGGCCTGCAAATAGCACAACAAGTTGCCAGCTTAATCACCACAGAAGCGGTCGCAACTGAGCGCCTACTTAATGTTGGTTGTAGTGTTGGACGAGTGGCATTTGAGCTAAGCCAATGCTTTCAACATATTGATGCAATAGATTTTTCCGCTCGCACCATTCAGCATGGTGTGCAATTGCAAACGGGCGCTAGTGTTCGTTATACCAGTACCATCGAAGGAGATATCTGCCAATACCATGAAATTACTTTGGCGAATTCAGTGCCCCAGGCTAATAATGACCGAATACTCTTTAGCCAAGCGGATGGCTGTAATTTAAAAGAAAACTTTGATCACTACGATGTTATTTTAATCCAGCAGGCTTTAGAGCAAAGTTATGATCCTAAACAATTGTTAGCAAATGCTGTAAGTCGATTAAATCCATCAGGTTTATTGATTATAGTTTCAGATTATAATTATCAGTTACAGATAACAGAAAAAGCTAAATGGCTCAGTGGCGTGAAAGTTAATGGCGAAAATCTATCCGGTTTCGACGCATTAAGCAGCCTACTCAGTGGCGATTTTAAACTGGTGACCAGTAAAGAGTTATCTCGTGTGGTGGCAGAGTCCGCCCGTAACTTCAGTTTGGCGCATTGTGAGTTCAGTGTTTGGCGGGCAAAATAATATGATAAATTTGTGAGTATTTATATCAAACTGGTGTCAATATGAAGAGAGAAATTTAGCTTATGCCCGCATATCCGCTGCCCAAGCATATTGCTTACAGTCAAAGTCTCACGTGTGATGTTAAGTACAATTTAAGTGACTCGACAGCACAAGCGCTAACGCTAACCGAGTTATGCCAGCTAACTGCTGGTGGCTTGGGTAAAGTCGATATTGGTGAGACACTTTTAAGTTACTCTCCTGTTCAAGGTGACGCAATTTTACGTCAAGAAATAATTAAGTTTCATCAACATTTAAACTGTCATAGCCGAGTGTTAGATGCTGACAGCGCAGTAACTTTTTCTGGCGCACAAGAGGCGCTATCAGCAATTTACCAAACCGTGTTACGTGCCGGCGATGAAATCGTTGTGCTGACGCCCAGTTATCCTTCTCTGGTGAATATGGCAACATCGATGGGGGTAATGGTCAGAGAAATAGCACTTTGCGCTGAAAATCATTGGCAAGTAAACATTGAAGACTTCAAGCAAGTGGTCAATGAAAAAACCCGGCTGATTGTGCTCAACTCGCCGCATAATCCTACTGGCTGTATAATCGATACTATATTAGCTGCGCAAGTGCTTAAACTTGCCCAGCACTACCAATGCTATTTATTAAGCGATGATGTATCGCAAGCAACTAATTATCACTGCTTAGCGTTGGCTCATGATTATTTAGATTACCGAAAAAGTATTATTGTTGGTGTTATGTCTAAGAGCTTAGGCTTAGCCGGATTGCGCATTGGCTGGGTGGTTACGCCGAACCGTGATTTACTTGAAAGTTTAATTGCCATTAAAGCCCTTAGCTCTATTTGTTGCTCGAAAATAGATGAAATATTAGCCTGTCTAGCATTGCAAAAGAGTGCAGAAATATTAACCACAAACAATAAGATTGTGCTCGACAATATTGCACTTTTTTCGGCCTTTGTTACTCGACACCCTAAACAATTTAGTTGGCAGCCCCCTCAAGCGGGTATGCTCGCGCTTGTCGAAGTTAAAAATATAGCATCAATAATGTCTTGGTCACGAACTTTGGCCACGCAAAGCGGAATTTTAACACTACCAAGTGAGCTGTTTGGTCTAGAGGGTAATTATTTTCGCTTAGGTTTAGGTCAAAAAAGCTTTGCTCAGACACTCAGTAAACTAGAACAATATCTACTTAGCACAAGCATGGATAATGCTTAATAGTTGGCAGTTTAATAGTGATAGTGACTAGAGCACATAGTAAAATATCATGAAAAAGTGGCAAACAGCGGCAAAGAAGACAAAGAGATGCCAGATAGCATGACTATATTTTTTGTTTTTTCTAACATAAAAAATAGTACCTAAGCCATAAATAATGCCGCCCAAGGCGAGTAAAGCCATGCCTTCGACCGCAAGTTTTTCGTTCAGTTTATCTATAAATGTCAAAGAAATTAAGCCGAGGCCTAAATAGGTAGAAAGGGATAACTTTTTATATTTATTGCCAAACTTTACTTTAAAAGCGATACCTAAAATAGCCAAACTCCAGATAATTACCAGCACCACAGGGCCAATATCATCAGCTAATGTTACTAACATTAGTGGCGTATATGTGCCGGCAATGAGCAAGTAAATCGCACAATGGTCGAGTAGCTTAAATACTTTCTTTGCTTTTTCATGTAATAAAGCATGGTAAAGCGTTGAAGCACTAAACAGCAAAACAAGACTGGCACCATAAATGCCGAAGCTAGTCAATTTAACCATATCACCTTGTATCCAAGCTAAAGTGACGAGTAATGTTAAGCCTGCGACGCTAAGTAATGCCGCCAGTCCGTGACTGATAGCATTGACAATTTCTTCCGCTAAGCCGTAATCTTGAGTTTGCATATTTAATAACCTTGTTTCAGTGTACGCGTGTACGCCGAGTATAGTAGCAAAGCACAGGCCAAAATACTAGAGGTCTGACCTTTGAGCTTATGCAGGGAAATTCAAGCTATCGCTTAAGTGAGTCGTCGGATAAAAGATGTAATAGCAGCGTATGAGGAAATTACGAATAATGAATCAGCAACAAGTTGGTAAGCCGGTGTGGCGAAATCAGGCTATTTTGAGCGGTACTAAGTTAACGAAGGTTATTATTTTTTAAACCTCATAGCCTGTATTGTAATGCAATACGGGAGGTCTTCTTCACTAGCGTAGGTGTTAAAATTTGCGCTTATATAAACCAGCGATATATAAGCGCAATAAGACTAGTTACAGTGCAAGATCGATAACCATTTCACGTAACTCATCTTTAGAAATTGAATTGTCGTGATTTTTATCAAAGCGATTAAATATGGTTTCACACATACGAATGCCTTTATCTTGCAATAAACAGTCAATCAATTCGACAAATTCACTTCTATTGATGACTCCATCTTTATCTTCATCAAAAACTTCAAATAGCTCATCTACCCACTGATTTAATTCCATCAGTCATCCTCTTATTTGGCGAATTATCTCTACAGAGACTTTATCGTTATTTTAGGAGTATGTGAATAATTAATTCTGTTATTTGGCGTAATTAGCTAAATTTGCCTTGTTAGGCTATTTTTTTGCTGAGTTGAGCATGCTCATTACCAGTTTAATGATGCCAAGGGAATTTTAACTATGTTAAATATATCGCTGAAAAGACAAGAGTATTAAGGCTATAGTTAACAGCGAGCATTTTACTTTTTTTAACCTCAAACCGCCTATTCCGCAACTACCTTTTGCAATGCTTACCGAGCAGCTCAACCGTTGTTAGTTGTTCATTAGTGAGTTTTATGTGAATGGTTTATCGTTGCTTTTGGTTAAGGTGAGTCATAAAAATAAGTTTAATTAAACATTATTAAAAAAAACTGTAATAAAGTTTCAAATACTAAGACTAAGCAGTCAATGTTTTAAAAGGAGGATAACATGAAGATAAATTGGCAAGCTGTATTTAGCGCAAGTTTACTTATATCAATAACCAGTTGCAGTAACAGCAGCGTGGCTGAAAATATTGTAAATCAGCAATTGACACTAGAAAGTTGTCATGTAAAAGGTGTTAGGCAGCAAGTGCAATGTGGTACTTATAGCGTTCCTGAAAATTACGCACAGCCTGATGGCGTAAAGATAGCTATAAACTTTGTCGTGTTACCCGCGATAGATAACAGTAAAGAAAAACTGCCTTTACTCTTTTTAGCGGGCGGCCCCGGTCAAGCTGCCGCTGAACTTTCGGCGCAAATTTATAGTGGTTTTAGTGAAATAAGAAAAACCCGTGATTTAATTCTTATCGATCAACGAGGTACCGGCAAGTCGCACCCTTTGCAATGTCAAGATGCTGTAGAAATAGATCCCTACACTACGATGCCAGAAGACTTTTCACTTGCTGATATTGAGCAATGTTTGGCTCAGCTTTCAGGCGACTTAAGTCAATATAATTCAGAAAATGCCATTCGAGATTTTGATGCTATTCGTGCAGCGCTCGGTCATCAACAGGTGCATATTTATGGCGGCTCTTACGGCACACGTGCGGGTTTAGTTTATATGCGTATGTTCCCAGCATCTTTAAAAAGCGTGGTGCTAGACAGTGTTGGCCCCATTGAAGTACCGATTGGCTTATTTGGTCAAAGTGTTGAGCAATCTTTTGTCAAGCTCATCGAAAATTGCCAAATGGATGCCAGTTGCGCAGCACAGTATCCCAATTTAGCGCAAGAGTTTGCCGAGATTAGCGCCAAGTTATCGCAAAGCCCAGTTACTCTAAAAATAGCTCATCCAAGATTAGGCAGTAAGACGCAATTTTCTATCAGTAAAGATAAATTCATTTCAACAATACAAATGCAACTGTATTCCATGCAAACACGCAGTTTAATTCCGCTATTAATCCATCAAGCATATATAGGTGATTATAAGCCGCTTGCTGGTCTTATCGCTCAGGGCGAAGGTGGTATGGGTATTTATATTGCTTTGCATTTTAATATTGTTTGTAATGAAGACTACCCAAAAATATCAGCCGAGATGAAAGCTGATGATGCCGATAATGATTTCGCGCAGGGCATGAGTTTAGAGATGGTTGGCAAAGCCTGTTCTGCTTGGCCAAAATATCAACCTAGTGCAGAGTTTTATCAAACAGTTACTGCTGACATTCCAACCCTTATCTTGTCGGGTGAGTTAGATCCGGTCACGCCAGCAAGTAATGGTGAAAAGTCCCATGTCAATTTACCTAATAGTCATCATATTATCTCTAAAAATAATGCGCATATTGTTGCATCTACCCCTTGTGGTATCAAAATCGTTAATGAATTTTTAGAGCGGCAAACACCAAAAAAACTTGATGAATCATGCCTTGAAGAAATACCTGCTGAGTCATTTATGCTGGGTTTAAATGGTGGCGTAGTACCGAAAGTATTATCGAAAGTAATGCCGAACGCTATGCCGACTCAAGCAAAGGAATAAATTATGATTGAAGTTAATAATTTGCATAAAAGTTTTGTTAGTAAGAAAGATACCGTTAAAGCCTTAGACGGCCTGTCGTTTACCGCAAAAGATGGCGAAATTACCGGTATATTAGGTCCTAATGGCGCCGGTAAAACTACCTGTTTACGTACCCTATACGGTTTACTTCGTGCCGATGAAGGCTATGCCACTATTGATGGTATTAAAGTGACAGAAGAGCCCATTAAAGCGCGTAAATTACTTGGTATTTTCCCTGATAAATTTGGCTTATATGAGCGTTTAACTGCTTATGAACAAATTGATTATTTTGCCAGTATTCATGGCATGAAAGGCGCGAACAAGCATGCGGCCATTGAGCAAATTCTATCTGATTTGGAAATGACGGAATTAGCGCATCGTAAAACTGTGGGTTTTTCTCAAGGCCAACGGATGAAAGTTACTTTAGCGCAGGCGTTAGTACATCAACCGAAAAACTTTGTGCTAGATGAACCTACCCGGGGTTTAGACGTCATGAGTACAAGAGTTTTGCGCAACCATTTAGCTAAATTTAAAGCCAAAGGTCACTGTATTTTATTCTCTTCGCATGTCATGCAAGAAGTCGCGGCCTTATGTGACCGAGTGATCATTGTTTCTAATGGTAGGTTGGCGGCCCAAGGCACGCCACAAGAGTTATGTGACTTAGCGGGAGAAACATTATTGGAAGAAGCTTTCGTGAAATTAATTGGCTCAGACGAAGGAGTAGCAGCATGATGCAATTAAAAGCCTTAATGGTGAAAGAGTTTAAAGAAGCTTTTCGCGATAGGCGGGCGTTAATGGTGGCGATGAGCATGGCATTATTGATGCCAGTGATGATCATGGTGATGTTAAAAGTGGCGATTAAAGAGGCCGTAGATAACCCCGCAGTGTATGTGAAATATAGCGGTGAGCAGCATGCACCAAAACTTCTCAAAGCCCTAAAAGATGAAAACATTTTATCTTTTGCTGAGGTGCCTGAAGATGAAGAACGCAACTGGAATGAGCGTAATATTGAGCTGAAAATTCCTGATACCTTCATGGCAGATATGGCAGCAGGTAAGCCGATTGAATTAACGTTACGGGCAGATTATAACGAGAAGTCGTTAACATCCCCGATTCGACGAATTAAGGATGTTATTCGAAATCACTCGCTAACTATTGGTTATAAAAGGCTTTTAGTGCGTGGTATTGATACTAAATTATTGCAACCGATTAAACTGCTGGAACAAGATACCTCGCTGCCGAGCAGTAATGCGGTGATGATCTCACTGATCTTAGGGGTATATCTAATGATGGCGGCGTTTATGTCAGGCCTGCCGGTAGCGATTGATTCAAGTGCCGGTGAGCGCGAGCGCAATGTTTTAGAAATGTTATTGTGCCAGCCGGTGAGCACCTTAAAAATAGTGTTAGCTAAGTTAAGTTGTGCCAGCTCCATCGCCATTATCTCTATAATATTAATGCTGGTGTTAACGTCAGTGGCAATGAATTTTGTTGACCTAAGCAAAATAGGCGCAAGCTTTAGTATAGACGCCAGTACCTTTGCCATTCTGTTATTATTATTGGTGCCTATTTGCTTCCTTGCGGCCTCACTGCAATTATTATTCGCTTTTCAGGCCAAAAGCTTTAAAGAGGCACAATCTACGGTAACTATGTTAATTATGGCACCAAGCTTTATTCCTTTTGCGTTAATGATGATGGATGATAAACCTGCTTGGGTTGAATGGATGCCGATTTCTGGTCAGTCATTATTAATGGAAGATGTTTTTAAGGGCTTACCCATTGATTGGAATGCCTTGTTATTTACCAGTGTTGCCACTATCACCTTAACCGTAGCATTGGTATTAATATTGGCGAAACGATTAACTTCTGAAAAAGTCGTGATGTCGTTAAGTTAGTCATGGAGCGTTAGGATTGTATAAAATGTATAACTCAGTAGAATTGGTCATCGAAAAAAAAGACTGTTTTAAAACGGCTAAACAAAAACTGGGTTATGCATTGAGCAATCAAGAAATATTTACCAAATGGCTTGCTGAACATGAGAAATTACTTCGTCATATCATCAATGGCTTTGAAGCAAAACCTGCGATTCAAGAAGAGCTTTTTCAAGAGATAGCATTAAATATATGGCGCGCCTTACCCAATTTTCGTGCTGACTCAGCGGTTAAAACCTTTATCGCTAGAATTGCCCATAATGTTTTAGCAACGCATGTCGCTAAAGCCATGAAGACCGTAAAAACAGAGCAAGTTCATGAACCGTTAGATAATGAAACCTTAAGTCATGCTGATGTGTCTATTTGTCCACAACTCACGCCGTATCAATCATTAGATCAGAATCAAAGACAACAACGCCTTGCTCAAGCGATTCGAAAACTAAAACTTGAGCAACAGCAAGTGATCACTTTGGCACTTGAAGGCATGAGCTATCAAGAAATCGCTGACGTGTTGGTCATCACAACGAACTTGGTTGGTGTAAGGTTACAGCGAGCAAAAACTGCGTTAATGCAATTGTTGGAGGCAGTATGAGCGAAGAAAACGATAAAATTAAGTTGGCAATTGAAAGTGAGCAATCACAAGCACAAGGTCTCTCTACAGAAACACTGATTGTTAGAAAAGAAGAGCATGGTGTTGATTCGTCTGAAGTGTTTGATGATACTTGGGCAGAGCTAAGCCAAGACTGGCAAGCACAGCCGATACCTAAAACCGATATTACCGCGTTAGTAGCGCGCACGCAGCGTAGAACACGTAATGCCAAAGCCTGTTTTGGCTTAAATATTCTGACTACCTTGGCTTTATTTATAATCTTTGTATATGGCATATATAACGGCGAATGGGGCGAAGCTTTTAATATTTACCTTGGTTTCGGCAGTTTACTGTCAGTAATTTTTGTTTATTTTGAAACCAAGTTACGTTTAGCAACATGGTCACAGTTATGTGACAGCCCTGAAAAAGCCATCGATAACGCTATTATGAGCAGTGAATCGTCAATGAAATATATGTGGTTCACTAAAATTTCTTTTTTACCTTTTCTACCTTTGGTTAATTGGTATGTTTATACCGTAGGTCAGACAAGTGATAAAGCGGTATTACCGGCATTTTTTATGGCAAATGGCGTGATGATTATTGCCTATATTTTAGTGGATTACCTACATAGAAAGCGTAGAAAGGAACACCAACAACTGTTGCAAATGAAACAAGTATAAAAAACAGAAATAAACTAAATGTTCGAATTTAATTTCGTTTTGCTCGTTTGGGTCTGTTTTAAATTTGTTGTTTTTGCGCTTTTGTGGCTGTATATTGGTTTTGATTAATAACCGATGTTACTGCTAAAAACTTTTATCACTAACTTCAAAGTATCATTGATTGCGAAATGAACTAAAAGAGCACGGTTTTAGCGTGTACAAGCCTGACAACTTCAGGCAAAATATGGCGCAATTAATTTTGAACTAATGCCAACCGCCAGTATTGCCAATGGCAAACTATTTGAGGATAAAACATGTTTACACGTGATATGAATATTGCTGATTTCGATCCAGAACTTTATCAAGCAATGAGCAATGAAGTTGTTCGTCAAGAGCAACACATTGAACTCATCGCTTCAGAAAACTACTGTAGCCCACGTGTACTCGAAGCTCAAGGTTCACAATTAACCAACAAATATGCTGAAGGCTACCCTGGAAAGCGTTATTACGGTGGTTGTGAGTATGTTGATATTGCTGAACAGTTAGCGATTGATCGGGCAAAAGAATTATTCGGCGCTACATACGCGAATGTGCAGCCTCATGCAGGTTCACAAGCAAACGCCGCAGTCTTCCAAGCCTTAGTTTCTCCAGGTGGCAAAGTATTAGGCATGAGTTTGGCTCATGGTGGTCATTTAACACATGGGTCACATGTCAACTTTTCTGGTAAGTCTTACGAAGCGATTCAATATGGTTTGCATCCTGAAACCGGCGATATCGATTACGTTGAGCTAGAGCGTTTAGCACTAGAGCATAAGCCAGAGATGATCATAGGTGGTTTCTCTGCGTTTTCGGGTGTTGTTGACTGGGCACGTATGCGTGAAATTGCTGATAAAGTTGACGCTTACTTCTTCGTTGATATGGCTCACGTTGCCGGTTTAGTTGCTGCGGGTTTATACCCTAACCCAGTACCACATGCGCATGTGGTTTCGACTACTACACACAAAACATTAGCTGGCCCACGCGGCGGTTTAATTGTTTCTGGCTGTAATGATGAAGCTATTTATAAGAAATTAAATAGTGCGGTCTTCCCCGGTGGTCAAGGTGGACCATTGATGCACATTATTGCCGCGAAAGCCGTGGCTTTTAAAGAAGCATTAGCACCAGAATTTAAAGTTTATCAGCAAAACGTTTTAGATAATGCCAAAGCGATGGTGGCGGTATTACAAGAGCGTGGTTACAAAGTGGTTTCTAATGGTACTGAAAACCATTTATTATTGCTTGATTTAATTGATAAAGACATTACAGGTAAAGATGCTGATGCGGCACTAGGTCGTGCTCATATCACCGTGAATAAAAACTCTGTGCCAAATGACCCACGCTCACCATTTGTTACCTCTGGCCTACGTTTAGGTACCCCTGCGATCACCCGTCGTGGTTTTGGTGTTGAAGAAACAAAAATCACTACAGGCTGGATCTGTGATATTTTAGATGATATCACCAACGACGATGTTATCGCTAAGGTTCAAGCGGGCGTCAGTGAACTTTGTGCACGTTTCCCTGTTTATAAGTAGTACTTTAGCAGTGAAATAAAAATGGCCACATTTGTGGCCATTTTTTTAATCACAAGAACTTTAGCTTAATGAATTGTTTTCCATTAAAATAACGATATTAAATTGTTCATGACTACGGAACTCATCAATGTATTGCCCCTTTTGTTCAGCCAACGATACTAAAGTTATCGATTCACGCTTAGTCTCAGACGGTCATCAAGTACGCCGTCGCCGTGAATGTTTAGCATGCCATGAAAGGTATACGACCTTTGAAAGCGCCGAGTTAGTGATGCCACGCATTATTAAGCGTGATGGTTCTCGAGAACCTTTTAACGAAGATAAAATGCGTAATGGTTTATTGCGCGCGTTAGAAAAAAGACCCGTCAGTACCGAACAAATGGAATTGTCGATTAATAAACTGAAATCGCAACTGCGAGCAACTGGTGAGCGTGAAGTTTCAAGTGAAATGCTTGGCACCATTATTATGGAGCAGCTAAAAAGTTTAGATAAAGTGGCTTATATTCGCTTTGCTTCTGTGTATCGCTCGTTTGAGGATATTAAAGAGTTTGGAGAAGAAATCGCTCGTTTAGGCGATGATGATTAACGCCGTTATTACATAAGCTAGAGTTTCATTATGAGCAAGTTTTCGTTGAAAGATCATCAGTTTATGCAGCGAGCCATTAGCTTGGCAAAGCGCGGCCATTTTACCACGTCACCCAACCCGCGTGTCGGTTGTGTCATAGTGCAAAATGGTGAGTTGGTTGGAGAGGGTTTTCATAAAAAAGCCGGGCAAGGGCACGCCGAAGTACATGCACTAAAACAGGCGGGCAACAAAGCCAAAGGGGCTACTGCCTATGTCACCTTAGAGCCTTGCAGTCACTTTGGCTTAACACCACCTTGCGCAGAAGCACTAATTAAAGCACAAGTTAGCCATGTTATTGCCGCCATGGTTGACCCTGACCCCAGAGTATCCGGTCGAGGCCTTGAGCGTTTAGCTGATGCGGGAATAACTACACAGTTTGGTTTGCTTGAACAAGACGCTCAGGCATTAAACCCTGGTTTTATCCAGTTAATGACCACTAAATCACCTTACGTTCGCTGTAAGCTTGCCGCAAGCCTAGACGGAAAAACGGCGATGGCCAGTGGTGAAAGCCAGTGGATAACGTCGACTGAAGCGCGCACCGATGTGCAGAGACTCAGAGCACAAAGTTGTGGCATTATCTGCGGGGCAGACTCAGTTATTTTTGATGATGCTAAAATGAATGTCCGTTGGCATGCTTTAGGTGCGTTAAAGAACAGTTACCATGAAGCAGATATTAGACAGCCTGTTCGCATCATCATTGATGGCAAGAATCGTTTAACGCCTGATCTCGCTATCTTTAAAACCGCGGGTAAAATATTATTAATTCGACATACTATTGAAAATAGCCATACTTGGCCGCATTTTGTAGAACAAGTGACTATCGCTAAAGCTAAAGGTAGTGAGCATATCGACCTGAGTTTATTATTAGCTTATCTGGCCCAACAGGGCTTGAATGACATTTTAATTGAGTCTGGTGCTCAGCTCGCGGGCGCTTTTATTAGCGCAAACTTAGTGGATGAACTGGTACTTTATCAGGCACCAAAATTGCTTGGCAGTGAGGGGAAGAATTTAGTCAGCATGCCAGCGATATTAAAGTTGTCAGAGGCTAAAAATTTAGATTTTAGTGATATTCGTATGGTGGGTAAAGATATTAGGATAACGGCAAAGTTTAGTCGCTAATGTCAATGTACTGCTGGGTTAATATCTCGGGCATTACAGCCGTAACGTAATATCCTTATAGCACAATAATACAGACGACGAGACATAGTATGTTTACAGGGATCATAGAAGCCGTAGGGCATTTAAAAGCGATGAATAGCTCAGGTGATGGCGCGCGCGTCACTATTGATACAGCAACATTAGACTTGTCCGATGTTAAATTGGGTGACTCAATTGCCACCAATGGTGTTTGTTTAACGGTTGTTGCTTTGGAAAGCGCTAGCTTTAGCGCTGATGTTTCTAGCGAAACCATCACCCGTACCGGTTTAGCACATTATAAAGTGGGTGATAGTGTTAATCTTGAAAAAGCCATGCTAGCGACTACCAGATTTGGCGGCCATATGGTCTCGGGTCATGTTGATGCAGTCAGTGAAATTAGCGCCATTGAACATAAAGGCAATAGTATTGATTATTGGCTAACGATGCCCGAAGAATTAGCGGGATATATCGCTGAAAAAGGCTCAGTGACCATTGATGGTACCAGCTTAACGGTTAATAGTTTAAGCCGTGATAAATTTCGTTTAACTATTGTGCCGCATACCACAGCACAAACAATAATTACGCAATATCAAGTAGGCACTAAAGTTAATTTAGAAGTTGATTTAATTGCTCGCTACATAGAAAGATTACTTACCAAGCAAGCAACCGACGAGCAAAAACAGTCAGGGGTTACGCATGCGTTATTAGCGCGCAATGGTTTTATTAAATAAAGAGGTTGTCATGAATTTACACACGCCACAAGAGATTATCGACGATATAGCTCAAGGTAAAATGGTCATCTTAATGGATGATGAAGATCGCGAGAATGAAGGTGACTTCATTATGGCGGCCGAAAAAGTTACGCCTGAAGCGATAAACTTTATGGCAACATATGGTCGTGGTCTTATATGTATGCCAATGTCGGCAGAGCGTTGCGAACGTTTAAAATTACCCTTAATGGTTGATAAGAATGATGCCCAGTTCACCACTAATTTCACTGTTTCTATTGAAGCGGCTGAAGGGGTAACAACGGGGATTTCAGCCGCTGATCGCGCCACTACCGTATTAGCAGCTGTTGGCAAAGATGCTGATCATAACTCGATTGTGCAGCCGGGCCATATTTTCCCACTTATTGCTAAAGATGGTGGCGTGTTAAACCGTGCGGGCCATACCGAAGCGGGCGTTGATTTGGCCCGTTTAGCTGGCCTAGAAGCCGCAGCAGTAATTGTTGAAATTTTAAATGAAGATGGCACCATGGCGCGTCGTCCAGACCTAGAAATTATTGCCGAGAAACATGGCATAAAAATGGGCACTATTGCTGACTTAATTGAATACCGTAACGCTAACGAAACCACTATCGAACGCGTCTCACAATGTAAACTACCAACCGCATTTGGTGATTTTGATTTAACGGTATTTAAAGACACCATTGATGGCCAAGCGCACTTTGCCTTAACTAAAGGTGAAATTAAGCCTGAGCAGCCAACCTTAGTGCGCGTGCACTTAGAAAATACTTTTAGAGACCTACTATTTAGCCAGCGTGAAAGTGTTGCAAAATGGCCAATGGCTGATGCTTTGGAGAAAATTGGTAAGGAAGGTGGTGTGTTAGTTTTATTAGGTAAGCATGAATCACCATTAGAGCTTATCGCGCAAGTACAGAAGTACGCTAAGCTCGATGCCGGTGAAACTGTGAAAGAAGTTAAACGCCATGTTGGTTCACGTAACGTCGGCGTTGGTTCACAAATTTTGGCCAATTTGGGCGTGAGTAAAATGCGCTTATTAAGCTCACAAACCAAATATCATTCATTGTCAGGATTTGGCTTAGAAGTTGTGGAATATATTGCTGAGTAATAATATCTTCTAGGCAATGCTCGCGACATTTTCATGTGCTTGTCTATAGCTAATACTAAGAAAAAAAAAAGCGATTTGAAGATTTTCAAATCGCTTTTTCTTTACTCATTTTCGAATAACTTTATTAAGGTTTTCAGTTAAGCGATAAATTGTTTTATTTTCTCAACAATACCTTGGCTATCTAGGCCGAGTTCTTGATGGATTTCTGTTTGTGTACCGTGCTTAATAAAGCTGTCAGGTAGGCCAATGTTGAGGATTTTTTTCGCCATACCTTGGCTTAAGATAAACTCATTAACACCCGAGCCTGCGCCACCGGCAATCGCATTATCTTCAATAGTGACAATACAGTCGTGACTGGCACATAATGTTTTGATGATTGCTTGATCTAAGGGTTTAACGAAGCGCATATCGACTAACGTAGCATTAATTTTTTCAGCGGCTATTTGCGCTTGTGCTAAGGTCGTACCAAAGTTAAGTATCGCCACTTTAGTTGCCACAGGCGTACTAACGTCCATGCTACGGATGCTATTAGCTTTGCCAATTTCAAGGGTTTCTGTTATTGCTGGCAAGGTTGCACCATTGCCGCTACCACGAGGGTAGCGCACAGCTGCAGGCGCATTTAATTGATAACCGGTGTTGAGCATTAGCTGACATTCTCGCTCATCTGATGGCGTCATGATGGTCATGTTAGGAATGCAACGCATAAAGCTTAAATCAAATGAGCCTTGATGGGTTGGGCCATCAGCACCGACAATACCTGCTCTATCGATAGCAAATAACACCGGTAAGTTTTGAATGGCAACGTCATGAATAAATTGGTCATAACCCCGTTGTAAAAAGCTTGAATAAATAGCGACAACGGGTTTTCTGCCGCCAATGGCTAAACCTGCCGCAAAGGTCACCGCATGTTGCTCGGCAATCGCGACATCATAATATTGCTCAGGGAAACGTTGGCTAAATTGCACCATACCTGAGCCTTCACGCATGGCCGGTGTAATGGCGGCAAGTTTACTGTCTTGTTCTGCCGTTTTACATAACCAGTCACCGAATATTGCTGAATAGGTTGGTAGGCTAGGTGCACTTTTAGGTAGGCTAGTTTCTGTGTGATCAAATTTTGGTACGGCATGGTACTTAATCGGGTCTTGCTCTGCTTGTTGGTAGCCCTTACCTTTTTTAGTGGCAATATGCAGTAGTTGCGGACCCTTAAGGTTACGCATGTTGGTTATTGTATCGACTAAACCATTAACATCATGGCCATCAATTGGACCGATATAATTAAAACCTAACTCTTCAAAGAAAGTGCTAGGAACTACCATGCCCTTTAAGTGCTCTTCAGCTCGGCTGGCTAATTCTTTAATCGGCGGAATATTTTTAAGTATGCGCTTACTACCTTCACGAATTCCGGTATATATGCTGCCAGAAAGTAATTTAGCTAAATGATTATTCAAAGCGCCGACATTTTCTGAAATCGACATTTCATTATCATTTAAGATAACTAGCATATCTTTGTTAATATCGCCGGCGTGATTTAACGCTTCAAATGCCATGCCTGCGGTCATAGCGCCATCACCAATAACGGCGACAACTTTTCGATTCTTTGCTTCTTGTTCTGCGGCAACAGCTAAGCCTAACGCAGCGGAAATTGAGGTGCTTGAATGACCGACACTGAGTACGTCATATTCACTCTCTTCACGCCAAGGAAATGGATGCAAACCGTCTTTTTGACGAATAGTGTGTAATTGATCGCGTCGACCGGTTAATATTTTATGTGGGTAGGCTTGATGGCCTACATCCCAAATTAAATGATCAAATGGTGTGTTATAAACGTAATGTAAGGCAACCGTTAATTCAATGGTGCCTAATCCTGAGGCAAAGTGACCACTACTTTTACTGACTGAATTTAACAGGTAACGTCTTAATTCTTCACTGGTTTGTGCTAATTGTTTTTGCTCTAATTTTCGCAAATCATCAGGTGTATCAATGTTTGCCAGTAAAGGATATGCAGTTAGGTTTATAGTCATATTATTCTATTAAATTTAAAGATTAATTTTTGCGATTAACAATGAAAGTCGCAAAATCGGACAAACTCTGTGTATTGTAGGGCAAAGTGCTTAAAGCTTGAAGCGCTTGTTGATATAAGTTTTCTGCTTTTGCTTGTGCACCTTGTAATCCCAGCAATGCCGGGTAGGTGCTTTTATTGGCGGCAAGGTCAGAACCTGAGGGTTTACCAAGTTCTTCGTCTGTTGAGGTTATATCGATAACATCATCACGCACTTGGTAAGCTAAACCAATAAGTTTAGCATATTGCGCTAATTGCTTTTTATCATATTCCGTTGCTTTACTACTGCATTCTGCCGCCATCATCACTGAGGCTTCAAGTAACGCGCCGGTTTTTAATGAATGTAGATTTTCTAGCTCTGCCAGTGAAATAGTTTTATCGGTGGCGGCTAAGTCTAGCGCTTGACCACCACACATGCCTTGGTAACCCGAAGCATCAACAAGGTAACGTAATAAGTTAATACGTTTTTTTTCCACAAGCTGAGAAAAATCATGATTAGCAATAATATCAAAAGCCAGCGTTTGGAGACTATCACCGGCGAGAATAGCCGTCGCTTCATTAAAGGCTTTATGGCAGGTCGGCTGACCACGACGTAAATCATCGTCATCCATGGCCGGTAAATCATCGTGTAACAAAGAATAGGCATGGATGCATTCTAGCGCCGCAGCAACACCATCAATATCACTTTGCTTGGCATCTAATGCCGCACCGGTGATATAAGCTAAATAGGGGCGCATGCGCTTACCACCAATGAGCAAACCATAGTGCATAGCGGCTAATAACTTCTCATCGTTAAGCGTTAAGCTGGCAAGCTTTTTGGTCAGATAATCATTTATGCGCGCTTGCACATCGTCAATGTGTGCAAGTTTAGTCACTGCTATTAGTCTCATCTGCACTAAATTTTTCTAATTGCACCTGGCCATTTTTGGCTAATAATATATTGATTTGTTGCTCAGCAGCTTTAAGTTTTTCTTGGTTGTGTTGACTCAAGTGAAGCCCACGTTCAAACAACGTCATTGAGTCTTCAAGGTTCAGATCACCTTGTTCTAAATTTTGCACGATTGTTTCTAATTCAACTAATGATTCTTCGAAGCTTAAATTTTCAATTTTTTTTCTGGCCATGGACTTTTTTAGCGTGATAAGAACTCTAGGCGCAAACTTACCTTAGCTAAGGCGCTGGGTCAATTAATGATGTATTTAAGCAGATTAACAAAATATTCATCTTTCCCTCTTAAGTTATTGACAATATGGGCGATAATAGTGCTATAACGAGAAATATAAGTATTCGCGTAACACCCATTCATCAGGTATTATCAACTAAGCGGGTATATCTAAGAATTTTATCGGAGGCATTTGTGGATTTAGCAACGTTAATAGGCATAGTCGGTGCAATAGGGTTACTGATTATGGCGATGTTACTAGCGGGTGACATCAGCATGTTTGTAGATACCCAATCAGTGATCATTGTCTTTGGTGGCTCGATTTTTGTGGTTTTATCCAATTATAATTTAGGTCAATTTTTTGGTATTGGAAAAATTATCGGTAAATCCTTCATGTTTAAATTAGAAAAACCTGAAGAGTTAATTGAAAAATCAGTTGAAATGGCGGATGCCGCTCGCAAAGGTGGCTTTTTAGCACTTGAGGAAGCTGAAATTTCTAATGCTTTCATGCAAAAGGGTGTCGATATGCTAGTCGATGGCCACGATGCAGATGTTGTGCGAGCAACCATGCAAAAAGATATCGACCTGACTACCGAACGCCATGAAACTGGCTCTAATATGATGATGGCATTAGCCGACGTTGCACCTGCTATGGGTATGATAGGCACGCTGATTGGTTTGGTGGCTATGCTATCTAACATGGATGACCCCAAGGCGATTGGTCCAGCAATGGCGGTAGCGTTATTAACCACGTTATACGGCGCGTTTTTGGCCAACGTTATTGCGATACCTATCGCGAACAAATTAAAGTTACGCTTAGCAGAAGAAAAAATGAATCAAGAGTTAGTACTTGATGCAGTTTTAGGTATTCAAGATGGTCAAAACCCGCGTGTTATTGAAGGTTTGTTGAAAAATTATCTTGCTGAAGGTAAGCGAGCTGTCAATACCACCGAAGAATAGCGGGAGTTAATTATGGCAGATAAATGTAAATGCCCACCCCCAGGGCTACCAGCATGGATGGGAACATTCGCCGACTTAATGTCGCTGTTGATGTGTTTCTTCGTGTTACTATTATCATTTTCTGAAATGGACGTGTTAAAGTTTAAGCAAATTGCCGGCTCAATGAAATTTGCTTTTGGTGTGCAGAACAAAATAGAAGTAAAAGACATTCCTAAAGGCACTAGTATTATTGCTCAGGAATTTCGCCCCGGTAAACCTGAACCGACCCCGATTGAAGTTATTCAACAGCAAACCATGGAAATGACTCAACAAATGTTAGAGTTTCAAGCCGGTGATGAAACTTCGGCAGGTGGTCGACAAGAACAGCGTGGCACTGAACGTGGCGGTCAATCACAAAGTACTGCCGATGAAATGTCGGCACAGGCCATGCAACAAGCAAAAGATGAGTTAGAGAAAGCGTCACAAGAGCAAGTAAACGATCTGGTGAAAAAAATAGCCGATCAATTGGAACAACAAATTCAAGATGGCGCTATTGAACTCGAGTCATTAGGTCAGCAAGTGATCATTCGTATTCGTGAAAATGGTTCATTTCCTTCGGGCTCGGCATTTTTACAACCGCAATTTAAGCCGATAATGCGTGAAATTGGTTTGCTATTAAACACGGTGCCGGGTGAGATTATGATCTCTGGCAATACGGATAACCAAGGTATCAGTTCCGAGTTATTTACCTCAAATTGGGACTTATCCAGTAAACGTGCTGTGGCTATTGCACATGAAATTATCAAAGTGCCAGGTTTTGATCAATCCCGCTTACTCGTTGTTGGTCACGCTGATACCCGACCCTTGGTACCGAATACTAATCGTTTAAATCGTCGTCGAAATCGTCGGGTTGAAATTGCGATTAACCAAGGTAAAGCGAAAGAAACTGACCCCATCTCAATTAGCCCGAATCAACCATGACATTTGCTTAAACCGTTTGATATATAAGGAGTACAAATGATGTACTCCTTTTTTATGGCTGGGCCTCAATTTAGCTTATACCGCGTCACGGCAAAACTATCCACAGTAGGCTAAGCGCTGAAATTGGATCTTGAAGGGGAACGGGTATATAATGCGCGCCATTCTAAGTGTGGGTGTTATTGTTAATGAAATTTATTGTTAAGTTACAGGCTGAAATTACCATTAAAAGCCGACCGGTGCGTAAGCGTTTTACTAAGATTTTAGAATCGAGTGTGAAAAATGTTTTACGTCGTGTTGATGACCAAGTTACCACGCGGATGAACTGGGACAATATTGAAGTTAATACGACCAATAACACGCCAGAAAACCGTTTGAAATTGATCGAGACATTAAAATCAACGCCAGGCATTCCGATGTTTCTCGAAGTACAGCAAACCAGCTTTACTGATCTTCATGATATTTATGAAAAAACGTTAGCGGTTCATGCCAAAAGCATTGAAAATAAAACCTTTTCTGTTCGAGTTAAGCGCACGGGGAAGCACGACTTTAACTCTATGGAAGTCGAAAGGTATGTCGGTGGCGGATTAAATCAGCAGGTTGAATCTGCTAGCGTTAAATTATCAAAACCTGATGTGACTGTCTATTTAGAAATTAAAAATGAAAATTTATTTATTGTAACAGAGCGCCACAAGGGTATGGGCGGCTTCCCGATTGCCACGCAAGAAGATGTGTTATCACTGATGTCAGGTGGTTTTGACTCAGGTGTTGCTAGCTATCAAATGATCAAGAAAGGTGCTCGCACGCATTATTGTTTCTTTAATCTAGGTGGAGCAGCGCACGAAGTGGGCGTTAAACAAGTCAGTTACTATTTATGGAATAAATTTGGTGCTTCACATCGAGTGAAATTTTTTGCGGTAGATTTTGAACCTGTCGTTGCCGAAATATTAGAAAATATTGAAAATGGTCTAATGGGCGTTGTGCTTAAACGTATGATGATGCGAGCTGCCGAAAAAATAGCCGAAAAAATGGGCATTCAAGCCTTGGTCACGGGTGAAGCAATAGGACAGGTATCTAGTCAAACCTTAACTAACTTGAATGTCATTGACCGCGTCACAAAAACCCTGATTTTACGACCATTAGTCGCCTACGATAAACAAGATATTATTGATATAGCACGTCAAATTGGCACGGAAGATTTTGCTAAAACTATTCCCGAATATTGTGGTGTTATTTCTAAAAAACCAACAGTCAAAGCGGTATTGTCGAAAGTTGAAGCAGAAGAGGCCAATTTTGACTTCGCTATTCTCGACAAAGTTATTGCAGAAACTCGCATATTTGATATTCGTGATATTGGCAAAGAAAGTGAAGCGGAAATTCATGCGGTTGATACGTTAGATAACATTCCGGCTAATTCGGTAGTGCTCGACATTCGTAGTCCTGAAGAAGAAGATGACAATCCGTTAGAGCTAGAAGGTGTAGAAATTATGCATTTACCTTTCTACAAGTTGACGACTCAATTTGGCGATTTAGATAAGTCTAAAGATTACTTACTTTATTGTGATCAGGGGGTAATGAGTAAATTGCAGGCTCTGTATTTATTAGGGGCTGGTTTTACTAACGTAAAAGTTTATCGTCCATAAGTAAAGCGAAAGTCGTTAACAATAAAACCTTTAAACCAGCAACTGTTTAAAGGTTTTTTTTATGCTAAAAGCCAGTGATGATTATATTTCCAGCATTTTAACTTGTTGTATTAGCTTTTCATTTTCGGGGACCGAAAAACCGATTTTTTTAGCTAAATGGACAATGTAGCCATTGATATCGTTAATCTCGGTTTTACGTTTTTGTAGGATATCACTGCGCATTGAAGAGCAATTTTTGGCGGTATATTTCGCTACTTGCCTTACGCTTTCTTGTAGTTCATTAAAGTCAAATTTAACATTTTCATCCGCGGCGACAATAATAATCTCTGAGAGTAATTTATCAATTACTGTGGTGTATTTATCGTTAAGTAATTGACCGTTTTCAACATTATCAATGGCAGTAATTGGATTGATAACACAATTAATTGCCAGTTTGAGCCATTGCTGCTCTTTAATATTATTGCTGAAAGTTAGTGAGGGCAAAGCCCTTGTCAGTGTGGCTAGGAGTTTTTCTTGTATTTCAGGCTTAGCTTTGCCACTTATTAACCCTAAATCATTATGCCCTAAGCCCGTGTGCTGAACATGGAACGGCTTAACTATTTTACTGCCATGTGTGGTTAGCAATGCATAACAAGCGTTTTTTAATGGGGCGAACAGGTTGACGTCGACCATACCATTATGGCAAAAGATGACTGTAGCGCTGGCGTTGATTTGCTCTGCTAATGTCATTAACACTGATTCGATCTGATAAGATTTTACACAGATTAAAATGAGCTCTGCGTTGTACAAGGCGGAGTTGTTGGCTAAGGTTAAAGGTTTACGGGTTATTTCGTTGTTGATATCGCTAAAAATTGTGGTTTTAGGCACAGATTTAATACGAGATGAACAAACTAGGCTTAGATGGTTGCTAGAATCTTTAGCTAATTGGTGATACCAAAGTAGGCCCATTGCACCTTGGCCAACGATCGTAATGTTCATTATTACCGCCTATTACTGGATCTATTACGATACATCAGAATGGACCACTTTATAACGCCAAACAGTGCAATGCCGATTAAATCAGAAATAAAGTCACTAAATTGTGCACTGCGAAAGCCCAGATAATACTGCCCTAATTCGGTTAAAACGCCATAAAAAGCCACGGTTAACATGGTATTAAATAACGGCAGTTTTAAGATACTATGCAACACCCAAGCCAAACAAAAAAAACTGACAATATGACCAATAGAGTCGATTTCTGTACTGCGAAAAACTAAACGTTGAAATTCGTTAGAACTAAAATAAAGGCAAAAGAACAGAATTACAATGATGGCGAGAATTGATAAATGATAGCGACTTTTCATTAAGGTGTTGGTCATTGAGCTTTATAAAATAAGATGCTGTTTATCATATCAGGGCGAAGCAACTAAAACTATCACTGTTCTTTTGGGTTAAACGCTTAATTGCCATGTAAAGTAGTAATTTGTCATCTTCTAGATTGGTATTAATTTCATATATTGATAATATATGACTAATTTTTGTTAGATAGAGAATCATCATGCCTTCAATGGATATTGTTTCCGAAATTAATTTGGAAGAAGTAAAAAATGCAACAGATAATGCTAATCGTGAATTAGCAACCCGTTACGATTTTCGCGACGCCAAGGCAAGCTTTGAGTGGAAAAGCCCTGCCGTTACTATGAAAGGGGATTCTGACCATCAATTAAAGCAAATGACTGATGTGCTGCGCGGACAACTGGTGAAAAGAAATGTTGACGCTAAAGCACTAACCCTAGGCGGTATTGAAAGTTCGGGCCGAAACTATAATCAAGTAGCTACCTTCAAAGAAGGCATAGAGCAACCGGTTGCCAAAAAAGTGGTTAAATTGATCAAAGATAGTAAGTTAAAAGTACAAGCGTCAATTCAAGGTGAACAAGTGCGCGTTACCGGTAAGAAGCGTGACGATCTGCAAGCCGTGATGCAGTTACTTAGAGAAACAGAATTAGAACAGTCATTTCAGTTTAATAACTTTAAAGATTAAAGCGGTAATCATTTAGTCATTTACCGGTAAGTTAACATTGTATTTGAAAAGAGGCTGAGGCCTCTTTTTTGTTTTTAAAGTGTGATGACAATATATGAACGTGAACATATATTGTCTGTAATTTGACCAGTAATGAAATGTTTACGGTAAAACCATTCATTAAAAGCACTTTCACGATGCTTTTTACTAATAAACGCTGTTTTTTTGCTAATACTTTAAGTAAATTAGCTTATTCAAATAATAATAATGATGATTTTAAATGGCTGCTTCAAGAGGTGCGTTCAGTTCTCGTATAGGTTTTATCATGGCTGCTGCGGGTTCTGCCGTAGGGTTAGGTAATATATGGGGTTTTCCAACACAAACGGCAAGTAATGGCGGAGCCGCTTTTGTGCTGGTCTACTTGGTGCTTGCGTTTTGTTTAGCCTATCCGGCATTTATGGCAGAACTTCTGATAGGGCGATATGGCCAAGCAAATGCGGTCACGTCATTGCAAAAAATATCACGAAATATTTTTCACAAGCGCTTTGCTTTTGTTGTTGGCTTTGGCGGTATTATTTGTGCTGCGTTGATTTTAAGTTTTTATGGTATTTTAGCTGGTTGGATGATGTCATATGCCATTGAGCCTATTACGACTTTATTAGGTTTTAATGAGACTTCAAGTTGGCTAACGTCACAATCAATTGAGCGTAACTTAATTTTTACGGCTTTATTTATGATGCTCACGATAGCGATTATTCGCCGCGGTGTAGAGCAGGGCATTGAAAAGTGGTCTAAGCGCCTCATGCCGATGTTGATTGGTTTGCTGATTTTATTAATTATCTATGTCTTTACGTTAGAAGGTTCTCAAGAAGGCTTTGCCGCTTATTTAAACCCGGATATTTCACGTGTATTTGAACCGGACCTATTGATCAGTGCATTAGGTCAAGCGTTCTTTTCTTTGTCGTTAGGCACCAGTGTTATGGTGATATACGGCTCATATATATCGAAAAAAGAAAACCTAGTATCACTTGGCGCACAAGTGACGTTAATTGATGTCTCTATCGCCTTTTTAGCGGGTTTACTGATTATTCCATCGATGTACGTTGCGCAAGCACAAGGTGTGGCAATTTTTAGCGCAGATGGCAGTCTCATTTCTGGTCCTAACTTGGTTTTCGATGTGTTACCTACCTTATTTAATGGCATGGGCGCGATCGGCTTATTTGTTGGTTTTGGCTTCTTTGTTTTAATGTCAATTGCGGCGTTAACCTCAAGTATCTCAATGTTAGAAGGCCCAGTCTCCTACGCAGTCGAACGCCACAATATTGCTCGGAAAAAAGCGACCACCATTATTGGCTTGGGTATTTTTATCTTAAGCGCATTAATTGTGCTTAACTTTGATGCCCTTTTTGGTTTAGTCATTTCAATTTCTACCGTCTATGGTCAACCCTTAATAGCGATGTTGTGCTGTGTGTTTGTTGGTTGGATTTGGTTCCGTAACGATATTTTAACTGAACTTAAACAAGGTAATGATATGGTTGAGCATTCGTTGTTTTGGAAAATTTGGCCGTGGTATACAAAATTTGTTTGCCCAACGGCAATCGGTATTGTGTTCTGGCATTCACTGTAAGAAATATAGTTAAAGTTTGAGATTAAAAAGGGAGCTATTTAGCTCCCTTTTTACTGCACTTTCACCAGTTAATCATTTAATTTAAAGTGCTGGCCATGTCTGCTGCCAAGGTGGTGTTAGTTGTTTAATAACCTCAAGCGCTGAACTCTGGTTGAAAACATGACCAACCTTTGGTGCTAAGCAGTATTGGTATTCTTGGTTGTGTAGGGTAAAACGTATAGCAAAGGCGTGTAAGTAGCCTCGATCAGTACTTATTGTTGTATTGTACAGCGGATCACCGAGTATGGGTACGCCGATACTATTAAGTGCCACTCTGATCTGATGGGTTTTACCTGAATGCGGTTTGATTAAATACAGCCGTCGTTTTGGCGCGATAGTGTAAGATAAAAATTGGCTGATTGCTGGGTTATCCAGGGTTCTTAGTAGCTTCCACATGCCCCTACGACTTTTTTCCATATCACCTTTAATTAACCCCTGCTTTTTTTTCGGCTTACCGTCAGCAATGGCCAGATAGTATTTCTCTACCTGATGCTGTTCGAACAATTGTTGGAACGCTCGCGCTGTCGTGCTATTTTTTGCCACGATAATCAACCCAGAGGTCATCTTGTCTAAACGATGCACAGGGTAAAGTTCAGTTAAGGACAATTGGCTTTTAAGTTGAGCTTTTATTAACGAAAATAAGCCCCTGCCGATATTTTCTTCGTCATGAAAACTCACATCTTGCGGTTTGTCGAGCACAACAAAGTCAGCTTGATGATCGATAATCGTAAGCAGGTGCTCAGCCATTAAAGAGTAAGACCAATAAAGACGTAAATAATTAACGTTAACACGGCGCCGACTATGGCATAAGGTAACTGGGTTTTAACGTGCTCAAAGTGATCACAACCACTCGCAATTGAGGCAACAACTGTGGTGTCAGAAATCGGCGATGCATGATCACCAAAAATACCACCGCCAAGTACTGCGGCGACTAAAAACTCAATAGGTAAGCCGCTTTGTTGTGCAATAGGTACAGCAATGGGAATAAGTATCGCGAAGGTACCCCACGACGTTCCGGTAGCAAATGCCATTATTGCCGCAGCAATAAATAAAATTGGTGCCATGAGAAATAATGGTACTTCAACGTTAATTAATTGGCTGACATATACGCCAGTCCCTAGGGCTTTAATGGCATCACCAAAAGCAAAGGATAACACCAGAATTGCTACCGCAGGCGACATATATTTTATACCGGTGATTATTGCTTTATAAATTTTACTAAGTGGCATCAGTTGGTGACTAACAATTAGCAATACTAAAAATATTAAGGCGATAACCACAGACCAAAATACTGAAAAAGCACCTGAGCCACGACGTATATCACCATCTCCAGTGTGCCAAAGTAAAATAAAAGTACCCATCAATAACGTTAACATCGGCAACCACATAATACGTGCGGGAGCTAGCGCATCTACGGTTGTTTGTTGATTTTCTGATACCCATGATTCAGCGTGTCTCATCGGGCCATAAACTTTACCGCTAAAGGCGGTGTAGTAAGCTAAAGCAACGGCAATAATCGCGTAAAAGTTATAGCCAATGGTGCCAATTAAAATACCGACAGGGTCATCGAATGAATAGCCATCTAACAGGCCTAAAACATAGGCACCCCAGCCATTAATTAAGAATAAAATACTGACTGGAGCGCAGGTTGAATCAACCAAATAAGCCAGCCTAGCTCGACTTAATTTGTGATGGTCGAATAGTTTTTGACTCGCCATGCCAGCGGTAAACATGCTGAGATTGGAGTCGGTAAATATGGTGGTTCCGATGATTGTTGGCAACATACTGGCTTGTCGGCTATTTTTCACCAAATTCAATGAGGCAAGGTGATTAATAAAGCCATTTACTGCGCCAGATTGATTCATTAAAGTCACTAACGCGCCAATTAACAAACTAAAACTAATAATATACACGTTACCCATGGCGGTAAATACGCTAGCAATACCGACGGCTGTACCGGTTAAACCATCAATAGGTTGGCCATTCGCTATCATTAAATAACAAAGCATGACACCACAAAAAAGTGCAAAAAGCGCATTCTTTCGCCAGATGGCAATGACAATGGCAACAAGTGGTGGGAGGAGACTAAAAATGCTGTCTTGCATAGTAAACCTTTATTATTATTATTTTATGTTGGTGGGTTGTGTTTAGCGCGCAAAGTCCCTAACTTTACCGCAAGCTTAGGTAATAAGAAACTGTATAGGCTGCAGATATTAGTAAAAAAAAATTAACTAAAAGCAATAAACTTATAATAAGTCGGGTCAATAGCTGAGACAGATAAAGATAAATAACGCAATATAGCGTATATTTTATCATGTTCAGGCGCTGAGTTTACCCTGGGTTATTAAATTCAGACATCTTTGTTGACACTTTATTTGTTTGAGCTAGCTGGCATTTAGCTAATAATAAATCATGGTAGGCATTGAAAATTCACATTTCACCCTTAAATAACAGTTACTCACTGGCGTAACGCATCAGGAATCATTTTGACATTATCATTAAACGAATATATCTCGGCTTTTGCTCAAGAAAAACACATTACTTCTTTGAGCCAGTTTGGTCGAGGTATAGAGCGTGAAGCACTTCGAGTGCTGCCAGAAGGACGTTTATCTGAGCGCCCGCACAGTGAAAAGTTAGGCGCGGCGTTAACACACCCGAACATTACCACAGACTACTCAGAAACCTTGCTGGAATTTATCACTCCAGTTAGCCATAAACCTGAGACTGTTATTGCCCAACTTGAAGATGTGCAAAAGTTTACTTTAAGTCAGCTTGATGGTGAGCTTTTATGGCCGATGAGCATGCCGTGCTTTGTTGAGGATGACGATAAAATACCCCTAGCGCAGTTTGGAAAATCTAACATAGGTAAAATGAAAACTGTTTATCGCCAAGGTTTGAAAAATCGTTATGGCAGTATGATGCAAGTTATTTCGGGCATACATTTTAATTTTTCTTTTCCAAAAAGTTTCTTTCAGTCGCTGCAATTAATCGAAAAAAATACTGATGAACTTGACGACTATATTTCAGATAAATATTTCGCACTGTTAAGGAATTATAAACGCTTTTGCTGGCTGATCCCCTATTTGTACGGCAGTTCACCTGCTGTTTGTGGCTCTTTTCTAAAAAATAAACCCACTGATTTACCGTTTAAAAAAACCGATAAAGGTTATATGTACCTGGAATATGCTACGTCGTTGCGTATGAGTGATTTGGGTTATACCAATAGTGAGCAGTCTTCGCTGCAAATTTGTTATAACAATTTGTCTGGTTATTTAGACGGGGTGAAAAACGCGATAAATTTACCCTCGAAAAAATTTGAAAAAATTGGTCTCAAAGTTGATGGCAAGTACCAGCAACTCAATAGTAATGTTTTGCAAATAGAAAACGAATTATACGCGCCAGTACGACCTAAATGTGTCGCTAAGCCCGGTGAAAAACCATCACAAGCGTTAAAGAATAGGGGCGTAGAATATGTCGAGGTTAGGGCACTTGACGTTAACCCGTTTTCCTCAACAGGCATTACGGTTGAACAAGTTCGATTTTTAGATGTGTTTCTGACTTTTTGTATGCTCGAAAATAGTCCCATTCTTACCTGTAGTGAACAAGCAATCAGTGAAGATAATATGGATGCTGTTGTAGTGCGAGGCCGCGATCCTGCACTATTATTAAAAGATAATGCTGAAGATAAATCGGTCCAGCAATGGGGGGGTGAGATTTTCACGCAGATGGCTGCTATTGCCAAGTTATTAGATCAAGCTAATGATAGCCAGTTATACCGTGCAGTTTTAATGGCTGAAGCGAAAAAAATTAGCGATGCTAGTTTAACACCATCGGCACAAGTTTTAGCGGCAGTGGTGCATGAAAATCAATCGTTAACAAAAATAGCTTTAGGCAAGGCCGTTGAGTATCGTCAGCAACTTTTAGCGAATGATTACCAAGAGTTTAATGTTGAATATTTTACTCATACCGCCGCAGAGTCATTACAAAAGCAGTCAGCGATTGAAATGAGTGACACACTAGACTTTGATGCTTTTTTACAAGATTACTTTTCTTAATTAAAAACTTAGCGCTAAGCTTTGAATGATGAAGCTTTGTGGCTTCCAGTATTCGCTAATAAAGTTTAAGCAAAAAAATAGCGCGTTAGGGTAACGCGCTGTAAATAATAAGAAAGCAGTCCAGGGAGGTTTTGCTTTCAAGTAATTTGACTCGTACTTTTTAAAATAGTTCATTTTATGTGCAATAAATTTTTATATTTTTTATTTACCTAAAATACTCCACATTTAACAATGTCTTTCCTAAGCCAATTAAGCGCTAGATAACATTAATTGCAGTAGTGAGTTATTGCAACTGACCTGAGATTATTTAATTCATCATCGTTGTTCAAATAAAATTTAGGCAAAAAAAAACACATTTATGATGAAATAAATGTGCTATCTAAGATAAAAACACTACAGGGAATAACTCTCTCACTTACTATGAGTGTGTAAAATATAAATAGTTCCTGAGTTTTGCTAAATTTTTTATCATTTAAAAAACGCATTAGATTAATGCCATTTTCTCTAGTTAGTCTTATTAAGACTCGTTGCTGGTTATTGAAACTTACGGATAAAAAAGTGTAATAAATGACGACTTTAACCTGAAAGTTAGAAAATATTCTGGCATGATATTATTACTCAAATCTAAGTAACAGCGTGCATGACTTTTTTTAAAACACTTATCATTTCAACGTTAACTTGCATAACGCTATCTAGCTGTGCAACTAGTCCGCCTAAAAACCCTGAAAATTTGTGTGAAATATTTCGCGAACATAGAGACTGGTATTTTGCCGCAAAAGATATGCGTGAACGTTGGGGTGTACCCATTCATGTGCCGATGAGTATGATGTATCAAGAGAGCTCTTTTAAAGCCGATGCATTGCCACCTAAAGATTATCTGTTAGGGTTTATTCCGTGGGGGCGGGTTAGTACCGCCTCGGGCTATTCACAGGCAAAAACTATGACCTGGGAGGATTATATTCGGGAAACTGATAATGGCGGTGCTGATCGTGATGATTTTGAAGATGCCATCGACTTTATGGGCTGGTTTATTTTTAAAACGCAAAAAATTAATAAAGTCTCTAAGTGGGACGGTTACGGACAGTATTTAAATTACCATGAAGGTTGGGGCGGTTTTAAACGTAAAAGTTATAAGAAAAAGGCCTGGTTAGTTAAAGTAGCTCAAAAAGTTGATAGTCGCGCTAAGCGCTACGCCAGTCAGCTGAAAAGTTGTGAAAAAGAACTTGATCACGGTTGGCTATGGCGTTTACTTTTTGCTGATTAGTTCAACCAGCATATTCGCAGACTGACTTTTAGTCAGCGGGTATCTATAGCAAGATTAAATTTTTTTTCTAATATTCATATTTAATCGCTACATCGGTAAGCTTTTTTCTGCTATCGAAGAGCAGAGCAAATTTCTCCATTCGCTATAACACGGGTTTATCGTTGTTAATCTCATTTATCTTTATTGATTATGCCTTTATTGCTAATTAAATATCGCATAGTTCTTGCCAAAATTTATATTAACAGCCTTGATTTTTAGCAATCCAAGGGTGAGTAAGGGCTGGGAATTATAGTCGTTAATTTTTTTTAAAAAATTCATGTTTTCGCGAAAAATTGATTGCAAAATACAAAGCCTATTTCTTACAGGGCTTGCATTTGTTATCCACAGAAATTGTGGAAAATTGATCGTAAGATCTAAAGCTGTGTATAACTTTGTTACTAACTTTCTATGTAATTAGTTCTATCCACAAAATGTTCTAAAAAAAGAGTTGATAAGAACCTTTTGTAAATGTTACTTCTTATAGAAAACCCGTGGTGATGTGCGTTTGGGAGGGAAGATGAGCGTCAAGTTAATGGTTAATAAATGCTATGGTTGATGAATGTTTTGAGTCATAGTACAAAACAACCACAGTCGATTTATTATCAACTGTGGCATAATCCGAGCAGTCGCTTAACTTTTAGGATTCTGAGACTTCACCGTCATAAAAATCGGGTAAAATTCTGACCGTTTTGATCATATTATCTTTCACTTCGATAATTTCAAGTGGATAGCCTGATATTCTAACGCTTAAATTTGCTTCGGGGATATCTTCTAGGTATTCCAAAATTAAGCCATTAATAGTTTTTGGGCCGTCCGTTGGGAAACTCCAGGTCATTTCTTTATTCACGTCACGTACCGTGGCACTGCCATCAACTAAGTAACTGCCATCGGGCTGAATGTTTACTTCGTCACTGGATGTTGGCGTCATTGTTGTGGTGAAATCTCCAACGATTTCTTCAAGAATGTCTTCCAATGTCACTAAACCTTGAATATCACCATATTCGTCAACTACAAGGCCTAAACGTTCTTTCGCTCGTTGAAATTTTAATAGTTGTATGTTAAGTGGTGTGCCTTCAGGAATAAAGTAAATTTCCCGCACAGCACGTAATAAGGTAGCTTTGGTAAATTGTTCTTTCGACACTAATCGTAATGCATCACGCATATGAACATAACCGACTACATCGTCAATACTGTCACGATATAATAACACCCGGGTATGATTTGATTGTGTGAGTTGTTTTTGAATGCGCTTCCATTCATCGTTGATATCTATACCCACAAGTTCATTACGCGGGATCATAATATCTTCGACAGTGACATTTTCTAAATCGAGGATGCCAACCAGCATATCTTGATCTCTAGCTTTCAACATGGCGCCTGATTCATTAACTACGGTACGTAATTCTTCAGAACTTAAGCTGTGTTGCTCTCGTTGCTCTGAGCTAATCCCTAACATAGCTAAAATGCCATTGGTGATCCAATTTACCGCGATTACGAAAGGGTAAAGCAGTTTTAAAAGTAACGTAAGGATAAGTGAACTCGGAAAAGCGACTCTTTCTGGATACAATGCGGCCAATGTTTTCGGTGTTATTTCGGCAAAAATTAAAATCACTAACGTTAGTAGCAAACCCGCGTAAAACACGCCAGCATCGCCATATAAACGTTGTGCTATTATGCCGGTAATAAGCGTTGCAAAAATATTGACTAGGTTGTTACCAATGAGGATCAAGCCGATTAATTTATCTGGTTTTGCCAGTAATTTACTAACACGCTTAGCGCCACGATGGTTTTGTTTTTCTAAGTGCTTTAACCGATAACGATTAATCGACATCATGCCTGTTTCAGAGCCAGAGAAATAGGCTGATATAAATATGAGAATGCCAAGCACGACAAACAGCATATCGGTAGAGATGTTATCCAAAAAAGGGATCCTATTATTATTTATGACGCATATTACAATGCCAAATTGGAAAAGTAATACAAAGTTAACTTATACCTTAAAAGTTATAATAAGAGAAATTCTTTCACAAATCGGCTGCCAAAATAGGCTAAAGTAAGGGTAAAGGTTGCAATGACCGTTAAAGTCAAGACACGTTGGCCACGCCAACCTTGCTTGAAATGCCCCCATAAGATAAGAAAATAAAGTGCGCATGCAATGAGCGATAGAATTGTTTTATGAGCATTTTCTTTCGCGATCATGGCGTCAAGAAAGACAAAGCCAAATATTTGGCTGCTCAGCAAGCAGATACTGCCTAAAAGTAAAATAGTAAATAGTTGTCGTTCAACTTGCATTAAAGGTGGCAATTGACTTACTGCTTGTAAGTTTTTACTTTTCAACTTCATATTGATATAGGCGACTTGGAAGGCATACAAAGTTGCAATAACTAAAATACAATAAGCAATAAGGGCCAAGGTAATATGGCTCAACATAGCGAGCTTATCGGTGACAATTTCTATATTCCCTATCGGGGAAATAAAAATCATACTGAGCTGCCAGAGACCAGCAAAACCATAAACCACGGGGAGTAGTAAGTTAACTTTAAAGCGCAGTGCAGCCGTTGAAATAACTAAAGTAATAATTAAACTGACTAGAGAAACCACATTAGGCAACGAGAAATTTAGGTTGTTTTGCGGTAACAAAAACTGTGAGCTAGCTAAGGCATGAAAAATTATCGCTAAGCTGGCAAAAATAAGTGTAACAATTAAATTTGGCCCTTTGGGATGAAATAGCCGAGATAAAATTGATAGCGTCGCGGCGCTATAGCACACAAAGGCCGTAAATGAACTGATAGTTGAAAATTCCACAAAGCGCTCCGAAAAATAAAAACTGCCTATATATAAGTTAATTAACACCGCTGGTTAATATTGCGATTCTAGCAGAATAGCGACCAGACTCCATCATTATTGTTTACTTTATATCAATAGTTTACGTAAGGGTTTAACCGCTAGGAATGTCAGTATTGCTGGACAAGTTAAGCCAAACCAAAAAGGTAGCAATTCGAGGTTATGTTGCATTTGTTGGCTAGTACCAATCTTAAAGTAGCTCAGTCCCCAATCTAATTATAAGCCAAAGCTAAGAGCTGAAATACTAATGCCGAGTAGACACTTTATTAATACGCAACTATCCTTTTCAGTGTTGATAACACCTAAGGTTGAAATGTTAGTTGCAGGCGTTGCCATCATAAACATTAATGCGGTGCCAGGAGAAATGTCTGTCATAATAAATTCTGCTGTAATAGGTGGCGACTAACAAATGCTGAAGTGGCAGCAGCAGATGCGCCTGAACGTTGTAATTCGATCGCCACCGGGATCATGCCATATGAATATAGGGGTAGGCCAATAAACACCGCTTTGATAACCGCTTTATTTCTATGAACTAAATGCGGGCTTAACAAATTAGTCGGTACCCGAGCTTTCATTAAGCCTACAATAAGTAAACCGAGTAATAACCGTGGGCTACTTGGTCACTGAGTTGCAATAGCTGTGCAAATAAAACATAAAGGTACTTACACTTATTGGAAAAGTGATGTCGTTATCGATAGTTTGTCAGAATATTTTTCGTGATTATTGGGTGCTAGGCTAGCTGCTTTACGCGCTAAATATTGTCAGCCATTAACTTAAAAAGCATAACTTCTACTTTCGCTAATTAATTGTACGGGTATAATAGAGCTAATTTTTTGCGCAAAGTTAATATTTGAGTCCTTTATGTTTGAAAATCTTTCCGATCGTTTAACCAAAACACTAAAAAATATCAGTGGCCGTGGTCGCTTAACTGAAGACAACATAAAAGATACTTTACGTGAAGTACGAATGGCGTTGTTAGAAGCTGATGTCGCGCTACCTGTTATCCGAGAATTTATTGCTAAAGTAAAAGAAAGTGCGGTAGGGCAAGATGTTTCAAAAAGTTTAACGCCAGGGCAAGTCTTTGTAAAAATTGTGCAAAAAGAACTTGAAGCGGCTATGGGTGAAGTTAATGAAGCCCTAGATTTAAAAGCAACACCACCAGCAGTGATCTTAATGGCTGGTTTACAAGGTGCGGGTAAAACCACCTCAGTTGCCAAACTTGCTAAATTTTTAACTGAACGTGAAAAGAAAAAAGTATTAGTGGTCAGCGCCGATGTTTACCGTCCAGCGGCGATTAAGCAGTTGGAAATGCTAGCGACTGAAATTAATGTTGGTTTTTTCCCCAGTGACATTAAGCAAAAGCCTATTGATATTGCCAACAGTGCTATTGATCACGCCAAGAAAAACTTTTTTGATGTTGTGATTGTTGATACTGCCGGACGATTGCATATTGACGGCGAAATGATGGCTGAAATCCAACAATTATACGCCGCCATTAACCCGATTGAAACCCTGTTTACCGTTGATGCTATGACTGGCCAAGATGCGGCTAACACCGCAAAAGCCTTTAATGATGCTTTGCCATTAACTGGCATTATTTTAACTAAAACTGATGGTGATGCTCGCGGTGGCGCGGCGTTATCAATTCGTCATATTACCGGCAAGCCGATTAAGTTTATGGGTGTTGGCGAGAAAATTGAAGCTTTAGAACCTTTTCATCCGGATAGAATTGCTTCTCGTATTCTTGGTATGGGAGATGTGCTCTCTCTAATTGAAGAAGTCGAGCAGAAGGTTGATCGTAAACAAGCAGAAAAATTAGCGAAAAAAGTAAAAAGTGGTAAAGGTTTCGATCTAGAAGACTTTCGTGATCAACTCGTACAAATGAAAAGTATGGGTGGCATGATGGGTTTGATGGATAAATTACCGGGTATGGGTAATATGTCGGAACAAGTTAAGGGCCAGATGGATGATAAAGTGACTATTCGTATGGAAGCCATGATTAACTCTATGACTAAAGCAGAGCGAACACGACCTGAGTTAATTAAAGGCTCACGTAAACGTCGTATCGCCGCAGGATCAGGGACACAGATACAAGATGTAAATAAACTACTGAAACAATTTACCCAAATGCAAAAAATGATGAAAAAAATGTCGGGTAAAGGGGGTATGCAAAAAATGATGCGTTCAATGAAGGGCATGATGCCTCCAGGTGGCGGCATGGGCGGTGGCATGTTCGGACGTTAATACATTAATCCAAACTATTATTTCAAAAGAAAAAAGCTAGCAAATTGTTACCTTTTTTCTTTTCTAAACTACACTGAAAATATAGGTAACTTAGTTTAGGTAATGTTTTATGGTGTTAGAAAAAGAAATTATTAGTCAAAAAGATTTAGATCAATTACTACATATCAATGAATTTATTGAAAAGCAAAATGAAAACTCATTGGTGGGTGAATTAAAAGAAGCGATTCTAGACTCAGGAAAATTAGAGTTAAAGCAATGGGTGTCGTTACGTGCACACATAAGTGAAATAGAAGCCCTCATTCCTCATATTGAATTGATCATCAAATTAAAAAAAGCCAATAAAAGCTGAACTTAACAGCTTCAGGTCCTAGTAGCTTATTCAAATATTTAAATAAAACAGCCTGTTTATGCCATTAGGAGCTAATCAGGCTAAGCTTCTGTATGCGCCTAATGTTTGTAGTTGGCGAGCAGTTTTGATGCCAGTAACATCAAGTACTTTTACTGTGAAGCCTTAAGAAATGTTTTAGCGAGTTTATATTCTTTTTATTTAATATTTTGTCACCAAGGGCGGTTAGCATTGAGCCCAAGACCACCAAACCCGCGCCGACATAGGCGAGTAGGTTTAAATGTTGCGCTTGAAATATAGTTGGCCAAAATTGTTCAGCGATAGTGGCAAAAATTACCGTTAGTAAAGGTGTTATTGCTAATGTAGCACTGACCTTTGCTGTCGGTAAGTATTCCAATGATTTGGCAAAAGTGCCGTAGGCGATGAGTGTATTGGCGCAGCAAAAAAATAATAGTAACAATGCGGTATCATCTAGTGAGGTTATTTGTTCTGGGCTTGCTAGTGGCAAAAAAAACAGCGTGCTTAATAAATAAATACACCACATGATTTGATTTGAGCTGTAATAACGCAACATAGTTTTTTGAATGATGGCATATGCCGCCCAAGTGATTGCTGCGGCAAACATAATAATAAAACCCCACAAAAAATCATCGTTAGACATACTACTACTATCAATAAACTGTTGGTTAAAAAACAATAATAAACCCGACATTAACACCAAAGAACCGACCATTTGGCCGCGACTAAAGTGTTCTTTAAGAAAAATGACACTGCCTAATAACATTAGGAAAGGCGCCATTTGAATGAGCATTTGTGCTGTTTCTGCAGGTATGAAATACAGTGCAACGAGATACAGTATGTAGTTTAGGCTTAAGAATATACCGGCAAAAAAAAGTCGCTTCATTAAACTCGTATGCTGAAAAACCGAGCTGGGTATTTTTCTTTTAACAACTAATAATAGGCCAACGAAAAATGCTGCAAAGATAAAACGATACCAAGTAATGGTATAAGCATCCATCAATACCAAAACAGATTTTAGTGCCAAAGGCAGTAAACCCCACATAATTGCGGTGGTCAAAGCAAGCATCAAGCCTTTTATATTACTGTTTGCAAGTTGAGTCATCGTTTTCCACTTAGAATGTACTTATGCCAGTGCAGTTGATTTAGTGCTTAGTTTTAAGCCGTGGATTATATAGCTATTATTAATCCCGGCGGTAACTAATTGTCGAAATAATTCATCTAATACTAGCTTTAGGTTGCTTTGTCAGCAAAAAAGCGTAAAATACGCGAGCTTTTCTGTCACTTAGTCGACAGAAATGTCTGGAAAATTCGTTTTAACACTTAAATTATATAGAGGACGATATGGTTACCATTCGTTTAGCTCGTGGCGGCGCAAAGAAGCGTCCATTCTATCAGGTTGTTGTTGCAGATAGCCGTAACTCTCGCGATGGTCGATTCATCGAGAAAGTTGGTTTCTTCAATCCTACAGCGCAAGGTCAAGCGGAAAAATTACGTTTAGACCTAGACCGTGTCAACCATTGGGTTGGTCAAGGTGCAACTGTATCTGATCGTGTGGCCAAATTAGTTAAAGATGCTCAAAAAGCAGCTTAATTAACTTGGTAGGTTTTAGGAGTTTGTTGTGGAAGTTATTGGTAAAGATGTCACTTTAGGTAAAGTAGGCGCAGTCTACGGTATCAAGGGTTGGTTGAAAATTCATTCATTCACAGATGACCAAGAAGCCATACTAGACTATTTCCCTTGGTCTTTAAAATTAGGGAATAAGATTCAATCAGTAGATATTACCGATTGGCGTAAACATAACAATGGTCTTGTTGTTAAAGTTGCAGGTATTGATGATCGCGATATGGCCCAAAAGCTTGTTGGTTCAGAAATATTTGTCAACGAAGACGTGCTATCAGATTTACCGGAAGGTGAGTTTTATTGGCGTGATCTTATCGGCATGGCTGTAGTTACTGACAAAGGTTACGACCTTGGTCAGGTTTCCGACATAATGGAAACGGGCGCTAACGATGTACTGGTTGTTAAAGCTAATCTGAAAGATGGCTTTGGGAAGAAAGAAAGGCTAATCCCTTACTTAATGGACCAAGTTATACTTTCGATCAGCGCTGAAGATAAACAAATTTGTGTTGACTGGGACCCAGGTTTCTAACTTGAGTAATAGTGTATCGACAGACATGCTTAGCAATAAGAAAATCTGGATTGGGGTGATAAGCCTTTTTCCCGAAATGTTTGACGCAATTACTGAGTATGGGGTGACAGGCCGAGCGATTCGTAGTGGCTTAATTGAGTTTCATAAGTGGAACCCAAGAGATTTTACTCATGATAAACATCGCACTGTGGACGACCGACCTTACGGCGGCGGACCAGGGATGCTTATGATGGTGCAACCATTACGTGATGCTATTCAAGCTGCAAGAAAAGCTGCAGATGAAGATAGCAGCCCTGAACTTATTAAAGCAAAGGGCAGAGCGAAGGTTATTTATTTGTCGCCGCAAGGACGGAAATTGGACCAAGCTGGTGTACGTGAATTAGCACAACATGACCGACTGATATTTATAGCAGGACGTTATGAAGGTATAGACGAACGACTAATTGAGTCTGAAATTGACGAAGAATGGTCGGTCGGAGATTACGTGTTAAGTGGTGGGGAACTACCTGCTATGAATGTAATCGATGCCGTAGCACGCTTTGTGCCCGGTGTATTAGGACATCAACAATCAGCCGAACAGGATTCATTTTCTGACGGTTTATTAGATTGTCCACATTACACTAGGCCAGAGGTTATGGACGTTTCTCTAAACGAGGTAAAGTCTGTTCCTAAAGTGCTATTAAGTGGTAATCACGAACATATAAGGCAATGGCGCCAATATCAGTCGTTAGAAAGAACGTGGACTAGAAGACCAGAACTATTAACTAACCTAGCTCTGACAGCGGAGCAGCAAAAAATGTTAACAGCTATTAAAACTGATAACAAAAATGCTACTGATGACTGTGAACCCTAGGAAGAAGGTATTATGAGCAATATTATTAAGCAGCTTGAAGCTGAGCAAATGAAAAAAGATGTACCAGCGTATAGCCCAGGCGATACAGTTGTTGTACAAGTAAAAGTTACAGAAGGTGATAAATCACGTCTTCAAGCATTTGAAGGTGTTGTAATTGCTATTAAAAACCGCGGCATCAATTCTGCATTCACGGTTCGTAAAATTTCGAACGGTGTTGGTGTAGAGCGTGTATTCCAGACACATAGCCCAATCGTTGATTCAATTGAAATCAAACGTCGCGGTGATGTACGTCAAGCTAAGCTTTACTATCTTCGTGAGCGTTCAGGTCGTTCTGCACGTATCAAAGAGAAGTTGGGTAAAAGATAATTATTCTTTAATAAGAATAATATCAACTAGTTTGAGAAAAGCCTGTTTGGGAAACCATACAGGCTTTTTTGTGTTATTTTTCCTATAAAAATAGCAGGTAAGTTATTGTCTAAGCTGTGCGCTAATAAGCCATAGAACAATACAATAATATCATTACTTTAATCATTATACTCAAGGACGAGAGCGTATATAGCACTTGCAAAACCACATTAGTCACAGATTTTTATCCCTCAACACTTTTTCCTTCTTTGCTGCTTAGGTATGCTGTGTGCTTTTTCATTTTCGAGCCAAACAAGCAATAGCTTCACCACAGATCTATTGTTCGATTTATTTCTTTAGCCAAATCTGCACATTACAAGAGTGAATAACTGGCAGGATATTCCACCGGCTAAAGTTAAACTCATGCAAGGGTTTGGGGTAGAGTCCCCGTTTATTGAAGACGAAAAAATGATGGTGCTACAAGGCCTATCCAAATAGCACTCGAATTAGGCTGGCAATATCAAGGTAAATGTCAAGAGCATGTAGATACTTTTGTCAAAACCTGTTTCGATATCCCGATTCGTTTGTATTACTGGCAAGATAAATTTGAATCCAATGAATAACCAATAACCAATAACCAATAGCCAAATAACCAAATAACGAGATAAGTTATTTTATCCTGGTGTATATCGTCCGACTAACGGCATATTTTAAGTGATTTATTTCGCTTGTTGATTTTTGCCATAGCGAGTTTAAAAGGTTTTTTTATAACTTATCTATAATTGCAACAAGAGCCTATGCTTGCACAGTATAATAGCTAGGATAAAGCAAACGGCTAACAAGGGAGAGTCTGTGTTTTTATTTTATATTTTCTTGAACTCATTGTGTTTTCCCGATTAATCAGTACGTAGGCATAATATATAGACTTGCCAATTTTCATCGTGTCTCACTTTAGTTTTGGTATATTGTTCGCTGTTTGAGCAATAATTAACTAATCTTCGACTTTGCTAGTGTGTTCCAATGCAAAAACTTAAGTTATGATATTGGTAACTTAAAAATAGCACGATAATTAAGCATGGCAGTTAATTACTCAAACTAAGAAAGCTATTAAATATGAAGAAATCAAGGATTAAGCATGCAAGCATTAAAAAGTCGTTATCCCATATTAGCGCAGGCTAAAGCCGACACTTATATTGATTCAGCGAAATATGACGCTATGTATCAACAGTCAATTGAGCAACCTGATACTTTTTGGGCTCAGCAAGCAGAAGAGTTTATTGATTGGTATCAGCCTTGGGACCGTGTGTCCGATGTCGATCTCAAATCCGCTGACATCAAATGGTTCTCTGGTGCTAAGCTCAATGTCAGTTATAACTGTATTGATCGTCACTTAGTCAGTAAAGCTAACGAAACGGCCATTATTTGGGAGGGCGATGATCCCAGTGAAGATAAAAAAATAACGTATCAAGAACTGCATGACCATGTTTGTCGCTTTGCTAATTTATTAAAGGCTCGTGGTGTGAAAAAAGGCGATCGTGTCTGTATTTATATGCCGATGATCCCAGAAGTTAGCTATGCCATGTTAGCTTGTGCCCGCATAGGAGCCGTTCACTCTGTGGTCTTTGGTGGCTTTTCTACTGAAGCCATTCGTTCACGTATTACTGACGCAGATTGTCAAGTAGTTATTACAGCAGATGAAAGTCTCCGTGGTGGTCGTGTTATGCCATTAAAAGTCAATGTTGATGCGGCAGTTGCTGACTGCCCTAACGTTCATTCTGTCATTGTCGTTCAACGCACTGGTGGTGACGTAGCTTGGAATGACAAAATAGATGTCAATTATCAACAGGAAGTCGCGAAACTTCCGGCTACTTGTATGCCAGAAGTGATGGACGCAGAAGATCCGTTATTCATATTGTATACCTCGGGTTCTACCGGCGCGCCTAAAGGAGTTCTTCATACTTGTGGTGGTTATTTACTTTATGTCGCCATGACCCATAAATATGTTTTTGATTATAAAGATGGTGAAATTTATTGGTGTACGGCAGATGCCGGCTGGATCACCGGGCACTCTTATATATTTTACGGACCCTTAGCTAATGGCGCGACAACGCTGATTTTTGAAGGTGTGCCGACTTACCCTGATGCCAGTCGTTTTTGGCAAGTGTGTGACAAGCACCAGGTCAATATTTTCTATACCGCTCCAACCGCTATTCGCTCCTTGATGAGTGTTGGTGATAGTTTTGTTGAAAAAGCGAATCTATCATCGTTGCGTATTTTAGGCACAGTAGGTGAACCAATTAATCCAGAAGCATGGCATTGGTATTATGAAGTGGTCGGTAAAAATAATTGCCCTGTTGTTGACACCTGGTGGCAGACCGAAACCGGGGGCATCATGATTACCTCGTTGCCGGGAGCTGTTGATATGAAACCAGGAGCGGCAGGTAAACCATTTTTTGGTGTTAAGCCAGCACTTTTTGATGCCGAAGGTAATACCCTAGAAGGCGTAAACCAAGGCTTATTGATGATGACCGGTAGCTGGCCGGGTCAATTACGCAGTGTTTATGGCGACCATGATCGTTTCTATCAAACCTATTTAAGCCAATACCCAGGTAATTACTTTACTGGTGATGGCGCGAAACGAGATGAGGATGGTTTTTACTGGATCACCGGTCGTGTTGATGATGTGTTAAATGTTTCGGGTCACCGCTTAGGTACCGCTGAAATTGAAAGCGCTTTGGTGTTACATCCAGCGGTAGCAGAAGCTGCTGTTGTTGGTTACCCGCATGAAATTAAAGGTCAAGGCGTGTATGCCTATGTTACCTTAATGATTAATGCTAAAGAGTCTGATGAGCTACTAGCCGAGTTAACTGAATTTGTCGCTAAAGAATTAGGTCGCTTTGCTAAACCTGACTATATTCAATATGCGCCAGGACTACCTAAAACACGTTCGGGTAAAATTATGCGGCGTATTCTACGCAAAATTGCTGAAAATGAACTTGATTCATTAGGAGATACCTCAACCTTAGCAGAACCTGCTGTCGTTGAGCACTTGGTGAAAAACCGTATCGTGCACCGCTAAATTGTCGTGATAGATTATTTTTAAAAGACTGTTGAGATAAAAGCGCCATATGGCGCTTTTTTTATGACTAAAATTTGCATAATAGGGCTGTATCTAAATATATTATAGTGTAATATAAATGATACAAATTCAGTAAACTTATATTTACATTAATAAAGCTAAAAAAATGAACTATCTGCAATATCGATATTATTACCTCCCATACTTTAGTTAACGACTTAATTAGCGTCCTTGTTAGTAGCAAAAGATAGCCGCTTATTAAACACCTTATTTGCAAACTCATATTATTGCTCTAGATTCAGGAAAGTACCATGTCAGAACTTAATTTAACTGCAGCTGATACAAAGCCAGCGCCTAAAAGTAGACTTAACGATATTCACGTTAATGCTGAAGAAGTCTTAATTACCCCTAATGCTTTACGAGAAGCGTTGCCGTTGCCAGAAGCTGGCCGGGTTTTTGTCAAAAATGCTCGTCAAATCATTGCTAATATCATTCATAAGCAAGATCACCGTTTACTTGTCATTGCAGGACCTTGCTCTGTTCATGATGTTGAAGCGGCCAAAGCTTATGCCAGACAACTAAAAAAGTTACACGATAAATATCAAGATAGTTTATACATAGTAATGCGGGTTTATTTTGAAAAACCACGCACTACGATTGGTTGGAAAGGCCTGATTAATGACCCACATATGGATGGTTCATTTGATGTTGAAAGTGGCCTTCGAAAAGCGCGGGAATTATTAATTTATTTAACCGAGTTAGGGCTGCCATTAGCCACAGAAGCGCTTGACCCTATTAGCCCACAATATTTGGCTGAGCTATTTAGCTGGTCAGCCATCGGTGCGCGTACGACAGAGTCACAAACCCATCGTGAAATGGCCAGTGGTTTGTCTATGCCGATAGGTTTTAAAAATGGCACCAGTGGTGGCCTTGGCGTTGCGATTAATGCCTTACAGTCTGCCGCGTCTTCACATCGATTTATGGGTATCAATCGCCTAGGTCAAGTGGCACTGATTAAAACATCAGGCAACCCTGATGGCCATGTTATTTTGCGTGGCGGTCAAAAGCCAAATTACGATGCAGTGAACGTTGCTTTATGTGAACAAGAATTGGCCAAGCAAAATTTAGAGCCTGGTATCGTTGTCGATTGCTCACACGGTAACTCTAATAAAGATTATCGTCGTCAGCCTATTGTGGCTGATAATGTATTTGATCAAATATGCGCTGGTAATAAGACGATTATTGGTATTATGTTAGAGAGCAATATCAATGCAGGTAATCAAAGTTCAGAATTACCATTTGAGCAACTGCAATATGGTGTTTCTGTCACTGATGCTTGTATCGATTTCGAGACGACAGAACAACTTATTTCGGCGGCGAGCGCTAAGCTTGAAGTCGTTTTAAAACAGCGAATTAATCCATCCACGATTGCATAGGAAATAGTATTTGTAATGAACAGCAAACCGACATTTGAACATCAATTAGGGGAATTACGCGACGAAATTGACGAAATTGATCGTCAATTAGTGGCATTGTTAGCTAAACGCCGTGCTGTCACCACAAAAGTCGGGCTATTAAAAAGTGCAGAGGGTATGCCGATTTTTGCACCTGATCGTGAAGCTAGCCTGTTAAAAATTCGTCGCCAACAAGCAATAGATGCAGGTCTTTCCCCTGAATTAATTGAAGATATTTTACGTCGTTTGATGCAAGACTCTTATGTCAGTCAAGATGCGAGTGGTTATCGCTGTGTTAACCCTGATTGCAAAAAAATCGTTGTTATTGGTGGTAATGGCCAATTGGGACGGATTTTTGTCGATTTATTTTCCCGCTCTGGTTATCAAGTGCAGACGTTAGAGCAAGCTGACTGGCCTAATAGTGTTGAAATTTTAGCGGACGCAAGTTTAGTTATTGTTGCCGTGCCGATTCGATTAACTGCTATGGTTATCCAAAAATTATCTGCCTTGCCTAAACATTGTATTTTAGCGGATGTTACCAGCATTAAAGAAGCGCCACTCTATGAGATGATGAAAGTGCATTCTGGTCCTGTTATCGGCTTACACCCTATGTTTGGTCCTGATGTTACTGGTTTAGTTAAACAAACCATTATTGCTTGTGAAGGACGCTTGCCACAGCAGTATCATTGGTTATTGGAGCAGTTCCAAGTTTGGGGGGCAAAAATTTATCCTGTTGAAGCGCACAGACATGATCAAGCAATGTCTATGGTGCAAGTCATGCGGCATTTCTCCACGATTGCCTATGGTTATCACTTAATGACTGAAGGAGCTGATATCGCCCAATTGGTGGAAATGAGCTCGCCTATTTATCGTTTAGAGTTAGTCATGGTCGGGCGTTTATTTGCTCAAGACCCGGTACTTTATACCGATATTATTTTTGCCAATCAGGATAATGTTGCTATGATGAAACGCTTCGCCTACCGATTTTTAGAATTACTTGAAGATGTGCAATTAGATGATAAGGCGGCATTCACAGCGATGTTTTCACAAGTTGCTGATTGGTTTGGTGATTATGCTGATATTTTCTTACAGGAAAGTAAGGCAATGTTGATAAAAGCAGACCAACTAAAAAAACATTAAAATATTGAGCACCATGGAAACATCTTTTGCTAAGTTACCTAGCAGAATGATTTTTTCATTAGTTGCGGATATAATGTTTTATTCGGTAGGAAAAACGACGAAATAAAAACTAAAAAAGCCCCGTTAAACAAGGAATAAAATGAGAATACTTGGCACTATTTTAATAAGCAGCATGATCATTATTGCAGTCTCTGCTTGTACTAATAGCCATGTAGAAGATAGCACTATGGCCATTGGTGAAGTTAACCAACAACAATTAATGACTGAACATCAAGCTTTTCAACAGAGCTATCAGCTATTTCAGTTGTCTGAATTTGATATTGCGGCCATTAAAACTTGGCCAAGTGATGTGCATATCGAAGTTTACTTTGGCACTTGGTGTCATGATAGTATCCGCGAAGTACCTAGATTTTTAAAAATAGTTGCAGAAAACTCAACAATTTCTCATCGCTTAATCGCCCTCGATTATGAAAAGTCAGAGCCGAATGGTTCAGCGAAAAGACACAATATTAAATTTACCCCAAGCTTTATTGTTTACCAAAGCGATAAAGAAAGGGGGCGTATTATTGAGCGTCCTACTGTGTCATTAACGGCTGACATATCAGCGATGTTATCGCCTTAAATTTGAAATAAATATTCTAGTTTAAATAGAAGTCACAGAGGGCAAATATTTAGCGCGAGGTCTATTTAAACTTAATCTAGCGTTATGGTCGGCTTCCTGAGTCACTCTACTTCCTGCATTCCTAGAGCCTTATATGAAAGAAATTATAGGCAGTTATCGAATCGCATGAAATCTCTTGAAGCACGCTAGCTAATAATAAAGTATAAGGCTTTGCTCTTTAAAAGGCTCCTGCAAGAAGTGGGATATCAAAGTCATGCAAGAGCAGTTACCGAGAATATCCATTCTCGGCTCTGGCATCCTAGTTCGCGCTATTTTGACCACCCATGGTGGTGTCCACAGCAAAATATTAGGTACATTTTTGAACAGCATTCACGAACTTTAACAATGATATGTATAGCTAAATAATCAATGCGTTATCTGCGCTTGTATAGCTGCTTAGGTTCAATCTAGAACCATGTAATTGTGCCTATAAGTTTTTAAACCTCGTAGAGTCGGAAGAAGCTTATTAGTATTAGCCACATTTTGAATCACCGCAGTTCAGGCATGTTGAGCAACCGTCGAGTAACACCACAGATTTTTGATAACACTTATTACAACTGCTTGCTGTGGCAGGAAAGTTAAGCTTGTGACTATCATTGCCACTCTCATTTCCGGCCGCACCTGCTGCTATCGCCGCTTGGTACTTTTGCTTCAAATAAGCTTGCTTGGGCATATCGACTTCGCTTTTCGGTAGCATGTCTAATGTTTTTAAATGCGTTTCAATCACGTGACCAATATCTGCAACTACCGATGGCATAAAAACACCGGTGCCTGGTTGGTAGTAACCGCCTTTAGGATCGAAGACCGCTTTTAACTCTTCTACTAAGAAAGTGCAATCACCACCTTTACGAAATACCGCCGAAATAACCCGAGTTAATGCGACGATCCAAGAATAAAATTCCATATTTTTTGAATTGACAAAAATCTCAAACGGTCGCCTAACTTCTTGTGCAGTCCCTTGATTTAATAAAATATCGTTGACCGTGATATACAAGGCATGGTCTGAAACTGGTGGTTTAATTTTGTAGGTTGAACCCACCAACATTTCAGGTCGTAGGGTTTTTTCAGTTAAATTTACCGTCGGTTGACCGTTAATGTTTGCCACTTCTACCTCTTCTAACCTTGCTGCTGGTTTGACTCTTGCGGCGCTAATGTTCTGGGTAATTTCTTTCATCATCGTTGCTTCCAGTATTTTATCTTTTTGTTAAAGCTTGCCGTAATAACCTTCTTTTAAGGCATCATGTAAATTGGCGGCGCTATGTATTTCACCATCGTAATGAATCTCTTCATTGCCTTTGGCCGTAATGGTTGTGCCGTCAGCAAGGGTAAATTCATAGTTCACTTTTTCCAAATCAGTTTCTTTCACCAAAACCCCTTGATGTACTTCAGGGTTAAAACGGAAAGTAGTACAGCCTTTTAGGCCTTTATCAAAGGCATAAAGATAAATATTTTTAAATTTTTCATAGGAAAAATCAGTAGGAATATTAATGGTTTTTGAAATTGAGGAATCTATCCAGTACTGCGCTGCGGCTTGGATATCCACATGGGCTTCTGGGCTTATAGAGTCGCTAACGGTAAAATAGTTAGGCAATTGATTATCGCCTTCTGTTGCATTAGCTAGTGCGTCAGGGTTAATGATTGCTCGATAAGCTAAAAGTTCATAGCTTGAGACCGCAACAGACTCTTTTGATTTTTTACCTTCACGAATAATATTTCGATGATATTCGTGGGCAAAGCTCGGTTCAATGCCATTAGAAACATTGTTGCCTAAACTTAATGCTAGAGTACCTGTTGGTGCGATAGAACTGTGATGAGTAAATCTTGCTCCTACTTTAGCAAGTTGAGCAATTAACTCTGGCTGCTCTTCGGCAATTCTTTGCATATAGCGACTGTATTTTGCATGTAATACCGCACCTTTAATACTATCGCCTACTTTTATGCCATCCGTCGCCATTTCCGGGCGTTTGTCGAGCATTGCTTGGTCAACAGTAAAGGTTTTTTGAAGTATCGGCGCTGGACCTTTCTCTTTCGCAAGGTTAAGTGCTTCTTGCCAGCCGGTAATAGCCAGTACCTTTGACACTTCCTCGGTAAAAGCTATTGCCTCCTGGCTGTTATAAGGTATTTTTAGTAGCGTTAATGCTGAGCCTAGGCCCAGATAACCCATGCCATGACGACGTTTATTTTCGATTTCTAAGCGCTGTTCTGCTAACGGTAGACCGTTGATCTCAACCACGTTGTCCAGCATACGGGTGAATATTCGAATAACTTCTCTAAATTTTTCCCAATCAAATTGGGCATGGGCTGAAAATGGTTGCTGAACAAACTTCACTAAATTGACCGAGCCAAGCAAACAGGCGCCGTGTGGAGGTAATATTTGTTCACCACAAGGGTTGCTGGCACGTAATTGCTCGCAAAACCAGTTATTATTCATCTCGTTGGCATGGTCAATCAGTAAGAATCCAGGCTCGGCATAATCAAAAGTATTGCTCATGATCATATCCCAAAGACGCTGTGCGGGAATACGTTGATAAATTTTACAGGCTATTAGTCCTTGCGCATTTAAGAGGTAATCGTGATTCTTAATAAAGTCTGCGTGATAGTGATTTTTTTTAAACAGTACCGTTGCGCTATCATTTAGATCGATATTGTCTGCTAAGTATTCTTTGTGTGTTAGCGGAAAGTTTAACGGCCAATCAGTGTTATTTTTGACCGCTTCGATAAAGTCATCACTGATCAAAAGAGATAGATTAAATTGGCGTAAGCGCCCGTCTTCACGTTTGGCGAGGATAAAATTTTTAACATCCGGATGAGAGATATCAAACACGCCCATTTGGGCACCACGCCGACCACCGGCTGAACTGATGGTAAAACACATCTTGTCGAAAATATCCATGAATGACAGCGGACCTGAGGTGGTAGCACCGGCACCTGCAACATAAGCACCACTGGGTCGTAAAGTTGAAAATTCATAGCCAATGCCACAACCGGCTTTAAGCGTTAGACCTGCTTGATGAACTTGCTGTAAAATACCAGTCATTGAATCTTCTATGGATCCTGATACGGTGCAGTTGATAGTTGATGTTGCTGGTTTAAATTTTTCTGCGCCGGCATTTGAAATAATGCGACCTGCGGGATAGGCGCCAGCTTCCATAGCCCAAAGAAACCTTGCTTGCCATTGTGCTTGATCTTTAGTTTCAATGGCCGCTAATGCTTTAGCAACCCGAATAAATGTCTCATTTACATTAGCTTCTTGGTTGTTACCGTGCTTATCTTTTAGACGATATTTTTTATCCCAAATATCCTGTGATGCTGGCTGTAATGGTAAAGTATTAGCTGACCTGAAGGTTTTAATTTTTATGGACGGAATGTTGTTTTTAGCTGCCATGATTTGGTTTTTTTATTATCGAGAGAATTGATTTACTCATAATAAGAAAAACAATGTCACAAACAAGTGCGATATCTATATATAGGTGTTTAGATCAAGTTTTTGTTCAATATATAGTGCTTGTTGCTTTTTATGGCTTGTAAGTGAACGTTATTAAATTAGCGTGATAACTGCGCTTGCCCAGAAAAAACAAAGTTACTTAAGTCATTTTTTAACAATTATTTACCGGTATTAGCTTTATTTTTTACTAAGCTTTCGTTGAAATTAATTATAGCGGTGGTGTTTTTGTCAATTTATACCAGTTTGATTAATTAAGTGAGCTAATTTTTCATTTTGACGCTAAAGTAGAAGTGATATTAATGGCGTCATTTTTATTATCAATTTCGCCAACAGCAAAGTGCTATCGCTCAGATGTGTTAATCACTTTACGCAAGGTATATCTTGAGTAAAGTGAGTAAAGACAGGCTATTCTAAGCGAGTGCTGAAAGTTAACAAATGAATGTTAAGCTAAAATTTTATGGCGATACCGACGGAAATCGTGCTGTCTATCCACAGTGAATCGTTAAAATTGGCACTACAGACCTCTTGCTGGCAAAACATAGCATCATCCTGATCAATCAATGTTGCATAAGCGCGAAGTTCGGTCACTATGGCCATATCTTGAGACACTTCATAGCGAGTACCAAAGGCAACGCTTGCCGAGGGATAGAGTTCTTCGCTGCCTTTATCGGCATCAAAATAGGCGCCACCCAAACCAAAACTTAGGGTAGTAACGTAATTTTGTTGGCGAAATAAGGCCACGCCATTAAAGTGAGCATAGGTGATATCAAGCGCATCACTTTCGCCATTTTGGCCGGTAAAATCATGACTAACACGGTTTAAAAGTATCTGCCCTTGACCATTGACACTGTCTTGCCAGGCAAAGCCAACGGCAATATTGCGAGCGGAGTCAACAGCGATATCACTATTATCGCTGGCAATAAGATCTGAGCCATACATCTGCCCCAGCATGGCGCTAATTTCAAACTGATTTGCACTCGCTGAATTTGACGATAACAAGGTGCAGATAATTGCCAATGGTTTTAATAGGGTAGTTACTTTCATTACAACTTGTCCTTTGGAAGGTTATTTTTACAACTTAACCAAACACAGTTGCTGCGCTTGGTTAAGTTTGGTTATGCTAAAGTACTAAAATTAGCCAAATAAGTCAGTCAATTTTTTCTTGGCTTTTTCTTTTAACTTTTCTTTAGCACTATCGGTTAATTTTTTCTTTTGCGTTACTTTCGCTTGTTGCCAAATTTTAGACAATGCTTGCTTAACAATTTCACTACCTAGTTGGCTTGCTGGTAAACCGTCATCGCCACCAATATTATTTAAGGTAATATCTAGTAACGTTGCGCTATGCTCTTTGTTTCCAAAGGCTGTTAAATCTAGGGTGAGTGCAGTGCTGGCAAGAATAATTTTACTGACTTTTATTTTGGGCTCTTCGCCACTAGCTGTGGTATCGGTAGAAGCTTCATCAGCTTTAGGTGTGTTGCGTTCAATAGCAGCTAAAATATCTTGGATATTTGAGCCACCAGTTTCGCTAAACTGAACAAAAGCTTGTGGTGATTTGATAACAATGGCATCAATAATAATAGGTGATGAGGTTAAACTTTCTAAATTAATATCTAATGTCATCTCTCCCAACGTAAAGGCATTGGGTTGGCTATAGGTCTCAGGGTTAGCTAACGTGATCCCTAGAATACTGCCTGCACCAGTCGAGAGTTTAATATCAACGGCTTTTACAGTAACTGCCTGTTCTGTGACCTGGCTACCCACTGTTTCAATTTGATTTTTAATATAGTCATTCAGTGAGCCACCAGCTAAAAACCAAAGAGCACCACCACTCAGTAATAATAAAACAATAATAATTGAGGCAATAATTTTCACGAGTTCAATCCTTAAAATGTAAAATATGACGTAATAGTGAATATTGATGAGTCGTCATCAGGTGTTTGTATAGCTAAATTATATCTTAATAATCACAAAGTTAATTATTTTTCTAATTTGCGACCAAAGCCTTAAATCCCAAGCTAAGCGGTATCGAGTGATTGCATTATCTAAGCTATAGTAATCTTATTAGAAATTTTCGCAAATTTAGAGAGCTTTTTATGCCTACTGCTATTAGTCGTCGCCTACCTTTTTTATTACTTATTGGAGTATTAATTGCTTTGCTTGCTTACTTACTGTGGCCTGAAAGTACAGTAAAAAAAGAACGAAATCAACGTACTGTCGCAGTAAAAACTTCGGTGATAGCCTTGGCTGAATTTAAAGATTCTGTCGAAGCTGTTGGTACGTCGCGGGCTAACGAGCAAGTTTTCATTACCAGCAAGTATTCAGATTTAGTGACTGATGTTTCCTTTCAAGATGGTGACACAGTGGAAAAAGGTGATATTTTAGTACGTCTCAATAGCAAAGAGGAAGCTGCTAAGGTTAAAGAGTTACAAGCTAACCTTGCTGAATCTGTCGCGCAGCTCAATCGCTTTCAAGATTTGTTTACAAAAAAAGCCACATCTCAGTCACTTGTTGATCAACAAGAAGCAAAAACTAAAGCAATTTCTGCCCAACTACTTAGTGCAAGAGTAAAGCTTGATGAACTTACTATTAAAGCGCCTTTTTCGGGCAAACTAGGCTTTCGTGAAATTAGTCTTGGGGCTTTGATTAATGCTGGCGATGTCATTACCAGTTTAGATGATCTAAGTATCATTAAAGTTGATTTTTCAATTCCTGAACGTTTCCTAACGACTGTCACTATTGGGCAAGGCATAGAAGCGACGAATACAGCGTATAAATCACAAGTATTTTTTGGCAAAGTAACCTCGATAGATTCTCGTATCGACCGCGTGACTCGTACCTTAAAAGTACGAGCTGAAATTCCTAATGCTGATCATAAGTTACGAGCTGGCATGTTGTTAAACTTGCAAGTGGTTCGGAAAGTTGAGCAAGTATTACAAATACCAGAAAGCGCGGTTATTCCGATTGAAGATAAGCATTTTGTCTTTGTGGTTGCAGCAGGTAAAGCGGTTAAAAAGTCATTAGAAATTGGCCGTCGTTATTATGGCTTTGTCGAAGTTCTCAGCGGCGTTGATGCGGGTACTGAAGTTGTTGTTGAAGGTGGTTTAAAATTACGTGATGGTGCGGCAGTAAATGTCTTGGAGAATAAATCGTGATTTTATCTGATCTCTCAGTAAAGCGGCCTGTTTTTGCTACGGTAATAAATCTTTTGTTAATCACTTTTGGTATTGTGGCATTTTTAACTTTACCTCTGCGTGAATACCCAGATATTGACCCGCCTGTGGTGAGTATTAATACCTCATATCCCGGCGCGTCGGCAGCGATAGTTGAAAGTAAAGTCACGCAATTGCTTGAAGACAGAATAAGTGGTATCGAAGGCGTTAAATTTATAAATTCTACTAGCCGTGTTGGCCGGTCTAATATTTCTATTGAATTTGAACTGGACCGGGATATTGACGCGGCCACTAACGATGTACGAGATCGAGTTTCCCGCGCGTTAAATAATTTGCCAGAACAAGCCGATCCACCTGAGGTCTTTAAGGCCAATGACGATGAAGATGCTATTGTCTGGTTTGTTTTACAAAGCGAGACCATGAGTACCCTACAGCTGACCGATTACGCTGAACGCTATATTGTTGACCGGTTTTCCGTGGTTGATGGTGTGGCAAGAGTGCGCGTTGGTGGTGGCAGAACTTATGCTATGAAAGTGCTGTTAAATCGCAAAGCAATGGCGGCAAGAGGTGTTACCGTTAATGACATAGAGCAGACATTACGGGCGGAAAATGTCGAATTACCCGCTGGTAAAGTGGAATCAATCGATAGAGATTTTTCAATTCGGGTTGAGCGGGGCTATTTAACCGAAAATGATTTTGCCACTATGGTCATTGCTCGTGATGATAAGTCATTAGTTTACCTTGGTGATGTCGCCAAAATTGGCATGGCTGCCGAAGATGAAGAAAACCTATTTCGTGGCAACGGCGAAAATATGGTTGGCTTAGGCATTATTAAACAATCAAAAGCCAATACCCTTGAAGTAGTAAAAGCCGCTCGAAACGAGATGATGTTAATTCGTGATGGTCTGCCACAAGGCACATCTATTACCAATAGTTATGACTCATCGGTGTTTATTCAAGGCTCGATTGATGAAGTTTATAGCACACTTGGTATTGCCATGCTGATGGTGGTATTAGTGATCTTTTTATTTTTAGGCAATGTTAGAGCAACACTTATCCCTGCCGTTACCGTGCCTGTGGCTCTCATTGGCTCAATGATGGTGTTGTCATGGTTCGGGTTTTCGATAAATCTATTGACGCTATTGGCAATGGTATTGGCAATTGGATTGGTGGTTGATGACGCTATAGTCGTACTGGAAAATATATATCGCCGCATTGAGCGCGGGCAAACACCATTGCTTGCCGCCTATGAAGGCGGTCGTGAAGTAGCCTTTGCTGTTATTGCTACCACCTTAGTCTTGGTTGCTGTGTTTGTGCCGTTAATTTTCTTATCGGGTAATGTTGGGCGATTATTTACTGAGTTTGCCATTGCGATTGCCGCAGCGGTGATTTTTTCAAGTTTAACGGCGCTATCGTTAACGCCGATGATGTGCTCAAAAATGTTGAAACATAAGGAGCGGAGCTCGTCGTTTGGCCAAAAGTTGGATCGCGGCTTTGCTAAACTCGAAGCAGGTTATGGTCGCTCCTTAAAAGCCAGTATTCATCAGCCACTGATGATCGTTATTGTCATTTTTTTAGCGTTATTTGCGGTTTACAGCTTAGTTGACCAGTTGCCTTCTGAATACACACCGAAAGAAGATCGAGGTAATTTCTTCGTTATGATGAGGGGGGCGGAAGGAGCAAGCTATGAAAATAATGTTAAGAACATGCAGCAAATAGAAGAAAAGCTATTGGCGCATCAAGCAAGTGGTGAACTCGATCGTGTACTGGTTCGCGTGCCTGGCTTTGGTGGCTCTGGTGGTATTGCTATTGTCGGTATGCCCGCATGGGAAGATCGTATGATCAGTACCTTCGACTTTATTAATAAAATGAATGGCGAATTAGCCCAAGTCACCGATGTTCGAGCCTTTGCTATGATGCGAAGAGGTTTAGGTGGTGGCGGTTCTTCCTCACCCGTCTCTTTCGTACTACAGGGTAATACCTATGAAGAGCTAGCCAAGTGGCGCGATATTATTATTGAAAAAGCGCAAGAAAATCCGAACCTGCAAAGTATTGATAGTGACTATAAAGAAACCTATCCACAGTTATTGGTGAAAATAGATCACACCAGAGCCTTTGATTTAGGCGTTTCGGTTGGGGATATAGGCCGTACCCTTGAAACTATGTTGGGGCAACGCCGCGTCACTAACTTTGTCGAACGTGGTGAAGAGTACTATGTTGTGGTGAGTGGTGAAAAAACAGATTTTTCGAACCCTAAAGATATTGATAATATTTTTGTTCGCTCCAGTGTCAGCAATAAATTAGTACCCTTGTCGAATCTGATCACAATTGAAGAGAATGCGACATCATCACAACTGAATCGTTTTAATCGTTTACGCAGTGTTACCATCAGCGCAAATTTGGCTACCGGTTATGCACTGGGTGATGCCTTAGATTATCTTAATAATGCCGTTGCTGAGCATCTTCCTGAAGAAGCGCAAGTGGCTTATAAAGGTCAGTCGCAACTGCTACAAGAATCAGGCAATTCCATTGTTTTTATTTTTGTTTTGGCGTTAGTGATAACTTACTTAGTCTTGTCGGCGCAATTTGAGAGTTTTATTCATCCTTTTGTTATTCTGTTAACAGTACCTTTGGCATTAGTTGGCGCTTTGGCAGGGCTTAAATTGATGGGCATGAGCCTGAATATATACAGTCAAATTGGTATTGTCATGCTGATTGGCCTAGCGGCTAAAAATGGTATTTTGATTGTAGAGTTTGCCAATCAGTTGCGTGATAAAGGCATTGCTTTTGAAGCAGCATTAATTGCGGCGGCCACTCAACGCTTAAGGCCTATTGTCATGACGACATTTACTACGGTCACTAGTGCTATTCCATTGGTCTTAGCAGTAGGACCTGGCGCTGAAAGTAGAATGGTCATTGGTGTGGTGATCTTTGCGGGGGTCTCGCTAGCCAGTGTCTTTACTTTATTTGTTGTGCCTGGTGCCTACTACTGGCTGTGCCGTCATACGGGATCGCCGTTAGTTATCAGTCAAGAAATTGAAAAACAACAAGCTCAAGCTGTCATCAGTAAAGTTTAAATCAAAACTCAAGCCAGAGAAAAGCTCTTATAACCGCAGTGTTATAGGGGCTTTTTTGTATTTAAGCTCTAAATCGTATTTTTTATACTTTATGATCAAAATTCCTGTTTAAAATTGTTACTTTTAAAGAGCTTAACTTAATCCAAAAAACAGCTAATCACTACTTTACTGCTTATTTTAACGAGACAAAGTGTTAGTTGTTATAGCTTTTGTACGGAAAATATACATCTTGCTTGAAAAGTGTGCTTGGGATATAAAGGAGGGAAATAATAAGAATAAATTTGGAAAATATTGATGTTTGCAGTTAATAAAAAACTATGGTCATTTAATTTTGGTTGCCTGATAGCCGGATTATTAGTTTGGTTAGTTCAGCTCGGCAACTTGGCACCGGTTCCAAGTATGTTGCACCCTCATACAGAATTTATACTTGATTATTATCCCGGTACAGTGACCGCGATGACCGCCAGTATTGTCAGTTTATTATTGCTGGTTATTATGAGCAAAGCCTTTAAATTATGCGCCAGTGAACATACTTTTTGGTTATTGTTACCGACGCTATGTTTTATCACCTTAACGTTGTTAATCGCGCAATTTATGCTTTCCGCCATTATGTTTGCTGCCATCCCCACATTATTTATTCTCATGTTTAGTGCCATCATTTTTCGCCTAAAAAACCGAAAAAAATTAGCTATTTAATTCAAGTACACTGAGTGGTTTGAGCTAATACACAATAATTAATATATTCTAAGGGCAGATAACCTGCCCATTATAAATGTTTATTTTAATGCGCTACTTGGCACATTAGTTGGGCTTATATGTTCGATAGGGTAGCAGCCTAAAATCTTAATGAAATGAGTTTGTGCGGTGATTTCACTGATCGCTTCTTGTAACGTTAACTGCTTTAAATTGGCCTCGACATCAACATAGAACATTTCTTCCCAAGGCCGGCCTTGAATTGGACGAGACTCAAGTTTGCACATGTTAATGCCTTTGTTTTTCAACACAATTAGACATTCGACTAGTGCTCCGGGCTTTTGACCTGTGGCAATAATTAAAGTGGTTTTTGCTGGAATTTGCTCTGCTACTTCAATGGGCTTGCGGGCGACCAAAATAAAACGACTATGGTTTTCAGTTTGGTTGGCAATCGATTTTTCCAAGGCGTGTAGCTGGTATAAGTTACCGCCTTCTTCGCTGCCAATAACTGCGACACTATCGTCTTGTAATTCATAGACTTTAGCCATGGCGTCGGCGGTGCTTTCACAGTATTCAATTCGAATATCAGTTTGTTTATCAAGAAAATTACTGCACTGGGCGAACGGCTGACCATGGGCATAAATCGTTTTAATTTTATTCAGTTGACTATTGACAGCGGTGAGTAAGCAATGCTCAATAGGTTGGGTAATTTCGCCGACAATCGATAAGTTGGTGTGTTGCAGTACGTCATAAACTTCGTTAATACTGCCGGAACTGGTGTTCTCTATTGGCAACATGCCATAGTCAACCATGCCTGATTCAACTTGCTGCATGATCTGGGCGAAACTTTGACAGCCGCTTTCGATAATTTTTTCTGCACGGCGAGAAAAATAACGATGGCTGGCTAAATAGCTATACGAACCTTTGTCACCCAGAAAAGCCACGCTTACGGCGGGCTCTTGCATATTTGGATTGGCTAAGGTTTGTAAGTATGCTTGCTGATTGAGTACCGAATCTTCAATGATAGTTTGAAAGACGCTGGTCACGTAATGGGCATCTAACCCCAATTCTTTGCCTTGCGTGATCAGGCGGATCAGTAATTCTTGCTCACGCTGTTGGTCTCGCACTGGACGAATTTGCTGAGCTTTGCTTTTCGCAACATTTAAAGTCAAGGCGCGACGTTCAGCAAATAGTGTCAGTAGTTGCTGATCAAGCTGGGTAATTTTTTCACGTATTTTATTTAAATCTAATGCTTGCTTCACCGCGTTTTCCTATTAAGTATGAGTTTATTTGTTGATAACCCTAAAACTAAAAAACCTCCATAAGGAGGTTTTTGTAAATGCTAAAACCTAAAGCACGCTCAGATCACTGAGAGAAAAAAAGCGTTAAAGAAAAAATTAGGTTTTGTCATTTGCATGGCTTTACTTTAGCCACCCTCAGGTAAGAGTACAACCGTTTCTTTATGCTTATTGCTATCTAAATGGATAGAAAAGTCTTATTAAGAATGAATTTAGCTATATGCAGAGAAAAATAATGCTGAAAGCACTAATGATGCCGACGGCCCATATCAATGAACGAATAACACCGATATTCACTAAATAGGCAATATTATACAGTACACGAGCGACAACGTGGGTAATGGCGAGTAACTCCATCATAGCGCCGGTATTTTTTGTCGCTATGGCTAATAATACCGCAGGGGCAAATATAATCAGTGATTCAAATGCGTTTTGATGAGCAGCCAATGCCCGAGCGCCAAAACCAGTTAACTCGGCTTGTTGTGCTCGGGGGTGTTTATTGTCGTAGCCGCCCAGTTTATTCATGGCGATGGCCACAGGGATTTTGGCAATAAACGGTAGCAGCGTTGCAATAAATAAACAAATGGTCAAGATGGTCATAATAACTCCTTAGTATGTGAAATTTTTAATAAATGTTAGTAACTTAGTAACGTTAGTGTATACACGCTTGGCCCCGGCAAGAAGCTAGATGCTTGACCTTTCAGCCAGCTTTCATGTCCTAAACCATAGTAGGGACTCCAAGGGTGACCTGATTGGCTGGTCGGCATATGAAATATGCCACGTTCTTCATGTCCAGGAGAAACCACCATACGCTGTGAAGCGCCAAATGACTTTCCTTGTACTCGTGGCATATAGCTATCGCCGGGCAGTGCTACTTCAGGCATATCAAGCCACCGACCAATAAAAGGTACCGCGGGACTTAATGGGTGCTGTATATTACTGACATTTTGTTGACCCCAAGTAGCGTTTGCCAGTGTTGTTGACTCGGTCATTTCAGCCAGTGTTTTCTCAAGGCTTGCTTCAAATAAACTAGCCCAACTTTCGTGACCACGCCAGAGAAAATTTTCTGGCTTTTGGCTGACTAATTGCCATAAAGGCGTTTCTACTTGGTGGCGTATGGTGTGAAAACTGTAATTTTCGTCAAGCTTGGCCATGTTTTCATTGAAAATATCGAAAACTTTATCTCTGACATTTAAGCGGAAGTTTCTGATCAGCCGGTAAGCAACCGAATCTGTGCTAGCGGATAAGTTCTCAACCTTGACAATGCTTTTTACTTCCTGCCAGTGACTATGCTTAGCGAGCATTTCATCCGTGAGTACTTGCGATAAGATAAACGTTTGCCAGCGCAGTAAAAATTTAGCGCTGTCGTCAAGGGCAATATCAAGCAAGGCCTGTTCATCAAACGATACTTTTGCTGCAAGGTTTTGCTTTATCTGTTTAGCGCGTGCACCTATAGCATAGCCACCATTACCCACTTTTTTTAGCATCTCGCCACCAATAACTCGTGAATTCGCTGTCCATAAACGCGAATTTTTCGGGTTGATCACTTTAGGGTATTGTTCAGCGGGCAATAACCCTAGCCATTTATGCTCACCATTGGCCCAAGAGGTCGGTGTTGCCCCAAACGTTGCACTGCGCTGTGGAATAGGCCCTATTATTGTCCAGCCAATATTGCCTTGCTTGTCACCAACCATTAAGTTTTGCGCCGGGATACCTGCACGAGCAGCAATCGTAAACGCTTGCTCGACATTGGTAGCTGTTTCAAACTCTGTCATTGCCATGTTAACGGCAGTTTTGTCATGAGCAATCCAGCGGTATGCCAGTAAGTGACCTTGAGCATTTTCACCAATAACCGGTCCCCAAATGGTATCTGTTAGTGTGATGTTGACGGCATCTTGGCCTTTGACGGCGATAATTTGTTTGTGTTTTATAAAGCTTTGATAGCCGTCAGGAGTTAAATATTGACTTTTATCGGCATTTGTTTCAAGCACGATAACATCGCTCCAGTCACCATAACTATTGGTGAATCCCCAGGCAATATGGCCATTACTGCCAATAATAATGTTTGGGGTACCAGGGAGTGTTGCGCCAGTGACTTTTACGGCGGTATTATCGGCAGTTAAATATTCGAAAGAAGCTCTAAACCAAGTATTGGGCACCCGAATGCCCAAATGCATATCGTTAGCGACAATAGCACTGCCGGTTTGACTGATATCACCGCCAACGGCCCAGTTGTTCGAGCCAGGAAACTCTTCATTTTGCGCAGACTTTGCTCGTGCAAGTATTGTAGGTTGATTGATAGTGAATAGTTTTTTAACCGAATGGGACTCTTGTAATCTTGCCATGTCTTCGCTCGATGCTGAAGGCCAAGGAGCGTTAGGAATTGGTGACGCTGAAAACTCGCTGCCGTCTATGGCTGCATCCCAACGACTACCTTTAGGATTGAGAAACGCAAATACTTCAGGACTCAATACCGAATGTAATAAACCTAAGGTTCGTTCGCGTTTACCGTCTTGATATTGTAAGTCGATATACATGCTGAGTACGGTTAAAATAGTGTCTTCTTCTTGCCATTCCACTGGCTCTTGGCGTAGCAGTAAGTATTCAAATGGCGCCGCTTTAAGGTATTTTAAGCCTTGATTTACCCCGCGGGTGTAAGCTTTTAGTAAGTCTAAATCGGCAGCTGATAATTGTGCCACTATCGCAGTAGCACGTTCGCGAAAACGATGACGGCGAATGTCGCTGTCATAGGCTAGCGCTGCTGCGCCAAATAAGCTGGCCAGTTCTCCGGCTGAGTTTCGGCGTAATAGGTCCATTTGGAAAAAGCGCTCTTGTGCATGAACAAAACCGGTGGCAAGGGCAACATCAACGCGGCTACTTGCTTTGATGGTAGCAATGCCTTGTTTATCTCTTTCTATGCTCGCGCTGGTCGATAAGCCATAAAGTGTTCGTTTACCGTCTAATTGTGGCAACGCACTGTCGATCTGGCTGTATATCCAGGTACTCAAGGTGGCAATGACTAAAAGCAGAACAAAAAGCATGCCGAGCAGAGTATTTTTTAAATGTTTCATGAGTTGTTAATAAAGTGACCATGTCGATGAGTTAGAGTACCTGAAAACTATTGAACTTTGAATCGTGAAGTTAAGGCAATTCTTTATTTTATTTTCCTATATCTCATAGTGTTGTGAAAACTTCCTTGCTAGATTTATATGATGTTACACTGAATACTGTGGGTTACGAAAAGAGCTAAGATGATATTAGGGGTCTTTACCATGACCAAGTGTTCAAATAATAATTTTGCCATCATAGTCTTGGCAGCAGGGCAGTCTGCTCGTTTAGGCCGGATGAAGCAATTAATTGCTATCAACGAAAAAAGCTTAGTTGAAACACAACTCGAGCAAGCGTTAATGGTTTCTAATCAGGTTTATTGTGTGCTAGGTTTTAATGCCAGCCAAGTTCAAGTCCGTATTGCACATTTACCCATCAAGACTATTATTAATAGCCAATGGTCAGACGGTATGGCGTCATCGATTGCGACTGGAGTTAAAGCCTTAGCATCTGAAATTAAAGCGGTTATGATAGTCTTAGTTGATCAATGGCAGTTAACTTCAGCGGACCTGCTGCGCCACCAAGGCTATTGGCAAGATAACCCCGCGGCTATCGTTGTTGCACAAGCGTCAAATACAACCGCTGCAAGCGCAAATGAAAAAATTGGTCCGCCAGTGGTATTTCCGCGACACTATTTTTCGGAGTTAGCGCAGTTGTCGGGCAGACAAGGTGCAAAGCCGTTATTAATGAAATACCAAGCGGTATTATTAAAAGTACCACTGGTGCAGGCATTTATCGACTTAGATACACCAGCACAATTAAATGCCATGAATAAAAAACTTGGCATTAAAGTAAAAAGTAACGAGACAAATGAAAACAAAGCTAATTAATTAACCTGACGCTAATACAATTTCATTAATTTGGTGAGCTACTTTATAGCTAGGAATAACAACGCAGTGACCTGTTTTAAAAGCATAAACGATCAAATGATTAGTGACATTGTTATCAATAAACTTAAAAAGGAAGCTATTGAATGATCACCTTAACCATCAATGGTAAAGACCACCAATTTAATGAAGATGGCGACATGCCATTATTGTGGGCATTGAGAGATATTTTAAAATATACCGGCACTAAATATGGCTGTGGTAAAGGCTTGTGCGGGGCATGTACCGTGCATGTTGATGGCCAACCTATTCGCTCGTGCGTAACGCCGGTGTCGGCTATTGCACAACAAAAAATCACTACCATTGAAGGGCTTTCTGCAACCGGTGAGCATCCAGTTCAACAAGCGTGGCAAGATCTCAATGTCGCTCAGTGCGGTTATTGCCAGTCAGGACAAATGATGTCGGCTGTGGCGTTGTTAGCACGTAAAGCCAAACCAAGTGACGAAGATATCGAACTTGCGATGAGTGGCAATATCTGTCGCTGTGGTACTTACCAAAGAATCAAGCAAGCGATTCACCTAGCCGCTGACTTGGCTACTGAAGTGAAGGGAAGCTAATCATGAACAAAATTGAAAATGTTAGCCGTCGCGGCTTCTTAAAAAAACTCGGTATCAGTTCTACCGCGTTAGTGCTTGGAGTGCAGTTACCTTCTATGCTAACCATGCCTAAAGCTTTGGCCGGCGTTACTGGAGCAGATAAATTTTCACCGAATGTTTATGTGCAAATAGGCAGTGATAATATTGTCAGTATTGTGGTGCATAGATCGGAAATGGGCCAAGGGATCAGAACCAGTATCCCTATGATTGTAGCCGATGAACTCGGTGCTGACTGGCAAAAAATAACGGTAGTACAAGGTTTAGGTGATAAAAAATATGGTAGCCAAAATACTGATGGTTCTCGTTCAGTAAGACGCTTTTACCAACCGCTACGTGAAGCCGGTGCTTCGGCCCGTATGATGTTGCAACAGGCAGCCGCTAATCAATGGCAAGTGGATATTAATGAAACCGCAGCGATAAATAATACCATTGTGCATGAAAAAACAGCTCGGAAATTATCTTTTGGTAGCTTAGTAGGCGCTGCGAGCATGTTGGCATTACCAGAGGCGTCAGCATTGATATTGAAAGCCAAAAAAGATTTTAATTTTATTGGTAAATCTGATGTGGCATTGGTAGATGGTGAAAAAATAGCCACAGGTGCTGCAACTTACGGTTTTGATGTTGAATTAGACCATATGCAATATGCCGTTATTGCGCGGCCGCCGGTATTAGGCGCAAAAGTTAAATCGTTTAACGCTGACGCGGCGAAAGCTATTACCGGTGTTATTGATGTTGTGCAATTACCTGACTTAGCAGAACCCGCGGTATTTAAACCACTGGGTGGTGTTGCCGTTATTGCTAAAAATACTTGGGCGGCCATGAAAGGCCGAGCAGCGTTAGCAATACAATGGCATGAAAGTGAGCATCAAACTTACAACAGTGCTGATTACAAACAAGCATTAGCGGACAGTTGTGATAATCCGGCGAAAATATTACGAAGTAAAGGCAATGTCAGCAAAGCACTAACTGATGCTAAACAAATAATAACGGCATCATATTATGTGCCGGAATTAATTCATGTGCCGATGGAACCGCCAGCAGCGACAGCGTACTTTCATGATGGTGTTTTTGATATTTGGGCTTGTACCCAAACACCACAATCAGCGCAAGGTACGGTGGCGCAAATCACCGGTGTTGCAGCAGAAAATGTCAATATCAATGTCACCTTGCTTGGCGGCGGTTTTGGCCGTAAATCTAAGCCGGACTTTGTTGTCGAAGCCGCAATATTATCTAAGCAATTAAATGTGCCGATTAAAGTATTGTGGACACGCGAAGATGAAATTCAAAATGGTTACTATCATGCGGTAAGTTATCAAAAGCTAGCGGCAGGTATTGATGGAAATGGCAATGTTAGTGCATGGCAACATCATGTTGCCGAGCCGCCTATTGGTGCAACATTCAGTAAAGGTGCTGACCTAATTACTTCAGAAGCGGATTTAGGTTTGATTGATATGCCGTTCGATATTGCTAATATCAGCTGTGCGGCCGGTAAAGCCCCTGCACATACGCGCATCGGTTGGATGCGCTCGGTGACCAATATAAATCATGCTTTTGCGGTAAGTTCATTTGTTGATGAGTTGGCACAGGCAAAAGGTGTCGACAGTAAAGACAACCTGTTAGCCATGCTAGGTGCAGACCGCGAAATTGATTTCTCTAAAGAACAAGCTGAATACGGTAACTACGGGGAAACGCTAGAAAAGTTTCCGGTTGATACCGCGCGGATGAAAGTGGTAATAGAAAAAGCCAGTACCATGGCAAAATGGGGCCGTAAGTTAGCCAAAGGTCATGGCCTAGGCATTGCCATGCATCGCAGTTTCGTCAGTTATGTGGCTTGTGTGGTTGAAGTCTCAGAAAACAGTGACGGAAAAATTAAAGTTGATGATGTTTGGATGGCGGTCGATTGTGGTATCGCGGTAAATCCAGAGCGTATACGCTCGCAAATGGAAGGGGCGGCTATTTTTGCTTTATCGTATACCTTTTATAGTGAGCTAACCGCGAAAAATGGTGTGATCGAACAAAATAATTTCGATGGCTATCAAATTGCTCGCTTTGCTGATGCACCAACCACCCATGTGGAAATTATTGACAGTGACGCGCCTCCAGGCGGTGTCGGTGAACCCGGTGTACCGCCTATTGCTCCGGCTATCTGTAATGCGATTTTTAATGCCACAGGTAAACGTTATCGAGAATTACCATTAAAGCAATATGGTATCGTGTAGCGAAATAGCTTTTATGTAGGTTAATGACTTTAAAAAGCAGCAAATTATGCTGCTTTTTTATTGAATGCTGTTAAATAGTAAATGACCTGATAAAATAACGCCAACATAGATATTCAGACCATAGGAAAATAGATGGCCTCGTTACAAGATCAGTTGCTAAAAGCGGGTTTAACTACCAAGCAAAAAGCGCGACAAGCAAATAGTGATAAACGTAAAACTGGCAAACAAAAGCGCAGTGGTGTCAAAGTTGATGTTAGCCTGCAAGAACAAGTGAAGCAGGAACTTGAGCTAGCAAAAAAAGAAAAACTAGCGCGCGATATCGCCTTAAATAACGAAAAGAAACAAGCGTTAGTGGCGAAAGAGCAACAACTGAGAATCTTGCAGATTTTAAAGCATCACCAAGTCACGAATGTTAAGGGGGAAGCCGAATATAATTACACCTTCAATAGTAAAATTAAGAAGCTATTTGTTGATGTTATAACACATAAGGCCTTAGTTAATGGTCGTTTAGCCTTATGTGGTATTGATGATAAAACTTATATTGTTACCGCAGAAACGGCAGAAAAAGTAGCGAGTTTAGATAAAGAGGTTATTTTAGTACAAAATACTAAAGTTGCTGATGAGATTATTGCTGAAGATGACCCTTATGCAGAATTTCAAATTCCTGATGATATGATGTGGTAGGAAGAGCGGGTTAATAAATCAATCCGTTTGGTTTCATCGCAGGTATATTACATTATTCCTTAAATTTATTTACTTAACAGTGAGCACAAGTCCTACTATGTTTTTAATTCGTTGGCCGATTGGCCGTTTAATTTTATTATTGAATTTTATATTTTCGCCAAGTGCGCCAAAACGCTCAGCGCAACTGCAAAAAGAGGTCGATGCTAGCACAGCGCACTTAAGCTTATATCAACTACCTGCTTGTCCATTTTGCGTAAAAACCCGCCGTGCCATGAAGCGTTTAGGATTAAATATAGCGTTACGCAATATTAATCAAAATGAGCAATATCGAGAAGAGCTAATCCAAGAAGGCGGTAAAAAAACCGTACCTTGCTTAAAAATTATTAATGATGACCAATCGATTACTTGGATGTATGAGTCAGGTGATATTATTGACTATTTAGCGAAATTTGCTCGTTAATCGCGGTTTTTATTAACTAATTCAGCTTAATTGAGAATTTTTTTACCTCTTCTTGGGTCTATTTATCACAAGTTAATTAGAGCGATTAGAGGTATAAATGTTAATTAAAACTAAAAAAAGCTATCAGCTGTCTGAACAACAAGTCACGGATGAAGCTGTTTATCACTCTCGACGCGAGCTGTTAAAAAAACTTGGTTACCTTGGTGCAGGTAGTTTATTAGCTCAGTCTGCAAACGCTAGCCCGCTAGACTTTTTTAGTAGCAAAGAAGAGCAGGTATTTCAGCGACAAGCGTTGAAGTACCGACCATCGGAAAAATCCTCACAAATATTGACACCAGAGGCCAAAATAACCTCGCATAATAACTTTTATGAATTTGGTACCAGTAAAAGCGACCCTGTGGAAAATGCTCAAGCATTTAATGTTAATCCTTGGCAATTAACTATTTCTGGTCAGGTCGATAAACCTTATACGTTAGGTTACGATGATCTTTTTCAACGCTTTCAATTAGAAGAGCGCATTTATCGCTTACGCTGTGTAGAAGCTTGGTCAATGGTTGTCCCTTGGGTCGGCTTTTCTTTAGCTGAATTAATTAAAAAAGCCGCGCCGAATTCAAGAGCAAAATATGTTGCCTTTGAAACCTTATATGATCCAAAACAGATGCCAGGACAAGAAAATCGTCGTATTGGTGGTGGCGTGCAATATCCCTATGTAGAAGGGTTACGTATTGATGAAGCGATGAACCCGCTGACCTTTATGAGTGTTGGCTTGTACGGTAAAACATTGCCCGCACAAAATGGTGCACCCATTCGATTAGTGGTGCCGTGGAAGTACGGTTTTAAAAGTATTAAATCCATTGTGTCGATAAAATTAGTTGAACAGAAACCGCCAACAACATGGAATATCTTAGCTGATAAAGAATATGGCTTTTACGCCAATGTTAATCCTGAAGTGGATCATCCACGTTGGAGTCAGGCAAGTGAAAGGCGTATAACCACTGGCGGCTTATTTGCTCGTAATCGTATTGCAACGCTACCATTTAATGGTTACGGCGAAGATGTGGCTCAGCTGTATAAAAATATGGATTTAAGGAAGAACTATTAGTGCCAGCAATTGCAACGACGAGCAATAAAGGGTCTTTCAAAATAGTTTTTTTACGTAATCGCGTATTGTTGCTTAAAATTGCCATTCACTTACTGGCTTTTTTACCCTTATTAGGGCTCTATTTGTTGGCATTTACTGAGCAACTTGGCGCGGATCCGGTCGAAGAAGTTATTCATTTTACAGGTATTGGTGGCTTTAACTTGTTACTTATTTCCCTATTAATAACACCTATTGCGAAAAAATATCGTCAAGGTTATTTATTGCAAACCAGACGATTACTTGGCTTATACAGCTTTACCTATGCAATGTTTCATTTGCTAAATTTCTTAGCTTTTGAAGTACAATTTGATCTTGAACTGTTTTTTGCTGAAATACTGGATAGGCCATACATTACTGTGGGCATGGCTGCGTTAATCATACTTTTTTCGTTAGCGGTAACATCAATAACAAGCATAAGACGAAAAATGGGTAAAAAGTGGCAGAAACTGCACAATGGGGTTTATCTTGCATTATTACTTGTTGCATTGCATTTTTTCTGGTCGGTGAAGTCTGACATTGTTGAGCCTATGATATATGTCGCGATGGCATTATTTTTATTGAGCCTACGCAAAGATAAAATTAAACGTTGGTTTAAATAACCTCGAGGTAGAGATAAAAAACGAAGGCAAAGGCCTTCGTTTTTTATGCTTAAAAAGTGATACTTTGCGTTCACCTAGCTGTGAAAGAGCAAGGATAAGATGCTCTTTCAATCATTATTCGCTGCGCGCAGTGACTTCCAGTAAGTGATAACCAAATTGGGTTTTCACTGGTCCTTGTACTTCATTCAATGCCGCTGTAAATACAACTTCATCAAACTCTTGGACCATTTGACCGCGACCAAATGAGCCTAAAGCTCCGCCTTGCTCTTTTGAAGGACAGTTTGAATGCGCTTTTGCGATGGCTGTGAATTCTTCACCGGCCGCTATTTGTTTTTTTAATGTTAGACATTGCTCTTCAGTATCTACCAATATATGACGTGCTGATGCTGTTAACATTTTGCTTCCTTTATTTATTATCTTTAGAATTGCCATGGACTTTACCGTATTTTTTTTCAGAATAAAACACTAAGAACGATAAAGTATATGGCTTTTTACTTTCTGAGATAAAGGTAATAGTGCTATCAGTAAAATAATATCAAAATTTTCAAACTATTTTCCGCTTCGACACTACTTTTAATATAACAGAGTAATTCATTAACCAAAAATAGGACACTGCGTGTTTGAACGAAGCGACGAGACGCTAGTAAAGCAAGCGCTGAAGGGACAAAAATCAGCTTGGATTACGCTAGTAAAACGGTATGAGAAAAACTTGTACAACTACACCTTACGTATGGTGAGTAATCCCGATGACGCCTTAGATTTGATGCAAGATGTCTTTATGGCTATTTTTCGCAATCTAGCCTCGTTTCGTGGTGATAGTCCTTTTAAAGGCTGGATGTTTAAAATTGCCCATTATCGTTGTATTGAGTTCTATCGTCGAAAAAAACCGACACAATCACTAGATGATACGCCTGAGCAAGAAGAGCAAAGCCGTGATGCATGTCCAGAGGCGCATTTATTTTCTGGTCAGCAAGCCAGCATATTAAATAAAGCCCTACAGATTTTACCGGTGCAGCAAAAATTAGTGGTGGAATTAAAGTTTTTTCAACACTGCACTTTTGACGAAATTGCTAAACAATTGGGCATTTCAGTGAACACGGTTAAATCTCGTTTATATAGCGCTTTAGATAAATTAAAAGATCATTTGGAGTTAGACCATGTCAAATAAAAAGGCCAATAACCAGAGTAATGATGAAGCCAATAAAGGTGAGCTAAAAGCTGAACAAGCCTTTACAGATTGGCTTGATGGTAAGTCAGATGGTGATCAGATATCTGATGAGCCGCTTTGGCAGCAACGAAAAAACACCGTGACTAGCCTTGAGCACCAGATAGCAATGTCATGTGACGAAAAAGTGCCATCATGGGACCGTTCTAATGGTTTTGAAAGTGATACAACACCTTTCTGGCAATGGTCTGGTTTACCTGCAATGTCGATGGTCTGCTCTATTTTTGCGGTCGCATTGGTGTTATTTAAAGTAGAGCTGGTGATGCAAGATGATGGCGTTTTATTGAGTTTTGCTGGTAAAAATACACAGTTTCAGGAGCAAGAATTAGCTAAGTTAGTCGATCAGAGGCTGCAAAGCTTTGCGCACGAACAGCAGGTGGTTTTAGCAAATTATGCCGCAGATATTAAAGTAAACCAGCAAGACAATAACTTGCAACTTGCCAGCTATATCATGGGTGCCTCTAGGCAAGAACGTAAAGAAGATATTAGTGATTTTATGCAATATATTAATGCTGAACGTAAGGATGAATTATTAGAGCAAAAAATTAAATTTCAAACGCTTGAACGAGCAATTAAGTATAACAAAGTTTATCAACGAGATAATGTTAAAGGCTTTGGATTAAAACAAGGTGATATAAAAAGCACACCTGCCAATTGGACTGCTGAGGAGTAGAATATGAACAAATTAAATTTATTTTCATCAACATTAGTATTGCCCTGTTTACTAATGTCAGGTGCAGGATTTTCCGCTGAGCAAAATAACGAGCTGTATTTGAGCATGCACAAGCAACTGTCAATTATGAGCGATATTATTAAGTCTTCAGTTTCAGATAAGTCAGTAAGCCAGACCTCAAAAATTAATAGTATTGACAGTACCTACCTGAGTGGCCAAGGCATTGTATTTACGATTAGTTCGGCGGCAAATAACAGTCAATGGGGCAATTATAGCTTTAATTTTTCCATGCCTGAAATGCCCGCGGCGCCAATAGCACCTGAAGTGAATCAAGAATTTCAGGCTAACTATGATATTGATATTAATGAAACGGTGACCCATGCCATTGAGTCTGCTGCTGTCGGTTATGAAAGGGCAATGGAGATGTTTGAGCAAAACCGTGATAGCACCAGAGCGTTAAGAGATGAACAGCGAGATTTAGCGTACAGCTTACGGGATGTCGAGCGAGAAAAACGAGATATAAGCTATCAGTTATCAAGAGCGAGTGACGAACACAAAGCAGCACTTAAGCAAACACTGGATAAACTTGCTAAGCAAGAAGAAAATTTGCGTGCCCAGCAACGAAAAATTACTCAATTGACCCATGTCGCTGTTGCAGAGCAACAAGCGGAGCAAAAACAAAGAGCACAAGAGCGGGTTAGTTATTATCAGCAATTAACCGTAAAGTTAACTGAAACATTATGCTTATATGGTAATGGTTTAAAAGCCTTGCCAAAAAATGAGCATGTTAGTGTTATTTTAAAGTCAGCGGGAGACAAGTCAGCTAGTCGTTATAAAGATAGTATTCTAGTGTTTACTAAGCAGGATATCGCCAGTTGTTCGGCAGATAAAATAACCGCGGCAACGTTAATAAGTAAAAGCCAAGCGTATCAGTTTTAGTGATAATTAATCACCTTGGTATCATCAGCAGTAATTAATTGCCCAATACTGATAAAAAAGTCGCTAACTAGCGACTTTTTTTATCTCGCCACCGCAGTGGCGACTTGAGATATATGCATTTTAGGTTTTACTAGTATGACAGAGGGACTTTAACTGTTTTTTATTATTTTTAGCGATAAAATTAATCTTTTTATCTTGTTTTTTTTCACTGATATGTTCATTGCTGCTGTTGCTATTTGCAGATGAAAAATCGAAATAGGCGAGTATTTGCTGTAGTTTGTCATTAAATTTAGCGGCAAATTCAAAGACCGAGTTTTGCTTCTTAAATTTATTAGGCACTAAATTTGCAAAATCAGCTACTTGAATGCCCGGCAATGGTTGCTGAGATACCTTTGAAAACCTTACTTTATTAAGGTTGGGGGCGTTGAATACCGCAAAGGTAATATTAGGCTGGGCATAGCTGTTAGATGTGCTATTTAATGCCGAGTTAAGCTGTATTTCGATATCACTTATGGCAAATGCATGTTGCTCTTTTACCACGGAAGTTGCATGGGCAATTGAGCCATATAAACCGACGATAACAAAAATAGAGCCAACTAAGTTTGCTTTAGTATGTCTTATCATTTTGTATTCCTCATCACATATCTATCCTGTATCTTTCCTTGATTACGCTATTGTACCATTATGTTACAAATCAATATAGCTTGAAATTTGACTATACGCGACGGCAATAAGACCAGTTGTGGATTTTATCAGACCAATAACCTAGTGGTGCATGCAAGCCTTTCTAACTGACGTTAATGGTGATATTTAGCGAATTTTACGGGGTGAGTTATGTTAGCTAAATTAGTTGCGGTAGTACTAGCTTGACTGCGGTTAAAGCAGTTGCTTTTTTACTTGAAAAAAACAACCCAGTACTGAATAAGGTCATAACGTATCTGTACTGAGTTTTATATGTGCTAAGGGCCTATTTGGCTAACGTTTTACTTAGCTTGCGCTTTAAATAAAAGTCTATTTTTATGTAGCAAAGGTTCGGTATAGCCATTGGGTTGTTGATGGCCCTGAAATACTAATGTTAGCGCGGTTTGAAAAGCAATATTGCTGTCAAAGCTATCAGACATCGCGTGATATTGTGCATCATTTTGGTTTTGTTTATCGACAATCGCCGCCATTTTTTTCATGCTTGCGAGCACCTGTTCTGGGGTACAAATATTATGTTGCAACCAGTTTGCCATATGTTGACTCGATATCCGCAGCGTTGCCCGATCTTCCATTAAGCCAACATTATTAATATCAGGTACTTTTGAACAGCCAACCCCGTGATCAATCCAGCGTACAACATAGCCTAAAATACCTTGTGCATTATTGTCCAGTTCATCAGATATTTCTTGTGCTGACCACTGGGTATGTTCCGCTAAAGGTATCGTTAAAATATCATCGATATCGGCTGGCACACGCTTTTTCAATTCTTGCTGTAATTGCAAAACATTGACTTTATGATAATGCAAAGCATGTAACGTTGCTGCTGTCGGAGATGGTACCCATGCGGTATTTGCCCCAGCTTCAACGTGGTTAATTTTTGTTGCTAGCATATTGGCCATTTGATCAGGTATTGGCCACATGCCTTTACCTATTTGTGCTTTGCCACTAAAGCCACAAGCTAAGCCAACATCAACATTATTATCTTCATAAGCCGTAATCCATTTTGTTAGCTTAATATCCGCTTTTCTAGCCATAACACCAGCAGACATTGAGGTATGAATTTCATCACCGGTTCTATCAAGAAAGCCAGTATTGATAAAAACTACGCGCTCTTTTGCGGCATAAATACAGGCCTTTAAATTAACGCTGGTACGGCGCTCTTCATCCATAATACCCATTTTTAAGGTATGGCGAGGCAGCGATAATAAGTCTTCAACGCGGTCAAATAATTCATTGGCAAAGGCAACCTCTTCAGGACCATGCATTTTGGGTTTAACGATATAAACTGAGCCGGTTTCACTGTTGCGTAAGGTGTTTTTTTGGTTAACGTCGTACGTCGAAATTAATGAGGTGATAACAGCATCCATGATACCCTCAGGCACCTCATTATTTTGCGGATCAATAATGGCGTTATTAGTCATTAAGTGACCGACATTACGGACAAACATTAAACTGCGCGCTTTTAGCTTACCTAGCGTGCCTTCTAGAGTTTTATAGCTTTTATCTTGATGCATTAAACGGGTTTGCTGTTGACCTGATTTGTCAAAGGTTTCAGCTAAAGTACCTTGATTTAACCCCAGCCAATTTTTATAGGCAATGACTTTATCTTCGGCATCAACAGCGGCAACAGAGTCTTCACAATCCATGATAGTCGTTAGTGCAGACTCCATAGCGATATCACTAACACCTGCAGTGTCACTTTTTGCAATCGGATTGTTTTGATCAAATTCAACGATAAAATGTAAATCGTGGTGTTTAAAAACCAATTCGCTAGGTGAGGTTTGCTCGCCATTGAAACCCATAAATAATGCCGACTCGACTAAGCTTGTGCTTTCGCCATTGCTCAATTGAACAACGAGAGCATGGTCAACAACCTGATAATTTTTAGCATGGTGGTGCGAGCCAATAATTAAAGGAATAGTTTGATCTAAAAAGTCACGGGCAAAAGACACCACTTTTTCACCACGAGTAGGGTTATAAGCTTTGGTTTTTTCAGCGCCAGCCGCTTCTGCAATAACATCTGAGCCATATAAAGCATCATACAAACTGCCCCAGCGTGCATTGACTGCATTTAAAGCAAAGCGGGCGTTCATTACGGGCACTACCAATTGCGGCCCAGCCATTGTGGCCAATTCAGCGTCAACATTTTTTGTTGATATGCTGAAGTCTGGAACCGGCGCGGCGAGATAACCGATGCGCGTTAAAAAGCTTTTATAGTCAGTAAAATTAAACTGTTCAGCTTGGTTTTTTTGGTGATAGTCTGTTATTTGCTGTTGTAGAGAAGACCGCTTTAATAACAAAGACTTATTCTTTGGTGCTAAGTCAGCGATGAGTTTTGCAAAGCCAGACCAAAAGGACTTTGAAGCTATAGTTGTTCCGGGCAGCACTTGCTCGTTAACAAAGTTATAAAGTTCTTCTGCTACCTGCAAATTTGCGATTGAGATTCTTTTTGTCATCGAACATACCTATTTTTAACGTTTAGAAGAAAATTTTCTTATTTCTACATATTAACCAGTAAGCAATACCTGCAATGTAAAAACATTAACGCCTTGATGCAAGGGCGGCTAGGCAATAGAAAGTCATATTTAAATCTAATGGCGAATAATTTAGAGTTTAAAATAAATTTAACTTACTGTTAACTAATAATAAAGATAAAACTTTTCAATTATACCTGTACTTTTATTCATATTATTGTTTGTTTTTATTTTTGGTATTCATCGTGTGAATTTCACTGTGATAATACCTCAAAACTGAACTATTTTAAAAGGCAGCCATAACCGCCAATTTGCAATGAAAGCGTTATTTTGTAGCACGATAAGTTGCACTAGAAAAATGAGGCTAGCAAATTAATAATAACTGGGCTAATGAATGCTGTAATTACCGCGGAAACAATCAAGGCTAATGAACTATAAGCGGCATGTTCATAACTAATATTACTGACGGTGGCAGTACCAATAGCATGGCTTGCCGCGCCAATAGCCAACCCTTGTGCTTTAGGTGATTTTACTTTGATAAAGGTCAACCAGCGCGGACCCACTAAGGCGCCAAAAAAGCCCGCCAAAATAATAGCAAAAGCGGTGATGGCGGTATTGCCGTCTAGTTGCCCGGCAATGGCAATAGCGATAGGTGTGGTGACCGATTTAAGTGAAAGCGCAACAGCAATGGTGTAATCGCCGATGATTAGCATAGTGATAATGAAGCTGCTGATGATGGCAATTAATGCGCCAATTAATAACACCAGTATAATACTTTTCCACTGTTGAGTAATCGTTGCTAAATGCTGATAGAGAGGAAAGCCTAAGGCAACAACGGCGGGTTCAAGTAAAGCATTGAGTAGCCAAGCGCTTGAAAAATAACTATCGAAGCTAATATCTTGCCAAAGTAAAATAGCGATGAGCGCTAAAATGCTTATTAACATGGGTTGTAGCCATATTACATTTAATTTTCGTTGTAACATCGCAACAAATTGAAATATTATAATGGTGCCTGCGACAGCGATAAATGAAGACAGTAGATGAGAGCTTAATAGTTCAGTTATCATCATCGGCTTAGTCTTTATCGACAGCATATCGCTGGTAATATAGACCAACAACACTCAGTAATATAAATGTCGTGGTAAAGGTTATGAGGACTATGGTAATGCCAAATTGTTTGATTAATTCAAAGTGATTAATAATACCAACGCCAGCGGGCACAAAACATATGCCCATATGTTTTAAACACCAAATCACCGTGTTTTTAATTTTATCAGCATCAAATAGTCGAAAATGTAGTGTTAAGGTAAAAACAATCAAGCCATATAAACTAGCGGGTAATACGGGCGCAAAATTTGAACATAACTTACCTAAGGCTAGGCAACTAAATATTGCAAAAGCACTGTACAAGGCATGGAATACTTTCGTGTTAAACGCTTTCACACTGGAGATAGCCCTTTATTTTCTCTTAACCTTCATTAGCCGCTTCAATCACCAACTGCCTAAACCATATATGGCTAGCGTCATGATGCAAAAGTGGGCTCCAAATCATTTTTAGTTCAATATCAGGAATATCAAAAGGTGGCTTTAGAATAGTATAATTTGCATCGTTTTTATGAATTAATGCTGCTCGCGTTGGCAAGGTTGCCACTAACTCATCTTCGAATGCTAGCTGCATAGCCACATGGTAGTTTCGAGTGAATACTTTTATGTCACGTTTTTTACCTAAACGCGCTAGGGCTTCATCAACCCAACCGAGTTTTTGCACATCTTTTGGATCCATGCCAACACCAACACCAAAGCCAGTTTTAGATACCCAAACATGTTTAGCATCTAAATAGGTATTAAGGTTAAACTTTTCAACAACAGGGTTATCGGCACTTATTAAGCATGAGAAGGTATCTCGCCAAATGGTTTTTTGATGAAAAGATTGCGGTAATTCGTCAAAGCGATTGATGGCCATATCAATTTTTCCTGCCTCAACGTCATGAAAAGTAACATCGCTGGGCGTCATGATATCTATGGTGACATTGGGTGCTAATTGGTTAATACGTTTTAAGAGCTTTGGTAATAAGGTCGACGCCGCATAGTCACTGGCCATTAAGCGAAAAACACGTTGGCTATTTTGTTCGTTAAATTCTTCTTCACCTTGTAGTGCTTCTTCAAGTTCCAATAAAATTTTTCGAATAGCAGGCGCTAAAGCTCGTGCACGTTCGGTTGGCACCATACCGTCAGACGTGCGCACTAAAATCGGATCATTAAATAATGTCCGCAAGCGTTTTAAGCCATTACTCATGGCAGGCTGAGTAATATTTAACTGACCAGCAGCGCGAGTAACATTTTTTTCTCTAAGTAAGACATCAAGATAAATTAGTAGGTTTAAATCGATTTTCGAGATATTCATAATATTAATAATCTAGAACAAAAACATAACCTAGATATATGTCATGGCTAATAACGATAATCAAGTGAATTTATGGAAAAAATAAATAAACTCGATAAAAATCAGTATAAGTAAGTAAAAGACTAATTAAGTTAGTTATTGAATTTGTTATGGTATTTAACTTTATTATTTAGAGTTAATACACTATTATTTATTCTGTGAATGGTAAGGATGCATATTATATATTTTATTTATTTATAGTGAGTGGTTTAATATTTGTATTGTTCGGTGTGGCAGCTAACATAAGTAGTTACATCACCAAGATTTTAAATACTGTCAGTTAAGACTTTTGGAGAAAGCGTTATGTCTAATTACCAAAGTGCAATAGAAGCCGTTAAAGCGATTAAAGAAAAAGCAGGTAGCTCTTGGGCTGCTATTAACCCTGAATCAGTAGCCCGTATGCGAACGCAGAATAAATTCAAAACTGGTTTAGATATCGCTCAATACACTGCAGATATTATGCGCAGAGATATGGACGCTTACGACGCTGATAGCTCGAAATACACTCAGTCTTTAGGTTGCTGGCATGGTTTTGTTGGTCAACAGAAAATGATTTCTATTAAGAAGCATTTTGCTGGCAAAACAGACCGTCGTTACTTATATCTTTCTGGTTGGATGGTGGCTGCACTTCGCAGCGAATTTGGTCCACTGCCTGACCAATCTATGCACGAAAAAACCAGTGTAGCTTCTTTGGTTGCCGAGCTCTATACCTTTCTACGTCAAGCTGATGCACGTGAGTTAGGTGGTCTTTTCCGTGAACTAGATGCCGCAAGCGATGGTGATAAAGCTGCTATTCAAGATAAAATTGATAACCATGTGACTCACGTTGTGCCAATTATTGCTGATATCGATGCCGGTTTTGGTAACGCGGAAGCGACTTATCTGATGGCGAAGCAAATGATTGAAGCCGGCGCTTGTGCGCTGCAAATTGAAAACCAAGTTGCCGATGAAAAGCAATGTGGCCATCAAGACGGTAAGGTAACTGTTCCTCACGCTGACTTTCACTCTAAAATTCGTGCCTTGCGTCACGCATTTCTAGAGTTAGGTATCGACAACGGTATTATCGTTTCACGTACCGACTCTGAAGGTGCCGGCCTGACGAAAGAAATCGCGGTTGTTAAAGAGCCTGGCGATCAAGGTGACATATATAACTCTTTTCTAGACGTTGAGGAAATTGATGTAGCGGACATGGCTGAAGGCGATGTATGTTTCAACCGTAACGGCAAACTTGTTCGTCCTAAGCGTCTACCTTCTGGTTTATACCAATTCCGACAAGGTACCGGTGAAGCACGTTGTGTCTTCGACAGTGTTGAAGCCATTAAAGCTGGCGCAGACCTGCTTTGGATTGAAACGGCAACACCAAACGTTGCCGATATCACTGCCATGATGAACGAGGTTCGTAAAGAAATTCCAAATGCTAAGCTGGTATACAACAACAGCCCATCATTCAATTGGACACTTAACTTCCGTCAGCAAGTATTTGATGCCATGGTAGCAGCCAGTGAAGATGTTTCTAGCTATGTTCGTGCAGACTTAATGAATGTTGAATATGATGACAGTGAATTATCTAAACGCGCTGATGATAAAATCCGTAGTTTCCAAGCTGATACTGCCCGTGAAGCCGGTATTTTCCATCACTTAATTACCCTGCCTACCTACCATACCACGGCATTGTCTGTTGATAACTTAGCGAAAGAGTACTTCGGTGACCAAGCTATGTTAGGTTATGTAGAAGGCGTACAGCGCAAAGAAATTCGTCAAGGCATTGCCTGTGTTAAACATCAAAACATGTCAGGATCTGATATGGGTGATGATCACAAAGAATACTTTGCTGGTGAGAACGCCCTGAAAGCGGGTGGCGAAAAGAATACTTCTAATCAGTTTTAATTAATAACGTAAGTTTTATAACTTACCCTCAAGAACCCAACCGAAGCAGAAGCCTTACTTATTAAGTAAGGCTTTTTTTTGGCTGATGGCTCCATACTACAATGCGTTTATACACCGTGAAAGTGGCGCTTGAAATGATCAGGTTTCATGGATGATAACATCAACATCCTACTCAGTTACATCACCTATAACCGTCATTAAACTTACTTTACCTCGGTAATAATTTATATATTGGCCAATAAGTTATCAGGAATTATTTCTGGCATTTACAAGTAACAGTCATTATAAATCTAGCGTTAATGGCAGTATATCGCTAAAAAACAGAGGTTAGTTTTTGAGTTACTAACGACATCTTTGAGCCTAAAGTAGAACTTTTATTTTTATGAAACAGTTGATGTAGTTACTTGTTTTTGGGGTAACAAGGTGCCCTAAATAACGGATACCAACGCGAAGTCATTTCATTCATTGTCCATGACTTCGCTTATTGCTCATCAATAAATAGCACCATAGGGGTGTGGTTACTCATTAGTGCATACGTACTGACATCAATCGAAAAAACATCACTTAACGCATGGTGTTTATCTGCAATCCAGCCATGCTGATGTTCATGACTTTGCCCAGTGTGCTTACCTTTACCACAAAGAAGGCACGGCTAACGCAACGTAAGATGAGGTGATATTTGTAAACTAGCCGAAAACCTTTAGTTGGCTAATTGATGCTTGCCCTTATTTTCTCTTTGTTCTGGTTCTATTGGTTTTTTTAACCGGTTTCTTTTTCTTGGTTTGTATAGGCGCTTTTGAAAACTCTTTATGAAAAGGCTGTTCTGTAACAACAGGAATAACTTGCCCTATGCTACTTTCAATATTAGTTAATTGCCTTATATCATTTTCTACAGCAAATGAAATGGCCATGCCATTTTTACCAGCACGAGCAGTTCGTCCTATACGGTGTATGTAGTTTCTTGGATCTTCAGGAAGATTATAGTTAATAACTAAGGTAATATTTTCAACATCAATGCCACGAGCAGCAACGTCTGTTGCAACTAATACTCTTAACTTAGAATCTTTAAAGTTTTGTAACGCTTCTTCTCTAATGGCTTGTGTTTTACCACTGTGCAGGCTAGCGGCAGTTATTGACGCTTTTTCTAAGGCTTTAACAATGATGTCGGCGCCATACTTTGTTTTACAAAAAATAAGCACTTTTTCATATTCAGGCTTTGTCAGGATATTAAATAGCAAAGATACTTTATTCGATTTATCAAGGTGGTATACGCTTTGATTAACCAAGTCGATAGTAACCGATTGTGCAGCAATTTGAACTTTTGTTGGACTCGTTAATATCGCTTGTGCAAGTATCTCTATTTCAGCTGGCATAGTCGCTGAAAATAATAGTGTTTGTCGCTTCTTTGGCAGTTTAGATATGATGCTTTGAACATCGTTAAAGAACCCCATATCAAGCATGGTATCTGCTTCATCTAATACAAAGACTTCTAACGCCTGAAAATTTATATCGCCTGTGGCAATTAAATCCAATAATCTGCCAGGGGTGGCCACTAAGATATCAAGTCCAAGTGCTATAGCGTCAACTTGAGCTTGTCTTCCCACCCCCCCATAAACAACCTTAGTTTTAAGCCCTAAACCGTCAGAATAGTCATTAATATTTTGCATTATTTGCGAGGCAAGCTCACGTGTGGGCGTTAGTATCAGCGAACGCGTGCTCTTAGCTTTAATATCAATTTTATTTCGGCCAAAATTATTGATAATAGGTAATGAAAAGGCCGCTGTTTTTCCTGTGCCCGTTTGCGCGATACCAAGAAGGTCATGCCCATTAATAAGAGCAGGGATACATTCTTTTTGGATCGGTGTGGGCTGTGTATAGCCTTTTTGGGCAACGCGATCAATAATCGACTCTAAAAGTGAAAATGCTTTAAATTCTGACATGCTGTCTCGGTATTCTTTAATCAATAGGCTGTTATTCTAACAGAGTACTTTAACATATTTAAGACGTATTCAAGTTGACTGTATCTGACGAACCCCGATAAAATATCTGACAAAAAAACAGTTTAGGAATCAAGTGCTCTGAGCTATTGATTTTTCTTTCACATATAATTTTTTTAGGAGGTTAAATAATTAGAAAATGGCTGTATTGACAGTAAGCCTTAGAGAGTAAAACATGAAAGTGGGATTTACTTTCGGCCTTAGGCCACTTGTCTTTAAGTAGTCGCCAGTTGGGATGATTTTGACTCGTCAGTAACAACCGCTTTAGGCTCTAATTCGACTTTCTCAACTTTGTCGTTTTATCCGACATTGAACAGAAGACATTAGATTTAAAGCCTATCATGGCAACTTGGAAAAACAGTTGTAAATGACTTGTCACACTCAACATAGAAGCCATTTTTTACTTAAATATAATTAGCTAAACTGAGCTTTATAGCAATGAGTATCAATACAAATCCAGCTACTTTATCAATTTTTTGTTTTTGACGATTGAACCGAGGCAATATGCTTGGGAGTGATAATAATAAAACCACACCGCTGTACCAAATAAAATGTGCCAACATAATGATCAAGCCATAACTTACTTGCATTATTAACGGGGTATCTATCGACACAACTTGCGTAAAAATACTTAAGAAAAAAATAGATGTTTTGGGGTTTAATATATTGCAAGTAAAGCCTAAACGTAACGCTATAACAGGTGACATTTGAGTCGCTGGATTGATTTGGTCTTTATTTAAACTCTCGCATGTTGTTAATAGCTGCCAAGCAATATAAATAAGATAGGCCGCTCCTAAATATTTGATTGCTGAAAATAACCATGGCGAATTGGCTATCACTACTGCTAATCCGGCAATAGAATAGCTAGCGTGAATACAAACAGATAAACACATACCTAAGCTCATATATAAACCGGCCAAACGGCCATTGTAAATGCTCGTACGCGTCACCATGACAAAATCAGCACCGGGTAACATAGCCATAAAAATAGCAATTGTGCTCACCGCGATAATTTCTGTCATATAAGTATTTATTAACAATTCCATATTTACCTCTTAGAGTTTTAAGTATGCTCTTAGCAACTCAGCTATTACTATGCAACTATGTTAATGTATGCGTTATTTTAAACAATACACTTAATTGGAAAAGGACTTGTGCCTCATGGACACAAATGAATTAATCCCTTTATTATCTGATATGGCGATTTTTGTCACTGTGGTTGAGCAGGGAAATTTTAGTAAGGCGGCAAAAAAACTTGGGGTTACACCTTCAGCAGTGAGCCGTCAAATTAGTAGGTTAGAAGATGCGTTAGGCATCAAGCTATTGCAGCGTACTACAAGGCAACTGGCGTTAACGGAGTCAGGTAAGTTAACTTTTGATTATTGTAAACAGATGGTTGAGTCTGCGGATCAAGCTGTTAATGCTAGTCGTTCTGCAACATCGACAGTTAGTGGGCTATTGAGAGTAGCAGCACCAAAATCACTGGCCAATAAAGTATTAAGACCACTATTTGTTGATTTTTTGAAATGCTACCCAGATATTCAGTTGCATTTAAAGGTATCCGACCGTATTTTAGATCCTATCCATGACGGTGTAGATTTTTTAATTCATATTAATGACAACCCCATTGAAGCCTTGGTAAACGTCAAACTTGGGCATGTTGAAAATGTGGTGTGTGCTAGCCCTGATTTTCTATCCAAACACACGCTACCCTTACACCCTGATGATTTGAAAAATTTAGCATGCATATGCTTAGGCGAAAATATGGCGGATAGTCGTTGGCGATTTAGTAATAAAAATCAACAAACAACCGTACAGGTAACAGGAACATATCTAATTAATCACAGTGAGATGCGCCGAGATGCTATTGAACAGGGCTTTGGTGTTGGTTCTTTACCTGATTATATCGCGCAACAAGGTATTGAAACGGGGAAACTCATTCCATTATTGGAAGATTGGCAGCTAACAGGGAGCTACCAAGGTGATATTTGTTTACAGTATGTGCAAAGTAAATACCTACCTAATAAAAACCGAGTGTTTATCGATTTTATAAAGCAAAAGTTACTTATAATTCAGCCTGATTCGTAAGTGGTGGTGCTGGTTTGTAGTAAAAGTTAGCGTTTACAACAAAAAATCATTGGCAGCTATGAGCTGCAATCTGACCTAATGATTTTTGTCGTTTTATCCGACACAGTGGTCGTTAGCCAATTGAGATAGCGAAGTTGATGAACTTATGAATTGAATGAACAATTAGCTGCCTAACGACAGATGAATAAAACCCTATTGCCTATTGATGGGAATAAGGCTCATATGTGCTATATGTTTGAACGCTTAACTTCATTTAATGAATCTACGACATTTGAAACATTTTGAAACGCATTGTTAGCGTATGAAATTACAAAAAAAACGCCTCTTTTTTGGTTAAAGCCTAACAGTTTATTTGTAAGAACCACCTTTCCAAAGTGTGAATCAATATCTGTTTGTGAAATATTTAACTCTATGGAAATCCCCCTCACATTACCATAAAGGATTTCACTTTTTATAATGCCCACATTTTTCCATGTTACATTAAGAGATGACTTGTTTTTAGCTTCATCGAATGAAGTTGGAAAATTTAATCCTCTATCGTCGGCTGAAAAATAAACCCAACCTTGCCAATTACTTGGCTTTAAAGCAGGAAGCAGGAAGGTCAAACTTAATATGACAAAAATATACTTGAGAATAATTGGAGAATTAGCGGCCCAACTTTCATAAGTAGAGAAAGCGATCATCATTAAACAAGATATAGCTAGATAAGCAAAGCAAATTAACTTTGCACCCCAAGGAGGGGTTTCATATTTAAACATTCGACTCCTTTTGAATATGTATCAATATCGCCTAATTAACAGGAAAAAATTATTGGCTAAAATTGCGAGGAACGAGCACTAGCCAACTGTTTAGCGTCCGTTTGAGTACCCTATAGCAACTTTAGTGTATTGAACCAACCAAATAATTGTTTTTTTATTGAATTGAAACTTCAATTTCCCCAGCCCAAATTTCGTGTAAAGTAGCCCACTTGCTTTTTACCTGATACATAATACTATTGGTTGTTATTTTTGAATTGCCGATGTTGATATACGTTACTTCACCAGGTTTCAATGTGACCACTCCATAGTCTGCAATACTTTCTTTTAAAAGAATCATTTCTTTATCCTGAAACCAAGAATGAGCCTGTGGGAATAGAATTGTGGTATTGCCCTTCAACATTAATGCAAGGTTTTTAGTTAATACAGTCTGCTCTTCGCTACCTGTATTTTGAATATAAATTCTCAGCTCATTTGAAGCCCGACTTCTATCGGTAAGTAATTCTAAATCCGCAGAAATAGCGCCAAATGAATAGAGTAGTATTAGCCAGAGTACATGCTTCATAACTTGGATTTACCTTGTTGCCTAATAATTTTATAAAGCGTGATTTACACATCTTTCTGCTCAATCACTGCGAATATTCATAATTTAACTATTAATATCAAATTTAAGAAATCTTTGCTAGCTAATGCACTTATAAGCAACTTTTTAATTTTTTTGTTAGAAATAAACGCAAATCACGCATTTGTTTGAATACAAGGGAAACTCCACTGGACTGTGTAAAAGCACAGCTATCAATGTAGTATTTTTCAAGGATTTTAAATCTGTGCTAATGGCAACGAAGTAAAATAATTATCAAGTTGAATTAAATTAAAAGCGTCCGCTAAAGGCTCTACTAAACTTTGTCGTTTTATCCGACATTGCGGTCATTTGGAATAATTACATTTTGAGCGACTTTGGGTATTTAAAAGACGTGACCTTATTTCATCTTGATAGACAACTAAGTCAGTATTTCGGTCATAGATATTTTAAATCAAGGCCACAGCTATTTAACAAATGCAGACATAATATTTTTATTGGGCATGCTTACTTTAGTCAACAAAAAATAACACCTACCATGTTGTATGCTAACTTCTATAATAAAGTTAAGTTGATTACTCGAAAAACTATCGAATTAGGATAAAAGTCACGCCGATATGTTGAAAATTAGATAAAGTATTTTTCGATATTAAAAGGAAAAAGGAAAAAGGAAAAATGAATAAGCAACTATCGATAACGATCGTTATAGCTTTGTTACTTAATACTGCAAGCACATTAGCGAATTCAACAACCCTCACAGCTAAGAAGTTGGCGAAAAAAGCCATCATTGTTGATACACACATTGATGCCCCTACCAAGTTACTTGGTGAGTGGCGAGATCTTGGCTCTACTACACCTAGTCGTGAATTTGATTACCCCAGTGCTTATTCTGGCGGCCTTAATGTAGCTTTTATGTCAATTTACACTTCAGCTAGTGATGATAAGCAAGGTAAAGCAAAACAAATTGCCCATACACAGATTGATAGTATTGAAGCGTTAATTGCACGTCATCCTGATAAATTTGGACTTTTAAGTTCACCAAAAGATATCGAACGTTTAACAACGGAAAACCGTGTTTTGTTAGCACTTGGTATGGAGAATGGCGCTCCGATTGAAGATGACATTAATCAAGTTGGTAAATTTTTTAAACGTGGAGTCCGTTATATTACATTAGCTCACAGCGCTAGCAATCGCATTAGCGATTCCTCCTATGATCCCATACGTCAATGGTACGGATTAAGCCCTTTTGGTAAGAACGTTGTGAGTGAAATGAACCGGCTAGGCATGATAGTAGACGTGTCGCATTTATCCGATAAAGCTGTGAAAGATGTGCTGTTATTGAGCAAAGTACCGGTAATTGCGAGCCACTCTGCTTTTAGACATTTCACTCCTGGATTTGAACGCAATATTAGTGATGAACTTGCACTGGCTATAGCGGCTAAAGGTGGGGTGATACAAATATCCTTTGGCATACCTTTTATTAATCGAAAATCGGCAGATGACCTTCAAAATTTTTTTAAAGAAAAAGCGGCAATAACCAAGCGAAACCAAATTGCTATTGTTTCAGGTACAGAATTAATAGATGAACAATCGTTTGATAAAAATTGGTGGGATAAACATCCTATTCCAGTGACACCTATAGACGCTGTGCTTAATCAATTTGACTATGCTATAAAACTTATAGGCATTGATCATGTTGGTATTGGTTCAGATTTTGATGGCGTACAAGGAGCATTACCAGAAGGGCTAAAATCTGTTGCCGATTACCCTAATTTAGTTGCAGGCTTACAAAGCCGTGGCTATAGCGATGAGCAAATAACTAAACTTCTCGGAGGAAATTTTTTACGAGCTTGGACTGAGATTGAATCTGGAGCTGAAAAATTAGCTTTGCTAATTCATTAGCCATGTAACCTTTGTATGCCTGCAACAGAAATTAAACTAAATTCGGTTAACGGTCACAAGGCTCACAGTTGACGTTAGGAACTCAAAAGCTAACGTCTTCTTCGTGCGCAAAGCTGTCATTGGCCACAAAGCTATTTGTCATATATTTTCTAATGGATCATACCCTTCATGTTACTGAGACCTATTAGTAACACACATCAATCAGTACATCATTTACATTAACTAATTGAAAATTCATTAATTATTCAACTTTTTAGCTAGGCGTATTACTGAGATTTCTCACTAATACCAGTAAGTTGTTGAGTAATAGTCATTATATGAAATTTAAAGAGAGCAGGATAAAGTAATAAGTTATCAAGCAGGCGGACATTACGGAGACGTCTACAAAATAAGTTGTTAGCTAACTAATCAAACAAGGAGTTGATCTTGTACCACTTTGGTGGACAGTTATTTAATTGTTACCAAAGAGGCTAATCATGGGGCGTTAGGTACTCAAGGAGCTTCGTGTGCATAAAGGGATTGTTATTTCGCTAGTTTTATCAGCTTTGCCTGGTGTTGTTTGTTTTTTGTTTTATTAGGTTATGCGTGGCTTTACATTCCTCAATATAATCCGATAACAGGTTGGTAGCTCGATAATCTTGTAAACTCTGTATGGTTTCGTCCACTAATATATATACATGATTTATTGTTAAACCTTGTACTAGCTTTCCATTAGCTCTGTTAATTTACACCTTACGGCCCAAGCGCTATTTCTTATATTTAGTATTTACTCTTTTGCCAAATGTTGTTTGGACTCATCGTTTTTGGCGCACTGATGCAGAATTGATTAGCGAGTGGCCAGATATGGTTCCTGGTTTGGTTAATGCACTTTTTTGCGTTCCTATTGCGCTAGTGATAATCTGCTGGCTTAGGCGTTCACGTACCTAAAGAGCTGTTTAATAAGGACAAAATAATGTGACTTTTGCTCCTTCCTCGCTTATTCTAGCGAAACTATATTTAGCCTGTTAACAGGGCGCTCTGTAACAGTTGCTAACATATTTGTAATACTAATTAAAAAGGAAGTAGTCATGAAAAATCGATTTCTAATCGCATTAACGGTCTTGTTTATTTATTCGGGGCAATCCTTCGCATCGAGCAATATAATTACTGATGTAAAGTATGCTGGCACATATGGTAACGGAGACATATTTATAGTGCTGAAAGCCCCAATTGATGAGCCAGGCTGTGCTTTTACCTACAGTAATTATCGGATTGATATAGTGGCCACACATACAGAAGCTAAAAATTGGTTAAATATTGCCATGACATCAATAACTAATAAAAACAAAGTAATTGTTCGCACAAGTGGATGCTATAATGGACAGCCAACTCTAGACAATACTAAAAATTCATTTTTTGCATTGGACCAAATAAAATTATAATACGACGCAGTAACTGATTTTGTGTAACTGCCAAGTGTAAATAACATCTTTCAAACGGTCTTCAAATTCAATCATAAAACGATTCAAGGCCGTTTTCCAATTTCTTAGTCGAATCTATAAGTTAACAGAAATTCACAGAATTAACAGGACACTCATCTTAAATTCAATAATCACTCTGTAGCTGTACAAAGCGCTTTAATTCGGTGATTTCAACGAAGCTGAACCCATAGGTTTTTTAGGTGAATTAGTCCCAAATGCCGGTTTCACCTTTCCCCTGTACTTTTACGTTTTTTACTTTAAATTCGGGCTCTTTGCCATTTTCTCTTTGCGTATGATAATCGCTAGTAACCGATAAAATAGTCGGCGTTAACAATATAATAGCGACAACGTTTACAACGGTCATTAATCCTAATGCAATATCGGCTAAATCCCACACTTCTTTTAATGTGGCAGATGCACCCCACAACATCATTGATAAATAAAGCAAAGTGTAAATGCCGCGGCCCACTTTGTTATCAAGCTTAAATAGGTGTAAGTTACTTTCCGCGTAGGCATAGTTGGCAACTACCGATGTAAAGGCAAATAAAGTAATTGCAGCTGCGACAAAGTAAACACCACCTTGGGCTAAATGCGCGGTCATGGCGCTTTGTGTTAAGCGAATGCCTGTCATTTCGCCAGTTATATCTACACCGGCCAATAAAATAATCACAGCGGTACAACTACAAAGTACGATGGTATCGAAAAATACGCCTAGCATCTGAATATAACCTTGGGTTACTGGGTGATTAGGGATAGGGCTGGCACTTGCCGATGCATGCGGTACGCTGCCTGCGCCCGCTTCGTTAGAGTATAAACCACGTTGAATACCGTTTTTTATAGCCGCGGCCATTGCACCTGCGCCAGCTTCTTGTAATCCAAACGCCGATAAAAATATATCATTAAGCATAGCTGGCACTTGGGTAAAGTTTATAAGTGTAATGATGACTGCAGCAGTAACAAATATAATGCCCATTATTGGTACGACTCGCTCAGCAAAGCGGGCTATTGCTTTAAATCCGCCTAAAATAATAGACCCAGCTAAAACGGTAATAACCAAACCAGAGTACAATGTAGGAATTTCAAATGCATAATTTAAGGCGTCGGTTATTGTATTAGTTTGCATAGCACTAAAGGTAAAGCCGTAACCTAAAAACAAACATGCGGCAAACACAATCGCAAAAGCGCGGCTGCCTAAACCTTGTTGAATATAATACGCGGGGCCGCCTCTAAATTCGCCGTTGCTATCGCGAACTTTGTATACTTGCCCAAGTACGCTTTCGGCAAAACCAGTGGCCATTCCGAGTATAGCTATTACCCACATCCAAAAAATAGCGCCACTGCCACCAAGCGATATTGCAACCGCTACACCGGCTAAATTACCTGTGCCTACCCGTGCACATAGTCCTGTGCACAGTGCTTGGAATGATGAAATGTCGTCTTTTTTACATTTGCTACTGCCTTTTAAAAGGCTAAACATATGTTTAAATTTAAATATTTGAATTGCTTTTAATCGTACTGAAAACCATACTCCTGTAAACAAGAGTATGTATATAAGTATTTGTCCTTCTCCCCATAAAAGGTTGTTTACGCTTTGGACTATGGTATCGAACATTGCTAATTCCTACTTATATTTTTTATATTAATACCCTGTTGCGGGTATAACGGAATTTTCTTGCAACAGCTACTTTAAATTAAATGCCAATAAGCTAGCTAGGCTGCTTTAAAATTATTTATTTTGCAAATGAACTCCTGCAATCATGCATCTAACCGAGCCACCAGCAGACTCAACAGTGGCTATAGGTAATGGCAAAAGCTTCGCCGTTTTTTGTATGGCTGTAATTTGTGCTGATGTAAGCGCATTAAACGCTGTTTGAGATAAAGCTAAAACACGGCCATTTTTACCTTGTAACTCAATTGCATTACCACAAAAGCTATTAATTTGTTCAAGTGTTAAATCGATAACTTCGAGATTGCTTTTTAAAAAATGGCTAGTTAACTGTTTGTGCTGGTTACTTGGTACCATATTTAAACTGATCATGGCAAACTCTGTGGCTACGCACATTAAAACATTGGTGTGATAAACCGCAGTGCCTTGCGTGTCATATGCATTAAACACCACAGGTGTTAGGTTTAATTGCTCGCATATTGTATTAACCACAGACTGGGTCGTTCGTTTTGATTCTACCGCGTAAGCGAGTTTATATTGGTGATCGATAACCAGTGAACCGGTACCTTCTAAAAATGCATTTTCTTTCGCTAAAAATGAATAGTCAATCACCGCAGTAACTTGGTAGTGATCCGTTAAAAAATCAATAATATCCTTTCGATATTCTAACCTTCTGTTTTCTGCAAACATTGGGTAGATTATTATTTGCCCACTTTGATGGGTAGAAAACCAATTATTAGGAAAAACTGAATCGGGCGTATGTGTCTGTTCGTCTTCAAAAAGGTGAACTGTTACCCCTTCGTTTTTTAATAGTTGCACTGCATTTGTGACTTCTTTATATGCTTGCTCACTTTGGTTATGTGCTAAACACTCACTTTGAAACGCATTATCGAGCATAGTTTGCGGGTTAGATGTAAAGTGATGCGGGCGCACCATAATAATCGTACTAGGTGCTTGATTTACTTGGCTCATGCTACATGCTCTTGTGCGAATGCTTCTGTGCTTAATACAGAAAATAAGTTACACGGATCGGTTTGCTGGGTTATTAAGTCGAGTAGAGTAAATTCGCCTGTTTTAGTTAACTGATCGCGTATAAACATCAGCACTGTAAAGTCTTCGCTCGCAAAGCCTACACCATCAAAAATAGTTCGTTCGTTTTTGCTAGTACGCCCAAGTGATTGCTTGTTAATTACTTTATGAAATTCAGTGACTGCAGAGCTTTCACTCATTTGTTGTATTTCGCCTTCGATACGAGTTTGCGGCTCGTACCCTACAAATACAGATGCGCGCTCTATTAATTTAGTCTCTAACTCTGTTTTACCAGGGCAATCGTCACCAATGGCATTAATATGTACACCTTGTGGGATCATATCGTTTGTTAAAATAGTGACATTGGTTTTATCGGCGGTACAAGTTGTAATAATGTTTGCCCCTTGCACTGCCTCTTGTACGCTCGTACAAATAGTCACGTTTAAACCGTAAGCACTAAAGTTAGTAAATGCTTTTTTAGAGGCGCTTGTAGCTATATCATATAAACGAATATGCGTAATACCTAGCACAGCTTTAAAAGCCAGGGCCTGAAACTCAGATTGAGCCCCATTCCCAATTAATGTAAATGTTGTTGAATTTTTTGGCGCTAAATATTTTGCCACTAGTGCAGAAGCAGCCGCTGTACGTAGTGCCGTTAGTAAGCTCATTTCGCTGATCATCACTGGATATCCGCTATCTACATCTGCCAAAATACCAAGTGCAGCAAAGCTTTGAAACTATCTAAACGTATTTGTTGGATGTCTGTTTACATATTTACAGCTAAATATTTGACCATCACTTACTGGCATCAACTCTATTACCCCTTTTGGTGAGTGTGCTGCATAGCGAGGAGATTTATCAAACTCTTTCCAACGGGCAAAGTCGGTTTCTAATCTATCAGTAAGCTGCTGCAAAACGTTTTCGATGGCTAAGCTATTTATAAGCTTAGCCATTGTCTGAACGCTAACAAATGGCACATCTTTTTTTGGCTGGACTATAAAATGACTGATGTTGAAACCTCTGTGCTAAATGTATTGTTAATATAAAACAAGTTTAGCGCGGCTATATGCTATTTAATATGGTAATTGTTTATACAAATAGTATTGTTTTTTATCATTTTGCTATGCATTAGTGTACGGATTTAGTATTTTAATCGGTAATTGAACCTAAAGGCTTACTTTATGACTCCTTATATTTACGACTCACTCGATAACGCATTAATAGCCGAATTACGCAAAGATGGCCGCGCCTCTATTTCAGCACTTGCCGAGACATTAAAGGTATCGCGCGGCACAATACAAAATAGATTGGACCGATTAGTGACTTCGGGCGCTATATTAGGGTTTACCGTTCGGGTACATGAGCACATAGAAACCGAAGCTGTTCGCGCAATAATGATGATTGAAGTAGTAGGTAAATCAACCTCACAAGCTATTAAAACAATGCGTGGTATACCCGAGCTTACCAAGCTTCACACCACCAACGGCGCGTGGGATTTAGTGGCTGAAATACAAGTGGCAAACTTAAACGAATTTGATGGCGTACTCAGACAAGTAAGAGAAATAGACGGGATACTAAATAGCGAAACAAGTATATTGCTTTCATCTACTTAGCCTATTGTTAAGGCTTTTAATTTTTAATGACACTCATTTATAATATTTAGATAATGAGGTTTAAAATCGGCGGGGGCTATCAGAACGCTTTATTTTATTGTCATCTAGCGTTGTTTATGTCTTACGTTATGCTTTTTTCTGCCCTTGGCATTTGACTTTCTAACGTCAACTAATCTGAAAGCCGTTATAACAAAAGTTACTCAATCTGGCGGTATCGCATGATGGATAGTCTGTGAATTTTCATTTTATCTGGCCAATTTATGAATTCGATATTATGCGGTATTGATGAATTTCAATGTTTAATATAGTGCTTACGAAACTCACTTGGTGTTTTCCCAGTGTCTTGCTTAAAGGCTTTATAAAAAGAAGAACGCGCGTTAAACCCAACCGCAAGGGCGATATTGAGTATGGTATCTTGATTAGCGATAATTTGTGGCTTAGCATCTTCGATACGCCACTGGTTTACAAAATCAAAAAAGTTAATCGAAAGCTTTTCGTTAAGGGTTTGCGAGATATAATTTGGCGATATGGTTAGGTAGTTTGCGAGTTTTTGCAGTGACAGGTTTGCATCTAAATAAAGTTTATCTTGCGTCATAACCGCATTAATTTTATCCGCGATACGATCAGATTGTTCAGTACTTAACGCTGAACGTTGATATTTCTTGGTTGTGCTCAAAGTCGCACTTTCTTCACTTTTATCATGTTTTTCAGGCGTAATATTAGTCGTGTCGTTATTATCATCGCTGAGCAAGCCCGGCGTTTGTTGTAAGCCAAAATGCGCTAAGCTCCATATCAATAGTAATGACAATAAAGCTTCAGTTCTTAAATTAAATAAAAAATTGTCAAACAAGCTTGATGAGAATACCGAGATCAAAGAAAGCAACCAGACACTGAAGACCACAAACAACAGCCAATTTATCCACTTAAGTTCTCGCTCTTCATTATTGGAAAATAAATCTTTGAGTTGTTTTCGGTAGACAATCAAGCGTTGAGTAATACGAAAAACGCTATAAACACATTGCCCAAGCCAGAGCAGCATAATCACTAATATACTGAGCACTAAGGTGATAGCGAATGGCTCTGTTACATCGACATCTTCGATAAATATCGCGCTATGCATATCTGCGGGCAACAACAGTATCATCAAGGAAATAATAAGTGCTGGCCAAACGAGAAAATAGTGACGAGCCTGTTTGATCTGCAGGCACCAAGGAGTGCTTGAGGTAAGTCCTTCGACGTAAAACCATAGCGAAGGGCATAGTATAAAAAGCACAGGAAAGGCTAGTGCTGTATATAAGGCATACCAATTTGGCAGCAGAGAACTCACCATTGGGCCTAAAGCTAATATACCGATAGATAGTAAAACAAGCGCTAAGGGTAAATACATTGGCGCTTTGTTTACTCGAGCAAGTAGCAGAGGAACACTAAATCCTATTTGTCCTAACATAATCATCGTGAGGCTCATTACTATAGGGTCGGCCAAGTTCAGCTCCTTATTCTTATAGGTATTTAGGCTTAAGTGATTAATTCTACCCTAATGTCTATAACTTCCCTATAAAAAAGTGTCCGCGCTTTTAGTCTCGGACGACATAAGTCTTTATTAAATATATTATTTATTACAACCGCAAACAAGTAAGCGTAGCTATATAGTTACGCACTAGTTGGAGCGTAGCATTAATCAATTAGTTGGTTTTTACTTTAGGGAAAAATTTTAGCCAACCACGTTTCCCCCGTTTAATGGGGATTAGTTATTATCGAAATAATGGAGTTTTAAATGAGTTCAATTGATAACACAAGGCAAACTTTTGAAGACTATCAAATAAATGTAAAGCTGAAAATTGCTGCTTTGTGGATCGCAGTGATGTTTTGTTATGTTTACGGCGATTATATAGAAATTTACGTACCTGGTGTAATAGCACAAGCGATGGCGGTAAAGGCAACAACGGAAACTGAATTAGAATTTTTTGCTGTAGCATTACTTATGGCAATACCCAGTGTGATGATATTTTTTACCTTGGTGATAACAGCCAAAGTCAATCGTTGGTTAAATATAATACTGCCGACGGTTTATATATTCATGCTTATCGGGCTAAATTTGGCTGGGGGTTGGGCGTTTTACCTGTTTTTAACGGCAATCGAAGTCGTGATCTCGTTGGCAATTGTTGGCTATGCGTGGCATTGGCCAAAGCGTGAGGCTTAAGTTATTAATCATGCTAATTAAATTAAACCCAGCAGTAATAGTTACCGCACCACTTGAACCGAAAAAAAGAGAGCAATAATGAAGTTAAGTTTATTCACACTACTACTAGGACTGCAAAATATTCCCGCTCACGCCAATATAGAGCAAGGTATCATCGCCTTTGATAATGGCAATTTGCCATTATCCCAAAAAATATTTTCACAGGAAAATGATACCAGTTATGAAAAATATCTCTATCTTGCCAAAATAGCGTCAGCAAATGGCAAGCCAGACGATGCTGAAAAATATATCAATGAGGCAATTGAATTAAGTCCCCAAAATGCCTCTTTACGATTTATCTCTGCAGATATTTTGGCCAAACAAGCTGAAGCTGGCAATGTATTTAGCGTAATGGGCTATATTAAAAAAGTAAAAAAAGCTTTTACGGCCGCTGTTGAGTTGGCACCGAACAATATTGAGTATCGCCGTGTGCTAATTCAATTTCACATAAATGCTCCTAGCCTGCTTGGCGGGGATATTGATGAGGCATTAAAACACGCTAAAGTACTAAAAAAACTCGATGTATTGTCCGGCACAAGTGCCTTAATACAGGTTTATGGCCAAATGGAAAATACCGAAAAGTTTAATGAAGTATTGCAAGTTGCACTAATCGAATTTGCCGATGAACCGGAGTTTTTTTTCCAACTGGGTATTTTTTATCAGCAGCAAGAACACTACGATGCAGCTTTAACGTATTTTCGTAATGCTGCAAATATGGCTAGCGCAACGGATGAACAGCGTCAGGCAAAATATAGCGCTATTTTTCAACTTGGCAGAACAAGTATCTTAAGTGATAGTAATTTTTCTGAGGGTGAAAAAGCCCTTACACAATACCTTAATGAAGCGATAATCTCTGCTGACATGCCGACAAAAAATTGGGCGAAATTTCGATTGGCCAATATAGTCGAAGCAAAAGGAGAGAAATCAGCTGCGGTAAAATTATATAATGAATTAGTTGGTGATGCTGCAGATAAGGAACTGCAAAAACAGCTTGTAAAGCGTATAAAAAATCTCAGCTAGTGCAAGATTTTTGCTAGTAGGGTGGCTTAGTTGTTTTACCGGCGGTATTAGTTCAATTGGTATTAATCACCATGTTCAACAACCGCCACCCTTGCCATGCTTATTTGGATTATCAAAGTCCAAATAAGCCAAAAAGCTATACTTAGCTAGGGCGACTTGAGAGCAGTTCGGTCTGAGGCTATAAACTGTTAGCTTTAAAGCTTTTAACTATCGCTAAGTAGTTAAGTCCTTATTTCAATTATAATAACTAAACGATAGACTGAATTTTATCTTTTAGTAGCTCTGAATCAACGTTACTTTTAGAAATGAAGCCTTTAACAAAAGGGTAGGCAAAAGCGCGTTCTTTTTCTTCATCATTATCAGATGAAGTAAACATCATAACGACAATGGATTGATCTTCAATCGATTGCCTAATATCAGCAAACTTAGCTAAAAACTCAAAGCCGTCCATTAGTGGCATATTGACATCCAAAAACAAAACTACTGGGGGGAAATCGTTTGGATTTTCTTGTTTATTGCTTTGATAATTTTCAAAAAACTCTAATGCACTTGTGCCGTCATCTGCTTCAAATATTTTGCCAACTATACCTGTTTTTTTGAGATGTCTTGTTAATAGATAACGATCAACTTCGTTATCATCAATAATCATCACTGAAAATTTATTCAATCGGGAGCTCCTCTATCAATGGAAATTTAACGGTAAAAGCTGTGCCTAAATCGCTGCTTGAAAAACTAATACTACCATCAAGCGATTTGATATTCTTCTGTACAATGGACATGCCTAAGCCGCTTCCTTCAGCCTTGTTAGGATGAAAGCGGGTAAACATATCAAAGAGGCTACCTTGATGCTCTAGAGGAATGCCAAGACCGTTATCCTCAATAAAAAGACAAAAATCATCTGCTACTTTAGAGCAAACCTTAACGTACATTGCTTTTTTACTTGGGTCACTATATTTAATACTGTTAAGAAGTAAATTCCCTACAATTTGTTTCAGCCGAGTTTTTTGAGTCTTAACGTTAATACATCCTAAGGTTTGGAAACTAAATACCACGCCTTTTTCATTTAACATCAGTTCATATGACTGCCTAAGGTCCTCAAAAAAATCAGCTAAATTTATAGTCTCAAAAGGCTGGTTTTCAAGGTCCGCTTTAGCAAGGTTTAAGATATCAACGACAAGGTTTTCTAATTTACCTGCTTGCTGAGAAATTTTCTGTAAGTTTTGCTTAACTTCATCGAAGTCTTTATTTTCAAGATCTTCCTCAATAAATCCCACCAGCCCCTTAATCGATGATAGCGGTGCTTTAAGATCATGAGAGGTACGGTAGGCAAATTGCGCCAACTCATCATTACTTCTTTTTAAGCGCTTTTCAGTATCTTTTATCTGAGAAATATCTTGCGCTATTCCTAAATAGCCGGTTTTTACCCCTGCAGCGTCGTTAAGCGCTGTAATAGAAAGAAGCACTGGCAGGCTGCTGCCATCTTTCCTGATATAGACCCATTCAAACTGGTTATCTAGACCTAAGTCATTATGGCAAACAAATGTAGTAAACCCAGGTTCAACTGCTATGTTTAGCTTTTTACTGAATTCAATACTTCTTTGCACAACTTGTTCGCCTAAATGAAACACTCCAGGGCTGTGCTTTCCGACCAACTCTTCAGCCTGATAGCCCAGCATATCTTCGGCAGCATGATTAAAGGACGTTATTACGCCATCGATAGTGGTTGATATAATCGCATGTGCCGCATTTTCCAGAATTGCCTCGAGTAAATGCTGTCTTGCTTCATCACCAGTCGCAACACTTGATTTCATTTAAATGCCTTTAGTTTAATCAACATTAATATTAGACGCTGTATAACACATATCCTACATCAACGACCAACGATTACCTACTTAGACTAGTGCTATCGATTAAATCACATCAAAGTAACTTATAACTACGTTTATATTTTAGCTGGAGAGGTCTATTTTAGTGATAAAAAAACCGTCAATAACAGTGTAGCTATTGACGGCTTGATAATAGAGCTCGCTTATAAACTAGAAGCTATAGACTAGCGTCATCGCTGTTTCAGTATTGACATTTTCTTTATCATCTTCAACATCAGTGTTGTAGTCTACCGTAAAGCTAAACTTTAGTTGTAAAGTTTCCAGTAACTTTGTGGTAATTGACGTTCTTGCTTTATAAGTGCTATTTGCCTCACTTTTAGGTGCTATCTTTGCCACTAACAACTGCTTAAATAAAACGTGCTCATTGATCTGACGTTTGTATGAAGCCTGTGCTTGAATAATAAAAGCCGTTTTAGTTTCTTCGGTTTGAGTATCAGTGGCGCGAATAACATCACGCTTATAACCTGGACCAATATCCGCATCTAATGTCGCCTTTTCAGTTTCGTACCAACGACGACCCCAACCCGCAGAGATTGAACTTTGGCTTTTAAAATTAGTAAAACGATTATCTTCATATGAAACGTTACCATAGATATAGTTTGGGCTGCTTTTATCAAGGGTATAATTAGTTTGGCCGACAGCAGTCCATTTTTGATCACTAGTTTCAAAGCTCTCTTCACCGTTTTCATCTTCTAGTTCACTTTTCTTAACTAGTAAACCTAAGTTAGCTGTTGATTTCCAAGCGCCTGCTTCGTGGGTAAAATCAAAACCGGCTTTAACATCAGCACTTTTTGTATCACCCGTTTTAAATAGCATACCTAGCTCAGCAGAAGCGGTATAAGGTGATTTTTCTTTTGCTGTTGTTGCTTCTTCTGCTACCGTGGTTAGTGATATACAGCACAGCGTGGCTAAGATTAACTTATGATTCATTCTGTTCTTCCTTTCTTACGTGTAATGATAATTGTGGATAAGGGATTTCGATGCCAGCTTCGTCGAGGGACACTTTAATTTTTTCGAGCAAATCACGATGTAATATCCAGTAATCGGCTGAAGTGACCCAAGGTCGAACGACAAAGTTTACTGAGCTTTCAGCTAATTCTTGAACACCGATGACGATTTCTTTATCTTTTAAAACCAGTTCGTGTTCGCTAGTTAATTTGGTGAGCAGGGCTTTAGTTTTTGCCAGATCGGCGTCGTAACTCACGCCAATAACCAAATCTAAGCGACGCTCTGGTTTGGTTGAAAAGTTGGTAATGGTACTCGAGGTGATTTTGCCGTTTGGAATTATTACGGCTTTATTATCACCGGTTCTTAACTTAGTGGAAAAGACATGAATTTCTTCAACAATACCTGAAACACCGGCGACATCGATGAAGTCGCCACTTTTGAATGGTTTTAATATAATAAGCAGTACGCCTGAGGCAAAGTTAGATAATGAACCTTGTAACGCTAAACCAATAGCCAAGCCAGCAGCACCGACGATAGCGACTAATGAGGTGGTATTAAAACCTAAATGGGATATGGCCGCAATAAGAACAATAACGAATAACATACCGTAAAGTAGGCTACTGAGGAATGAGATAATCGCTTCATCCATGCCTCGATGGCGCATGACTTTTACAACGCCCTGACGGACCATTTTAGCAATAAATTTACCGATAAAAATAATCGCCAATGCAACTATTAATTTTACCGCAAAATCTATCATCATTTGTTGGTTATCTACTAACCAGTTTTGAAGTGCATCCATTGTTTATCCTAAGCATTATTTTCAAAGCGCGAATTATAATCAACATCAAGTCAGATATCATTAAATTGTTACTCATTAAGTGGGTTAATAGCTGATGTTTTTAAAAAGGAGGAGGTTTGAGTCTTAAAAATAAAAAAAGGCGACCTTAGGCCGCCTTAAAAATAGTTAGCTACTTATTTAATTAAGGCGTCTAACTTACCCGTAGAATATTGCATAAACATATTATCTAGCGAGATAGGCTTAATTGTTGCCGCATGGCCAACGGAGCCAAAAGCTTCGTAGCGCGCTTTACAAATATCATACATTGCTTGAGTTGATGCTTTTAAGAACTTACGTGGGTCAAATTCACTTGGGTTTTCGGCTAAGAAACGACGAACAGCACCGGTAGACGCTAAGCGTAAATCAGTATCGATGTTGATTTTACGCACACCATTTTTAATGCCTTCTTGAATTTGCTCAACAGGTACACCGTAAGTTTCTGGGATCTTGCCACCAAATTTATTAATAACGGCTAACCACTCTTGTGGCACTGAAGAAGAACCATGCATAACTAAGTGGGTGTTGGGAATACGGCTATGAATTGCTTTAATACGGTCAATAGCTAAGATATCGCCGGTTGGTGGACGAGTAAATTTATAAGCACCGTGCGAAGTACCACAAGCAATCGCTAAGGCATCAACTTGAGTTTTCTGTACAAAGTCAGCCGCTTCTTCAGGATCGGTTAACATTTGTTCCATAGTTAACTTACCAACAGCGCCGATGCCGTCTTCTTCACCCGCTTCACCAGTTTCAAGTGAACCTAAACAGCCTAATTCACCTTCAACGGAAACACCACATGCATGAGCCATTTCAACGGTGCGACGCGTTACGTCAACATTGTATTCGTAACTTGAAGGTGTTTTACCGTCATCCATTAACGAGCCGTCCATCATGACTGATGAAAAACCTAATTGGATAGAGCGCTGACAAACACTAGGTGATGTACCGTGATCTTGGTGCATAACCACAGGAATATGAGGGAACTCTTCAATTGCTGCTAGAATCAAGTGACGTAGAAATGGCGCACCTGCATAGGCTCTTGCACCGGCTGAACCCTGGAGTATTACTGGGCTATTAGTGTCATTAGCGGCAAGCATGATAGCTCTAACTTGTTCTAAATTGTTAACGTTAAAGGCAGGGATACCGTATCCGTATTCAGCGGCATGATCTAACATTTGGCGCATAGAAACTAAAGCCATGAACTAACTCCTGTGGTTGTAAATAGTGACAAAATTGGTTTGAAAAAGTTTCATTATGAAACTTAACGCTTTCGTATCGTAATTATATCAGATGGATTTGATAATTTGCACAAGAAAAAATAGCGCGGTAGTGCTTAGCAAGATAATTTCCCTTAGATTTATTGTTTTTGTTTATTAATTACGAAAATAATGGCAAATTAATCAAATTTTATTACTTATTACCTTAATATTTAGGTAATTTTACTACGAATAGTGCGGATGATTGGAAAATATTTTTCTGCTGGTGTTTTGTATAAGTTGGCGCGTGCTAATGGCAAGTAAGTTAAATCTAATACAAGTTAAATATTTGGCATTAAATTATTAAAGCTAAAAAAGCTGACAATACATTTTGCACTGTCAGCTTTTTAGCATAGGTGAATTAAGTGCGGTGCTAGCTTATGCCTTTGCGCGTGCCTCTAAAATTGCTACTGCGGGCAATTTCTTACCTTCTAAAAACTCAAGAAACGCGCCGCCTCCTGTTGAAATATAAGATATTTTATCAGCAATACCGTATTTATCGACCGCGGCTAGCGTGTCACCACCGCCAGCGATAGAGAATGCGCTGCTATTAGCAATAGCATGGGCAATAACTTCAGTACCTTTACCGAATTGATCGAATTCAAATACCCCGACTGGGCCGTTCCAGACTACGGTACCGGCATTGGCTATAATTTCTGCCAAGGCTTTAGCGCTTTGGGGGCCAATATCAAAAATCATGTCGCCATCGGCCACGTCGCTAACATTTTTAAGTGTCGCTTCAGCACTTTCAGAAAATTCTTGGCCGACAACCACATCGGTTGGTACTGGAATTGAACCGTTATTATCGTTAGCTTGTTGAGTTAAGCGTTTTGCTTCATCGACTAAATCAGCCTCAAATAACGACTTACCAACATTATGCCCTTGTGAGGCAATAAAAGTATTGGCAATACCACCACCGACAACCAGTTGATCAACGATGCCGGCTAGAGAATCCAAGACGGTAAGTTTTGTTGAAACTTTCGAACCACCAACAATCGCTACCAACGGACGGGCAGGGTTATCTAGTGCTTTGGATAACGCTGATAATTCACCGGCTAGTAATGGCCCCGCACAGGCAGTAGGAGCATATTTTGCAACACCGTGGGTACTGGCTTGCGCACGATGAGCAGTGCCAAATGCATCCATAACGAAAATATCACATAGCGCGGCTAATTTTTTCGATAAGCTATCATCATTACTTTTTTCACCAATATTAAAGCGAATATTTTCAAATATTACTAACTCACCAATATTAACTTCTACGCCATCAAGGTAATCTTTTACTAAACGCACAGGCACGTTAAGAGCAGCACTAAGGTAGTCAGCCACGGGTTGTAAAGAAAATTCTGTATTATATTCGCCTTCGATTGGGCGACCTAAATGCGACATTACCATCACTTTCGCACCTGATTCTAATGCTAATCTAAGTGTGGGTAGGGCCGCTCTTAAACGCGCGTCTGAGCTGATTTTGCCATCTTTAACGGGCACATTTAAGTCTTCACGAATTAGCACGCGTTGATTATTTAAGGCTAAATCGGTCATTTTAATTACTGACATGTTTATTTCCTGTTGGTAGAAGTTTAACTGTTAGGTAAAGCTGAATTCTTTTCTGTTTATAGACCCTGATCGATTTGCACAAATCTGCACTTTCAAGTTTAGTAGCTACAACATAGTAATATTATTCGCCTGCTTGCGACATAACATAAGCGGTGTCGAGTAAACGGTTAGCAAAACCCCATTCGTTATCACACCAAATAAGTAATTTAACTAAGCGCTTGTGGCTAACGCGAGTTTGGTTGCCATCAACAATGCATGAATGCGGATCATGATTAAAGTCGATCGACACTAATGGCTCTGTGGTATAGCCCAAAATGCCCGCTAAACCATTATTTTGTGCCGCGACAATGGCTTGATTAATTTCTGTAATAGTGGCATCGCTGGATAAATTTAAGCTTAAATCCATCGCGGTGACATTGATCGTAGGGACCCGTACGGCAATCGCTTCAAAGCGGCCGGCAAATTTTGGCAATATACGCTCGATTCCGGCGGCAAGTTTAGTATCAACAGGAATTATTGATTGACTGGCGGCACGGGTTCGGCGCAAATCGGGATGATAAGCGTCAATAACTTGTTGATCATGCATAGAAGAATGAATGGTCGTTATAGCACCACTTTCAATGCCAAAAGCTTGATCTAAAACTTGAATAACCGGTACCACACAATTAGTGGTGCACGAGCCATTTGAAACCACTTTATCAGCAGCAGTCAGTTGTAGGTGATTGATACCATAGATAATCGTGGCGTCTAAGTCTTGCCCGCCCGGATGTGAAAACAAGACTTTTTTGGCACCTTGCTTAATATGTTGTTGGCCATCGGCCTGACTGCCAAACATGCCGGTGCAATCTATAACAATGTCAACATTGTGCTCTTGCCAAGGCAGGTTGGCTAATTCGGCTTCGTGACTTAAGGCGACTTCGTCACCGGCAATAATGAGTTTGCCATCACTTTCTTGAACAGCAAACGAAAAGCGACCATGGGTAGAGTCATATTTTAATAAGTGTGCTATACCTTGTGGTTCAGCAAGTTCATTAATGGCGACTAGCTTAAAATCATTGGTTCTTGCGTTTTCATAAAGCGCGCGAACAACATTTCTGCCGATCCGGCCAAAGCCATTTATTGCGATATTAATTGCCATATATTTCTAATTTATAGCGCTCTATGTAGTGTTAAATCTGGGGTGAAAACTGAGATAAATAAATTTACTCGATTAGTGCTTTATGTATTCAGCAATTAAATAGCCAGTTAAGTAAAACTCAACTGGCTATTTATATAGCGCAATGTTTGCGCTAAAAGCTATTACAGGCTATTGACGGTTTTAACGACGTTTTCAACCGTAAAGCCAAAATACTCCAGTAAAACATTGCCAGGTGCGGACTCACCAAAGGTGGTCATACCGACAACTTTGCCGCTCAAGCCTACGTATTTATACCAAAAGTCAGTGTGAGCTGCTTCAATAGCAACACGTTTGGTAACGGCTGCAGGCAATACCGACGCTTTGTAGTCACTATCTTGTGCATCAAAAATATTGGTTGATGGCATAGAAACAACACGGACATTATCACCTAAGCTTTCAGCCGCTTTTAACGCTAATGACACTTCAGAGCCGGTGGCAATTAAGATAACTTCTGGTGTACCCACGCTATCTTTTAAGATGTAACCACCTCTAGCAATGTCGGCGACTTGCGCACTACTGCGACTTAAGGCCGGTAAACCTTGGCGAGAGAAAATTAATGACGTTGGCGCATTTTGGCGTTCAACGGCATTTTTCCATGCTACAGCTGACTCGGTTGCATCAGCAGGACGCCATGTCACCATGTTCGGCGTAGTACGTAAGTTTGTTAGCTGCTCAATAGGTTGGTGCGTTGGGCCATCTTCACCTTGACCAATAGAGTCATGAGTATAAACAAATATGTTTTGAATACCCATGAGCGCCGACATACGTACAGCATTGCGGGCGTATTCCATAAACATCATGAAGGTTGCGCCGTAGTTAATGAAACCACCGTGTAATGAAATACCATTCATGATACCGCTCATACCAAACTCACGGACACCGTAGAATATGTAGTTACCAGCAGCATCATCTTGAATACCTTTTGAACCCGACCAAAGCGTTAAGTTTGAACCTGCTAAATCGGCTGAACCACCCAATAATTCAGGTAACATGGCACCAAAGACTTCGATGGTGTTTTGCGAGGCTTTACGTGAGGCAACATTTTCCGCTTTTTCTTGGCACGCTAAAATGTAGGCATTAGCCTTGTCTTCAAACTCGGCGGGCAAATCACCATTAATAACACGACGCTCATATTCGGCGGCTAATGCTGGATGTGCTGCTTGGTAAGCGGCAAATTTATCGTTCCAACTTGCTTGTTCTGAACAGCCTTTTTCTTTTTGATCCCACTGTGCATAAATATCCGCTGGAATTTCAAACGGGGCATGTGGCCAGTTAAGGAATTCACGCGTAGCGGCAATTTCGTCATCACCTAAAGGTGCGCCATGACAATCGTGTGTACCTGATTTATTTGGCGAGCCAAAACCAATCACAGTTTTACAGCAAATCATTGTTGGTTTGTCGGTAACAGCTTTAGCTGCTGCAATAGCTGCTGCAATAGCGTCGCTATCGTGACCATCTACATCACTAATAACATGCCAACCGTAAGCGGCAAAACGGGCAGGCGTGTCGTCAGTAAACCAACCTTCTACATGGCCGTCAATTGAAATGCCGTTATCATCCCAAAAGGCGACTAACTTTCCTAAACCTAAAGTACCGGCTAATGAACAGGCTTCATGGGAGATACCTTCCATTAAACAACCATCACCTAAAAATACATAAGTGAAGTGATCAACAATGTTATGACTTGTGCGGTTAAATTGTGCCGCTAAGGTTTTTTCAGCGATAGCCATACCAACGGCATTAGAAACACCTGCGCCCAATGGGCCAGTGGTTGTTTCTACGCCAGGGGTATAACCATATTCAGGGTGACCTGGTGTTTTAGAGTGGAGCTGACGGAAATTTTGTAATTCATTAATGGGTAAATCATAACCGGTTAAGTGCAATAGTGAATAAATCAGCATTGAACCGTGGCCGTTAGATAAAACAAAGCGGTCACGATCGGCCCATTGTGGATCGGTTGGGTTATGTTTTAGAAAGTCACGCCATAAAACTTCAGCGATATCTGCCATGCCCATTGGGGCTCCAGGGTGTCCTGATTTAGCTTTTTGCACGGCATCCATGCTTAAAGCTCGAATTGCATTGGCCAGTTGTTGACGCGACGGCATAATTGCTCCAGTTATTGTAAAGTTTGATGGGATCTAGATTGCGCTTATTTTCGCCTAGACTACCCCTGCACTGCAAATTTAATTGCTACTTTTCTGTGATTATTTTTAACTGATTCATATTTGTCTCAATTAAAGCTTAATTTGGCTGTTTTTATTTATTATTATCGCTTTTTTATCTGGGCAATATTTAACGGGCGGTTAAAGTTAAAGTTAAATTTGAAATATTTAACTAAGCTATTGAAATAAATATGAAGATCCTATAGGGTTAATTAGTTGTATGTACAAATAAAAATAAAAAGATATAACCTGACATAGGATTAAGTAATGAACAGGTCGTCGTCAAGTGGAGTTAAGCTGACAACGGTAATATTAGCGGTATTAGTATTGGCTGTATCAGCATTGTTGAGCAGTGGCTCAGCAGCAGACGACAAGGATGTTGTAATAGAAAAAACAAATACTGAACGAGTAAATTAGTTCAGGCTAATTAATACAGACCCCGCAATTGCGGGGTTTTTTATGTACAGGATGTACGTATGTCGTGGTGACAGGACAATCTATGGTGCAGCAGCGTGTAAGTTATTATTCTACAAATCTGACGCATTATAAATCATAATAAAAATGGCGTCCTGAGCAGGATTCGAACCTGCGGCTTCCAGCTTAGGAGGCTAGCACTCTATCCAACTGAGTTACCAGGACATTATTACTGTACAGATAATGTAGAACACTGACTTTATCATTGCAATCGTCTGAGCATTAGCTATTTATCATTTTTTATAGCTAGAAATTAACCATAAACTCTAACTATAAAGTACATTATCTTCTGAGAAGCCATTTATGACTAATCGCTATTACCATTAAATTATTTTTTAATAATAAACACATCAACAGAGAGTCTTTGTAGGATTTTCTCGGCAGTGTTACCGACAATCAGCCCGGTAATCCCTGTTCTGCCAACATTCCCTAAAATAACTAAATCCATTTTTTGCTTCTTAGCAATCGATGGGATTTCATTGCAAGGCCTGCCAGCAGTGACGTGCGGGGTGTATTTTAGCGTGGCATTATTGTTGCTCACAAAGCTTTCTAACTGTGCTTTGATTTTTTTACCTTTTTTCATAAGCATTTCAGTAGGCTCAATAATATCAAGCTCTTCATTGACTCGCGATATGGCAATTACTGTCATCAAATGCAGTTGTCCGTTTACTTTCTCGGTAATCCTTACTGATCTTTCTAAAGCCGCTAAGTTAAGTTTCATCTGCTCGGCACTATTGTTTTCGATATCGAGCGTACCCAAAACATTCATAGTGGCTTGCCAGCGTTTATCACCACATATTAATAAGTTGGTTTTGTGTAAGCCTTTTAATAGGTTCTTTTCAAATGAAAAATTACGCTTTTCACCGGCGACATATTGACGGTTTATGACAATAGTATCACTGGCAGAAGTACTGGCAATTTCAATGACTTTTTCTGCTTTATTTTTAATTTTTTCGCTTGAAACATCAAGAAGTACTATATTGCAGCTTTCATGCTTATGGCTATCTAATGTAGCTTGTACTTTGTTAATTACAGCCGCTTCAAATATCAGTACGTTTAGTTGCTCAGGTAATAGTCTAAGTGACTTTTTTAGTAGCTCTTTGACATTGTCGATACTATCAACAACCACGAGTATGTTTTTCATTTGTACTCCTTTTAGGGAAGATGTTCCCGATAATAAGTTATAACTTACAGCTTTGACTTGAAATGTTCAACTTAGCATATGGTAGATAAATGATTTACCGAGCAGTGCTGATATAAATCCTCAACCATTTTATTACGGCTAAATGGGCTAGTTCAATATTAGATAAAAATTTAGTTAAAGTATATATAGCCTAGTGCAATATAAACAATATAAAAAACTAGTAATAACATTGATTTAATTTTGCTAATGGAGTGACCAAACATTAAAAACAATGTCAGTATCAAGCTAATAATCAATAACGCCCATTGATCGAACAGTGCAAATCGGCCGGTAAAAGGCATCGGCGAAATTAAAGCTGAAATACCCAGGATACCTAAAATATTAAAAATATTACTGCCAATAACATTACCGATGGCTACGTCCATATGTTTCCTCAGTACCGCCATTACTGAGATAGTAAACTCAGGCAGAGATGTGCCTATGGCGACTAACGTCAGACCAATAAGTGCTTCTGAAACCCCTAACTGTGTGGCAATTATGGTTGCGCCGGTAACGAACCATTGTGCGCCTAGCATCAGCAAGCCTAAGCCTAAGAAAATAGCGAATACGAGCAAGCATGTTTTATGAGGTTTACTGTCTAACTCTTTTCCTTCGTTTTGGTGAAGCTTATGAGAGGCGCTGTTATGGTGCTTTTCTTGGTAAATAGTGTAGCCAAGATAAGCAAAAAGTGCGCTAAGCATTATTAGGCCTGAGACCAATGAGAAATGTCCTGTTATTCCAAGCAACATCAGTAATAATACCGCAGATAACATCACTATTGCATCGCGTTTAAGTGCTGCTTGTTTAAAGACTAAAGGAGCAAGTAAGCCACAGGTGCCTATAATCAAGCCAATATTTCCGATGTTGCTACCCATGACGTTGCCTAATGCGATGGCGGGATTATTATTGACGATGGCATTAACTGAAACGATTAATTCAGGTATAGAGGTACCAAAGCCAACAATCACTAAGCCACTTAAAAAAGGTGAAACATTAAGCTTGTTCGCTGCCGACATTGCCCCCCGTATTAAGAGTTCGCCACCGATGATTAACATCACAAGTCCAGCAAGTGCCATTATATAATTCATTAATTCACCTAAAGAAAATTTTTATCAGTATATACCGCTTTGAAGTAGACCGATTATATTTGCAAGTTACAAAAGCATGTTAATTTTTTATATGCTTTGTGATATTTAACTTCTATAATCGAAGTTAATGTTATCTTTACACTACTAAGACTTAAATCTTGTTTTTTTTAATATCTAGCCTGTTATTAACGGGTTTTTGGTTTTTACTCGTTGATGGCGACCTCGCCTCACTGCTTGTTGGTGTGGTCTTTATTCCTCTGAGTATTTTTGCCGCCGCTAAACTGTCAGAAAAAACCGACAGCGCTAACAGTAATTTACCTGTCAATATATTGAAAGTACCCAAGTTCATTGTTTTTTTTCTTTACCAGTCTATCAAGGGGGGTACAGACACTGCACGACGAGTATTTTCTGTTAATATGGATTTGAAAGCTGAATTTATTCACTATCCCATTAAGTATTTACCTGCAGGTTTACCCATGAATTTGTTTATGAATGTGGTGAGCTTATTGCCGGGTTCAGTTAGCGTGATCAGAGAGCCTGATAGTGTGCTGGTACATGTTTTAGCCTTGACCAATAATACGATAAATGAAATATATCAGTGTGAGCTTATTATTAGCGAATTGTTCGATATCGACATTGCTATAGATAGCCACGATTCATCGACAGAAAGAGTAAGTTAAACATGAATATATTTTACACTCTAGTCGTGGTTATCTTATTGCTTTGTTTAATCATAGGTTTGATTAGAGTACTTGTCGGCCCTGATAACGCCAACCGTATGTTAGCGGCGCAATTGTTCGGCACTATCGGCACTAGCATAGTGATCGTGTTGTCAGTTTTACAAGCGAATGAAGTGATAACGAATGTCGCGCTAGTTTTCACGTTATTAGCCTCTATCACCGTTATCGCCTTTTTAAAATTGGCAGAACAGCCGATCGACAATCCTAGCCCAAAAGATAGAAGTAAAGATGATAGCTAATATATTTACAATTTTCATGTTGTCTCTGGGCTGTATATTCTTTATTGCTGGCACCTTAGGTTTATTGCGTTTTCCGGATGTCTTTTGCCGTCTACACGCATTGACCAAATCTGATAATTTAGGCTTAGGATTAATTAGCATTGGCTTGTTGCCACAAGTCAACTCTGTTGCAATGGGCTTAAAAATTCTCTTGGTCTGGGGCTTATTGTTACTGGCAAGTGCGACCAGTTGTCATTTAGTTGCACGTCACGAACGCAGAAGGCAAATGTTCGAGCATGACAATAATCAAGACATACAGGGGAAAAGTGCTAAATGAACTTAGATTTATCTATTGATATTTTATTATGTGTTGCGGTTTTGGTTATTGCTAGTTCAATGTTTTTAGTCAAACAGTCTTTTACCGCTATCGTGTTATTTATTAGCCTTGGCTTGGTGATTACGCTTTGTTGGATTCAATTAAATGCCATTGATGTCGCCATAGCGGAAGCGGCTATTGGTGCCGGTTTAACGGGAGCTATGTTACTGGCTGCGTGGCGAAAGCTATCAACAGATAAATCAAGTGATAAGTCAGCAGAGAAAAAACATCGAGGTGATGTGTGAATGATTTCTTCACCAATAATCGTCAGGTTATTGAAAAAAGCTTAATTGTTATCTTGGTTAGCCTATTTACCGGATTTTTCATTTTTGCGCTATTTAATCAGCCAGTACATAACAATGAGCTACAAGCATTAGCAGTAACTCACCTTGATCAAACGGGGGTGACTAATATTGTCACTGCCGTGCTATTAAATTACCGAGCTTACGATACATTACTAGAGTTTGCGGTTTTTTTATCTGTCGCAATAGCGGTATTACCTTACATTTTAGATACGCCGGTATTGAAATTTAAACTGCAAGAAGAGTCGCAAGTGTTGTTAGTCGCCAAGGCTTTTATTCCCTTAACCATTATCATGGCGGGTTATTTATTATGGATTGGCTCTACCAAACCAGGAGGTGCTTTTCAAGCTGCTGCTTTGCTTGCTGGTTGTTTGGTTTTATTATCGTTAGCTAATGTTCGCGTTATCGATTTTACCAAATTACGCTATCGCCTGTTGATGTCGACGGGTTTAATCGCCTTTTTAGCGGTCATATTATTATTCAATATTATCTCGGGTGTTTTTTTGAGGTTTCCGCTTGAACTGGCAGGTATTAGTATTTTAGCTATTGAATTTTTTGCCACTTTTGCAATTGCCTTGATATTATTTCTTTGTTTTGAATCGATTAACAAAGGCCATGCGTAATGGAGTTTACTCAAACTAACTTATATAGCCTGTGCAGTATTTTATTATTTGCTATTGGCTTATTAGGCTTTTTATTAAATAGCGATTTTATTCGTAAACTACTCGGTTTAAATGTTATTGGTATTGCTATTTTCATGTTGCTGCTAGCGGCAGCGAACACTTATCCTAATGCGGTGGATCCTATACCGCATGCCATGGTGTTAACGGGCATTATTGTTGCAGCGGCAGGCACCGCCTTAGGTCTTAATTTAGCCTCGAAAATAGCTAAGTTTGCCAGACTTGTGCAAAAAGAAGAAGCTGCGGCTACACCGGTAGAGTCATTACTTGATAACAGTAGAAATGACCTGCAAGGTAGAGGTTAATTTGAACGATATTTTTATCACTGTCTTTTCAATACCTGCGTTAATTATACTGCCGATGGCTCTTGCCATTATTTGCTTTGTTGCCGGTAAAACGACATTAAGCCGGATCATAAGTGTTATGAGCGCAATGGTTTTAGTGGCGATATGTGCTTTACAAGCAGGTTATGTATTGCAACAAGGTGCGCCAATTGAGTTAATTGTTGGAGGCTGGCAACCACCATTAGGAATTAAATTATCGATTAATGCCTTTAGCGCTATTATGTTGTTAATGACCTCAACGATAGGGTTAGCCATAACACTTTACAGCACACACTATTTTGAAAATGACGATAAAGAAGCGCGATTTTGGCCTTTATGGTGGCTTTTGATCACCGCCTTAAATGGTGTTTTTATCTCCTCAGATATTTTTAATACTTATATCATGCTCGAACTTCTCGGACTTTCTGCGGTAAGTTTAATTGCCATTCAGGGCACGCAACAAGCGCTACAAGCCTCTTTTCAATATCTGCTAGTTGGGCTGTTTGGCTCTTTGATGTATTTACTAGGCGTCGCTATTATTTATCGCACTTACGGCGTGCTTGATAATCAATTGCTTGCTCATCTCGTTGAAAGTAACTTGAGTATGCAGCTAGCACTCGCGCTCATTACTTTGGGCATGATGATGAAGTGCGCGTTATTCCCATTACATTTTTGGTTACCATCAGCGCATTCAAACGCATCGGCGCCGGTAAGTGCCATGTTGTCTGCTTTAGTGGTTAAAGCGGCATTTTTTATATTATTTAACTTTTGGTTTGAAATTCTCACGCCGGTCGTGACCACTGCTGCTGTTACTATATTAGGTGTGTTTGGCGCAATGGCGGTTATATATGGTTCTTTTCGCGCTTTTACCTCGCCACGCTTAAAGCAGTTAATTGCATACTCTACCGTCGCCCAAATTGGTTATTTATTCCTCGCCTTCCCGCTAATGTTTGTTGCACCCGATTTGGCCCGAACCGCGATTATTTATTTTATTGTCGCTCATGGTTGTGCAAAAGCGGCGATGTTTCTAGCGGCGGGCGTTATTCAAAAAACCGTCGGCCATGATCAATTGTCGCAACTTCAAGGTATTGCAGCGCAGTTGCCGCTTAGTATTTTTGTTTTTGCCGTCACCAGTGCCAGTTTAATTGGCTTACCGCCAAGCGGTGGCTTTATTGCAAAATGGTTACTTCTTAACAATGCGGTAGAAGCAGGCCAGTGGTGGTGGGTAGTAACGCTATTTGTTGGTGGACTATTGGCTAGTGCCTACCTATTTAGAGTCTTGAACTTAGCCTTTACCACGCCGGCTCAAGAAAGTGCAATTGTAATTTCTTCGGTCAGTGAAGGTAAGCTTTTAGGCGCGGTTGGCTTAGCAATTATTACCATTATTATAGGTTTAAATGCTATGTGGTTAACCAACCTTATTACGAGTAGCTACTAATGATTGAGCTATTAAATACGAATCTTTTGAATGGGTTTACAGGAACTTCAGCATGTTAAACGACTGGCTAGCGCTTATTATTCTAATCGTCGCGTTTAGTACCGGTATTTTAATGCTGATCATTAATGAGCAAAGTGAAAAGCTTAGAACCGCTATTAATTTGACCAGTGCAGCGATTAACATTGTTTTGATTGGTATTTTGCTGTTAGGGGTGTCTCAAGGCCAAGTTTTTGAAACGCGACTGCCATTGTTGCCAGATATTAACCTAGTACTTAAGGCGGACGCGCTTTCATTAGCCTTTGTTACACTGTCCGGGGTGTTGTGGTTCTTTACCACTATATATGCGGTTGGATATTTTAAAAATGGTAAACACAGAAGCCGATTTTTTGGCTTTTTTAGTCTCTGTGTGTTTTCAACATTAGGTGTTGCTCTAGCCGGTAATTTAATTACCTTTTTGATATTTTATGAATTACTTACCTTAGCCACTTATCCATTAATTGTACATAAAGGTAATGACGCATCATTAAAGTCAGGCAAAATTTATTTACGCTACACCATGATAGGTGGCGCCATTTTGATGGTGGCTGTGGTGTGGTTAAAATCCATTGCTGGCGCGTTAGACTTTTCAACTGCAGATATTTTAATCAACACCCCGAATATAGACGCCACTACTATCACGATTATCTTTATGATGCTGATGATAGGATTAGGCGTTAAAGCAGCATTGTTTCCGCTGCATGGTTGGTTGCCCCGTGCTATGGCAGCACCGGCACCAGTCAGTTCCTTGTTACATGCTGTTGCCGTAGTTAAGGCCGGCGCTTTTGGTATTATAAGGGTGGTTTATGACGTTTATGGTATTGACCTAGCAAGCGCATTGGGCGTATTACAAGTGCTGTTGGTCTTTGCTGGCTTTACTATTATTTATGGCTCGGTCAGAGCTATTTATCAAGACGATATTAAAAAACGCCTTGCCTACTCAACCGTCAGCCAAGTTTCCTATATTACGCTCGGTATTGCGTTAGCCGGACCGATTGCTGCCGTTGGGGCTATTATGCATCTGGTGCATCAAGGGTTGATGAAAATCACCATGTTTTTTTGTGCCGGCTTGCTGGCTGAAACCCATCATATTTATAAAGTCAGTGAATTAAATGGTATTGCTAAAAAAATGCCTATCACCATGACCGCTTTTACTATTGCCGTTTTAGGTATGATTGGCATCCCACCCATCGCTGGCTTTGTGTCTAAATGGTATCTTGGTGTTGGTGCTATTGAAACCGGTAACGCATGGGTGATTGCGATATTAGCAGGTAGTAGCGTACTAAATGCGATTTATTTCTTACCGCTAGTTTATCGGGCGTGGTTTGTTGCTCCAGTAAACCCAAATCAAGCGATTAGTCATTTAGAAACGCACCAAGCAACAAGTACCCAGACACATGCTGATCTACACAGTGAAAAAAGTGTAGCACACAGTCTGGCAGAGCCAGTATTAGAGAAAAAACTCAAGCTTGAAGCTAATTGGATGATGTTATTACCACCAGTGGTAACTATCACCTTTGCTATATTGGCGGGACTGTTTGCTAATAGCCAATACAGCGCATTAAGTTGGTCAAAGCTTATTGCTGCATCTGACTCGATTGGCTTCAGTCACCTAAGTGCCGCGCTGCAGCCGACACCGTTAGCTATGCCAGTGTCGAGTTTATTGCTGTGGTGTATTGTGTCACCACTGATCTTAGCTGCATTGATTATGTTACGACCTAGGTTTACGCGCTTGACTTATTTAATGCCAATTTGCGCTATTCCCGCCATTTACCTCGGGCTACAGTCTGAGTTTTTTTCTCAAAACATATCGGTGCTATTTTTTGGCAGTGAACTATTACTGAACCAACTGAGCCAAGGCTTTTTATTATTGGCTGGTCTGTTGTGGTTGCTGGGCTCAACGTATGCGTTGTTTTATCCACACATAGGTAATAATAAACATCATTTTATGGCGTTGTTTTGTGTCGCTATGGGCAGCAGTTTTGGTTTAGTGCTTAGCGCTGATATGTATGGCTTTCTTACCTTCTTTACCTTTATGAGTTTATCTTCTTATGTGCTGATTATTCGAAGTCAAACTGAGGCCGCGGTAGCTGCAGCTAATGTTTATATTAAATGGGTGATCATCGGTGAAGTCGCTATTTTTAGTGCTTTTTGCATTATCAATTATATGGATTTAACCGAACAAGCCGTTGAAGCGCCTTTATTGCAATTTATGGGCTTAATGCTGATTGTTGGTTTTGGTATTAAAATTGGTTTATTAGGTTTTCATTCCTGGTTACCGCTTGCTCACCCTGTTGCTGCTGTGCCTGCTAGTGCTATGCTAAGTGGCTTTATGGTGACGGCGGGCATGATTGGTTGGCTTAAATTCTTTCCGATTGAATATAATCAAGCGGCTACGTTCTATAATTTAGGCTTTTTCACCATTTTTTTAGGAGTTGCAGGAGCATTTTACGCGGCCATCAAAGGCATAGTCGAAAAAGATCCCAAGGCGGTACTTGCTTATTCTACTGTGAGTCAAATGGGCTTGTTATCAGCATGTTTTGGTGTGATTTTAGCCTTTCCTCCACTGAAAGAGCCGATGACCCTGGCCATCATTTTTTACGCTATTCATCATGGTTTAGCTAAAGCCGCGCTATTTTTATCGGTAGGTGTTGCGCCCTTGTTGAATAAGCAACGTAAGGTGAATAACTATTTACGTTTTAGCACTTACATTATCATGATATTGCCAGCGCTAGCGCTGGTCGGTGCCGCTTTTACCAGTGGTTTTTTTGCAAAATCCGAGGTGAAGGTGCTGTTAAATAGTTTACCTTACTTAAAGGATGCCATTATTATCAGTGCGCTATTTACCGGCTTATTAATGTGTCGATTTATTCATATGCTTTATTACAAAGGGCAGCAAAATAACAGTCATGCAGGCAACTCCGAGTTGCCATTGCTGGCAATATGCTTGACTAATACGCTGTTAGTAGTGTTAGCACCTTGGTATTTGCTAAACGAACAACGCACGCTGACCAACCTGTTATCAGAAGTTAGCATGGCGAGTGTTATTTCATCTTTTATACCGGTTTTACTGGCAATGATTATCTATAAATTAATGCTGATATTTAAGCTTGACGGGCGCTCCTTGTTTACCCTAAGTGGAGTTAATGGTGCCTGGATACATAGCATTATCGTTCGTGACTTTAAGCGCATGAAAAATCCTAAAGCACCACAGAGTTTTGTTAATAAAGGCTTGCTCACTCAGGTAAATAATTATTTTGCAAAGCTATTATCACCTCAAGAAGCTATGCCTCTGAATATGCAATCTAGCTATGTTTCGCTAGTGCTGATGGTTGTTGGTGTTTTACTGCTGCTAGCGTTTGGGTTTTGAAACTGACATTGACCCGCCTGATAATTTATTGCTTGTTGGTCTTAGTTGATTTATCGACAGTTAAATTGATGTTAGTTAGTGCATAAGCTCAATGGCTTTCAAAGTGAGTGCTATTGCGGGTAGTTAACTTAGCGCCATTTAGGCGCTTATAGTTTGTAAATTTAGCTGTAGTGAATATTTATTGGCGTGTGTCGTGGGTAATTATTAGAGCCATTATATATTTCTAACATTATCGCGGTGCATTAAACTGATAATAATGAACCGCTACACAGTATTTAATATCTTACGGCTAAGTCGTTAACTTGGATGTTGTCCAATATATGCTGTTCTGCTGTGGTCGCGTCTGCACTCTCTTGACTAACTGAAGTGACAATGACTTTATAAGGGCTAATATTAAAGCCCGCATATGAACGCTTATCATCGCTAATAAAGTTATTTAAATGCAGTAATGAGAATTCATCACCTATTTTAACGCCATGCCTTTTGCCCAAGTTAAAAGTAAGTGAGTTACCTTGAACTTGCACAATTCTGCCTTGAGTAGGCTGACACATCATATTTTCATCAATATCACTGACCATATTGTCTAAGGTCAGGCCGATTTGTTGGCCATATTCACTTTGCCAAAAATTATGACTTGTGACGTCCACTTGTTTACGTTTGTCAAACTGCCAAGGCGCAGAGCTTTGGTAGTGCTTATCTAAAATTCTCTCGCCTGTCGCGCCATCGTGGATATAAAGCGCAATATTAAATTGTCGCTGATAGACGTTTTTTTGCCAAAATTGCCAGTTATTATTTTCATCGTTGGCCATGGAAAGATCCTGGATTTCTGAGAATAAAATATATTGGCTATCTGTCATGTTAGCTAAAGACATCGCTAAGTTTTTTAGGCTTTGTGTTTGCAAGCTTTGATTAAAACGAGAAAATTCAGTTTTTGTCTGCAAAGCCATTTTAGTCTCTAAATATAGGCCTTGTTTTTGTATTTTACTTGCTAGTAGTTTGATCATGGTTTTATCAATAGCGTAGATGCTACCAACATTAGCCTGTTCGCGATGTAATATATTACTGCGGGTTAATAACAGAGATTTTTTATAATCAGCGGCAAAGCATTTTTTTTCTTGTGGGAAGATATCTGCACGAATGGTGACAGTAACAAGGTTGTCGCTATAGTTTTCACTGACCAGTTCTAATGAATTGACACTACCACTGGCACGAATACTAATTTCATCTTGCGTAAGCAAACCATTAACTACCTGACGAACACTTGACACCGATGCACCGGCAACCAATAAAGCTTTTTTTAGGGCATTTTGTACAGCCTGAGTTTTTGCGGCTTTATTATCATTATTTTTTATAGTCGCAACGCCTTGCGATTCATACCATTGCCCGAAACTTGAGCCACTATAGATAGCAAAGCAGAGGCAAAATAAACTTAAGCGCATATATATCTCTTTTAGAATGGGTTCGAACTATGTTGTGAAACATGCATGTTCTGTGCCTATTTATTAACTAAACCGAACTCTGGGCACGTTAAGTGACACAATAACTGGTTTTTTTGCTTGTCTATAATCGCTAAGCAGTTAATGTGAGTATAACTTTAAGAGTAGTTTTGTTGCCTTAGCCCATGCTTAGCTACTCTACTTCAGATATATAATCAGAGGCCTGACTAAGTGTTTTGCAGTTAATGGCAGTATTGTTGTCTTATTGTTGCTCCAAATAGCAATGTTTTTTAGGTCTCAATGCGCATATCGCGTGCTAGATAAACGGACTATTACCCATGAAAACAACTCCGATAGTTATTAGCGGCATTATAAAATCATTTTGTTTATCTGTACTCGAACATTAGGCGTTTGAGACTAGGGAGCGATAATCGCTATCAAGCTAAGTTAATATCGTGGTTGGTTTTTTAACTTTATCATTATTGTTTTTTAAGCCAAACTGAATTTAGGTTGGAAATAGTGGCGCGGATCCTGCTTTATTAATTACATTAATTTTATGACATTTGTCTTAATTGAGGAGAGCTCAATGAAAATTTGGCTTATAGCAATACTAATACCGGCAGTGATGTCTTGTTCTATGAAGTCTAATGACGATTTCTATCGTTCGTCATATGCCGACAAACGAGAAATAGACAGTTTTGAGTTACCTCGGCATGCGATAAATGATGTGGTTAAAGGTCTTGCTTATCAAATGTTAGAAAGTAGCTCGTTTGTTAACCCTAAAACCCCGATAGCTATTGCGTCATTTGTAGATTTAAAAAATTTAGAATCAACCAATTGGCTTGGAAATCAACTGTCTGAAAGCTTTGTCCATGAAATGCAACGCCATGGTTTAGTGGTTATTGATTTCAAAACTACCGGGCATATTCGTGTGACGGCGGATGGCGATTATGTTTTTAGTCGTGATTGGAAAGAATTACCTGAACGTCAGATAATTGACTATGTTGTCACCGGTACTATGATGCAACAAGAAACGGGGATTTTAGTTAACGCGCGTATGATTGGTATGCAATCACGTGTTGTGGTTGCTACGGCACAATCTTTTATTCCTGCTTGGGTCATTGGTGATGATTTTAATCGCAATGAAAATGTTAAAATGAAAGATGGTATGATCTTACGAGATAGTGCGATGTTAGTCGATGACGCTCGTGCTATTGAGATACAGCAGTAGTGTTGCCAAAAAAAATATCTAAGGTGAATATGAAAATTTTACGTAATTATATCGGAGTTTTCTTAAGTGCTATTGTCCTGAGTGCATGCTCTTCAGTGTTTGATAAGCATGTTGAATGGCAAGCGGTAAAACCTGAAAGCTTTCCTGTGTTAACGGCAATCGGTCAAGCACCTATTAGTTTGCAAAAATCGAAACACAAAACTCAACGTATGCTGATGGCGATAAATGCTTCAAAAATTGCCGCTTATGCCGAATTAGCTGAGCAAGTTTATGGTCAAAGTATTGATGGCAAAACCACGATATCTAATTTAGTTATTGATAATCAAACATTAAAAGCATCTGTACAAGGCATAATTCGTGGAGCAAAAGTGGTAAAAAGTTACCCAGTAGGTGATAGCTATACCACAGAGTTGAGTTTAGATTTTAAAGATGTTTATGAAATGTACAGCGTGTCTTCAAACCGTCAAGAAATCAAGAATATTTCATATTACTAACCGTGCTTCATTACACAGTTACAAAAAAACCAGCAATAGCTGGTTTTTTTTGTAATGAAAGAACTCAGGGCGGTGAACATCCCATTGAGTTGTGATTATAGGGCGGTTTTAAAGCCTATAAGCTTACGGAATTTTTAATTTTATTGAACCGCTTAGCTGCTATATCTATCTAATTGGATGTTAAATTTTGCAGTTGAAAAGCCAGCCTGCTTTGCTATCTGCTTGGATTTGGATTAATTATTTTCGGGCGGTATACTTTGTATTTGAAAACACTAGCGGTGATTAAAGCTGATATCGATGCTATGGGTGTTTTCTATGGTCGTAGCATTCTAGCTTAAAAAATCAACAGTCGTTACGCTTTAATACCTAAGCTGCTAAGTCCACCTGACGTTTTACCTTTACTATCATAAGTCATTGATGATTTATTATGATTTACCAGTAACGATGTTTTCATTCGTTCAACGGCGATTTGTGATTGGTGAATGATCAGGCCATTTATTTGGTTTTGTTTTTTGCTGCGTTCTAAAATGGCTTTAATCTCAGCCAATTCAACACTAAAGTTACCCGCTGATTTCTCTTGTTTGAACTCGAAACTTTGACCAATAGCATTGTCAACTTCTTGAATAGCTAAAAGTAAGTTGTTTTTATCTGAGGTGATTTTGATCAGCGCTTCAGGATTTTGTCGCTGCAGTATATCTTTTTCAGTGTTTAATAACGCCTCTAATTGCGTCAATTGCGATAATTGTTGAGAAACCAATTGTTGCGGCGTTATTTTTTCAGACACTTATTTACTCCACTATAGCGACGAGTTAACCAAGATCAAATTCAAATTTGGCGATACTTGCCGCTAGTTTTTCTGGATTGATTTTATAATCGCCAGAGGTAATAGCATTTTTTAGCTCAGCAATTTTTTTCTGATTAAGTACCGGAGAATCGGCTGCCTTTTTTTGCAGTTCACTCATTTGCTTTGCTTGTGGGGTTATTGATACAGAATCACGTGTTGCTAATTTAGCTTGTTGTGAGTCATTAGCATTCTTGCTAACTTGTTGTTTGCTTTGTACTTGCTGCTCAATATTTTGTTTTACTTGATTGGTGTTACTCAAGTTATTGATATTTATAGCCATAATTTTGTCCTAGATACAACAGTTATTGGTTTCTAACCTTTTATCGGCAAAACAGCAGAAAACTTAAGCAGTTATTATAAATTAATTACCACTTGGTTAATAGCGTTTACTTGCCCTTGAATTACACGGCCAGATCTTGTGTTTTTAACCGATATAATTTCACCTAAACTGCCATCTTTTAGGGCAACGCCAAAAGATTTAATTTCAAAAGTTGCTGATTTTGCAATGATATTTACCGGTTGTCCTTTACATACAAAGCAAGTGTTTTTATTGGTAATAGCACTGCCTCGGGATAAATTTCTTTTTGTTCGAGCACCTGTTACTACTTTTGGGTCAGTCATTACCGTGCCTCGTATTTGGCCACTATCTTTAAATATAACCTCAATATTGGAATTATCGAGTAAGGTACCTTTGTTAACCCGCACTCGTGTCACTAATACTGGTACTATTGTCTGTATTTTGACTGGGATAAATAATTGCCAAGAATCTTCGTCCGGACAAACAATTTGAACATTTACGTTTCTACCCTTATGTTTTTCAGGTATATTTGCCAATAATGGCGAAAAACAAGGCTGTAATGAAATTCTTGGGTCTATCTCAGCAACTTCAATTTTCAGTCTGCCCTGAGCAGGTACACTGACCTGATTTTTGACATAAGATTCGATGAAATTATAAAGATATTCACGGTCAAATGTCATGGCAGTACTTGGATTAAGTACGGCAAGGTAAATAAGGGTAAGCTTTACTAATATCTTTAATTTACTCATAATTTTTTTGATCTGACTGCTAGGGAAATAGAAATACTCGTCTATGCTTAACTAAATACGATATAACACGAATAACGTCATACAATTTAACACGAATAACGTCAAAATATTTACGTTATCGTTTAAATGGTAATTTTTTGTTCAAATGATAATACAATCAAGAATTGTGCCTTTGTTATATTTTCATTGGCATTACCAAAGAGGTTTTTTATGGCAGGTATATTAGATTCAGTTAATCAACGTACTCAATTAGTTGGTCAGAACCGATTGGAGTTGTTGTTATTTAAGCTTATTGGTAGACAACGCTTTGGTATCAATGTGTTTAAAGTGCGTGAAGTAATGCCATGCCCACGGCTGACAACATTACCTAAGCAAGATAAGTTCATAAAAGGCGTGGCCCATATTCGTGGCCAAACTATTTCCATCATTGATTTGAGTAAAGCTACAGGTGGTCCAGAAATAGTACAAACAGAAAGTAGTTTTGTCATTATTGCGGAGTACAATCGCAGTGTGCAGGGCTTTCTTGTTGCTGGTGTTGAACGCATTGTTACGCTAAGTTGGAAAGACATTATGCCTCCGCCAGAAGGCGCTGGTAAATCAAGTTATCTTACTGCAGTGACAGAAATTGATAATGAAATGGTATCAATTCTTGATGTTGAAAAAATTCTTAATGAAATTAGTCCAATTTCAACTGAATTAAGTGAAGGCATAGCCGATGTAACCGTTGGTGAAGATTTGGGTGAACGCGTTATTATGATCGCTGATGATTCAACCGTGGCAAGAAATCAAGTTAAACGTGCCCTTGAACCCTTAGGTTTGACTATGCTTTTAGCGAAAAACGGTCAAGATGCACTTAATCAATTACAGGATATTGCTGATACCTGCGAAAATACTATCACAGAAAAAGTTGCGTTATTAATTTCTGATATTGAAATGCCAGAAATGGACGGATACACGCTAACAGCAGAGATTAAGCAGAACGATCGCATGAAAGATATCCCGGTAATTTTACACACATCGCTTAGTGGTGTTTTTAATAATGCTATGGTAGAAAAAGTAGGTGCGGAAGATTTTATTCCTAAATTTCATCCAGATGAACTAGCTACGGCAGTGAAAAAGTGGTTGAAGCATGATGAGATTTCTTAATGTATGTGGTTATTATTGGTATAAGGTGGATTATCGCTAGTGTTAAATAATCAACTCGATGATAAGAGTTATCATCAGTTTAGGGCCTTCCTAGAGCAGCAATGCGGCATTGTTTTAGGTGAAAGTAAGCAGTACTTGGTAAAAAGTCGCTTATCACCATTGATGGTGAAATTTGATATCGCGTCTTTGTCTGACCTAGTGGTACATACCCTTAATCCTATTAAGCGTGAGCTCCGTGCGGCCGTTATTGATGCCATGACTACAAATGAAACCCTTTGGTTTCGAGATGAGTATCCATTTGAATTATTAAAAAAACGTTTACTACCCGAGTTTAAGGGGCAACGCGCGCCATTAAGAATTTGGTCAGCGGCAAGCTCATCAGGTCAAGAACCTTATTCTATTGCTATGGCGGTTTATGAATATCAACAAAGCAACCCTGGCGCATTTCCCGCAGGTGTTCAAATTATTGGCACTGATATTTCTAATACCATGTTAGAACATTGCAAATATGCGCATTATGACAGTTTAGCGTTATCACGAGGATTATCTCTAGAACGAAAACGACAGTTTTTCGAAGCAGGTGACAATGGCATGTTAAAAGTGAAAGACGTGATTAAAAAAATGGTCAGTTTTCGACAACTTAACTTGTTAAATAGTTACAGTGTTATGGGCCGATTTGATATGGTTTTTTGTCGTAACGTTTTGATTTACTTCTCTCCTGAGCTCAAATCACAAATAATATCTCAAATTCATAATACCTTAAATAATGACCGTTATTTATTGCTTGGTGCCTCAGAGTCATTATCTGGTATTAGTCAAAATTTTAATATGGTCCGTTGTAATCCCGGTATTATTTACCAAAAAAAATAACCTTCCTTAAATCTCTGGCATAAATCTTGAATAAATACCTTTATTGATTTGGAGGTATTTTTTATGGCTATCAGTTTTGAAAAAGCATTCGGTATTCACCCGCAAGGTTTACAAGTGCGTGCTAAACGCGCCGAAATTATTGCTAGCAATATTGCTAACGCTGACACACCTGGCTACAAAGCAAGAGGAATGGACTTCAAAGCGGCATTAGCGCAAGCCTCCTCAAAGCAACAAACCGGTATGACCCGCACTAACGAAAAACATTTTGATGTTCGCATGGAGCTTAATAACGGTGTCGGTTTTCGTGTTCCTGATCAAGCTGATACAGGAGACGGTAATAGTGTCGATGTACAAGTGGAACGAAACTTGTATCTAGAAAACTCTATGGAATACCAAGCAAGCCTACAATTTCTAAACGGTAGAATAAAGGGCTTGAGAAAAGCCATCACTGGAGGGCAATAATAATGAGCCTATTTAATGTATTTTCTATATCTGGCACGGGGATGAGCGCACAATCAGTTCGCTTGAATACCACAGCCAGTAATATCGCTAACGCTGATAGTGTTAGTAGTAGTGTCGATAAAACCTATCGCGCACGTCATCCAGTTTTTGCCGCTGAGATGCAAAAAGCTGCCGCAGGACAAAATGAGTCGGTCGGTGTTCAGGTACTTGGTATTGTTGAAAGTAATAAACCACTGAATGTTGAATACGCCCCAGACCATCCCATGGCGGACGGTGAAGGCTATATATACAAGCCGAATGTCAATGTTATTGAAGAAATGACTAACATGATTTCTGCGTCTCGTTCATATCAAACCAATGTGCAACTAGCGGAGTCAGCGAAGAATATGCTGAACAAAACGCTAACACTTGGTCAACGTTAATTTTTAAAGGAACTTAGCATGGAAACAGTATCTGGTTCTACTCCATTAGACAATATGCGTTGGCAACAAGAAGCGACAACGCCAGCGGCTGAAAAAAACCGCGGTATGTTAACGCAAGCAGATTTTTTTGCGTTACTGACCCAAGAGCTCTCAAGTCAAGACCCGACTAAGCCAGTTGAAAATAATGAGATGATATCTCAGATGACGGCATTCTCCACCACAGATGGCGTGACAAAGTTAAACGATCAATTCAGCAGTTTTGCTGCAGCTATGTCCTCTAGCCAAGCGCTGCAAGCTTCGTCACTCGTTGGTCGCAGTGTTTTAGTAGAAGATAACGTCTTTGGTATGGAAGAAGGCCAAGCGGTTAAGGGCAAGCTAGTCACTGACCAACCGGCAAGTAACGTTAATATTTATGTGGAAAATATTGCCGGTGAAATTGTTCAAACGGTGCCGGTTGGCAACGTTGCCTCAGGTGAATTTACCTTTACTTGGGACGGACAAGGGGCCAATGGCGAAGCAGCACCAGAAGGCGCATATCGTTTTCGTGTTGCCGGCATGGTGGAAGGTAAGGCATCAGAATTGCAGGCGATGACTTATCGTAAAGTAGACAGTGTCACTTTGGCTGGTAGCGGCGGAAGTATTTTATTAAACCTTAATGGTGGCAGCACCATGAAACTTTCTGACGTAGTCGAAGTTTCTCAAGGTTAAGCAAACAGTTTTTTATATGAGGTGAAATTATGTCATTTAATGTAGCGTTGAGCGGATTAAACGCAGCTCAGAAAGATTTGGATGTGACATCCAACAACATTGCCAATGTAAACACCACTGGCTTTAAAGAATCTCGTGCTGAGTTTGTTGATGTGTATGCAGCATCATTACTGGCATCAGGTAAAACTAAAGCTGGTGATGGGGTATTGACGGCTGATGTAGCGCAGCAATTTCAACAAGGCAGTATTCAGTTTACTAACAATGCCCTGGATTTAGCGATAACGGGTAATGGATTTTTTGCCACTGTTCCTGAGCTTGATAGTTTAGAAACGTCCTACACCCGAGCGGGTCAATTTAAATTAAATGACAGTAATTTTGTCGTCAATTCTGCTGGAGGGCATCTGTTAGGCTTCCCGGTTAATCCTGATGGCACCTCAGCTTCAGTGAGCTTAAGTACCGCAGAGCCTATTCGTATTCCAACGGCTTCCGGTGCACCACAAAAAACGGCAGAAGTTGATATTAGGATGAATTTACCTGCCGGTGACTCTTATATTTCAACAGCGCCTGGTAATTTTGACCCTGATGATCCATTAACATTTAACCATTCAACCTCGATAACGATTTTTGATTCGTTGGGTGACAGTCATGTGATGACTTATTATTTTATTAAAGACGATCCAACAACCAATCCAAATCAATGGATGCTTTTTGCTTCGGTTGATGGCAAGCCTATTGATCTAGAGGATCCTGCAGGTGGTGGCACAAACCCAGTTGCCGGCACCGTATCAGGTCCTTTATCACCAACTGGTTTGACAGGGGCAAGGTTGACCTTTAATACATCGGGCGATTTTATTAGCCAAATACCTACATTAGCTAATGGTGGTATTATCACCAGAGATTTTACTAATCATTTACCTAATGGTGCCGATCCGACGCAAACCATTCAAGTGGATTTTAATTTAGATCCACTGGCGCCAAACCCAAATGAGCCAACGCAATTTGCCTCAAACTTTGAAGTCACTTCGCTTGAACAAGATGGCTTAGCCGTAGGACGTTTGACCGGTATAGATATTGGCGCTGATGGTTTAGTAAGAGCAACATACAGTAATGGTACTTCTGAGCCATTATCACGTATTGCCTTAGTTAATTTTGCTAACGAGCAAGGGCTAACCCAAATTGGTAATACCGGCTGGAAAGAAAGTATTAGTTCTGGCGAAGCACTAGCAGGTGAAGGGGGGTCAGGCACTTTTGGTACCATCAATTCTTCGGCCCTAGAGCAATCTAATGTTAACTTAACCTCAGAGTTAATTGATTTAATTTCCGCTCAGCGAAATTTCCAAGCTAACTCGCGAGCACTGGAAGTTGATAATCAGTTAAACCAAACTATCCTACAAATTCGTTAGTTTTTTTAGTTGATAAAGGCCAGGTACTCATGAAAATGATACCTGGTTTTTTTATGTTCAACACCAGCCTTCAGCTATCAGCTCTCATATAATAGAAAATATATAGCGGGAATTTTTTACTTGTCGTTGCTATTGCTAGGGCTGAAGCCTAGCTACCTAGCGAACACCTTGAAAATTTAGCTTAGAGTATGGTTTTTCTGTCGGTCAGACTTTATCTTTCATTACTTTTTTTGGCGAAACAGGCTGTACGATTATTATCGTCAAAAGGGCTCATTCACCACGATATTAAAATCTATAAAATAAAACCATTAGATCAAAAGTTTAATGGCTTTATCCAGCTGAATTATTGCACTGTTTAGTTTTTTGGCACTTTATTTGCAACCCTTTCACTATTACTAATTCTATTGAGTGAAGTTCATTATGGATAAGATGCTGTATATCGCCATGAGTGGTGCAAAGCAAAACATGCAAGCCTTATCAGTCACTGCTAATAACCTCGCCAACGCTAAAACTACTGGCTTTAAGGCCGATTTAGCGAATGCTAGAGCAATGCAAGCTTTCGGTGAAGGACTACCAAGTCGGGTATTTTCTATGACCGAGCGGGCAGGCCAAAACTTTGACAGTGGTGCTTTACTAACAACTGGACGCGATCTTGATATTGCTATTAAAGGTCAAGGCTGGTTAACAGTGCAGGCTCAAGATGGTAATGAAGCCTATACCCGCAATGGTCAGTTAAAATTAAGCGAAAACGGTGCACTGGAAACATCTAGTGGTGACTTAGTTATGGGTGATAACGGACCGATTTTCTTACCCTTACCGGTTAATAATATCAATATTACTGCGGACGGAATCATCATGATTCAGCCAGCAGGGGCGTCCAATAGAGTGCAAGAGGAAGTCGGTCGTCTTAAATTTGTTAACCCAGATAGTCGTTTGTTAGAAAAGGGTAACGACGGCTTATTTCGTCGTAAAGATGGCAACGATGAGCTGGCCGATGTGACAGTAAAAGTCGCGAGTGGAGCGCTAGAGTCAAGTAATGTCAATCCAATTGGTGAAATGACCGATATGATCGCACTGCAGCGTCAATTTGAAATGCAGTTAAAAATGATGAAAACCGCTGAAGAAGTTGATGCAAGTGCAGCTTCATTATTAAAAGCGTTCTAAATAAATTATTTCGAGGTGATGTATGAACCCAGCATTATGGATCAGTAAAACAGGCTTAGATGCTCAAAGTAAAGAGATAGCCGTTATTTCTAATAACTTGGCTAACGCCAGCACAGTAGGTTTTAAGAAAAGCCGTGCGGTATTTGAAGATTTACTTTATCAAAACATTAACCAACCCGGTGGACGCTCAGCTCAAGATACGGAAATGCCTTCAGGTTTGATGTTAGGTGCCGGCACCAAAGTGGTAGCAACACAAAAAATTCATACCCAGGGCGACATGCTCAATACCGACAATGCTCTCGATATGATGATTCAAGGTGAGGGGATGTTTGAAATTCTTATGCCAGACGGTTCTTCAGCTTATTCACGTAATGGTCAATTTACTATGGATGACGAAGGCAACATAGTGACTCCTGGGGCTGGCTATTTGATGCAACCGCAAATCACCATACCAGAAGATGCCTTAAGTATTATTATTTCGCAAGATGGTGAAGTGTCTATCACCTTACAAGGTCAAGCTGAACCCGCAGTAGTTGGACAAATTAATACGGTTAATTTCGTTAACCCAACAGGATTACAGCCGATTGGGCAAAATTTATATGTCGAAACAGCCGTCAGTGGCGCGCCACAAGAGGGGGTGCCAGGTTTAGAAGGTTACGGCATGATAGTGCAAGGTGCGCTAGAAACGTCGAATGTAAATACCACTGAAGAACTAGTTAATCTCATTGAAAGTCAACGGGTTTATGAAATGAATTCAAAAGTTATTTCAGCGGTTGACCAAATGCTTAGCTACATCAATCAACAATTATAAGATTGAGGAGGGCATCATGAAAGCCAAACAAGCTGTATTAATAACCAAGTTATTGACGGTTAGCATTATCGCGATATTGTTTACTGGCTGTGCCAGCATTGAGCTGACTAAAACGCTGCCAAACGACCCAGATTTTGCCCCGATTTTACCAGAAATGGAAGATGAACCTTTAGTACCAACAGGTTCTCTTTTTAACGCCAACTATGTTAATAACATTTATTCAGACTCTAAAGCTCATCGTGTTGGCGATATTATTTCAGTCATTTTAAGCGAAAGTACCCAAGCGCAAAAAAATGCAAAAACTGAGTTTAAAAAAGCCAATAGCGCAACACTCAACCCTATTACAGGTTTGGGTGGTGTGGCGGTAAATTTTAACAACAAGGCGATACAACTTGGTTATGACCAATCATCAGACTTTAAAGGTGACTCAAAAGCCAATCAAGGCAATAGTTTATCGGGCAATATTTCCGTTCATGTTTTGAGAGTATTACCCAACGGTAACTTAATGATCCGTGGTGAAAAATGGATGTCATTAAATAATGGCGATGAATTTATCCGCTTAACGGGTATTGTGCGTTCTCAAGATATTAGCTCCAATAATACGGTTACCTCAAGTAAAGTAGCCAATGCCCGTATTGAATATGCCGGCACAGGTACCTTCGCTGACGTCCAGGAACAAGGTTGGTTGTCGAAGTTTTTCAGCAGCTCATGGTGGCCTCTGTAGGGGATATATGATGAAAAAAAATTATTTAGTTAGCTTAGCGTGTTTAACTTTGTTGGCAATCTTGCCTGCGTCGAATGCCCAACGTATTAAAGACTTGGCTGACGTTGCCGGTGTTCGTAGTAATCAGTTGATTGGTTACGGCTTGGTGGTGGGTTTACCTGGTACGGGTGAACAGAGTCCTTTTACTGAGCAAAGTTTTAAAACTATGTTAAGTAATTTTGGTATTACCATGCCAGCGAATTTAAAACCAAAAATTAAAAATGTTGCGGCGGTTGCCGTGCATGCTGAATTGCCGGCATTTTCAAAGCCAGGGCAAACCATTGATGTCACCGTTTCATCTATGGGTAGTGCACAAAGTTTACGAGGCGGCACCTTGATCCAAACCATTTTAATGGGGCTTGATGGCAATGCTTATGCTGTAGCTCAGGGGAGCTTAATTGTTAGTGGTTTAGGCGCTGAAGGGTTAGATGGCTCAAAAGTCATTGCCAATACGCCTACTGTGGGTCGTATTGCTAATGGTGCTATGGTCGAACGAGAAGTATTATCGCCATTTAGCTCTGGTGACCATATTACTTTTAATCTCCATAACGCTGATTTTACTACCGCAAAACGTCTGTCGGACACTATTAACAATTTAATTGCTGGCTCGGCACGCGCCATTGATTCTGCGTCGGTCAAAGTCACCGCACCAAGAGATGCTGCAGATCGGGTCAGTTTTTTAGCAACACTGGAAAATTTAGAATTTGAGCCTGCTTCTCCAGCAGCAAAAATTATTGTTAACTCACGCACTGGCACGATAGTTATTGGTGCTGATGTGCGGTTATTACCAGCGGCTATAACCCATGGCGGTATCACAGTTACAATCAATGAAATAGCAAACGTTACACAACCTAATGCCTTTGCAGAAGGCGTTACGGTTGCAACCAATCAATCGATTATTGATGTCAAGCAAGATGATTCGCGTATGTTTGTTTTTGATCCCGGCGTCACCTTAGATGCATTAGTACGTGCGATTAACCAAGTAGGCGCAGGTCCTGGCGATGTTATGGCGATATTAGAAGCGTTAGATCAAGCGGGCGCATTACGTGGAGATTTGATCATTATTTAATGGTCAAATATAACTTATGACAACACGGATAGCAGATGCTCAAAATTTCTTAGATGTTAATGGCTTAAACTCGATTCGCCAAGACGCGAAGTCAGGTGATAAAGCGAGTAAACAAGATGCACTAGAACAGGCTGCTAAGCAGTTTGAAGCTATCTTTATGCAAATGCTGATGAAAAGTATGCGTAAGGCTCAAGAGGTGTTGGAGTCTGATAGCCCATTTAATTCTGAGTCGACAAAATTTTATCGTGATATGCATGATCAACAAATGTCACTTGAATTGTCGAATAATGGCGCGCTCGGTCTTTCTGAACTGATCGTACGCCAATTGGGTGGTGATAGTGAGAATTTTACTCCCCATACCATTTTACGTGCTGATGGTAACCTTGATAGCCGAGGTAGTGTCCGTGTTAGTGAATCGTCCTTGTTAACTCCTGCGTCAGTAAACAATATCAGTTTAGCCAAGGGCGCTGCAACACAGCAGGATCTTAATAGGGATCGTCAAACAAATGGCACTTTGGCAGCACAAGCCGCCAATTTGCTGCAAATACCCGTGTTTGCAAAGCCGAAAGATTTTGTCACCGCGCTGACACCTGAGGCCAAAAAAGTACAAGATAGAATTAATGTGCCATTTGAAGTCGTTATTGCCCAAGCCGCACTGGAAACAGGATGGGGTCAAAAGATCATTAAAACTGACAGTGGTAAGAGTTCGAATAATTTATTTAACATCAAAGCGGATAGTCGTTGGGCTGGCGAGAAAACTCACAAAGAGACTTTAGAGTTTGAAAATGGCGCTATGGTTAAAAAACGTGAGCCGTTTAGAGTCTATGATTCTATCGGAGAAAGTGTTAATGATTACTTAAATTTATTAACGGGCAGTGAGCGATATCAAGGTGCTTTAGAACAATCTACAAATGTGGAACAATTTCTGCATAACCTACAAGGTGCTGGTTATGCCACCGACCCTAATTACGCGAAAAAGATAATAGGAACACTTCGGACAGTAACTAGCTTATTAAATAAATAAGTTAACCGGTAATTTCGCTGTTGAAATTAAGGCTACTGTAGGAGTTTAGGTCATGTCGATTAATCTGTATCAAACGGGTGTTAGTGGTTTATTAGCTGCGCAGCAGCAGCTAGCGACTGTTGGTCATAATATAGCCAATGTTAACACTGAAGGATATAACCGACAAAGAGCAGAACAAAATGCGGCTCCTGGCATTGTCAATGGCGGAAACTATATTGGCGCGGGCACTTATGTGCAAGATATTACCCGAATTTACGATCAATTCTCCTTTAAAGAACAACTGCTGAGCCAAAGCAACCTAGGCAATGCAGACTCGCTAAATACCAATTTAAATCAACTAAATGGCATCATGACTTTTTCTGGTAATGCTATTACGGGTTCGATCGATAGGTTTTATCAAGCCATGAATGGTATAGCCGATAATCCAAACGATCTAGGCTTGCGCAGTATTGCCTTAAGCCAAGCCGAAATTATTGCTAGCGATTTTAATACCTTAAATGCGAACTTTGATCAGTTAGAGAAATCGACTAACGGTGAAATTGGACAAATTGCTAGTAAAATTTCACAAATATCGTTAGAGATTGCAAAAATTAATGATCAAGTATTACAAAACAAAGATCTGACGGTAGCAGGTCAACCCAATGATTTACTGGATAAGCGTGATCAACTGGTGAGTCAGTTGGGGGAATATACCTCAGTTAATACTATTCAAGATGCCAATGGTGTCATGACAGTGATGATAGGCAATGGCGCAACGCTTGTTGCTGGCATCACGCCGTTAACCGTTAGAATGAGATCAGGTGACCCCGACCCGTTACAAACAAAATTGCAGTTAGTTAGTCGCAACGGCAACGTCGCACTTGATGCCGCTAAGCTAGGTGGCGCTATTGCCGCAAAATTAGAATATCGTGATGTGCATTTACTAAAGGCTCGCAGCGAAATTAATCGCTTAGCCTTAGTTATTTCTGAAACCTTAAATCAAGCGCAATCCCAAGGTCTTGATTTAGAAGCTCAGCAAGGTCGAGACTTATTTACTGATGTTAATAGTAGCGCGTTACAAGCCTCTCGAGTTTTAGCATATTCAGCAAATTCAGGCTCATTGAAGCCTAGCGTAAATATTACCGATGTTTCCTTAGTACAAACAGGTGAATTTGAAATTACATTTGATGGTGCAAATTATCGGATGAACAAAAAAGGTGGTTCATCGGTTAACCTAGGTGCAGTGGGAGCTGGTACTTATATCACCGCTTTTGGCTTTGAATTTAATGAAACCTCAGGCGTGCCTAATGCCGGTGATAAATTTACTATTCGTCCGACAGAAAATAGCGCTTCATTAATGAAAGTAACGTTAACCGACGGTAAAGGTATTGCAGCAAGTACTGCGGTAGGCGCTAATGCAGATGCCAATAATGTTAGTGATGGCTCAGTCAACATTATCAACGTTACTAACCCAGCAACAGCAAGGGCATACACCGAAGGTGTCAATGCTAAATTAACCATAGATGTTTATGAAAGTGCACCAGGCACATTCGATTACCGTGTCTATGATGCCGGTAATCCGCCGCCCGCTCCGGTAATTGCTGCTGGAAGTTTTGCTGCCGGTACATCGGCGCTAATTGATATGCCACCCGCGCCAGCCACGTCAGCATTTCAAATTGAAATATCCGGGGCTCCGGTTGGACAAGGTACATTAGCGCGTGAAAAATTTACCGTTTCAGATGTTTTTGGCCCAGGCAATGGCACCAATGCTGGCTTTATATCGGCAACACAAGAGAAAGCCATTATTGCTGGAGGTAGGCAAACATTTAGTCAAGGTTTAGCGATAACAACCGCAGCCATCGGTTCAAAAGCCAGCTCTGCTGAACTCGTTGCAAACACCGCAGAAGCACTTTTTACTCAAGCATATAACCGCAATCAATCTACATCAGGTGTCAACTTAGATGAAGAGGCCGCTAATATGATTAAGTTTCAACAAGCTTATCAAGCATCATCTCGCATCATATCGGTTGCCAATACCATTTTTGACACCCTATTAGCTGCGGTATAAAGGAAATATTATGAGAGTTTCTACAGCACAATTTTATTTTCAAAATAGTCAGCAGTTAACTAATAAGCAATCGAGTGTCAACGAACAAGTCAATTATTTGTCGAGTGGTAAAAGAGTGCTTAGCGCAAAAGATGATGCCGTAGCTTATGGCACGCTTGCCGGTTATAAGGATGAGTTGGCGAATATTGAAAAATATCAACGCAATATTACTCAAGCTGAAAATCGTAATTCTTTGCAAGACATTTCTTTTGCCAATGCAGAAGACCTGATGCAAGAGTTAAAACAAGTTTTTATTCAAGCGAATAACGGTACCTTATCCGATGACGATTTAACTTCGTTGGCGGAACAAGCTGGCAATAGCTTGTCGCAACTACTTGATATTGCGAATACTAAAGATGAAACCGGGGGCTATATTTTTTCTGGCTTTCAGACCAAAACTGAACCCTTCGCTATCCAACCTGATAACAGTGTCAACTATCAAGGTGATAGTGGTGTGCGGGAGCTACAAGTCGCTAAAAGTGTCAACGTGGCAACTAATCAACCTGGCGATGTAGCGTTTCAAAATGTTCGTAATGCACAGGGTGACTTTACCGCTAGCTATGGCACCAATACCTCTGGTTTTAGTGTTAATAGTGCGACGATTGCCGATCCCAGTAGTTATGATACCGTCACCAACCCGCCTAATTATAAATTTGCTTTTACTGCACCTAATGATCTAACCGTAACTGACGGCAATGGAGCGGTTGTAGTACCTACTGCTCCTTATATCGCAGGGCAAACCATTGCCTTTAATGGCGTTGAAGTTCAATTAAGTGGCAACCCTTTGCCGGGCGACGAAGTTGATATCACCCCAGAACAAAATATTAGTATTTTTGCCACGATAAAGCGGGCAATTTCATGGATGGAAGTCGGTACCAACCCGGTGGACCCTGTGCTACATGCGGTGGATTATGCTGAAATATTATCACAAGTAGACCAAGCGTTGAATCATATGACCACCCGTCGTAGCGACGCGGGCATAAGACTACAACTGATTGATAGTCAAGGTAGCAACCATGCCGATGCTCAGCTAAATCTAGCGTCGGGTAAATCTAATATTGAAGATTTAGATTTTGCTAAGGCTGTTGCCACGTTTGAACAGTCCAAAGTGGCGTTACAAGCAGCTCAGCAGAGCTTTGTACAAGTAAAAGATTTAAATTTATTTAACTTTATATAACTTACTTTGAATAAATTTTAGGTTTTGGCACGCGATATGCTTTATTTAGTTTGTGTCAAAAAATTAGAAATGTGGTTCCAAAAATGTGTTGTTATCAGCAATAGAGCCACACCCTATAACTTAGGAGATGATAGCAATGGCTTTAGTCGTAAATAGTAATATCGCATCTTTAAACTCGCAACGTCAATTGACTCGAGCAACTGAAGATCTGAGTACGTCATATCAACGCCTGTCTTCGGGCAAGCGTATTAATAGTGCAAAAGATGATGCCGCAGGCTTGCAAATTTCAAGTCGACTGACTTCACAAGTCAATGGCTTAAATCAAGCAGCACGAAATGCAAATGACGGAATTTCATTAGCGCAGACTGCTGAAGGGGCGTTAGATGAATACACTAACATTCTACAACGTATGCGGACCCTGGCTGTACAATCGTCTAACGGGTCAAATACCACAACAGATCGCGCCGCACTAAACTCAGAAGTAACAGAGTTAACTTCTGAGTTAGATAGAATTGCCACAGACTCATCATTTGGTGGTGTAAATCTGCTTGATGGTACTTATGCCGTAGGCTTCCAAGTGGGTGCTGATGCTGGGCAGGTTATTTCATTAACGATTGCACAAAACTTTTCATCTACAGTGGTTGGTGCCAATGTTACTGTGAGTACATTTGCTAATGCACAAACTGCAATTGGTGATCTAGATTCAGTGTTATCGACGGTGAACAGTACCCGTGCCGATCTCGGTGCGAAACAAAACCGCTTTAGTTCTGTTATTCGAAGTAACACCAATACAGCAGAAAATGTTTCAGCTTCGCGTTCTCGAATTGAAGATACTGATTTCGCCGCAGAGTCAGCAGCATTAGCTCGAAGTAGTGTATTGCAACAAGCGGCAAGTTCAATGCTTTCACAGGCGAATCAACAACCGCAAATTGCTTTATCGTTATTGCAGTAGTTGCTCAGTAACAAAGTTTATAAGCGTCATTTTAAAACCTCTTCGGAGGTTTTTTTATGCCTGTGCGAAAATATTGAGCGATTAGGTGAAAAATATTTAAATAATAAAGTATATAAATTATAGTGGCTTATATGCTTTATTTAACTAATAGATAAAAAAAGTTAATAAATAATTAAAGAAATTAACCAGGCGACCGATAAAGTTTGTAGGAAGCATTTATCGATACTGAATAATCGCTTCGTAAATTAATAACTTTAGAAGGGCAATTAGCCCGGGAGCATTATCATGGCTTTAGTCGTAAATAGTAATATCGCATCATTGAACTCACAACGTCAACTTAGTCGTTCTACTGAAGAGCTTTCGACTAGTTACCAAAGACTTTCATCAGGTAAACGTATTAATAGTGCGAAAGATGATGCTGCTGGTCTGCAAATTTCGAGCCGCTTAGGTGCACAAATTAATGGTCTAAACCAAGCAACTCGTAACTCTAACGATGCGATCTCACTGGCACAAACGGCTGAGGGTGCGTTAGATGAGTATACTAATACACTGCAACGTATGCGTACTTTAGCAGTGCAATCATCAAACGGTTCTAACACAACTGCCGATAGAACAGCATTGAATACTGAAGTTGTTGAGCTTACCGCTGAATTAACCCGTATCTCTGAACAAACTTCGTTTGGTGGTGTAAACTTACTTGACGGTGCATATGGCGAACAGTTCCAAGTAGGTGCTGATGCCGCACAACTTATTGCTGTATCAATTGGTCAAAGCTTTTCAGCCGCCGCTATCGGTGCTAATGTAACGGTAAGTACCTTTGCTAATGCACAGACTGCGATAACAAACTTGGATTCGGTGTTAAATACAGTGAATACAACCCGTGCTGACTTGGGTGCTAAGCAAAACCGTTTTAGCTCAGTTATTCGTAGTAATGAGAATACCGCAGAGAACTTATCAGCATCACGCTCACGTATTGAAGATACTGATTTTGCCAAAGAATCAGCGGCATTAGCACGTAACAGTGTATTACAACAAGCGTCAAGTTCAATGTTGGCTCAGGCTAACCAACAACCACAAATAGCGTTGTCATTATTATAAGACTTCTCTAATTTAGGTTTGAGTTAATGCTATAAATAATGAGCGCTCAGTATTGAGGGCTCATTATCGTTTTAACGCTTTGAAGTTTAGTACCTTAAAGGAGAGTTAGGATGTCATCAAATATACTATCTAGAGCGAACTTATCATCAGCAGCGGATATCGAAAGAACTCGTCAAGCACCCAATGAAGTTTCTGCGGATAAAAAAAATCAAGTTGATAATAAATCATCATCTTCAATTAGTGACAGCGCAGCGGTACCCGTTCAAGAGTTATTGCTGAAAAAGGTCCAGGCCGCTGAAGAAGTCGCCAAAAACCAAAATAAAGACGATGCATCCGCGCAATTAGAGCAAGCGATTACGGTAGTCTCTGATTTTATGAACCAACCGCCGCGCAATGTTAATTTTACTAAAGATAATGATTCAGGAAAAACGGTGATAAAAGTGTTTGATATTGAAAGCCAAGAGCTGATCAAACAATTTCCGTCAGAAGAACTGATTTCTATTGCACAAAAGATACAAGCGCTACATCAAGAGGTAGGCGGTAAAGTTGGCATACTTATTGATAAAACAATTTAATCACAAGACTTAGTGTTTATCGAGTAAATTACTTTATATTATTGCTATAGTTAATTAATCACTTGGGGGATATTATGAATCTTACATCATTAGGCGTAGGTTCAGGGATAGATTTAGAGTCGATCGTTACCGCGTTTGTCGATGCTGAGGCTGTTCCTAAAGAAATTCGCCTGCAGAATAAAGAGGAGAAGCTGACACTTGAGTTATCTGGTGTCGGTAGCTTTAAATCCTCTCTTGCTTCTTTTGATAGTATCCTGAAAAAACTTGCTGACCCTGAAGCATTTAACAAGCAAGTGATTACGGTTAGCACTGAAGCGGTTGAAGTGGAAACTAATGGTTTTGCCAGTAATGGTGACTTTTCTGTCGAAGTGGAAGCGCTAGCAACCGGTACTCGTTTACAATCACAAACCTTTGCGAGTTCTGCCAACACAGTGGGTTCAGGTACCCTGACTTTTGGTGCCGGTGCTGAAAGTTTTGCTGTGGCGATTGGTGCAGCTGACGATCTCTCAACCATTCGCGATAAAATAAATGAACAAAGTGAAAATTTTGGCGTCACGGCTAATATTATTAATAGTGATAGCGGTTCGTTTTTGGTATTTAACTCGCAGGTTACAGGTGCTGCCAATAACTTGACAGTTACCGCCTCTAATACCTCTTTAGATGCAATCTCCACCAATAATACCGTTGAACAAACAGCACAAGATGCGGTTATTTATGTTGATGGTAACAAGGTTACCAATAGTAGTAATGAATTTAAAAACGTAATAGAAGACGTTACTATCACGGCGAAAACCGTTAATACCGGTACGCCAGCAGATATTAGCATTGCTCAAGATGGTGAAAACGGTACGGACTTAATTAAAGAGTTTGTTGCAGGGTTTAATGACCTGATGACCAGCATTACAGGCCTTGGTGCCCCGCAGCAAGGTCGCCTAGCCTTTGATCCTAACTTACGACAAGTGAAGCAACAATTAACCGATATGGTGATTAATAATGTTGCGGGCTTAACTGGTGGTATTGATTCGTTGAGCGATATCGGTATTGATATTACAAAAAATGGCACATTAGAAATATCTGCTTCCAGTAGTAGTTCATTGCCAAGTGGCCAAGATAGATTAACTGCCGCGTTGGAAAATAATTTAACAGAAGTTGGCGAGCTATTTGCATCTACTAATGGTGTTGCTACGAAAATGTCAGAATCTATCAATAATTATATTGGTACCAATGGCACTTTAATTGTACGAGAAAAGGCATTAAATGAGCAACTAAGTGGTATTAAAGATGAATATGAAGACTTAGAAGCCTATTTACGAAATTATGAAGACACTTTAAGAAAGCGTTTTACATTTTTAGATAATACCGTCGCACAATTTAATGCAACAAGTTCATTCTTAACCTCAGCGTTAGCTGGTTTAAATAAGAGCAGTGAATAATTGGTAATATTCCTGTATTTAAGGTTAGGCAAGATAACTAATTGTACTTGGAGATAGACCGATGAGAAAAAATTTACAAACTTATAATAAAGTGAACGTTGAAAGTGGCGTTTTATCTTCAGATCCCCATAAAATTGTCTTAATGATGTTTGATGGTGCATTAACGGCTATTGCTGAAGCAAAAGGTGCAATTGAAAGAAAAGATTTGGCCACTAAGTCTAAATGCCTCACGAAAGCCATTAATATATTTAGCGCCTTACGAGAGTCATTAGATAAAGAATCTGAACCGACTATTTCTGAAAACTTTGACAATTTATATGCTTATTGTATTGGTAACTTAATTGAATTAAGTGTTTCGTTGGATTTGTCAGGTTTAGATGAAATTTCGGCCTTTATTAAACCTGTTCGAGATGCGTGGTCTCAAATGCCAGAATCGGCTAAACAAGATGGCATGACGTTATTAAAAAATAGAGACCATAGCGAAACACAGTTGGCTGCAGGTAACTAGTGTGAAACCCTCCGTACTTTTTCAAGCAATAAAAGCCTTAACAGAACAAGCGAATGGCTTGGCAAAAGATGAAAAGCTCGAGCTATGTTTTGAAAAAATTACTGAAAGGCAGGCTTTACTAGAAAAATTACAGCGGGTTCTCAGGCAAAAAAAACTACTTTTTGATGGTAGTGAGGTACAAGCTGAGTATATTGAACTGATTGAGTTGATTCAACGCGAAGACAGTCAATCTGTCGCTGCACTGGGGACTCAGCGCAATGAACTACTTGGGCGTTTTAAAAAGCAATCTACCATTAAAAAAGCAATGAGCGCCTATCATGGTGTTTTACTGTCCAAATAAAACCATTGCTTTACTCCTTGAATTCATTATCTAATAGTATTACTTTCCTGAAAGCGACTGAACAATATAACGCGGTTGTTAATTAAGTTATTGGAGCTTATTTTGCCTAATAGTAACGAAGAAAATAGTGAATTATTACGTCAAGTTGATAGCTTGAATCAGCAACAAACGGCTTTACAGGGTAAACTTGAAGCTAAGCAAGTTATAGAGAATAAATTGCAAATGCTGGCAAATAATGTCTCTTTACTCGTGGATGACGATGAAGCCATGCAACAGCGTTATGCTAATAATATGCAAGCGTTTAAAAGCCATTTTCCGGATATTTTTAATTTTTTTAAGGTGTATACAGCAGACAAAGTTGAAGTCATCATTCATGAAAATTTTGCCAATTTAGTCAATATTAAAACCGGCGATATCATGTATGAGTATCCTGCTTACTTAATGGCGTTAGCGCAAGTCGCTGAATATAAAAAATCTCCTTTATCTTCAACATCTAAGTTTTTTCAACATGATGAAAAATTAGGAGATTTCCTCCATTCAAGAAAATTAAACGCCATAGTAAAACTATTACAAGCCAGAGTTGATAGTGATGTTGATAAAGCTCAAGAGCTGCCCAAACATTTAAATGCTTTAGTTATGTTTGGTATTGGTTTAGGTTACCAACTTGAGTTGTTACTCGATCAACATACGGTTGGCTCGGTCTATTTAATAGAACCTTGTTTAGATACCTTTTATAGCTCTTTATTTACCGCTAATTGGCAAAATATCCTGCAAAGCATGAATGTTAAGGGGATTAATCTTCATATTTCATTGGGGCCACAAGAAGAAGCGTTTTTTGATCAATTATTAAAAGAAACCTACATGAATGGCCGTTATGAAGTGGCCAAAACACATTTATATGTACATCAAAACTCAGCAGAAATAGCATTACTCGTTGCGCAGTATAAAGCTCGATTTTTTGAAATGATCCAAGGTTGGGGCTTTTTCGATGATGGCATCATGGCGATGTCCCACTTCTTAAAAAGCTTGAAAAATGGTATTCCACTGATGAAAAAACAGGTGCCATTTGATATCGATATTGCGACTACGCCTGTCCTTATTGTTGGTAATGGTCCTTCACTCGATCAACACATTGACTTTATTAAACAACATGGTGACAAAGCCATTATTATTAGCTGTGCTTCGGCGTTAAGCGCACTTTATAAATGCGGTATTGATGTCGATATTCATTGTGAACAAGAGCGAATTTTTGCGGTTGCTGAAAAAATTAATTATTATGCTCCAGCTGAATACATTAAGCAGCTTAGTTTACTAGCGCCTGCTACTGTCCATCCTGCGGTATATGAAAAGTTTTCACGCGCGATAATGGCTCCGAAAGCAAGTGAACCATCAACCTGCTTGTTACTACAAGATCCGGTGGCGGGAGAATTATTTGAAGAATTTACCCATATAACACCCACTGTCGCTAACACAGCGCTGGTTATGGCAACAAAGTTGGGCTTTCGACAGTTCTACTTTGTTGGTGTTGACTTAGGCAGAAAGCAAGCCGGTGCACATCATAGTCAACATAGCTTTTATTACGATGAAGAAGGCAAAGATATTAACTTATACCCTGAAATGGAAAATGAATTTATTAATCCGGGGAATTTTTCCGGTGAATTTATCTCTGATCCCATTTTCAATATGTCTAAACTGACTTTAGAGCGCTTTATTGCCGAAAATAACCATATAAAATGTTTTAACCTCAGCGATGGTGTTTTAGTGGCGGGCAGTGCTCCAACAGAGCAAAAAGTACTGGCTGAAAAGTTATCGTTAAGCAATAAGCTTGATAAAAAAGCCTTAGTTGATCGAGCATATGAATTAGCCTCGTATCATGACGATGGTGAGTTGTATCAGCGTTTAGTTGCCTCGGTCGACCTTGATGATTTTGCTGCACTTTGCCAATGGTTGATTGATGATATTAGTGGTGACATTAATGGTATGGCAGAGGCTATAGCGAAAGTAAGGGCACAAACTCATATTGTCAGAGAAGTGGAAATATCCGGTAAGCGGCATTTATCCTTGCTTATCAATGGTAGTATTTTACACATGCAGGCTATGTTAACGCGATTACTGTACGAAGCGAAAAACGAAAGCATTGCCCTGAATGATTTTAAAGTAGGCTTAGGGTATTACCTTGAGTTTCTCGAAGAAGCCCCCGCGCTTTATCGTCAGCATTACAAAGAACCGCTTAAGCGTGAAACTGAACATTTAGAAGCGTTGCGTAAAGTAAAAACATAGTTTGAAAGGCCCTACATCAGGGCGTTTTTCATTTTAAAGGTAAGGCAATGAGAAAAACAGTTTTAGTCACCGGTGCCGATGGTTTTATTGGCTCACATTTAGTCGAAATGTTAGTGAAAAAAGGCTATAAGGTTAAGGCGCTATGCCAGTATAACTCATTCAATTACTGGGGCTGGCTTGAAGATACGTCATGTTTAAATGATATTGAAGTGTTAAGTGGTGATATTCGCGATGCAAATTTTTGCCGGCACATCACTAAAAATGTCGACATAGTTTTTCATTTAGCGGCGCTTATTGCTATTCCTTATTCTTATCTTGCCCCTGAAAGTTATGTCGCAACCAATGTCACCGGAACGCTGAATATTTGCCAGGCAGCTAAAGATAATAGCGTCAATCGGGTAATCCATACCTCGACCAGTGAAGTTTATGGTACCGCGCAATATGTGCCGATTGATGAAAAACACCCGTTACAAGCGCAATCGCCTTACAGTGCTTCAAAAATTGGCGCAGATGCGATGGCGATTAGCTACTTTAATGCCTTTGATTTGCCGGTCACCATTGCTCGACCGTTTAATACTTATGGGCCTCGTCAATCCGCACGCGCTATTATCCCAACGATTATTAGTCAAATAGCCAATGGCGAAAAACAAATAAAGCTTGGTGATTTATCTCCTACGCGTGATTTTAATTATGTCTTGGATACGTGCCGTGGTTTTATCTCGATACTAGAAAATGAAAATACCATCGGAGAAGTGATTAATATTGGTTCAAACTTTGAAATTAGTATGGCCGATACCTTAGCGTTGATAAAAAATATCATGGCCAGCGATGTAGAATTTATTAGCGATCAGCAACGTATTCGTCCTGACAAATCGGAAGTTTTTCGCCTTTGGTGTGACAATAGTAAAATCTCCAGCTTAACGGGCTTTAGACCAGAAGTGTCAATTGAAGAAGGCTTAAGAAAAACCGTGCAATGGTTTAGCCGGCCGGAAAATTTAAGCAAATATAAGCATAATATTTATAATGTTTAATTAAGGCGCCATGACAATGAAAAACATCGCCGTATTTACCGGAACCCGCGCAGAGTATGGTATTTTGTACCCTTTGCTAAAAGTACTTGATGTGCATGCTGAGCTTAATCTGCAATTGATCGTTTCCGCTATGCATCTATCGCCAGAATTTGGCTGTTCGGTCAATGACATTGTCAATGACGGCTTTGAAATCGCTGAAGAAGTTGAAATGCTATTGTCGTCAAATACGGCGGTGGGATGTGCGAAAAGTGTTGGCGTCGGCATGATAAGTTTTGCCGACTGTTTAAACCGATTACGGCCTGATATTTTAGTGGTGTTGGGGGACCGTTTTGAAGCTTTAGCGATTGCACAAACGGCCATGCTGCTAAATATTCCCATTGCTCATTTACACGGCGGTGAAATAACTAAAGGCGCAAAAGATGATGCCATTCGTCATGCGATCACCAAATTATCGAACCTGCACTTTACGGCAAATCAAAGCTACAGTAATAGAGTTATCCAGTTAGGCGAGCCGCCTGAATCTGTGCATTGTGTAGGATCTTTAGGGCTAGAAAACATTACCAAATGCACCTCATTGTTATCGAAAAGTGAACTGCAGCAGCAGCTTAATTTTGATTTGGGTGAAAAATATTTTTTGCTAACGTATCATTCAGCGACCTTGGCCGAGGAAAATCCTGTTACTACCTTTAAGGCGATTTTTTCCGCATTGGCAAAATATCCTGCCTATAAAATTATTGTCACCTACCCAAATGCTGATGAAGGAGGGCGGGATATTATTAGCTTGATTGAGCAATTGGCCGAGCAAATTCCTGAGCGAATTGTCGCTATTCCGACATTGGGTTTTCTGAAATATTTTTCAGCGGTAAAATACGCTACTGCGGTGATTGGCAATTCATCAAGTGGCATCATAGAAGTGCCCGCTTTTAACATTCCAAGCATTGATATAGGACAAAGGCAGCAAGGCAGAATGGCTGCCGCTTCAGTTATTCATTGCTCGGCAACGCAAAGTGATATTGAATATGCGCTGCAACGTGTTGATGACGGTGACGTCGATTTAACGGGCAGTAATCCTTATGCTTTACCGATGAGCAATAAGCATAAGGTACAGTTCACCAGTGACAGAATTGTTGAGCTACTACTTGCAGGTAAGTTCTCGACGCAGAAGTCATTTTACGACTTACCATTATCAGCTGAAAGCAGCCAAAGGGCAGAGTAAAATCATGGTTAAAAAAGTGTTAATTATCGCGGAAGCAGGCGTTAATCATAATGGTGATGAAACGACAGCAATAGCTTTGGTTGATGCTGCCATGGCTGCAGGTGTAGATATTATAAAATTTCAAACATTTAAATCAGAGAGCTTAGTTACCAGTGCGGCAAAGCAAGCAAGTTATCAAAGCCAAAATATAGGTAAAGTAGAATCGCAGCTCGAGATGCTTAAGCGTTTAGAATTAAGTTTTTCAGCTCATAAGCGCATTAAAAACTATTGTGATAGTAAAGGCATTGAATATTTGTCAACAGCTTTCGACTCTGAGAGCTTAACGTTCTTAGTTGATGAGTTGCGACTAACCCTGTTAAAAATACCCTCTGGTGAGCTCACCAATGCGCCATTTGTGCTAGAGCACGCCCTTACAGGTTGTAAATTGATTTTATCAACGGGGATGGCAACGCTAAAAGAGGTTAAAAGTGCATTGCAAGTTATTGCCTTTGGTCTGTTAAAAGTTGACGGGCAATTAGCTGCTAGCGAACCTGATGAAAATGCTTTTCGTCAGGCGTTTAATTCTGAGCGAGGCCAGCAACTGCTTAGTGAATATGTCACCTTGCTTCATTGCACGACCGAATATCCAACAGCGCCAGAAAATGTCAATATACGAGCAATGGATACCCTAAAAGAAAGCTTTTTATTAGCCGTAGGTTACTCTGACCACAGCCTAGGAATAACGATCCCAATCGCAGCGGTAGCACGTGGCGCACAAGTTATTGAAAAACACTTCACCTTAGATCGATGCTTACCAGGGCCTGATCATAAAGCATCATTAGAGCCGCAAGAACTAGCCGCAATGGTCAGGGCAATCCGTGATGTAGAAAGTGCTTTTGGTACGGGTTTAAAACAGCCAACCGTGACGGAACAAGCAAATAGTATCGCGGCACGTAAAAGTCTTATCGCCGCGACTACGATTGAAAAAGGTGAGTTATTTACCACAGCAACTATCGTTATTAAACGTCCTGGCAACGGCATGTCACCTAATAAATATTGGACATTGTTAGGGCAACCGGCATCAAAAAGTTATCGAACAGGCGATATACTAGCAGAGTAACCAAGCTATATTTTGTCACTTGATTTTTTCCTAATAAAGCTAGGCTATGGCGATGGTTATACAAAAGCCCATGGTCTTAGCTGGTTGATTTTCTCCAATTTCTAGCTATTCAACAAATATGGCTTCGAACATTTTAACCACTCTCTCTACCACTTCTGTTTTCACATGCCGATGATCATCACACCAAGCATGCTCTGCGCATTGTGTGACTAACTCATAACTAGGTAAATAGTACATATCTGGATTATTGCTGACTAGTTGGTGTGCAGCGACAAGCAACACGGCCTTCGAATGGCTATTGGCGGTTACTATATGGTGTTCATCTGCGCGACCAGTAGCTAAAAAAGGTACAGGTGAAACACTGACAATAAGCTTAAAGTCAGGGTTGTGAGCCTTAATAATGTCAAAAAATGCTTGAATATTATCGACATTCTCTGCAACGGTTAGCACTTTATGTTTAACCAATTGAAACATGTTATCACGCGGATTACGTGACATCACACTGCCGTCGTGTAACTGCCAGCATTCGTTTAAACCCAAAGTAACCACAAAGACCTTACAAGCTAGAAAGGACGCTTTAACGGCGTCAATATGCGGTTGGTAATCATCCAAATAAGCTTGCTGAGAGCGAAAGAAGACATTTTCTCGGTAAGGGTCTAAATAAATACCATGCTCAGACTCGACGAGTATTTTCTTAAACGATTTGAGTCCAAAGGCTTTTTCAGCAAGTTGCCGAAAACTTGGGCTATTAAATAAAATACCGTAATTGGCACAAAATTTGGCAATGGCATCGCCAGGGTTGTAACCATCAATTACCAAGCCTGAATTAACGTTATCGTTTCGTTCGGTTACCACGTAGTTGTAACCGTGCTGTTGAAAATATTTAGATATTTCAAAAGCAAAACAACTACCCGCCGAACCGATCGGTGTGTCTATATTCATGATCGGGAATTTTTTTACAAACGGTGCTTGGTCAAACCGAGAACTCGGGTGTTTGTCATGGACCGGGTTTGGCCAAAATATGGCGTTCGGGTTGGGCTTGTTGACCGGACTGTATTTGTCATAACTTGCTTTAAACGTTTCTTGATAATTGGCTAAATCCATTAATGCTTGAATTATGTTTTTATCAAGGGTTATTTTTGGATCGAGATTGAACTGAGCTTGTATTATTTTTTTGCAAAGGTGTAGCAAAGTTACTGTGCTATCACAACTAATTAACTTGGGATCATGTTGATCAATATATTCATAAACCGCTTGCGCAATTTTGCTATTTGAAAAAATATTGCTCAGGATGAGCTTCACGTGGCTCAATGACTTTACTTCGTTATGCTTAGGGATCTCGATTAGCTGATCAGAGCTACTATCACCACTAAATTTTAATATAGTATTAGCAAAACCTTCGAAGTCTTTTGCGCCGTAGACAGCAGCATAATTATGTTCAGCGACTTCCTGCCAGGGTAATTCACTTTGTAATACGCAAAAACTGAGGACATAGCGCGGGGTTTTATTTTTACTAGGTCTTGCCCGATGCGCGACTTGATTGGGGTTGAAAATAATACTGTCGCCAGTATGTGGTTGGGCATATTGGGGGCTAAAACTAATGTCAAAATGTTGGCATAGTTCGCTTAAATCCGTCACCCTATGATTGATATCATTGAGTATATAACCGACTTCTTTTAATTTATCTGTGGTATCAACACTTAAATATGCCGTATCACTGCCATGTTCATCATAGTCATTTAAATAAGTCAGCACCTTTAAATGTTTACGGGGGCCAGCATCTGCATGCCATCTTGTTGAGTAATCTTGCGCGGTTATTTTATCTTCTATTTTGTATATCGCCCACCAAAAAACGCAATATTCACTTTTAAAATAAGAGATAAGCTGTTGGTCCAAATCGTGATTAAATATTTGCGGTAACAATACCTCAAGCACACTTGGGTGTTTTATTCCTGCTGGGTTTTGTTCAAATTCTTCGATAAGGCTTTGACAAAGTTCCTTCGGTAAATGGCTGCCAAGCAGGTGAATTTGTTGATCGACTAAAGGGGTATCAATACAGGCATTTTGACGCGTAAATGCGCTCATGGCCAGTTGATCTAATTTACCATAATTATGTTTAACCTCGAGATAATTTTCAATATCGCGGTAAACCTTTGGTTGCAAAATATAAGCGTTATTATTGATGATTGTCGGGGTTATTTTAGAGCTATCAAATAGTGACATACGTTGCCTTTAGTTATCAGCTTGATTATACAGTTAAAGATTTAATGGTAAATAAAGCAACTTCTAAGCCAATTACCTTTGTATTAAATCGCAGACTGCCCCATATTTAGTAATACAGTAGTATGGTTAAGTGTCAAATTATCGACAAGAATATGGCATATTTCGTGCTATTAAATCATAGCAGGGTAGTGTTTGTTAATAAATATCGCGCTCAGCTAATGTTCTTACTGGTCATAGTCAAGACCGCAAGGTATGCTTATTTATCTAAAAGCTAACAAATTCATCGTTGTAAGGGTTGAATCATGAGCTCGAATTGGAAAAATGTGACCGTCAAGCAATCTGCGACTATGGGCGCTGCCATAGAAGCGATAAATGCCGAAGGCTTACGAGTTGCCTTAGTGGTTGATGATGATTATCGCTTAATTGGTGTCATCACCGATGGTGATATTAGACGGGCACTGTTAGCACACAAAGAGCTAACTAGCGCAGTAACTGAGATCATGAATGCGAGCCCAAAAACCGCAAAACGAACCAGTAGTCGAGCGCAATTGCTGGCAATTATGAAACGCGAGCAAATATTATCGCTGCCTATCGTAGATGATGACGGTGTACTTATTGATTTAGAAACCTTACATCATATTATCAATATTCGTCGACATGATACGCCAGTTTTTTTAATGGCAGGTGGTTTTGGCACGCGCTTGCGGCCCTTAACGGATACTTGCCCTAAACCGCTACTGAAAGTTGGCGGTAAACCGATTTTAGAAACTATTTTAGAGAGTTTTATTGCCGTTGGCTTTTATGACTTTTATATTTCAACGCACTTCTTACCCGACATGATCAGAAATTACTTTGGTGATGGTAGTAAATGGGATGTCAGTATTCGTTATGTTCATGAAGACTCGCCTTTAGGCACTGGCGGTGCGTTAAGTCTATTGCCGGCAGACTTACCTAACTCGCCTCTTATTATGATGAATGGTGATATTTTAACCAAAGTCGATTTTGAACACTTGCTTAATTACCATCAACAACAAGACGCTATCTGTACCATGTGTGGCACAGAATATGAGTTTCAAGTGCCTTATGGTGTTATCGAAAGTGACGGTGAGCGTGTTACCGGCATGGTTGAAAAGCCCTTACAAAAATATTTTATTAATGCTGGTATTTATGTCATTGAACCGGAATTGATCCGCCAGTTAGTTAAAAATACCCGTATCGATATGCCAACATTACTGGAGCAACAAATGGACAAAGGCGAAGAAGTGGCTATTTTCCCCTTACATGAATATTGGTTAGATATAGGCAAAATGAATGATTTTGAGCGCGCACAACATGACTACGAAAGAGACTTTTAATGATCAATGGTAAGCGCGTACTTGCGCTGATCCCCGCGCGTAGTGGCAGTAAAGGCTTACTAGGAAAGAACACTAAATTACTGTGTGGAAAGCCTTTAATTGCTTGGCCTATTCAATCGGCACTAGCGTCTCAATATATTGATAACGTGGTTGTTTCAACTGATTGTCAGAAAATTGCCGACCTGGCTGTGCAATATCAAGCTGCAGTGCCTTTTATTCGTCCGGAAAATTTAGCGTCTGACAGCGCGTCATCATTTGATGTTATTATTCATGCCCTTGACGCTCTTGCTAATTCTGGGCAGGAATTTGATTATTTATTTTTACTTGAACCGACTTCACCACTTACACAGACAAGCGATATCGACTTAGCGATAGAGCGCTTAATCAATAGTACTGAGGGAGCCAAAGCGATTGTTGGGCTCTGTGCTAATGAGGATGGACACCCAGCTTTTAGTGTCAAAATAGACCCTCAAGGTTTTTTACAGCCTTATCAAGAAAATTTTACAGTACTACGCCGACAAGATTTAGCCCCGTGTTTTCGTTATGAAGGGTCATTGTATGGCTCAGACATCCCGACCTTGTTAGCAGAAAAAAGCTTTTATCATCATAAAACCATGGCTTACCTAGTGCCGAAATGGCAAGCATTTGAAATAGATGATTTAACTGATTTTATCTGTGTTGAGGCGATCATGAATAATTTAGCCATAATTAAAGCCGCTAACCCGAGTAATAATCATGAATGATGCCTATACCAAGAGGTTACTTAAAGCGATACCTGGTGGCGCGCACACTTATTCACGTGGTTTCGACCAGTTTCCAGCTAATGCGCCACAAATATTAAAAAACGGTTTAGGCGCTTACACCTTTGATCAAGATAATAAGCGTTTTCTCGATTATGGCATGGCACTAAGATCGGTGCATTTAGGTTATGCTGAGCCAATGATTAATCAGGCGGCAATTGAGCAAATTAATAATGGTAACAACTTAACACGTGCTTCGTTAATCGAGCTTGAAGCAGCAGAACTATTCATTGAGTTAATTGATTCTGTTGATATGGTGAAATTTACCAAAAATGGTTCAACGGCAGTATCTGCCGCGATAAAATTAGCCCGAGCCTATACCGGGCGAGAAATGATAGCCAGGTGTGTAGAACATCCGTTTTTTTCTTATGATGACTGGTTTATTGCCTCTACGCCGATCACGCGTGGCATTCCGCTCTCGACAATTGAGCAAACTAAAACCTTTGAATATAATAATTTAGCATCACTGGCGAAACTGCTCGATAGCTATCCAGAAAAATTTGCCTGTGTGGTATTAGAGCCGAGCACCGTCACTCATCCATGTGCTTCAAAAACCCATCCGGGTGAGAATTATTTGCATGACGTAAAACGACTATGCCATAAGCACGGTATTGTTTTTATTCTTGATGAAATGATCACGGGGTTTCGATGGCACCTTAAAGGCGCGCAACATTATTACAATGTTCAAGCAGATTTATCTACCTTTGGCAAAGCCATGGCGAATGGTTTCTCTGTCGCTGCCGTTGGTGGTAAAAGAGCAATAATGGCGCAGGGCTCGATTGAGCAGCGGGGTCAGGAAAGGTTATTTTTATTGTCGACGACGCATGGCGCTGAAATGTCTGGTCTTGGCGCTTTTGTTGCAACAATGAAGTTTATGCAGCAGCAGCCGGTTATTGCTCATCTTTGGTCATATGGCCAGCAATTAATCGATTTATTTAATCAATTAGCGCAAGCTGAAGGCATAAATGAATACATTTTCTGCTCTGGTATTGCCTGCTCACCAGGTTACACGACATTAGATAAAAAGCGCCAACCTTGCCTAGCCATGAGAACCTTATTTTCACAAGAAATGATCAAGCAGGGCGTATTAATGCCATGGATTGCCTTATCTTATCGTCATGGCGAACAGGAGTTGGCGCTGACAAAGGCTGCTTTAACGTCAGCGTTGAGGGTATACAAGCAAGCATTAGAGAATGGTGTTGAACACTACCTTTTAGGTGATGCGATTAAACCGGTATTTCGGCAAAAAAACTAGCTTAATATCTGTAGCAGCATATTAATAAACCGATTAAAGAGTTGATGATAAATGAGTCAATCATTAGAAAATAAAATTATTGTGATAACCGGCGCCTGCGGTTTATTAGGTCAACATTTTGCCACTGAGCTTGTTGAACATGGCGCGACCGTGATTATTGCCGATGTGAATGAAGCCATGGGCTTGCAATTGTCAGCGCAAATCAATGGCCAGCATACGGCAAAAAGTGAATTTGTTTATTTTGATATTTGTAGTAAATCATCGATTAATAAAGCGCTAACCTTTATCGACAATAAATATGGCAAAATTGATGCCTTAATTAATAATGCTTATCCAAGAAATGAAAATTATGGCCGTAAATTTTTTGATGTTGAATATGATGATTTTTGCCAAAACCTTAACATGAATTTAGGCGGCTATTTTTTAACATCACAACAATTAGCAAAATATTTTATCAAACAAGGTTATGGCAATATTATTAATATTGCCTCTGTTTATGGCGTTATTGCACCTAAATTAGAGCTTTACGAAAATACAGAAATGACCATGCCAGTAGAGTATGCCGCCATCAAATCAGCACTTATTCATCTAACCAAATATATGGCCAAACAGCTTAAAGGCCATGGAATTCGTGTCAATTCGCTCAGCCCTGGCGGTATACTTGATAGCCAACCGGATAAGTTTTTAGCGCGTTACAAAAAATTATGTTTATCAAAAGGTATGTTAAATCCTGCTGATATTAGTGGCTCCTTGCGCTATTTACTTACTGATGAGTCACGTTACGTTAACGGGCAAAATATTATCGTTGATGACGGTTTTACACTTTAATAGATTAGCCTAAGGATATAAACGATGAAAGCTTCATTAACAGCGGCAAACTTAGTCATTTATGTTAATCGTCAATTAGCTAATGTTTTTCCTGATGAACATCACCATAATGCGGAATTAGCAGCGATTATTGATAAAGCATTATCAAGGTTAGCTTATTGCTTTAGCCATATTAATAAAAAGTACTATCAAGTGAATAACCAGGCACACTTTAATCACCTTAATAGTGATCATTACTGCAGTTTTATTTATTTGTTAAGTAATGAAGCTTACCGAGATGATGCGATAGTATTAGCTGAAAAATTATTTTACTTAAATAAGGCCCTGAATGGCTTAGATTGTTTTTACAGCATAACATTGCCGGATATATTTCTGTTTGTTCACCCTGTTGGCACTGTGTTAGGTAATGCTGAATATGCAAATTACTTGGTGGTTTATCAAAATGTCACCGTAGGTTCAACGTTAGCCGGCGATTATCCGCGCTTTAAAGAAGCTTGTATTTTGTATTCAAATGCATCGGTTATTGGTGATTGTCAATTAGGCGAAAATGTTATTGTTGGTGCTAATAGCGCTTTATTGAATATCGAGATTGAATCACAACGAATTATTGTTGGCATGCATCCTAATTGCAAAATTAAAAATACCCAGATAAATATTCGCGAAGAGGTGTTTGGTCTCAATGATAAATATGATGAAAGCAGCAACGAAGCCCGAGGTTAATCACTTTAATGAGCTTTTTAAAAACTAACTTATTAATTATTTCACAGCGTTGGCCTGATATTCACCAGCAGATAATGTTGTTAGATATGTCAATGGTTGATGCGCAATGGGTAAGCGGGCAATGCAATACCATAGTATTTCAAGGTATCCAGCAAGGGAGCAATTATGATGCCTTGCTGGAGGCTGAGATACAGTGCCAGCAAATACCGGAGAATGCAGCGAATATACAGGTATATGGTATTGGTTTAGGTCATGTTCAAGCATTGTTATTAGCGAGGAGCAAGGTAAAGAAACTTACCACGACAATTTTAAATCTCCATTTGCTAACCTTTTCATTAATACATATTGATCATGGTTCATGGTTAAATGACTTGAGAACAGATTTACAGGTAGCCAAGGCAAACCAGTTGGTCGCCTTTCCGTTTGTCGCTTTACCGGGTGAACTGGCGACAATTGAAGAAGCATCAGCGGCTTTACGTGACCGTATTTGCTTAGAATTAGATCAACAATTTATAGCTGATAAGCACAGTAGCAATTTCGAAAGAATGCACAATGCAATCAATGTTAATAGTGCATTAATACAGGCCGATAAAGATGTCAAAGCATTAGCTTTATTGCCGGCTCTACAAGCTAGGTTATTATCATCTGCAACCTTTGTCGTCGCAGCAGCTGGCCCTACGTTAAGTGACCATTATGAATGGTTAAAAAAACAGGCTGAAAACATTATTATTATTGCTGTAGATGCTGCGGTAAAACCGTTGTTAAAAGCTAAGATTAAGCCTGATATCATTGTTTCCATTGATCCGGTGGCGGACCGTTTATTCAACGGTATTGCACCCGAATCATTAACAAAAGTTCCGCTAGTTTATTTTCCTCTGTTGAAAAATGATTTTTTAAAAAGCTGGCCGGGCGCGAGGTTTGTTAGTTTTTCTATCGGCAAGAGCTTTGATGACATGACCAATGGCTTTAATAAAACACGATTATATTCAGCAGGTAGTGTCATTCATCCAAGTATTGATCTTGCGGTTAAACTTGCGGCAGAAAAAATCTTATTATTAGGCGCAGACTTCTCTCTAATTCGTCAACAAACACATGTTGAAGAAACCAATGTTTTATCTGAAAGACCATTACTATCACCCGATAAAACACCACATTGGGTGCATAATGGCTATGGTGAAAAAGTCCCAACCTATTTGAATTTTCGGGGTTATTTACGTGATTTAGAATCCTACATTTCACTTCATCCTGAAATAGAGTTTTATAATGGAAGCTTTGCGGGGGCGGCAATAAAAGGCACAAAATTATGGCCTGAATTTTTTGATGAAAATGCTAATAAGGTCAGTATTGATGACAAATAGCAAAGCAGAGGAATTTGAATTTATAGCGTTAGAAGCTTATCGATTTTTGGTTTGTGGTCAAACAGGAAAAGCGCAAGAGACATTAGCTGAAGTGTATCAACAGCTGTTAACCTTTACGGAACTTCTTCCGGCCGATAAAGTCCAGTTCTTAGCGAAATTATTTACCGTTATGCATAATGCCCAGGAAAAAAATGATCTGATTTATTTAGCAGATATATTGCGTTTTGAGGTCTTGACTCTTATCAAGGTTCATTTTGCAGACGGCTAATCAGTCAATAATATGACGCTGAGGTGTCAATTTTTTGTTGATTATTCTTCTAAGCGAGTTAATATAACGGTAATTCATAAATTTAAATAGTTTATCAGGGAATTATGCAAGGGCAAAAACATATTCTAGTTGTCGATAATGACGCGGCAAGACGGCACCAAATAGAAACCGTGCTAGCCTTTGTTGGCGAGCATTTTCATGTTTTTGCTGAAGATAAAATTGATCAATATTTAGTTGAAATCCCCAATATTCTAACGGTGATTTTTTGTGGTGAAGTATCAACCAAGCTACAAGACATTATTAAAGCCCACCCTGCTTGTCCTTTTATTTATCATGATATCGCGGATAAAAAACTACTGAGTGGCTATGTTAATGTTATTGGTGAATTAACCACACCGCTTAATTACGCGCAATTGACTGAGTTAGTTCATCACAGTCATCAATATCACAATAATTTGCCATCAAAGCGTGGTACTAATGCTCCCAACCCATTATTTCGCTCATTAGTCGGTACCAGTGAGCCAATGCAGCAAGTACGCTTTCTGATTGAACAAGTGGCTTGCACCTCAGCCAATGTTTTAATTTTAGGTGAGTCAGGTACAGGTAAAGAAGTTATCGCACGTAATATTCATGATCTATCTGATAGAAACAAAGGACCATTTGTGCCAGTGAATTGCGGCGCTATTCCTGCTGAATTACTAGAAAGTGAGTTATTTGGCCATGAAAAAGGCGCTTTTACTGGCGCTATTTCTACCCGCAAAGGGCGTTTTGAAATGGCCGAAGGCGGCACTTTATTTCTCGATGAAATAGGAGATATGCCGCAACCTATGCAAGTTAAGCTTTTACGGGTGTTACAGGAACGCACATTTGAACGTGTAGGTGGAGCTAAAAGTATCAAAGCCAATGTGCGTATTGTTGCTGCTACCCACCAGCATTTAGAAGAAATGATTAAAAGTAATCAATTTCGTGAAGATCTTTATTATCGGTTAAATGTTTTTCCTATTGAAACACCGGCATTAAGAGATCGAAAGGACGATATTCCGTTACTACTAAAAGAGCTTATCTCTCGATTCTCTGCTGAGCAAGGTCATTCGGTGCGTTTTACCGATAAAGCGATTGAATCGCTGCAAGAGCATCCTTGGCCTGGAAATGTTCGCGAGTTGTCTAATTTAATTGAACGTATGATTATTATGTATGGTGAACAGGTGGTTAATGTTGGGCAACTACCGTTAAAATATCGCCACTTAGATGTCGATGATTATCAGCCGGAATATCCTGAGGAGCTGCAAGAGCGTGAAGCGATTAATGCCATGTTTTCAGGTTTTGACTATGACGACGAAGACGAAGCTACAGAGCAAGTTAATCTAGACGACGGCACATCTATAGATGGTAAAGCGGTTAATGTTTTACCTAGCAGTGGTCTGAATTTAAAAGAGTATTTAGCTGAGCTAGAAGTCTCACTGATTAAACAAGCATTAGATAAGAATGATTGGGTGGTTGCTCGTTCTGCCGAGCTTTTAGATATGCGTCGCACCACGTTAGTCGAGAAAATGCGTAAGTATAACTTGCAAAAACCAAGCTAAATACGCTGTAGATATAAGTGCAGCTTTGAGCTAAAACCAGCTGCAATCTTGACTGAGCAATTGACTTAAAAAGCCATTGAAATGATAATTATTTCAATGGCTTTTTATTTCTATCGGAGTAATAAGTTCAAACGAAAAATAGACGCGAGGCGTAGTAATTTAACTAGTGTTAGATCGCAGCCATTTTATTGACAGCGTGTGAAATAGTACAAAAATCATCTTTTAACTATTGAATAATATAGCTTTAATTGATTGGCATAGTTAATGCTTTATTCGGGTGTACTTCTTTACTCGGGTAAAATATTATGGCTCTTGCCTTTTCGACATCGACCAACTCCACCTCTGCAGCTAATCCAGTGCTGAATCGTGTATTAACTTCTTTTAATGAGGTTAATGTAAAACATGAGCAATCCAATCGATTAGAACGCGAAAACTACTTGGGTGAATTAGCATTTTTACGCCAACAAAATAAGCAATTACAACACGTAATTGATGTTATGCCGACCGGCATGATCATGCTTGATGGTAACGGTATTGTGGTGAAAATGAATGACACTGCACAGCTACTGCTAGATGAGCCGATTTTAGGCCAGCCATGGTTTGATGTTATAAAGCGTTCTTTTAAGCCTCGTGCTGATGATTGGCATGAAGTATCTTTAAACGATGGTCGACGGGTCAAATTAGAAATTACCGCTTTAGGTGATCAGCCTGGGCAGTTAATTATGATCACTGATTTAACAGAAACACGCTTATTACAAGATAAGCTTGGCCAACTTCAGCGATTATCGTCTTTAGGACGTATGGTATCTAAATTAGCGCATCAAATTCGTACGCCGTTATCTGCTGCGATGTTATATGGCGCAAACCTGCGCAATAAAAAACTCAATGATGACGCACGGGTTAACTTCCAAGATAAATTGATGCTGCGCCTACATGACCTAGAGCAGCAAGTTAATGACATGCTGTTGTTTGCTAAAAGTGGTAAACAGGCTGTGGTTGAACCGATAAATATCAACCAACTGATTGAGCATGCAAAGCAAGCCATAGAGCCGCAAATTAACCAAGCTGGCGCGAAAGTTAAGCTAAATTTTTGTCAAGAAGGCTGTGAAGTTTTGGGTAACGTCACGGCGTTATCTGGCGCGATTCAAAATCTAATACACAATAGTTTATCGGTTATTAAAGTCGGTGCTGTTATCGATATTAGTGCCTACTGCCACCAAGAATATGCCTATATTAGCGTACGTGACAATGGTCCTGGCATTAGTGCTGAGCTAGCAGATAAAATATTCGAACCTTTTTATACCTCTAGAAGTCAAGGCACTGGCTTAGGACTCGCCGTGGTAAAATCAGTGACTAATGCTCACCAAGGTGAAGTTAGTTTACTCAGTCAACCGGGTGAAGGCGCGCACTTTTGTATGAAAATTCCTAAGCTTGTTGGCACAAAGGCCAATACAGAAAAAACTAAAAATGAACACGACGAAGTTTTGTCGAAGGAGTTAAGTCATGACCACAAGTAAAATCATGGTAGTCGAAGATGATGCCGGACTAAGAGAGGCACTTGTTGATACTTTGCTATTGGCGGGGTATCAATGCTTAGCCGTTGATTCGGGCGAAGAGGCCGTTATAAAACTAAAATCGCACGAGGTTGATTTAGTGGTTAGCGATGTACAAATGGGTGGCATGTCAGGCCTCTCATTGTTAAAAAGTATTCGCAATAATCATCCGCAATTACCGGTGTTAATTATGACGGCATACGGCACCATTGATGATGCGGTACAAGCAATGCAAGATGGCGCTTGTAATTATATGGCGAAACCCTTTGCGCCAGAAGTGCTACTCAATATGGTTAATCAATATGTGCCATTAGGAAGCCATGATGGTTGTGATCCTGTAGTTGCTGATGCTCAAAGCCTTGAATTGCTTAAATTAGCGAAAAAAGTCGCTAATACTGAAGCTTCAGTGATGGTTTTGGGGCCTAGTGGCTCAGGTAAAGAAGTTTTGGCGCAATACATTCACAATTACTCACCACGCAGCCAAGCACCTTTTGTGGCCATTAATTGTGCGGCTATTCCTGAAAATATGCTCGAAGCTACGTTATTTGGTTATGAAAAAGGTGCGTTTACCGGTGCTATTCAAGCCAGTCCAGGTAAGTTTGAGCAAGCACAAGGTGGTACTATTTTACTTGATGAAATCACCGAGATGGATTTAGGTTTGCAGGCGAAAATTTTACGGGTTTTACAAGAGCGCGAAGTCGAGCGTATCGGCGGGCGTAAAACCATTAACCTTGATGTACGAGTGATAGCAACCAGTAACCGAGATTTAAAAGATGCTGTGCAAGAAGGTATTTTTAGAGAAGATTTATACTATCGTTTAAATGTTTTTCCATTAACTTGGCTACCGCTCAATGAACGTCGAGATGATATTTTGCCGCTGGCTAAGCACCTTATTACGCGTATCTGTCAAAAAGACGGTAATGTTATCCCAGAATTCACTGCTGCGGCTCGTAGCAAATTACTCGCTTATGGTTGGCCGGGTAATGTGCGAGAGTTAGACAATGTGATTCAACGGGCACTAATATTACAAAGTGATCGCTGTATTGATGCTAATGACTTATTAATTGATAATTTTGAGCCACCTAAACTACCAACACAGGCGCTAGAATCGAGCAAGGATGACAAGTTAGGCAGTGAACTTAAATTTCAAGAGCACCAAATTATATTGGATACGTTACACGCGTGTCGAGGCAGCCGCAAAGATGTTGCTGAGCGCTTAGGTATAAGTCCACGAACTTTACGTTATAAAATTGCTCGTATGCGTGATAGCGGCATTCAAATACCACTGTGATTTAGCGACTACAATGGCTATAAAACATCGAAAAGCGACGGATTTAACGTCGCTTTTTTTGTTGGTCAGTTTGTTTGTTTACTTATGATTTAATTGCTTTTTTTTATAAAACATTTAGTTGTTGTCATACCGTAATCTTTGAGTGTTACTTAATGTTTTATAGCTTGGCACTATGCTTGCTTTAACCCTTAGTAATAGTAAGTAACAAGAAATTGACACAAGCGAGTTAACCATGGATATCAAAACCAATTCTCTATACGCCCAGATGCAAAGCATGTCGATGGAAGCTATGGGTAATCGACTACCTATAGGTGACGAAAGTGGTATGGGCACACCTGCCGTTAGTAAAGCCGGTAGTGACTTTGGTAGTCTTTTAAAAGATGCTGTTAATGCTGTCAACGACATAGGGAAAGAAGCTGGGCAGAAGAAGATGGCATTTGAAATGGGCGATCGCAGCGTTACACTAGCTGATACCATGATAGCTTCGTCCAAAGCCGGTATTGCTTTTGACGCAACGGTTCAAATTCGTAATAAATTTGTTGAAGCTTATAAAGAAATTATGAGTATGCCAGTATAGCGACTCAGCTATTAAATTATTATTAATTTAAAGCATAAAACACCAGTAATGCGGAGAAAGTAAGTGGCAGATTCAACAGACAATACAGGTTTAGCACTAGCTGACGGTAACAATGACTTGGTCGCTAATGATAGTGATGATAACGTTGGTGAGCAAAAGTCCGGGTTAGCGGCTGCTATGGGCAATGTTGACTTTCTTCGTCAAATTACCATCGTAATCGCCTTAGCTATTTGTTTCGCTATCGCCATTTTTGTCATTATGTTGGCGAACCAAGCGGAGTATCGTTTTTTAACAAAGTTGCCAACTGAGCAGCTGATTAAAACCATGGACTTTCTTGACGCCAATAAAGTCGAATACCGCCAAGAAAACAACACCATTTCTGTCGAAAGCGACGAATACCAAAATGTTAAGCTGATGCTAGCGCGCGAAGGATTAAGTGAAGGCCCGTCGCAAGGTAGTGAAATTCTGATGCAAGATATGGGGTTTGGTGTCAGTCAGCGTCTTGAAACTGAGCGTTTAAAGCATTCCCGAGAGCAACAACTCGCTCGCACGATAGAGGAGTTAAAATCTATTTCACGTGCACGGGTTTTACTAGCCATTCCGCGTGACAATGTCTTTGCCAAGCGTGAAAAAAACCCATCAGCTACTGTGGTATTAACCTTACGCCGTGGTCGTCTATTATCTGAAGAAGAAGTTGACTCTGTGGTAGATATTGTCGCCTCAGCGGTACAAAGTCTTGATCCGAACCGAGTCACTGTGACCGATCAAAATGGTCGTTTACTCAATTCTGGCTCGCAAGACTCTGTTTCGTCTCGCTCACGTAAAGAGTTTGAAATTGAACAAAAACGTGAACAAGAATATATGGATAAAATAGACTCGATTTTAATTCCTGTGATTGGTTTGGGTAATTACACCGCACAAGTAGATGTCGCTATGGACTTTACGAACAGTGAAGAAACCCAACGTCGTTATAATTCAGATTTACCGGCGCTGCGTAGTGAAATGAAAGTAGAGGACAATACCATTGGTGGTTTATTGGGCGGCATTCCAGGAGCGTTAACGAATCAACCGCCATTAGATAGTAATATTCCTGAAAATGCCACGGGCAATGGCCAGCAACAAACCATGCCAGGTCGCAAACACTCAGAGTCGACACGAAACTACGAGCTAGACGAGGCGATCAGCTATACTAAACAACAAACTGGCGTAATTCATCGCATAAGCGTCTCTGTTGCTTTAGATTATATATCAGGAGTTAATGCTGAAGGTGAACCAACGCCAACCCCGCGTTCAGTGCAAGAAATGGCCAATATTCGTCGTTTACTGCAAGGTAGCATTGGTTTTGATTTACAACGTGGCGACTCATTAGAGGTTGTCACTTTACCATTTTCTCGTGCTGACGTTATAGAAGTAGAAGTGCAGCCATTGTGGAAAGATCCGACCGCTTATAAATATGCGAAATTGATTGGTGCGGTTTTATTGATAGCCATATTGATTTTCTCGGTAGTTCGTCCGATGCTGAAACGTTTAATTTATCCTGATCAAACGCCGAACGACTATGGCGATAAGTCGCTGGATAGTCATATTGACTTGGGTGATGAGACTATGGATATGCTAACATCAGATTTCGATGCTGGCGCCGTTGGCTTCGCCCCAGATGGTAGTTTACAATTACCCGATTTACACCGTGATGAAGATGTCTTAAAAGCTGTACGAGCATTAGTTGCCAATGAGCCTGAGTTGTCTTCACAAGTAGTTAAAAGTTGGTTGAACGAAGATGAGTGATGAAAATCAAGAACTAGCAGCGCAGAAATCGACTGGCTTTGATGTCAGTAAACTTGACGGTGGCGAAAAAGCAGCCATTTTACTATTGAGTTTATCGGAAGAAGATGCCGCACAAATACTGAAACACTTAGAGCCGAAGCAGGTGCAAAAAGTGGGTATGATCATGGCCGGTATGGAAGATTTTACCCAGCAAAAAATCACTGCGGTGCATAAGTTATTCATCGACGAAATTCAAAATTTCTCCACTATTGGTTTCCAAAGTGAAGAGTTTGTTCGTAAAGCATTAACCGCAGCATTAGGCGAAGATAAAGCCGGCAACCTGATTGACCAAATTGTTATGGGTGGTGGCGCTAAAGGTCTTGACTCTTTGAAATGGATGGACTCAAAGCAAGTGGCCAATATTATTCGTAATGAGCATCCTCAAATTCAAACCATCGTTTTATCTTATCTCGAACCTGAGCAATCGGCAGAAATCATGACCCAGTTTGCTGATAAAGTGCGTTTAGACTTAATGATGCGCATTGCTAATTTAGAGGAAGTTCAACCCGCAGCATTACAAGAATTGAATGAGATTATGGAGAAACAGTTTGCTGGCCAAGCAGGTGCACAAGCTGCGAAAATGGGCGGCTTAAAAGCGGCGGCAGATATCATGAACTACCTAGATACCAACGTTGAAGGTATGTTAATGGATTCAATTCGTGAACATGACGAAGAAATGAGTCAACAAATACAAGACTTAATGTTCGTCTTTGAAAACCTTGCCGATGTCGATGATAGAGGTATTCAAGCGATATTAAGAGATGTTCAACAAGATGCACTAATGAAAGCAATTAAAGGTGCCGATGCGGCGCTGAAAGAAAAGATTTTGGCCAATATGTCTAAACGTGCGGCTGAAATGTTAGTCGATGACCTTGAAGCTATGGGCCCAGTGCGCATTAGTGAAGTTGAAGCTGCACAAAAAGAAATCTTGTCGGTTGCACGTCGATTATCTGACGCGGGTGAAATTATGCTAGGCGGTGGCGGTGGTGGCGATGAATTCTTATAATCATGTCGCGGAGGGTTTTGAAAAATGAACTCGCCTTCACAGCCTAACATTGAAGCGTTGACAGCAGATGCAATCGATGATGTTGATACTTGGTCTGTACCTAATGTGCAAGTAACATCAGAGCAAGATGAGGGTAAAACTAATGCTTTTGGTAAGTCACGCAGTTGGCGTTATGAACCGCCAGAAGAAACTGAAGTCGCCGAGCCTGAGCCATTAACAGCAGAAGAAATAGAAGCAATCCGCCAAGCGGCGTTTGAAGAAGGCTTTGATCAGGGCAAGGAAGAAGGCTTTACTAAAGGCTTTGATGAAGGTAAGGCAAGTGGCCATCAAGAGGGGTTAACCTTGGGCCACGAAGAAGGCGTTACACAAGGTTTAACCGAAGGCAAAGAAACCAGTGAGCAACAAATTGCTGCTATGCAAACGCTGTTGGAACAATTGCACCAACCTTTGATGAATGTTGAAAAAAATGTTGAAGCGCAATTATTGCAGTTAGTGGTGCAATTAACCCAAGCGGTTACTAAGCATGAAGCAAAAACTAACCCAGATATTTTATTATCGGCTATCGCTGAAGGTATTAAAGCGTTGCCGGGACAAGAGTCCCAGACGCAAATATTACTCAATCCACAAGACATTAAATTGGTTGAGCAACAATTTGGTGCCGAGCATATTCAACAACAAGGCTGGCGTTTATTGGCTGCTCCGCAATTAAGCCCCGGTAGTTGTCAAATTGAAAATAGCACCTCAAATATTGATCTTAGCGTTAAATCTCGTTTGAACGAGGTTTTGGAGTCGTTTTTGCAAGAAGCCTTACATCAATAAATTGGCGGCTAATAAAACTGAGCACCAATGAAACTTGCAGCATTAAACTTTACTAAAAAGCGTGAAAACTTCTATGGTTGACATAAATCGCATTACTGAACGTTTAAAAAATTGTGAAAAAATTATTCACCCGCACAGTGTTTCTGTTGCAGGGCGTTTAGTGCGTGTCGTGGGGTTAACATTAGAGGCAGTAGGAGTTAAAGCGCCTGTGGGCAGTCAATGTTTGGTGGAAACGTCACAAGGCGACCTAATTGCTGAAATTGTTGGTTTTGCTCAAGATATCACTTTTTTGATGCCAGAGCAGAGCTTGCAAGGTGTGCTACCTGGTGCACGTGTGGTGCCATTATCCACTAAAGCGCGCTTACCATTATCAATGGATTTATTAGGCCGAGTGATTGATGGTGTCGGTAATCCCCTTGATGGCAAGGGACCGATAAAAGCCGATGATAATTATCAATATAACAGTAAACCTATCAACCCATTATCAAGGCGTGCTATTACTGAACCGTTAGATGTTGGCGTGCGCTCAATTAACAGTTTTCTTACCGTTGGCGTTGGTCAACGTATGGGCTTATTTGCTGGCTCTGGTGTCGGTAAAAGTGTACTTTTAGGTATGATGACACGCGGAACAAGCGCTGATGTTATTGTGGTTGGCTTAATTGGTGAGCGTGGTCGAGAAGTTAAAGAGTTCATTGAAGAAATTCTTGGTGAGGAAGGCCGTGCTCGTGCTGTAGTAGTCGCAGCGCCAGCTGATAATTCTCCCTTAATGAGGCTAAAAGGCTGTGAAACAGCGGTGCAAATTAGCGAATACTTTCGTGATCAAGGCTTAAACGTTTTATTACTGGTTGATTCTCTTACCCGTTACGCACAAGCACAGCGAGAAATAGCCCTAGCGGTAGGTGAACCTCCCGCGACAAAAGGCTACCCACCATCAGTTTTTTCTAAATTGCCACAGCTGGTCGAGCGAGCGGGCAATGGTGGAGATGGCCAAGGTTCAATCAGTGCTTTTTTTACTGTGTTGACTGAAGGTGATGATTTACAAGACCCGATTGCAGATGCGGCTCGTGCTATTTTAGATGGTCATATTGTGCTGTCTCGTAAATTGGCCGATGCAGGGCATTATCCAGCCGTGGATATTGAAGGCTCGATTAGTCGTGTTATGCCGATGGTCACCAGTGAGGAACATCAGCAACTTGCTCGGCAATTACGCCAGGTTTATGCCTTGTATCAAGAAAATAAAGATTTGATTTCAATTGGTGCCTACAGTAGAGGAACCGATCCAAGAATAGATCAAGCAATAGATTTACAGCCGGTTATTCAGTTCTTTCTTCAGCAAAAAATGCTAGAAATTATTCCTTATGATCAAAGTTTAACGCAGTTGCAGGAAGTCTTAGCGGCGGCGCAAGCGCATGCTCAAAAAAATCAGCCTACACAATAAGCCAGAGGTAATTTAACCGATGAAACAGTTGAACACCTTATATAAATTTGAGCTTGATAAAGAACACAAAGCGTCATTAGCACTGCAAGCAGCAGAAGTTGAATACCAACAAAATAAAGAACGTTTGCAAAGTGTTAGTGATTATCGTTTGGAATATATGAAGCGGTTAAATCAGCGCTCGCTAGCGGGTATTGATAGCGCAACATATAGTCACTTTCATGCCTTTATCGCAAAACTTGATAATGCTTCGCAGCAAGTGAAAATTGCGCTGCATCAGGCTAAAGCGCTGGTTGATACCCGTAAAAAACAATGGTTAGAGCAAAGAAGAAAGATACAAGCAGTAGAATTATTACGTGATAAAAAACTCGCCGCTTTACAACTCGTCGCCAACAAACAAGAGCAAAAAATGTTTGATGAAATAGCAACACAACAATTTGTTCGACGTCGCCTTTAAAGGCAAAGCTAGCCAGTTAAAATAGCCGCTTTATTTACACGTTTTTTTATAAATTATTTTACAAGTAATCTCTGGAATGAATTTTGCTTGTTTAACAGTGAAATCATTTATTAATTACTTTTAAGTCTACGTTTAGGAAAAGTCTGTTATGTCTCAAGTGCGTTTATTATCTGTTGATGTTAGCCAAAGCCCTGATATACATAGTGGCAAGGGTGAAGCTGCGAATAAAAATCAAGCTAAAGGTAGCGCATTTTCTGATGCGATGGAACAACACTATCCAAGCAAAAAAATTATAGAGTCGGATAGTGACGCTAAGCCAAACGGCAATCTTGTGTCGAAAGCGGCAACATCCTATGGTCAAGCTAACAACCATGATTCACTAAAGCAGGCTAAAGCCTCTAAGACTGACGATGCTCATACCTTACCTGTGCCTTTACCGATCGATGATGAAGCTTTAGCGGGTAAATTATTCACCAAATTAAAAACCAGTGGTGA
>CAXBNP010000002.1:0-196648 GCA_963977145.1 uncultured Colwellia sp.
ATTTGGTGCTCGCTACTGGACTCGAACCAGTGACACCTTGCATGTCATGCAAGTACTCTAACCAACTGAGCTAAGCGAGCTTAACTTTTAACTTAGTAAAATTAAAAGTGTTGAGTGACTCAACGAGCGCTATGTTAGCGATCTGTTTTATCAAGTGCAAGTGCTTTTATTTAAAAGCTGATGCGACTGCTGATTAATTCAGCAGTTAGCCTTGTATTTGCTCACTTTAGCAACTAGTAGCGCAATATACGGTGGTAAAGTTGATTGCTACTGGTTAATTCTCTTGTGCAGTTTGCTGATCAAAGCGATTTTGCACTACCTTTAAACGCCAAGCTAACAACACGGCGGCAACCGTTAAGCCGGAAATAAACCCTATCCAAAATCCGTATGGCCCGGTTGCGGGTACTATCCAATCAGTAAGGCCGAGTATTAAGCCAAATGATAAGCCGACAATCCAGTAGGAAAAGAAGGTGATATATAATATAGATTTGGTGTCTTTATAGCCGCGTAATGCACCAGCAGAAATAACTTGTATAGCATCGGAAAACTGAAACAATGCGGCTAAAAACATTAAGCTAGCGGCAAGCTCAAGCACTTCGGTATCTATTGTATAAATAGCGGCAATTTGTTGACTGAACAATAGAGTAATTGCTGCGGTTACTACCGCAATAATGAGCCCTAAAATCACTGAGTATCGACAAAGCTCTTTGGCTTTTTCTAAATTTTTATTACCGACTTCAAAGCCTACTTTTATGGTAACCGCCATGGCTAAACTTAAGGGCACCATAAAGACTAAACCAGAAAAGTTAATCGCTATTTGATGGCTGGCAACAACATTAGCGCCAAACGGCACTAATATTATGGCTACTGCGGCAAATAAGCTCACTTCAAAAAGTAACGAAAAAGCAATGGGGGTACCAAGTGCCAATATGATTTTAATTTCTGACCAATCTGGCCAATAGAACTTAGTAAATAATGGTGCCTGTTTTAGGTGTTTTGAAAAATAAGCATAGGCAAGCATACCAAGAAACATCACCCAATAAACAATAGCGGTGGCAATGCCGCATCCTGCGCCGCCAAGGGCTGGCATACCGAACTCACCGTAGATGAAAATATAATTGGCCGGAATGTTAATCAGTAAGCCTAATATACTGATTATCATGGTAGGGCGAGTAAAAGATAGCCCTTCAGAATAATTACGCAATACCAAATAAAGGCAATAACCTGGACCACCCCAAATAATATAACCCAAATAATCAAATAGTAAGTGTTTCAGTTTAGGCTCTAAGGCCAGCGACTCGAGCAAAAATGGCGTCAAAATATAGTAGAGAATAATGATGATGACTGAAAAGAACACCGCTATCCAAGCAGTTTGGTAACTGGCTTTTGCCACATCATCAAATTGTTTGGCTCCTGATAATTGCGAAATTATGCTGGCTAATGCCATCACAAGGCCTGAAATGGTTAAAATCAGGGGTAACCAGACACTACTGGCAACCGCAACTGCGGCCATATCGGTAGCGCTGACGCGACCCGCCATAACGGTATCGGCAAAGCCCATTAAATTTTGGATCAATTGAGCGATTAAAATTGGGTAGGCCAATTTCATCAGATTTCTACTATTGGAAAAAAAACGATTAATGTTCATCAAGGCAATTATATCATTAGGTTTTTCTTGCTAAGATAGCAAAAAATAGAGTATTTATCTGGATGATATATGTTTACAGGTATAGTGCAATCACAAGCTGAAGTAATTGCGATAATTAGTAAAAATAATGCGCTAGGATTAAAAATTGCGGTCGAAAGTTCATTAATCGATAACCTTGATGTTGGTGCAAGTGTTGCTATTAATGGCGTTTGTTTAACGGCAGTTGATTTTGGCCGGTTGAGTGCAGATAAAAGTTTTATATGTTTTGATGTCATTGATGAAACACTGCGGGTTTCTAACCTTGCTGATATTAGCCTAGGGTCACAGGTTAATGTTGAGCGCTCTTTAAAAGTAGGTGATGAAATTGGTGGCCATATGCTGAGTGGTCATGTTCATACTCAAGCCGCTATTGTTAGTCGTCTTGATAGTCCGGATAATTGCCAGTTAAGTTTTGCGTTAGCTGGCGAATATAAAAAATATATCTTTGCCAAAGGTTTTATTAGCATCAACGGCATAAGTTTAACGCTTGGTGCTGACGTTGGCGATGGTTTTTCGGTTCATTTAATACCCGAGACATTGTCGCGCACCAACTTACAAAACGCGATTGTTGGCGATAAAGTTAATATTGAATTTGATCAACAAACCATGACGATTGTAGAAACGATAGAGCGTATGAAGCTTAGCCTTAATTAATCTCGGTATTTAAAGGCAATTTCTAACTATTAAATCAGCAAGTGATGGCTACTTAAAGGCTAGGGTAATACAGCCTTTAAAAAACTTGTTCATTATCACTAGCAACCGAGAGTTGAATTTTTTGATGATATTCGTCAATGTGCAAATTTAAATGTATTTCATTGCAACAAGCAGGGCATTCATCATAATAGTCTTGATCACCTTCACTGGCATCTAAGGCCACACGAATATGGTGACCACAATTAGGACATTCAATGCGTTGTTCTTTAATCTTATGGGGCATGTAGCCTCCGAGATCTTAAGCTTGAGGAACCGTAGTTTTAGTATGGACATTTTTAGCTAAAGTGCGAGTTTTGCGACGCTAAATATAGCCCAAATATCTAGCTTCTTTGGATGGGAGAGTACTTAGATTAGGCGTTATATTAGAGCTGATAATTATTTTCTTTGCTAAATCAATCAACTTCAGTGATTAAATGATTAATTTTATTTGGCACACCATGCCACTGCTCAGCATCAGCAGGAGCGGGAATAACTTCAGTAATAACCGGCCATATTTTTGCCAGCTCTGCGTTAAGTTCAATGAAGTCTTTTTGGTCCTCTGGTACTTCACTTTCTTGATAAATAGCATCGGCAGGGCATTCAACGGGACATAAGTCGCAATCGATACAGGCATCAGGATTAATGACTAAAAAATTGGGACCTTGATGAAAAGCATCAACAGGGCAAACTGCGACACAATCGGTGTATTTGCATTGAATGCAATTATCAGTAACTACAAAAGCCATTTTACCTTGCTCATTTTATCTTATTAAGTTGTCAAATTGATTAGCATTACTGCTATGAAAGTGCGGATCATACCTAGCTTAGCAACAAATTCAATTATTGTTTTAGCTTTGTATTTGGTATCGCTAGTACTATCAGGTAAAATAGCGCCAATTTTTACCCTAGTCTCGCTTTGGATACACGATATGTTGCGTTTAACTAACGTCAAATTACCACTAAATCATCAACCTGAAGAATTAGAGCAAGCCATTCTTGCAACATTAAAAATCACCGCTGAGCAGTTGACAAGTTTTTCGATCTTTAAACGTGGCTACGATGCCCGTAAAAAAAGCAAGATTATTTTGATCTACACCTTAGATGTCGACACGACAAAAAATGAACAGCTTATTACTGAACATTTAAAGGACCAAAATATTAAAGCTAGCCCAGATACAAGTTATAAGTTTGTTGGTCAAGCACCAGAGAACCTAACTGAGCGTCCAGTGGTTATTGGTATGGGACCTTGTGGTTTGTTTGCCGGTTTACTGTTGGCACAAATGGGTTTTAAACCGATTATTTTAGAACGTGGCAAAGAAGTACGTCAGCGCACTAAAGATACGTTCGGCTTTTGGCGCAAGAAAATCTTGAATACCGAATCCAATGTGCAATTTGGTGAAGGTGGCGCGGGTACATTTTCTGACGGTAAACTCTGGAGTCAAGTTAAAGACCCAAAGCATTATAGTCGCAAAGTATTACACGAGTTTGTTGATGCCGGCGCACCGGATGAAATTCTCTACGTCAGTAAGCCACATATTGGTACGTTTAAATTGGTCACTATGGTTGAGCAAATGCGCGCTGAAATACATCGCCTTGGTGGTGAAGTGCGCTTTGAACAGCGTGTAGATGATATTCATTTTGAAAAACTGGAAGACGGCAGCGACAATCGGCAAATTACCGGTTTAACGTTAGCCACAGGTGAGGTAATAGCAACTAAGCATGTTGCTTTAGCTATTGGTCATAGTGCACGTGATACTTTTGCCATGCTGCATGAAAAAGGCGTCTTTATAAAAGCTAAACCCTTTTCAATTGGTTTTAGAATTGAACATGAGCAATCGGTTATTGACGATGCTCGTTTCGGCGAAAATGCCGGCAACCCAATTTTAGGCGCCGCGGATTACAAGCTGGTTCATCATTGTAAAAATGGCCGTTCAGTTTATAGTTTTTGTATGTGTCCCGGTGGCACGGTAGTGGCAGCAGCATCAGAGGAAGGGCGTTTGGTTACCAACGGCATGAGTCAATACTCGCGCCATGAACGTAACGCTAATAGTGCTATTGTCGTCGGTATATCGCCAGATGACTATGACGATAATGGTAGCAAGGATAACGTTCTTGCCGGCATTGAGTTTCAACGTCGTTTAGAAGAAGCGGCCTTTAAACTTGGTGGTGAAAACTATGATGCACCCGTGCAGCTCGTTGGTGATTTTCTTGCCGGCCGAAAAAGTGGTGAGCATGGTGTTGTTGCGCCATCTTATAAGCCTGGAGTTAAATACTGCGATTTAAGTGAGATTTTACCTGATTATGCTACCCAGGCTATTCGGGAAGCATTGCCAGCGTTTGAGCGGAAAATAAAAGGTTTTTCAATGGCGGATGCCACATTGACCGCTGTTGAAACACGCACCTCGTCTCCAATTAGTATTACCCGTGATAAAGACAGTTATGAAAGTATCAATACCAAAGGTTTGTATCCTGCCGGTGAAGGCGCTGGCTATGCTGGAGGAATTTTATCTGCAGGTATTGATGGTATTAAAGTAGCGGAAGCGATGGCACTGTCGATGCTCAGCGCTAGCAATTAAATTATACTAGCGAATAAACGACAAAAAACCTCAAGGTGCTGCGTCCAGTTTCTTGAGGTTTACTGAGTTATTAATTGTTTTATTACTGCGGTATTTCTTGAATGTTAGCGTTAGTTTGATGCTGCCATTTACTGTTAGGTAATTGTTCCCTGATATTGTTGAGCGTGGTCCAAATACCATTGAGAGTCATGGGTTTAGTTAGCCATTGTGGAATATTCCCTTTGGGATCAACAATAAACTGGTAGCTAATTGCTATTTGGTTCGCTTTAGTCGGTATAACTTTCCAATGAGCACTTACTACTTGCATGCGAATGGCGTTTTTTGTTTGCACCATGGCGTCACTGGCGTCTTTGACCGAAATTTCAAGTGATAGATCTTGATTTTGCCAATAATGAGAATGTACAACCATCTCTCGTGCTGAAATTGGCCATAAGCCTTTAAAACGAGTTACGAAAATAAGCTCATTTGCGGATATTTGCTTAATGATTTCAACAGAGTCAGCATTGTCGAGCCAGTTTGAGGTGTTTTTTAAGTCTTCAATAAAATAAATAAAACCAGCAATACTTGATTCAAGCGTTGCATGCGCTCGTATTTCAATTAAATCTTTAATGTCACTGACACGATAACTCACCTTGAGGTAATCGTCTGCGCGCCATACTTTCCATGGATTAGTCTCCTCTTTACGGATGATTTTTTTTGCCATTTCCGCGGCGGGGGTTGCGGCCGCGCTAAAAATTGTACATAAGCTAAGCAGCGTCGTTAAAACAAGTAGCGTTTTTAAGGCCATAATTTTTTTAGCTTGCTTGTTCAATATACTGCTCCTATCCATTGCAAATCAAAGAGAATTACCCTATATTCCCGTGCTCGGTTTAACACAGTCTTTATTATTTTCATCTTATTGTGTTCGTAATCACCGATATGATATCGAATTTTGCATTATATAGCGCCATTAATTGCTTAAAAATCAATAATGTTGTTATAAAAATATTAATAATACTCAAGCGGCACTTAGTGTGTGTCGCCACTGAACAAAGGAAAATACATGCCTGTAATTACGCTTCCTGACGGTAGTCAACGCACTTTTGAACAAGCAGTTTCTGTAATGGATGTTGCCTTAGATATCGGCCCTGGATTGGCAAAAGCCACTATTGCGGGTCGCATTAACGGCGAATTGGTCGATGCTTGTGAATTAATTAAAGCAGATGCAGCGCTGCAACTTATTACCAGTAAAGATGCGGAAGGTCTTGAGATCATTCGCCATTCTTGTGCACATTTATTAGGTCACGCTATTAAGCAATTATGGCCTAATACCAAGATGGCTATTGGTCCAACAATCGAAAACGGTTTCTATTACGATGTAGATTTAGAAGAATCAATTACCGAAGATGATTTAGTTAAGCTTGAAAAGCGCATGACAGAATTGGCGCGTACGGGCTATGAAGTGGTTAAGAAAACTGGCACTTGGCAAGACGCTTATGATGCGTTCACTGAACGTGGCGAAAGTTATAAATTAGAAATTCTCGATGAAAACATTGATAAGTCAGATACACCGGCACTTTATCATCATCAAGAATATATCGATATGTGTCGTGGTCCTCATGTACCAAGTATGCGTCATTGTCATCATTTTAAATTAATGAAAGTCGCTGGTGCGTATTGGCGTGGTAATTCAGACAATAAAATGTTGCAGCGTGTTTATGGCACCGCATGGGCAGATAAAAAACAATTAAAAGCTTATATAGTACGTTTAGCGGAAGCAGAAAAGCGTGATCACCGTAAAATTGGTAAAACCTTAGATCTTTTCCATTGGCAGGAAGAAGCGCCAGGCATGGTGTTCTGGCATAACGACGGTTGGACTATTTATACTGAGTTAGAGAAATTTATTCGTGAAAAATTGCACGAATATGATTATGACGAAGTTAAAGCGCCCATGATGATGGATAGAAGCCTTTGGGAAAAATCAGGTCATTGGGATAAATATGCTGATGGTATGTTTACTACGGTATCGGAAAAGCGTGAATACGCAATAAAACCAATGAACTGTCCTGGGCATGTACAGATATTTAACCAAGGGTTGAAATCTTACCGTGATTTACCATTAAGAATTGCTGAGTTTGGTTGTTGTCATCGAAATGAACCATCAGGCTCTTTGCATGGTTTGATGCGTGTGCGTGGCTTTACCCAAGATGATGCACATATTTTCTGCATGGAATCTCAAGTGCAGGCCGAAGTGACTAAGTGTATCGAAATGGTATACGACGTATATGGCTCTTTTGGCTTTGAAGATGTTGTGGTTAAACTGTCCACTCGACCAGAAAATCGTATTGGTAGTGATGAAATTTGGGATAAAGCTGAAGCCGGTCTTGCAAAAGCATTAACCGATAGCGATATTGCCTTTGAGTATTTACCAGGTGAAGGCGCTTTTTACGGTCCTAAGATTGAATTTACCTTAATGGATTGTTTGGGACGTGCTTGGCAATGTGGTACTGTGCAACTCGATTTTGCACTGCCAGAGCGTTTAGGCGCAACTTATGTCGGTGAAGATAACGAAAGATACATTCCGGTCATGATCCATCGTGCCATTTTAGGTTCACTTGAACGTTTTATTGGTATTTTGATCGAAGAGTACACGGGGAAATTTCCAACGTGGTTATCGCCAATTCAAGCAACTGTGATGAATATTACCGACAAACAAGGGCAATATTGTGAAAAAGTTGCAAAAAAACTGAAAGAAAGTGGATTTAGAGCAAAACTAGACTTGAGAAATGAGAAGATAGGCTTTAAAATCCGCGAGCATACTTTAAAGCGTGTTCCGTATTTGTTAGTCGTCGGTGATAAAGAAATGGAAACTGGCGAAATAGCAGTACGAACTCGAAGTGGTGAAGATTTAGGCACAATGTCGGTAGACGACTTTATTACTAAATTATCAGACGAAGTAAAAAATCGTCGTTAATCACTTTACTGAAAAAAACACGCAACATTATTATTTACCCCAAGTAAGCTAAAACTAAAACTAGTGCTTACTTGGTCACAACGTTCTTTGGAGGAACATGGCTATTAAAGGTGGACAACGTGGCGGGCAAAAAGAGCCAGCACATCGTTTAAATGAGTTAATCACAGGTATTCAAGGCAATGAAGTTCGTTTAATTAAATATGACGGCGAACCAGGTGGCATAGTTACATTAGATGAAGCTATGGACCAAGCAGAGGACGCAGGTGTCGATCTTGTAGAAATCAGCCCAACAGCAGTACCTCCTGTTTGTCGTGTCATGGATTACGGTAAGTTTATCTATGAAAAGGCTAAAGAGCAGAAAGAGCAACGTAAAAACCAGAAACAAATACAGGTTAAGGAAATTAAATTCCGTCCTGGAACAGATGAAGGCGATTATCAGGTAAAACTACGCAACCTGAAACGCTTTTTAGAAGGCGGCGACAAGGTCAAGGTAACATTACGTTTCCGTGGCCGTGAAATGGCCCACCAAGAACTTGGTCTTGAAATTCTAACTCGCGTTAAAAACGATTTAGAAGAATTGACCGTAGTTGAGTTTTTCCCTCGTAGAGCGGAAGGGCGTCAAATGGTGATGGTCCTAGCCCCTAAAAAATAGATAATACCCGGTTTTACAAGTAGCTAAGTGTTTTTCGAAATATTTAGCTCACCGCTATTATCTTTAAGCTGGTAAACAAGGCCTACAAGTAGAGTTCGATATCTTAGTTTAATCGCTAAGCGCTGAGAAACTTTCGCCTAGTTTACTTTATATTTGGCATAACAATGCGGAGTTATTAACATGCCTAAAATGAAAACCAATAAAGGTGCTGCAAAGCGCTTTAAACAGACAGCCACAGGCTATAAATTTAAACAAGCCGGTCTTCGTCATATTTTGACTAAACGCCGTACTAAAGTTAAGCGTCATCTTCGTGCGAAGTGCATGATTTCCGCTGCTGACATTAAGTCAGTTAAAAAACTTTTACGTCACGGTTAATAGGAGAGATAGAAAATGGCAAGAGTAAAACGTGGTGTACAAGCGCGTGCACGTCACAAGAAGGTTCTAAAGCAAGCTAAAGGTTACTACGGTGCTCGTAGTCGCGTTTATCGTGTTGCTTACCAAGCTGTAACTAAAGCTGGCCAATACGCATACCGTGACCGTCGTCAACGTAAGCGTCAATTCCGTCAACTTTGGATTGCTCGTATTAACGCAGCAGCTCGTCAAAATGGTTTATCTTACAGCCGTTTCATTAATGGTCTTAAAAAGGCTTCTATTGAAATCGATCGTAAGATCCTAGCTGACATTGCAGTATACGATAAAGCAGCTTTCACATTCTTAGTTGAAAAAGCGCAAGCTTCTTTAGCATAGTTTGAGATATTAGCTCTGAGATAAGGACGCCCTAGGCGTCCTTTTCTTTTTTTTAATCATTCTTACTTGTTCTTTAGTTCACTTTCTGCGTTTTAAAGTACTCACTAATAGTCATTAGCTCCGTGCTTTAACCTTGAAATTAAACTCAATTCCTTCGTATTAATGTATTAAAATTTTTAATTTTAGCGAATACTATTTTACTTCCTGATGTAAATATCAAAGATAATATTCGCTACAATTAATTTAAATTTAATGTGAAGGTCTTATTATGAGTCTTGCTGATCAAATTCTAGCGGTAAATAATGATTTACCTATCCGCACTGATGTTGCTGTTCACAGTGGCAAGGTACGCTCGGTCTATTGGTTAACTACCGCTGACAGTCGTCGCTTAATTCTAGAAAAAAATTATGATGTGCCACAAGATACACCCTTAGCGATTATGGTGATCAGTGACCGAATTTCTGCATTTGACTGTATTTGGCATGGCACAGGTGGTATGAAAGGGGTTCCTGGTAAAGGCGCCGCATTAAATGCAATTTCTAATCATTGGTTTAGCTTATTTAAAGCCCAAGGTTTAGCTGATAGCCATATTCTTGATATACCGCATCCGTTTGTCTGGATCGTACAAAAAGCTAAACCTGTGATGATTGAAGCTATATGTCGCCAATATATTACCGGTTCAATGTGGCGCTCTTATGCCAAAGGTGAACGTGACTTCTGTGGTATCGAGCTAACAGATAATCTTGAAAAAGACAGCAAGTTGCCACAATTGCTGCAAACACCTTCAACCAAAGGTATTTTACAGAGCATTCCTGGTGTACCCGCGGTAGATGATGTCAATGTTACTCGCAAAAACATTGAAGATAATTTCGCTGCCTTTAATTTTAAGTCAGTTGACGATATCGCTTTGTATGAAAAGTTATTAACTGAAGGCTTTGAGGTTATTTCTGCTGCGTTAGCAAAACTTGATCAAATCTTTGTTGATACCAAATTTGAGTTTGGCTATGTTAAAGACCGCATGGGTAATGATAAACTTATTTATATGGATGAAGTGGGCACACCTGATTCATCCCGTATATGGGATGGCGAGCAATATCGGGCTGGTAAGGTCGTTGAAAACTCTAAAGAAGGTTTCCGTCAATTATTACTTAACCATTTTCCAGAGCCTGATATTCTTTTGAATAAAGACCGTATGACTGAGCGTGAAGCACTTGCTCGTGATAATGAGCTACCGGCCGCCGTACTAATGGCAGTGTCAGCAACTTACATTGCGATTGCTGAAAAAATCACTGGTAAAAAAATTGTTTTATCTCAAAACCCTAAACAAGAAATTATCGATGTACTGCGCGATGAATATCAACTTGTCGACTAATTTATACAACTTTGATTGATTTTTTTAGCCTCGCAATAGCGGGGCTTTTTTATGCTGAAATTTTTTTATAAAAAAATAGCAGATATTATTCAATGAGTGGAAAATGTAGTGTTGCTATGAAACAGGTACAGAAACACCTAGCCTTTGTAACTTTAGCTATTACCTAATAGTGGTTAAAATCAATTAAATTAAGTCGGTGAGTAATTATAAGCTAGAATTAATAATCATGAGCAGATGCTTATTGTTCCTGACTAAATATAAGTACCTACATCCTCCATCCAGACAAGGCTGTATTAAATACTTTGGCCGGCTTAGCGTGAGCGACTATTTATTTCATTTTTTATAAGTACTTAGATTCAGTTTGTAGAGATTAACCAGTACAGCTAAAAGTTCTACTCTTGCTATGTAATAAAAATCTAGTGCAATGGATGTAATTAAAATGTTAATCTTTTTGCATAATCCATTAAAGGAACTTGACAACTACTGAGCAGAGACGTTAAATTAGGCGTTTTAATAATCAGAACATTGATTAGTATTTATATAATAGTAGTTGTTAATAAGCGGGAATAATGGAAAGTATTTTACTAGAGTATCATGACAGTACAGACCTTTATGATTCTTATATGCCTTTTTTCAAACAAGGTGGTTTATTCTTTCGCACTGATGATGAGTATGATTTAGGGGCAAAAATTAATCTTCACGTTAGTCTTCCCGATTCGTTAGAGCTAACCAGTGTTAAAGCCCAAGTGAGTTGGGTTACTCCTCATAATGCTCAAAATGGTAATGATGCCGGTATTGGTGTAGTGTTTGTTGAAGATCTTGACAACTTGAATCTACAAATCGAAAATGCGATTAGGCTTTTGGTCCATACTGACCGGCCAACTTTGTCGATGTAACTAGACTTGGTAATTTTTATCGTGATTTGTTAATGTATTTCAGTAAGTAAAAAAAGGTAAGCGTAATGGATAAATGGTATCTTCTCGATAATGGTAAAATAATTGGTCCTTTCGATTTAACGGCAGCACAAAAGTTAGTTGAAAATAATCCATACTTATATGCATGGCAACCTTCATACGACCACTGGACACCAGTCAACCAAATTAGCCAGTTTACAGTGGCAGTTAATACCCCATTGCCGCCTATCGATATCCCAACCGAATTAATTGAAGCTTTTGTTGAAGGAGAACGTCTATTAATCACTAAACTTGATAAATTAGACGAGCAACTAGTGCCTCTGACAAGTGATATGTCTGAAGTGTCGGCAGAGTTAAATCGCTACCAAAAATTAACGCACGGCTTAAATAATGAAATCAAAACGGTTATTGCTAATATTGAACAACAATATGCTGCACTGCAACAAAACCTAGCCAGTGTAACTAAGAGTAAATTAACTTAAGCAGTAAATTTATCCGTTAATGTAATTTCAGAAGAAGAGTATTAATATGAATACATGGATCTTTTCAAAAAATGGTCAAGTAACTAAGCCATTAGAGTTAGCCGCAGCAAAAAAATATGTGGTAGAAAATCATGACGCTTATGGCTGGCACTCAAGTTACACCCAGTGGCTTCCAGTACACAGCATTAGTGAGTTTTCAGCACTGTTACCCGAACGTGACAGCAGCGATAAAATACCACAAATAATTGTTGATGAGTTTTTATCTAAAGAACGTGCATTGCACCAATGTTTTGATCGGTTTAATCAAGAACTTGACTCTGGCGAAATTAATGCTCGACAGTTTGAGCAAGAAATCACGATTTATAAGCAGTTAACTGTTAATTTAAGTGATGAAGTCAAAAGTAACATTGATGAAATTGAGCAAGAATATCATGCGTTGCATAAGCAATTAACTGATATTAAACAGACTGTTAAAACATCGCAGCAAGAACTTAAAGATGTGGTAAGACATTTTAATGATAGAATTGCAGAAAAATCTGTCATCAAAGCGCCGCAACAAGAAAAAGCATCATCAACGTCAGCTACAGATGCGAATAAACCAGCATCAAATGTTAAAGTATTAGCAACGAAAGCAACAAGCAATGCTGATATTGAGTCTAAGGCGGCACTAACCGCCGAAGTACAAACCATTTATACCCGGCCATCAAAGCCAGTTGGTGCTAAGGTGATCAGTACACGCTCTAGCCAACCAATGAGACCTAGTGCTTTAAATGAGAGTACTGGAGAGAAAAAATCAGAAAATGCTGGTCAAGCTACTGAAGCAAGCAGCGCATCTCTGACAAAAGAGCAAAGTAGTAAAGTAGAGTTAAGTGCTGCGGTTGCTGAAAAACAAAGTGGTCAAGCGTCAGGCGAGCAAAATTCTCAAGCTAATAAGATACAAACAAAACTTGAATCAGGTGTGAAAAATATATTCAAATCTGTTTTTACTAAAGATGAGCAAGTAGACAATAAAAGTAAGTTTGCCGAATTAGTTGAGAAAGACGCAACAAATAATAAAGTAAAGCAACTTACGCCTAAACCTAAGCCTGAACCGAAAGTCGAAGCTGAAATTGAAATAGAAAGTCATGCTGATGAGGCTTCAACAGCTCCTCGCAGAAGAAGACGCAAATAGCATATATCTTCTTTAAAGTCATCGCTGTAAATTTCATTTAGGTGATTGACTGACGAGTTTATGACTCATATAGCCCCGCAATAGCGGGGCTTTTTTATATTGATGAAACGGTTGTAAAACTTACTCTGATGTCACAGCCGGGAGCCGTTAAGGCGTATTTCTTTTGAGATTTTAGTGCGTATCAGTAATCGTTCTTTTATTACATTGATTGCCTAGCAGTGATTTAAGAAAATGCACATCGACGAATTGACCTTTATTACACTAAATTAAAGTAAGTATCGCTAGCCTTAACCGTATTATAATTCAATAGTTTTAAACCTGTCACCGAACGCCCATTTGCAATCAAATTAATGTTAGATTGACTAGGACGGAGTAAAAGCGACTGCGATTATGGATATCTTAGACATAGCTGTGCCTAAGATATTTTATGGGTGTTAAGTGCGCCGTTCAAACGTTAAGTCGCACAATAAGTTAATCGGTTTGCGCTAAGCAGTAATTTTTTGTTGTAAAACGTATATTTACTCTACTCTCTCAGCAATTTTTTGTGTAAAATCATTCACCATTTTATTAATCGAAAAAGTCTAGCTAAAGGCCAAAATTTGGCCAATGTTAACGCTCTGTATTTAAATAGTAGAAATATGGCCGCTTTACAAACGCTTTAGAGGAACTCATGAATTTAGACGATATTATATTGCAGGCAGAACAAGCCATTGCTGCGGCGAATGATCCTGCAGAGCTTGACCAAGTTCGCGTTAATTTCTTAGGAAAAAAAGGTTTGTTCACTGAACAAATGAAAGGCCTAAGCAAGTTACCAAAAGAAGAAAAGCCCAAAGCGGGTCAAGTGATTAACATCGCTAAACAGCAAGTACAAAAACTCTTAACCGAACGCGGTGAATTGCTGCGCGCGCAAGTTATAAAGCAACAACTTGCGGCAGAGTCTATTGACGTAACATTGCCAGGACGTGGCGATGGGTTAGGTGGATTACACCCAGTGACTCGCACTATCGAGCGTATTGAAAGTTTTTTTGGTGACTTAGGCTTTTCTGTCAAGCAAGGACCAGAAGTTGAGGACGATTTTCATAACTTTGATGCATTAAATATTCCTGAACATCATCCTGCGCGTCAAGATCATGATACTTTTTACTTTAACCCTAAGTTAGTCTTGCGCACGCAAACTTCTGGCGTGCAAATTCGCACCATGGAAAAAGAACAACCACCGTTACGTATTATCTCGCCGGGTAAAGTTTACCGTAATGATTATGACCAAACCCATACGCCGATGTTTCATCAAGTAGAAGGGCTGATGGTTGATAAAGATGTCAGCTTCACCCATTTAAAAGGTATTTTACACGATTTCTTACATCACTTTTTTGAAGAAGAAGTAGAAATTCGCTTCCGTCCTTCATATTTCCCATTCACTGAACCTTCTGCGGAAGTTGACATTATGGGTAAAAATGGTAAGTGGTTGGAAGTATTAGGCTGTGGCATGGTGCATCCAAATGTACTACGCAGTGTTGGCATTGACCCTGAAGTTTATACCGGTTTTGCCTTTGGTATGGGGGTTGAACGTTTAACTATGTTACGTTACGGCGTAAATGACTTACGTTCATTCTTTGAAAATGATCTTCGCTTCTTAAAACAGTTCAAGTAGGAATGCCATATAATGAAATTTAGTGAATCTTGGTTACGTGAGTGGGTAAACCCTGCTATATCTTCAGATGAATTAGCACATCAAATTACCATGGCGGGTCTTGAAGTTGACGCAGTAGAGCCTGTTGCCGGTGAATTTACCGGTGTATTGATTGGTGAAGTGGTTGAATGTGGTCCCCACCCGGATGCTGATAAATTACAAGTAACAAAAATTAATTTAGGACCTGATTATAATGACGGTGAATTGGCTGATATTGTTTGTGGTGCTAAAAATTGTCGTTTAGGCTTAAAGGTAGCGGTTGCTACTGTTGGTGCTGTTTTACCGGGTAACTTTAAAATTAAAAAAGCCAAACTTCGTGGCATGCCATCACACGGCATGTTGTGTAGTGAGTCAGAAATAGGTTTATCTGACAGTGCTGACGGCATTATGGAGCTAGCGAGTGATGCACCTATCGGTATGTGTGTTCGCGAATACCTTGATCTTAACGATGTCACCATCGACGTTGATTTAACGGCAAACCGTGGCGATTGTCTTGGTTTAAAAGGTCTAGCACGTGAAGTAGGCGTATTAAATAGCTTAAGCGTTACAGAACCTACTATTACTGCCATTAAGCCAACTATCGACGATAGCGTTGCAATTACCTTATCAGCAGAAAAAGCTTGTCCGCGTTACTTGGGACGTGTGATTAAAAACATTGATATCACTGCACAAACGCCTTTATGGATGGTGGAAAAGTTACGCCGTTGTGGTACACGCTCTATTGACCCTGTTGTTGACGTTACTAATTACGTGTTGTTAGAGCAAGGCCATCCAATGCATGCCTTTGATTTATCAGTAATCGAGGGCGGTATTAATGTACGTTATGCTAATGAAGCTGAAAAATTAACACTGTTAGATGGTAATGAAGTGAAATTATCGACGCAAACACTTGTCATTGCTGATAATGAAAAAGCATTAGCCATAGCCGGAATTTTCGGCGGCTTAGCGTCAGGTGTTACGACAGAGTCGAAAGATATTTTCTTAGAAAGCGCATTTTTCGCGCCATTGGCTATTTTAGGTAAAGCTCGTCAGTATGGCTTGCATACGGACGCGTCACATCGTTATGAACGTGGTATTGATCCACAACTACAACGAGATGCAATGGAACGTGCCACGCAATTACTGCTTGAAATTGTTGGTGGTGAAGCCGGACCTATCGTCGAAGCTGTATCAGAAGCACATATTCCAGTTGAAAAAACAGTGACATTACGCCGAGCAATGTTAGATGGGCGTATTGGTCATCATATTAAAGATAGCATAGTCACTGACATTCTGACGCGCTTAGGTTTTAGTGTCGCTGAAAGTAGCATAAATGAAGAGAAAATTTGGTCGGTAGTTGTGCCTGCCTATCGTTTCGATATCAGCATAGAAGTTGATTTAATTGAAGAAGTTGCACGTATCTTTGGTTATAACAACATTCCTAATGTTTCACCAAAAGCTACCTTAGCAATACGTGAGCAAAAAGAAGCGCAGTTACCGGTTAGTAAATTACGTAATGTGTTAGTAAATCGTGGTTACCAAGAAGCGATTACCTATAGTTTTGTTGACCCGAAAGTACAGGCTCTACTTCACCCAGGCCAGGCAACCATGACCTTGCCACACCCTATTTCATCTGAAATGTCAGAAATGCGCCTGAGTCTGTGGACTGGTTTATTGCAATCAGTGGTCTATAACCAGAATCGCCAACAAGCCCGAGTGCGCTTATTTGAAACAGGTTTACGTTTTATTCCTGATGAAAGTGCTGAAAACGGTGTGCGCCAAGACAATATGATCGCCGGTGTTCTCAGTGGTCAACGTAGCGACGAACACTGGGATATCGAAAAAGCAGCAACAGATTTTTATGATATTAAATCTGACGTTGAAGCGCTACTTAGTTTAACAAGTGATGAAAGTGCTTTTGAGTTTTCAAAGGCCGAAGTTGACGCTTTACATCCAGGGCAAACTGCAGCAATTCATAAGAATGGGGTACTTGTTGGTCATATTGGTGCCTTACATCCTGAATTAGAAAGAAAATTAGGCCTAAATGGTCGAACATTAATTTTTGAACTTTTATTGCATGAAGTTTGCACACAGAATATCCCGCAAGCACGCGACATATCTCGCTTTCCGGCCAATAGACGTGACGTTTCTGTTGTCGTTGAAGAGCAAGTAAGTGCAAATAAAGTGCTACAACTTATTGAAAAGGTTGGCGGAAATTATTTAGTTGATCTAAACTTGTTCGATGTATACCGAGGTAATGGTATTGAATCTGGTTTTAAGAGCTTAGCAATAGCAATGATATTGCAAGACAATGATAAAACCTTAGAAGAAAAGGATATCACTGACGTAGTTGACCGAGTGGTTGATACATTGACAACTGAACTAAATGCATCTCTGAGGGATTAAATAATGGCGCTAACAAAAGCAGAAGTAGCAGAACATTTATTTGAAAAAGTTGGGCTGAGTAAGCGCGACGCAAAAGACATGGTTGAAGTGTTTTTCGAAGAAATTCGTGAAACCTTAGAAAAAGGCGATCAAGTAAAGCTTTCCGGCTTTGGCAATTTCGATCTGCGTGTTAAAAGTGAACGCCCTGGGCGTAATCCTAAAACTGGCGAAGATATTCCAATTTCAGCACGTAAAGTAGTCACTTTCCGTCCGGGTCAAAAACTTAAAAGTCGTGTCGAAGACGGTAACGGAAAATAAGTTAGTCAGTCAGTTTTGCATTAGTACTGAATGAAAAAGGTTGCTTTAGCAGCCTTTTTCAGTATTTGTAAGACAGTAAATTGCGTTATTAAGGCAATACTACTTTCTTGTGCTTAAATGGGTATTTAATGGCCGTAATAGTTAATTTCTTCAAAAGCAAAGCCGCAATGGCAAGTGTGCCCCCGGTAGCGATAGCGTTTAGTTCAAGTGGGATTGCCATGGCGAAGTGTTCAGCAGTCCCTGCAGCAATTTGTTGATCTAAGTGGAAAATAAATTGATATGCACTATGCAAATAATCCGCTTGACTAATTTGTGCTAAATGGCTCGATAGATACTCAACACGTACGGATAAACCTTCGATCAGTTCACCGGTACTAATAATTGACGCTTCGCTATTGTCCTTATAACGCGTGATCATGGTAATTAGGCTACCATCAAAGTGTTGTTGAGCAATGAGCTTAAATTGGTCTAATTGCGACTGAGCCTCTGCAAGATGCCCTCCAAGGCGCTGTTGATATTGCTGCATAAATTCAGGCAGCTGAACCCCTACTATAAAAGTAACAGTGAAGAAGCAACGATCAATAATATTGTTTATTAAGGCAAACATAATTGCTAGTTATCATTTTAATAGAATAGCTTCACGTTAGCACAACTGTAGAAAAAGTTCATGAAGCAATAGCTATAGCCATTAATTCTAGGCCTAATGTTGGTTAAAATTGTTTGTTTTTATCAATAGGTTTACTTGCGTAAACAACTAAAAGCTAATGTTTTTTTCAGATCTCCTGTGCTATCGATGTTAATATATTCAACCAATTAAATAGTTCTCTACATACGACCGGAAATTATTAACCATAATGCGCAGATCATCCCACCAAAGCGAGCATGAAGTCACGACCTTTAACTGGCGTGTCGTTAAACTTTTACTGCCGTATTTATTTGAGTTTAAGGCGCGAATTTTATTGGCACTGGCTTGTTTAGTGTTAACGAAAATTGCCAGTGTCTATTTACCCTTTATTCTTAAAGACATTGTTGATGTTTTAGATAGCCAACAAGAAAACCGTATTTATTTAGTGCCATTTGCCCTCGTCGGCGCTTACGGATTGGTCAGGTTAACCATAGTTATATTTGCCGAAATTCGTGACACCTTGTTTGGCCGCGTTACCGAGCGAGCAATTCGTAGAATTGGCCTAAAGGTTTTTCAGCATCTGCATAAGTTAGATTTAGACTTTCATTTAAATCGCCAAACTGGCGGGCTATCGCGTGATATTGATCGTGGTACCTCAGGCATTAATTTTTTAATGCGCTTTATGATTTTTAATATTATCCCAACTTTAATTGAAATTGTTATGGTGGTGGGAATTCTATTTTTTAATTACGGTATTTGGTTTGCACTAATTACACTATCTTCCATCGTGCTATATGTTGCTTACTCAGTGTATGCCACTGATTGGCGTACACGCTTTATCCGTGAGGCCAATCAGGCTGACTCTTCAAGCAATACACGCGCTATTGACAGTTTACTTAACTATGAAACGGTTAAATATTTTACTAACGAAGATTTTGAGGCCAAAGCCTATGATAGCCAATTAGCTAATTGGGAACAGGCAAAAATGAAGAATCGACTATCATTATTTGCTTTAAATGGTGGCCAGGCATTGATTATTTCTTGTGCCATGACCGCAATGTTAGCGCTTGCTGCCTACCAAGTAACGTATGAAAAAATGACCTTAGGCGACTTTGTACTGATCAATGCTTTTATGATGCAACTGTTTATCCCGTTGAACTTTTTAGGCTTTGTTTATCGTGAAATTAAAGGTTCTTTGGCAAATATCGAACATATGTTTGAGTTGATGTTGAAAAAGCCAAAAGTAGAAGACCGCGAAGACGCTGATGTGTTGACCTTGTCTCAGGCAGAGATCAAATTTGAAGATGTATCTTTTGCCTATGATGTAAAGCGGGCCATCATCAAAAATATATCCTTTACTATTAAGTCGGGGCAAAAAGTTGCTGTGGTTGGCGAAAGTGGCTCAGGAAAATCTACCTTAGTTAAGTTATTATTTAGGTTTTACGATTGTGACAGTGGGAGGATTACAATCGATGGGCAAAATATTCGTCAAGTAACACAGCACTCATTAAGAAAAAATATTGGTATTGTGCCGCAAGATACGGTGTTATTTAACGATTCGCTTTTTGCTAATGTTAATTATGGTGAACCTGAAGCATCGACTGATAGGGTTAATAATGCCTTTAAACTTGCGCATTTGTCAGATTTTATCCAGCGCTTGCCTGAAGGTGTTGACACCGTGGTAGGGGAGCGCGGTTTAAAACTTTCTGGTGGTGAAAAGCAACGTGTTGCTATTGCGCGAACTATCTTGAAAAACCCGAGGATTTTAGTGTTCGATGAAGCGACCTCCTCACTTGATAGTCAATCTGAACAGGCAATATTAAGCGCAATTAAAGAAGTGGCGCAGCATAGAACCAGTTTAGTGATCGCGCATAGGTTATCGACCATAGTGGATGCTGATAATATCATTGTCATGCAGCAAGGTGAGATCGTTGAGCAGGGCACACATCAAGGCTTATTGAAGAAGAAAGGCCATTACCATGCCATGTGGCAACTGCAACAGAGTGATAAAAGCGCATAAAATTTCAACAATAGAATAGCAGTAAACACCTAAGTAAAGGGCCGAGTAAATTGTTATGACAACAAGACCTGAAATTGAACAAACTAAACAATGGCTAGAGCAAGTGATTATCGGGCTTAATTTTTGTCCATTCGCAAAGAAAGAGTTTGTTAATCAAACTATTCATTACCATGTTAGTGATAACGAGCAACTAAAGTCAGCCTTAGTGGAATTATTATCGCAATGTAATTACTTGAGCGAGACGGCGACAATCGAAACAAGTTTGTTGATTTATAGCCAAGGATTTCGAGACTTTAATCGTTTTTTAGATTTGGTTGATGATGCCAATGACCTTATCGTTGAAAATGGCTTTGAAGGCACATTTCAAATTGCCACCTTCCATCCCGAATATTGTTTTGCTGACGCTGATTTTGATGATGCGGGCAATTTTACCAATCGTTCTCCTTATCCTACTTTGCATTTAATTCGTGAAAGAAGCATGGAGCGAGTGTTAAGCGTCTATAAAAACCCAGAAGCTATTCCAGATAATAATATTGCCTTAGCTAATCTGAAAGGTGCAGACTATTTTAAAACTTTGCAGACGAAGATTAAAAACAGTGCTTAACTTTTCATCACGTTAATAACTTTTCTCTGCTTGTTCCCACAGCCTAAAGAATTACGATATACTGGCGACATTCAAGACGTAAAGTAGTGCACACTTCGCACTTACTATTTAGGGTATATTTTTTGTGGAAAAACTTCCTGTTGTAAAAGTTGGTGGTAGCGTTGAAGAAGCGGTTAAAGGTGAATATACCCTTGATGTCGCGGCGATATTGAAAGAAGCATGGCAAATCACCTTAAAGTCGCGTATGGCGATTAATATAGGGCTAATTACCTGTTTGATTATTGGTATGTTAGTTTCTATTATAGTCAGCAGCCAATTAGGGGGAATTGAAGTGGCAATTCAGGATCAACAATCGGCAACTTTACTCAATATTATGGTCACTTTAATTGTTTACCCTTTTATTGTTGGTGTAGAAATGATGGGCGTGTTTCATGCCGTTGGACTAAAAACAAAGCCACAACTGATTTTTGCATTTTTAAAACGTGGTAGTTGGGTTGCGGTTAGTGCCTTACTAACTTCAACTTTGGTTACTATTGGTTTAACTTTATTCTACATACCCGGAATATTTTTGGCGGTAGCGTTGTCGCTGGTGTTACCTTTGGTGGTTGAAAAGAAAATGTCACCCCTGAAAGCGATTTCGGTTAGTATTCAAGCCACGCGTTTTCAGTGGTTTAAGATTTTTACTCTTTATTTATTATTGGCATTGGCTGTGTTGGTATCAGCGTTACCTGTAGTTGCTGCTGGCGCGTCTGAGCTTGGCTTTATTGCCATCGCATTTTTCCTATTTTGTTTAGCTTATTTAGCGCCATTGTTTTACAACGTAAAAGGTATTTTATACCGTGAAATATTTGGTTTACAGATGCAAACATCTGCGGATCAAACTAATACCATCAGTGATACTTTTTCCGCCTGATTTGCATAATTTACTCAGTGAATCATACTAAAGTCAACAGTATAAGGAGCTATTAATTTGATGAAACTTAATAAACAGCAGGTTTTAGGATTGATATTTTTTACCTTGACGGGTGTTGGCTTAATCGCACCATTTACTTTCTTAGAGATACCGACAAGCTTACAGCGTGATTTAGCAGCAACGCCTATAACACCAATTGTAGCCAAGAAGGCGGTAAAAGTAACTGAACAGCGATTACATGATGTTAAATTACCTAACTTTGCGAAAATTCGGGACGTGAAAGAAAAAAAGCGTCAATTTTTCGCTTTTATTAAACCTGCCGTATTAGCTGAAAATAAAAAAATATTGAGTTTACGTGCGGAGGTTGAACGTTTAATTGTCCAATTGACCTTAGAGCAACCTTTTAGCGATGAAGAGCACGCTCTTGTCGCGAGTTTAGGTAAAAAATACAAAGTCAGTAACAAATCATCGCTTTTAAAACAGCTAAATGATTTACAGCGTAAAATTGACATTATTCCACCGGCACTTGTTTTAGTTCAAGCTGCCAATGAATCTGCTTGGGGGACATCACGTTTTGCTCGGATTGGTTTGAATTTTTTTGGTGTTTGGTGTTATAAAAAAGGTTGCGGTATGGTGCCAAATGGCCGTAACTCAGGTGCTAAACATGAAGTCGCAGCTTATAGTTCGGTGAGCGAGGGCGTTGAGCGCTATTTACATAATATTAATACCCATCGCGCCTATCAAAACTTTAGAACTATTCGTCGTGAATTACGTGAAAAAGAGCAACCGTTAATCGCAGAGGCTCTGGCTAAAGGCTTAACGTCCTACTCTGAGCGTGGTACAGACTATGTTTTGGAATTAACGGATATGATCCGCCATAATCGCAAATACTTTAGCTTTAATAGCCAATAAAAGTTGCTTAACTACATTAGTGCAAATTTATTACCTATGTAAAGCGATAATAGCGACTTTAGCTTCACATAGATAAGCGCTGAACTTGTCACTATGAATTTTCCTAAAGCACCGGCACTAAGTTAACCGATAACTTCAGCAGGTTAGCGTGTCAATTATCTGCAAGCTAGCTAGTCCTTGCCCCAGAGAGGTGCAAGATAAAATAATCACGGGTTAAATCAATTGTCGCTTTATTTTATTTGTACTACTTCCAGCAACTCCGCGTTGTTAATCTTGACAGTGTTAGCTTCAATAGATACTGACTGAGAAATAGCGTCTCGATAAAGGCAGTATCACCACCATTGATAATACCGGAATTGGCGTTGATACTTTTAAAATTAAAGAGTTCGCTATCACAAAGATGTGAAGGTACAACATTCTGTATTGCGGTGAACATTGACTCGATACGACCGGGATGATTTTTATCCCATGCCTGCAGCATAGCTTTGATATTTTGACGTTGCAAATTAGGCTGCGAACCACATAAATTACACGGAATAATCGGAAATTTTTTCAGTTCGGCATATTGAATTAATTCTTGTTCTTTACAAAATGCTAATGGACGAATAACCACATGTTCGCCATTGTCTGACACTAGTTTTGCTGGCATAGACTTAAGCTTACCGCCATAAAACATATTGAGCATTAATGTTTCAACCATGTCATCACGATGATGCCCAAGCGCTATTTTTGTTGCGCCTAAGGCTTTCGCTGCTTTATAGAGTATCGCTCGACGCAAACGTGAACACAGACTACAGGTGGTTTTTCCTTCAGGAATTTTTTCTGTGACGATGGAGTAAGTATCTTCTTCAACGATTTGATATTCGACACCAAGCGATGCTAAATAGTTTGGCAATATATGCTCAGGAAAACCAGGTTGTTTTTGGTCGAGATTGACCGCAATCAAGTCAAAATGAATCGGCGCAGACTCTTTTAAGCGCATGAGTATTTCTAGCAGCGCATAACTGTCCTTGCCACCTGATACACACACCATGACTTTATCGCCGTCTTCAATCATATTATATTGCGCAATAGCTTGACCAACATGACGTCTTAAACGTTTTTCGAGTTTTTGCAACTGTGTAGCTTGGCTTGAGGTAAGGTGCGGCTTTAATTCTGCGCTCATAGTAAATTCCTGATAAATTGCGCCGCGTAGTATAGCCTAAGTAACTTAATGAAAAAAGTTGAACAAGGCATTTTTATCGCCTAATTCAACAGTATTAATTATTTGAGATAGTTTATTCAACATCAAGCGGTGAAATATAACCATCAGGCTTCAAGGCTAAAACATCACAATTAAGCCGATCAATAACATGCTCTGCAGTGTTACCGATCAGTGCTGCGGATAAGCCGGTACGACCAATAGTACCTAAAATAACCAATTCAGCATCTAATTCATTAGCTATACTCTGGATAACATCTTCAGGTAAACCTTCTTTAATATGAGTGTTTTCCTCTGCAATATTAAAGGCCTTAGCATGCTCTAGCATGGCATCTTTATGATGCTTTAACATTGAAAGGTTATAGTCACCGGCGTTAAATTCTGGGATTTCTATCGCGATATTTACTGGCGTGCCAGGGAATGAGTTGACTAAGTGTAAATTTGCTTTCATTACTTTCGTGAGCTGCTTGGCTTCTGCCGTAATTTTGTCATTAAGCGATTTATGCTCTTCTTCATCACTACCAATGTTTAATGCGGCAACAATATTACCGTTATCAGGCCATAAGTGTTCTTTTACTAATAAAACAGGACATGGACATTTACGTAAAATATGCCAATCGGTGGGAGTGAAAATAACCGATTTAAGTTTGTCATGTTGGTGTGTACCTTTAATAACAATATCATAGCCATTTTTCAGTACTTGATTAATTATTTGCTCGAAGGGACGATTATGCCAAATGACCCGGCAGTCTATATTGATTTCTGCGGTGTTGAGCTCTGCAAGAATTTCTTTCAGCCATTGGGTTCTGTCGTTGATCACTGACTGACGCATTGCTTCGCGCTCATCACTTGAAAGCATGGTAGTCATTTCATAAGAGAAGTCATAAATGCTTAAAAATGCGGTAATGCTAGCGCCTGTCTTGCGTGCTAATTCTATTGCGCGTTTTAACGCTTTTTGATCTTCTGTTGTTGGGTCAACAATAGCGAGTATTTTCTGATACTTTTCCATAGCTAATTCCTTTCTCAATTGTCTATCGTACTTAATAACAATAGTCTACTTTGAGACAACAATAGTTGTTTTAAATCAAATTATTATCGTATCTAAAATAAACAGTATCTCAGGCTAAGCATAGCGTGAAGTATTTGAATATGGAAGTTTAACAAGGTGTCTAATAACCCGGATTTATAGTCCTGCGCACTCATTTAATTGCGCAATATCTAAGATGGTAATTAACTTGCCATCAACCTGAATTAAGCCACTTTTATGAAAACGGTTTAGTAGGCGACTAATTGTTTCAACGGTTAAGCCAATATAATTACCGATATCGCTACGCGTCATAGATAAACGAAAATCAGAGGCGGATAAACCACGAGCATGGTAGCGAATACTTAAGGTACTGATAAATGTTGCGAGGCGTTGCTCGGCATTTTTACGGTTAAGTAAGGTTAGCATTTGTTGATCTTCACGAATTTCATTGCTCATCATGCGTAAAACCTGTTTTTTTAATTTCGGCATGGTATTGGATAGCGTATCCAAGGTATTGTATGGAATCTCACAAACCATAGATGTTTCCAGTGCTTTTGCAAAGCTTGGATGTTCGGCATCTGCGATAGCATCAAAGCCAAGTAAGTCACCAGCTAAGTGGAAACCGGTAATTTGCTCTTCGCCTTGTTCATTTACGGTATAGGTTTTAAAAGTGCCTGAGCGTATGGCGTAAAGGGCTTGCATAGGTTGACCGTCAGTAAATATATGTTCACCTTTGTGGATAGGGCGTTTACGGTCGATAATATTATCTAAGCTATCTAGCTCTTGCTCATTAAGAGTAAATGGCAAGCATAACTCGCTAATACTACAGTTTTGACAGTGAATATGTTGCTGAGCTGCGCATGATTTCTTAATCATAATAACCTATAGTTTTGAAACTTTTTAATGATGAGGAAGCAGAATAACGATCATATTGGATGCGTTATAGATATGCAATTAATATAGTATAAAAGCCATATAAAATCACTAAAATTGCGGCTAACTTCCGAAATAAAGTATGACTTAGTAATGCTTTAATACTTATTGTGCCCAGCGAGACTGAAAGTAACGCAGGTAAAGTACCCAGACCAAAGAAAAACATGATCAAGGCACCATTAAGTCCATCGGCACTCGCTAATGCCCACGTTAGTGTGGAGTACACCAAGCCACAAGGTAGCCAACCCCAGAGTGCCCCTAATGCGAAAGCACTATGGATGTTTTTAATAGGAATAAATTTTTTAGTGTGCGGTGATATATAGCGCCATATGCCCTTACCTAAATGTTCAATGCGGCTTAACCACATTAACCACTGCCCCAAATATAAGCCCAACAAAATAAGAAATATACCAGCGAGTGTTTTTAACCACGAAATAGGTAAGCCAATATTTTTCGCGGCCATGGAACTCGTTAACGCGACAAGCGCGCCAATTAGGCTATAGGAAGCAATTCGACCAAAGTTGTAGGCAAATATAAGTGCGTATTTTTTATCACGTGAGCTATCGGATATCGCGGTGGTAAGCATGGTACTAATGCCGCCACACATTACCACACAGTGACCTGAACCAAGTAAACCAATAACAAAAGCGGAAAAAAAATCAAGATTCATCTATTATTTTTCAACCTGCTTTTTTACTGGCGCTTGCGGTGTATGACTAGTGTCTTGCTGACTTTTTTTAGCGGCCGCATTGTTGATATTATCTTGATTGCACTGATCATTTATATCATCAAATAGAATACTCATGCCTTGTTTTTCCAAGTCATCAAATTGCTCAGTTTTAACCGCCCAAAAAAACAGGTAAATACCGATAGCGGTAAGTAGAATTGCAATGGGGATTAATACGTAAATGATACTCATTTTTTTAACAGCCTTAAAGAGTTACTAACGACTAATATCGAGCTGGCAGACATACCAACCACCGCCATATAGGGGGCTATATATCCCATCACCGCTAACGGTAGTACTATGGCATTATAACTCAAAGCCCAAAGGTAATTTTGCTTTATAATTCGTGTCGTACGTTGAGATACTTCTCGTAATATTTGCACGCATTTTAGTTTGTTGTTAAGTAATATCACGTCAGCCCCGTTTTTAGCAATATCAGTACCACTGCCCATGGCAATGGATAAATGTGCGGCAGCCAAAACTGGGGTATCGTTTACGCCATCACCAATCATAGCAACGGTATGATTACTTTGTAGTAGTTTTATGGCATTAACTTTGTCTTGTGCGGATAAATTAGCTTGCGCACTATTAAGATGTAGCTTTGCTTGTAATTTATTACAGCCAGTTAAATGATCGCCAGATAGCATCGAAGTAATAATGTTTTCATGATGGAGAAAGTCAATTAACGCTTTGGCATCATCACGCAAGCCATCATGTAAATAAAACTCTGCAATTAAGTCTTCTCCCTGCATTAATACACATTGTGCACCATGCACTGTCTGGTCGTTGTTGTTGTTAAGTAACCATGAACTTTTTCCAATACGGTAATGCTGGTGATCAACTTGACCAGAAATACCAGCACCAGGGGCAACAACAACTTGGGTGATTGTTTGGCTAAAATCACGAAAAGGGCTAAAGGCTTTTGCTAACGGGTGAGCAGAATGTGCTTCCAAAGCCGCTGCTATGGCTAAAACTTGTTGTTTTCCTTCTGCTAAATTAGTACTGGCAAATGGCCCATACGTTTTTACCTCTGCAATAATAAATTCACCTGTCGTTAAAGTGCCAGTTTTATCAAAAGCTATTGCGTCGATTTCTGGCATAGTCTCCAATACGTGTGCCGATTTAATCATGATACCTTCACGATTAAGTCGGGTAGTAGCACAGGTCAATGCAGTTGGTGTGGCTAATGACAATGCACATGGACAAGTAACAACCAAGACAGATAAGGTGATCCAAAATGCTTGCTCTGGCTGATGTTGTGACCAATAGATAGCGGTAATCGTGGCAACAAATAGGATAAGTGCAACAAAATATTGAGCAATTTTATCGGATAATTTGGCTAATTTAGGCTTATGGTTTTGGGCACTTTCGCTTAAGCGAATTAATTGGCTTAAAAAGGACTCTTGATTGTTATGCTTAACCTTGGCGGTCAAATTACCATCACCATTTATGGTGCCAGCGTAAATGCTATCAAGTACGGTTTTATGCAATGGCAGTTGCTCACCAGTCAACATAGCTTCATTTATTTGACTACTACCCGTGATTATTTCGCAATCAGCAGGTATGGTTTCACCGGGTTTTATTAGAATTATATCATCAGTTTTTAAATGGGTTGCAGCGATATAGCACTCAATACCATTATCCACTTTAGTCGCGGTCATCGGCATTAATTTCAATAAATTTGCCGAAAGATCGGCGGCGCGCATACGGGTCCTAAATTCGAGAAACTTACCGATAAGTAAAAGGAAGGTAAACATAGCAACCGACTCAAAATATACCTCACCTTGTTGGATAAATGTTGCCCAGGCACTGGCAAGAAAAGCCAAGCTGATCGCAATCGATACCGGTACGTCCATCGAAAGTTGTCGAGCTTTAAGCGCAAAAAAGGCACTTTTATAAAATGGAAAAGCGCCATAGGTAACAATAGGCAAGGTTAAGAAAAAGCTGGCCCAACGCAAATACACTTTATTGTGCTCGGCCATATCGGCAAAAGCACCAAAGTATAAACCAAAGGCAATCATCATAACTTGCATCATCAAAATGCCAGAAATACCTAAGCGCTTGAGAAAGCTCTTAGCTTGATTTTTGTTTACTGCTTGTGCGCTGCTGGCTTTAAAGGGGAGGGCGTGATAACCGATTCTATCAATTAAACCGAGTATATCACTCAGTTTAATTTGCTCTTCTTGCCATTGTACGGTCGCTCTTTGAGTGGTGGCATTGACATTAACGTTATTGATACCAGCAGACTTACTGAGCTGCATTTCTATTAACCAAGCACAGGCTGAACAACTGATGCCTTCAATGGTTAATATAGTTTCTTTAAAGCCATCACGACAATAAGTAAACTCATTTTGTAAATTTTCATCATCAAGAATTTCATTACGTTGCAGTTGTTCAGGTACTAATATTTCGCCTTTTTGTGCCGGCGCACTGCGAAAGCGGTAATAATCAGTTAAGTTATTGTCGACAATGGTTTGTGCTACGGCCTGGCAACCAATGCAACACATTGGTTGCTTGATATTATTAATATTGGTTGTTAAATCAATGCTATTGGGAACGGGCTCGCCACAATGAAAACAATCTAGGCTCATTAATCTATGCTCATTAAACAGACTGACTAATTTGCTACAGCTGTGTTCGGTGTTATATCAATAAAACTTGCTTGAGGTAGTGTAATAACCGATTGAATTTTCCAGTGATTTTCAAACGGACTGATTGTTACCTGCCATTTACCTGAAACATCTTGGTCTGCATCAAAGTAATGGGTAAAGTTGCCATTGCCATCAGCGGTTAATGCTAAATAGAAGTCTTTATCGGCTAATGTCGGATGGTAAAAATTAACATTTAATAATGGAAATTCTTTTTCTATACCCGTTGGGCGAATAACGAGTTGATCATCAACAAGTTTTAAGCCAAAACGCATACCCAGCTTTTGTGCTTGTTTAATTTTACCTAACTCAAGGTTAATGGCTTTACCTTTTTTATAATAATCACCAACCACGAGTGGATCAGGATTAGTATTGGCAATAATGAAAGTCGCAATACCGGCAACTACCGCGGTAGCAGGCAATATAAATACAAACCACGCCCATGGCTCTTGATACCAAGATGTTTTCATAAAATATCTTCTTTAATGAAAGAGTGCATATTATACGGTCTTTCTGATATGGGAACTATCAAAAAAACTGTGATTTAATAAAGTTTAATTTTTCCTGAAAGAAAAAAGTCTTGTTGTAATTAAACACCAAGACTTTGTTTTTCAATACTAAATTAGTGTATTGTCGCAAACTACTAATTACTATTTTTGAGATAAGCTATAAACGTAAGCACTGATCACGTGAATTTTTTGTTCACCAAGGATTTTATCCCAAGCCGGCATGACACCAGCACGACCATTAGCGATTGATGTTTCAACTGCACGTTGTGAACCGCCGTATAACCATATGTTATCGGTTAAATTTGGCGCACCCAATGCGATACCCATCTCAGCACTACCTTTGCCTTCACTGCCGTGACAAGCTGTACACATGGCAAACTTAACTTTACCGGCTTGTGCCATTTGAGGATCAACTTCGCGTCCACTTAAGCTAAGAACAAATGCAGCCACTTCTTTAACGCCTTGCTCTCCGCCTAATGCAGCGCTCCAAGCCATCATACCATTTGCCTTACGACCGTGGATAAGACTGGCTTTGATCATTTCAGGTGAACCGCCATATAACCAATCGTTATCAGTTAAATTAGGAAAACCCGTAGTGCCACGAGCATCAGAACCATGACATTGCGAACAGTTCTGCAAAAATAGTCGCTGGCCAACTTTTAATGCTTGTTCATCACCGGCTAATGTTTCGATGCTTTGAGCGGCATAGGCCGCAAAAATTGGTCCATATCGCTCATCAGCAGCGGCAATTTCACGATCGTACTGCACTAACATGCCGGTTTCTTTGGCCAAAGCAGACTTTTGTTTCGACTCTGCTAGGTTTAAAATACCTTGGTTAGAGCTTTGCCAACCAGAAAGACCTGTCCAACCGCCAAGGCCATAAACAGCAATATAGAAAAACCCCCAGATAATGGTTAATAAAAAGAAATTACTCCACCATTTTGGCAATGGGTTATTTAACTCTTCAATACCATCAAAAACGTGACCTGTAGGCTCACCCTCAGGTACATCCGCAAAATTCTTTAAGCACATACGTAGTAAAAGGTAGCAACCCACTAGTGTGCCAAGGGTCAGAACTGATACCCAAATAGTCCAGAAGCTAGACATTATTATTAGTCTCCTGTTTGTTATTTTTGTCAGAATGGCTTATTTCAGTGTTTTCTTCAAAAATTGAATTGGCCGCTTCATCAAACGCTGATTTGCGTTTTTTTGAATATGACCAAACTACAATAACAATAAATAATGCCAATATTAATAGGGCAACTAAGCCTCTAAGCGTGCCATAGTCGATAGTTATCATTTCAATGCATGACCAAGAGACTGCAAATACGCAATTAATGCATCCATTTCTGTTTTACCTTTAACCGCTTTTTTTGCCCCGGTAATTTCAGTTTCAGAATACAGTGGAATCGCATTACCTTGTTCGTCTTTATGGCTACGGTTACGGGTTAAGAAATTAAAAGTAGATAACTTCTTCGCTGTTAATTCTCCGTCAAGGGTATTTTCAGCTAACCATTTAAATGAAGGCATATTAGACTCCGGCACAACTGAGCGCGGGTCAAGTAAATGCGCACGGTGCCAATCGTCACTATAACGACCGCCAACACGAGCTAAATCAGGACCTGTTCGTTTTGAACCCCATAAGAAAGGGTGCTCCCAAACGTGTTCACCTGCAACTGAGTAATGGCCATAGCGTTCAGTTTCCGCACGAAAAGGCCGGATCATTTGGCTATGACAAACATTACAACTTTCCCGTATATAGATATCACGACCTTCCATTTCAAGGGCAGTATAAGGGCGTAAGTTATCAACAGGTGTAGTGGTTGCTTTTTGGAAGAACAACGGCGTAATTTCAACTAAACCACCGATGCTGATCGCAAGAATAGTAAAAATTGCAAACAAGCCAACATTCTTTTCAAATTTTTCATGTTTATTTTTCATTGTTGACCTCCTAAGTTATTTCAACTGGCTTTAGACTATTGTCTTTAGCATAGATTGTTTTGAACATGTTGTAAGCCATAAGCAAGAAGCCAGCAACAACCAAGACACCACCAACAAAACGGATAAAGTAGAAGGGTTTCGAGGCGATTAAACTTTCAACAAAACTGTAAGTTAAAGTTCCGTCAGTATTTACCGCACGCCACATTAACCCTTGCATTACACCTGAGATCCACATAGCGACAATATATAAAACAATACCGGCAGTGTGCAGCCAAAAATGCACGTTGATTAACTTAATACTGTACATGCGGCCCTGATTAAACAACACAGGAATTAAGTGGTACATGGCGCCGATTGACACCATAGCAACCCAACCTAGGGCACCTGAATGCACGTGACCAATAGTCCAGTCAGTATAATGTGAAAGTGCATTAACAGATTTTATTGCCATCATAGGTCCTTCAAACGTAGACATACCGTAGAAAGATAATGAAACAATTAAGAAGCGAAGGATCGGATCATAGCGAAGTTTATGCCATGCGCCAGAAAGTGTCATAATCCCGTTAATCATACCACCCCAAGATGGTAAGAATAATACGATAGACATAACCATACCAACCGATTGAGCCCAATCAGGTAGTGCTGTGTAATGTAAGTGATGAGGGCCGGCCCAAATATATAACGAAACTAACGCCCAAAAATGAACAATAGATAATCGGTAAGAATAAACCGGGCGTTCAGCTTGTTTTGGTACGAAATAGTACATCATGCCTAAGAAACCAGCGGTTAATAAGAAACCTACGGCGTTGTGACCATACCACCACTGCATCATAGCGTCGATAGCGCCAGAGTATATTGAGTAGGATTTCATCATTGACACAGGTATAACCATGCTGTTGCCGATATGCAATACCGCTACAGTGAGAATAAAGCCACCAAAAAACCAGTTTGCTACATAAATATGTGAGGTTTTACGCTTAACTAGGGTACCAAAAAATACAATAGCGTAACTAATCCAGACCACGGCGATTAAAATATCAATTGGCCATTCTAACTCGGCGTATTCTTTACTCGATGTATAACCCATTGGTAACGTTATTACGGCAAGCACAATAACGGCTTGCCAGCCCCAAAAGGTAAAAGCGGCTAATTTGCCACCAAATAGGGTTGCTTTACAAGTACGCTGAACAACATAGTATGAAGTAGCGAACAGTGCACTGGTACCGAAAGCAAAAATTACCGCATTGGTATGTAGCGGACGAAGACGGGAATAGGTTAACCAAGGTGTTTCAAAATTTAGTGCAGGCCAAATTAATTGTGCCGCAATAAGAACACCTACTAGAGTACCAACGATCCCCCAAATAACTGTCATTACGGTGAATTGACGCACCACATTGAAGTTATAGGACGGATGATCAAGCGTTGTTGTCATTTTTATTGTTCCGTTACTAGATTATATTTTGCAATTTTCTATAAAACACATGATTTCATGAAAAAATGCAGAGAAGCCGTGATAAATGTCACACTCTGTAATGAGTCGTTTCAATTTCAGGGTAATTTTACCTTTCGCCTATGGCATAAATCAACCGCAATGCTTGATTTAAATCAACAAAAAAGTTACTGCGGCTATATTTTGTTCAATATATAACCACTAGGTTGATAATAATGCTTGTGTTAATAAAAGGTTACTATTAAACGTAGGCTAATATAGCTAAAACAGCGAGTTAATTTTTGCTTGAGCTTTACGTAAATAATTGGCTTTTAATAACTGAAAAGTGACAAATATCATTAGGGTTTGTGTAGTATGTCGGCAACTATCTTTAATTTATACACTGTGATGAATTTTCTAAAAAAATTAGCACTGCGCTTGTTATTATCACTATTAACAACATTGCTGCTTGCTGCCTGTAACCCGCAAGATAAAAGTAAAATAATGTTGGATGATAAAAAAACTCGCACTACCACGTGTATTGCCCAGCAAAGTCAATGTCAATTTGATTTGGCGTCAGGGCAAGTACAAGTTTTGTTTGATGTTGAGAAAATAGTGGCTGAGCAGTCATTTAATATGGTGTTGAATTATCGTGGTGTTGAAACCCTGACTAAAATTAGCGGTTATCTTGAAGGTGTCGATATGTTTATGGGTAAAATACCTTTATTTATTGATGCGCGCGCACCAGAACCTTGGTTAAATGATAAAGCGCTAAATGACAGAACATTGGCTAATTTAGAGTCCCCGACAAAGAATGTGTCACAGATGAAGCAAGAAAAGCGACAAGTTTTTCATGCTGAAATCTTAGTGGGTAGTTGTTCCGCTGAGCAAATGACATGGCGGATATGGCTAACTTTTACCACAAACAACAATCAAACTTACCGTAAAACGTTAACGGTAGTGAGTTATCGTCTGTAATGGCACAGAGTTGATTGACATCTATGTAAACTCACCTTATGGATCTAACTAAAAATGTCCTTCGGTTAACGTTCTTCTCAATAGTGAGAATTGGAGTACATTTAACTGCCTGTGTTTAATTTCTTATATCAGCTAATGGCGAGCCAGATGGCGACCAATATCATTAAACAGCCCGATATCTTATTAAGCAATTGCACATTGTTACGTTGCGTTAATACCTTACCGATAGTTTTTCCACCTGTGGCATATATAGTCATGCAGATAAACTCTGATATTAGTATCACCGTCACTAATATGCCCAATTGTGGCGCTAATGGTAGTGTTTGGCTAATAAAAGGTGGCAATAGCGAGATCATAAATGCCCAACCTTTGGGGTTAGCTATGGCAGTAAAAAAGCCTTGTTGAAATAAACTGCGCTTTTTAATAGCCTGTTGGTATTGATTTGAGTCATCACTAAGCTGGCCTTTAGTTCGCCACATATTAATGCCGACATATAATAAATATAATGCGCCAAGTATTTTAAAGCTTTGAAACAATTGGGGAAATTTAGCCATTATGGTTGCAACGCCTAATACCGAGGCAATAGCCACGGTGGCAACACCTAATAGCTCACCATACATCATCCAAAAGGTTTTTCTCACCCCGATAGTAATACCTAAGCTCATGGCTAACGTCATACACATACCTGGCGTTAAGCTAACAATAAAAAATGTTGGGATAAAAAGGCTAAGGAGGGTTAAATCAATCAAGGTGGTGGTTCCAATCAAAGAGTCTAAGTAAACAATGATTGGCGATAATAACTTAACTCTGCCTATGATTGAAAATTTAAATCTAAGCTTTTATCAAACCTTAAGGTTTTCTTAAGAAAGAGCGCATAAGGTTAAAGCATTAAAAATAGAATAATACCAAACAGATGATTAAAGTAGTCTGCTATGTATCAATAAATAGAGTATTACTGAATATGCCAAAAACCTTAACTACATTAATTAACGTCTGGGCTGTATTGTTGCTGTTATGTTTTTTGTCGCTAATCGTTAAGGTTCAAGCGCAAGCGTTGTCGGAAATTAAATTGCAGCAAACATTAGAGCAGCACCAAGGAAAAGTGGTGTACTTAGATTTTTGGGCCTCTTGGTGTGGCCCATGTCGTAAGTCATTTCCTTGGATGAATGAAATGCAGCAAAAATATCGTGAGCAAGGTTTTGTTATCATTAGTATTAACCTTGATGCGGATATCGCATTGGCAAAAGGTTTTCTGTTAGAAAATAGTGCAAACTTTTCGGTTATCTTTGATCCCAAAGGTGCTATCGCACAAAACTTTAACATTAAGGGGATGCCAAGCAGTTTATTGATTGATAGACAGGGACAAATACAGCAGGCACATAGCGGGTTTTTTACCAATAAAGTAACGCTTTATGAAGCGCAGTTATCGGCGTTATTAGCAATTAAATAGGAAGTGAATCTATGACAATTTTTCCATCGCCAAGCCGTAAGTTTCGTGCCGGCTTAAGTTTGAAAATAGTTCAGTACTCGTTTTTATCAGTAACCATTTTTTTAGCCAGTGGCTGTTCTTCATTAGGCGTACAGCCATGGGAGCGTGATTTACTTGCGAAAGACGAAATGGCTTTAACGTCTTCACCGATAGACGCTGCACTGGATGATCATATCTACTTCAGTAAAGAAGCATCAAGTGGTGGTAAAGGTTTTGGTGGTGGAGGTTGCGGATGCAATTAAATAAGAAAAAGGCCCCGATAAATATTAAGGCTGCACTGACTATTGCAACATCTGCGTTGCTAGGGACATTACCTGCGGGGGTTAATGCTGCTGATGATGCTACAAGCTCAGCAAAAGCACAGCAAGAATCAACTTGGGATTTTGAAACCGCATTTTTGTATTACAGTGAAAGCGATCGGGTTTCAGCGGGTGAAGCGGTCATTAGTGGTAAAAAAACTTTTGCAAATGATGAGGTTTTTAATCTTAAATTAACCATTGATGCGTTAACGGGGGCATCAGCTAATGGCGCTACAGCGCAGCCAGAGGTACAAACTTTTACCCGACCTTCGGGCAAAGGGAATTATCAAACTCAAGCGAACCAGACTCCGTTAGATGACACTTTTAAAGATACTCGCGTGCAGTTAAATGCACAATGGACTCAGCCATTAGCAGAAAACTATACCGGCAGTGCTGGTGTACATATTTCAAAAGAATATGATTACCTATCATTGGGTCTCAATGGTAACCTGGCGTATGACTTTAATCGTAAAAACTCAACGGTCTCGTTAGGGTTAAGTTATTTTCAAGATACCTTTGAACCAGAGGGCGGTATTCCACGTGCATTTACTTCTATGCCCACGGCTTTTGGTAGCGATGACAATGCCGAAAATAGTACTAATAAAGTAGCTTTTGATGCCACACGGCGCACAGATAGCGACGATAAAACCACAGCGGATATTATGCTTGGTTTTACGCAAATCATAAATCGCAGAATGTTAACGCAATTTAATTACTCATACTCCAAAGTAGATGGTTATTTGAACGACCCATTTAAAGTGTTAAGTTTGGTTGATAGCAATGGCGGGGCGCAAGACTACCTTTATGAAAATCGACCTGATAGTAGAGTTAAGCAAAGCGTATTTGCACAAACTAAATACCATTTTGAGCAAAATATCGTCGATGTTTCTTATCGCTATATGTGGGATGACTGGGAAATTGATTCACACACCATTGATTCTAAATTGAGGATACCACTTTCTAGCAATAGCTATATTGAACCTCACTTGCGTTTTTATCAGCAAAGTGCCGCTGATTTTTACCAGCCATTCTTGGCTCAATCAAATTCAATACCTGAGTTTGCTAGTGCTGATTATCGCATCGGTGAGATGAGTGCCTACACGGTAGGGTTGAAATATGGTATGAAACTTAGCGACGGTAATGATTTGTCGTTCAGGTTAGAGTACTATCGACAAGACCCGAAAAATGCAGGTCATCAAGCACCCGGTGTGCTAGCCGACGTTGATTTATATGAAAGTGTTGATGCGATTATCGTGCAAGTTAGCTATTCGTTTTAATAAGACGGGTGAACTTATGAACTGCGCACATAAGCAATAGGAAGTTATTTGAGTAGCAAGCCTGTCAGGAATATTGAAGTTAACGCAACTGATGATGGTCATGGTATTCGTTTCGATGCTATGGCCAGTCCTTGTGAAGTGCTTGTCGCGAGTAAAGACCATAAGCTTGCAACAACCTTGGGTCAGCTTATTGCCGATGAAGTTTGGCGCATTGAGGACAAATACTCTCGTTATAAAATGACCAGTGTTTGCTCCGCGATTAATAATAGTGAGGGCCGGGCGCTAGCCATAGATCAAGAAACCTATTTATTATTAAATTTTGCTGACACCTGTTATCAGCTCAGCGATGGCGTATTTGATATCACATCAGGTGTATTGCGACGTGTTTGGCAATTTGATGGTAGTGATGCTATTCCTAGCGATAGAGTAGTAGAAAAGTGCTTAGAAAATATTGGTTGGCATAAAGTACTATTTGATGAGCAGAAAATAACCATGCCAGCTAAGATGGAGTTAGATTTTGGCGGTATTGGTAAAGAATATGCCGTTGATAGAGCCATCATTATTGCCAATCAATTTACCTCTATGCCGGTATTAGTTAATTTAGGTGGAGATTTAGCGGCAAATAAACCACGTCGGCCTAATGTAGCCTGGCAAGTAGGTATTGAGCATCCTGGTTTTATTGAGCGTAAACCTATGGTGGTCAGTTTACTTAAAGGCGCGCTAGCGACGAGTGGCGACGCTAAGCGTTTTTTGTTAAAAGATAATGTCCGTTATAGTCATATTTTAAATGCTAAAACCGGTTGGCCAGTTGTTCAAGCGCCACGCTCGATTACGGTTGTTGCACCCCAGTGTATCCAAGCGGGTATCTTAGCCACCTTAGCCTTAATGCGCGGTGAGCAGGCGGAAGCCTTTTTGACAGGGCAAGAAATAAAATTTTGGGCCATTCGTTAACTCGCGCTAAAATAGTTAATGATTACTTTACAACAAGATGACTCCCCTTCATTGGTAACGTATTGCGTCAACTGCTGCTTTGTCGTCATGTTCGCTGCATAGTTCTGCTTTTGAGCAAAAAAAACGTGGCTTCAATCACGCTTTTATACTTAGGTCAGTTAATCAATCATGACTCTTGGTAAAAGCCAATATGTTGATGAAAGCGAACCGTTAGTTCTTCTTTATCGTTAATATATTCTAGCGTTTGCGCAATGCTGTGTAAGGCATGTTCTATTTGTAATAAAAACTTGCCAAAACCATGACTGGTTTTATCCTGCTCACTGGCGACAAAAACAAACTGCACACTGTCAACTAGCTGATCGGCTGCCCATTTACAGCTATAGCCACTATTGGCGTTCTTAGGATTAAAACCGAGCATCATTAATTCACCTTTTGCAATGCTATTCTCATCGTCGCTGCGACGAACAATTGGCACTAGACCATTGGCAATAACAGCACCATTATTTAACTGGTGTTTTTTAGCTGCACTAATAAATGTATCGGCTATCAAGTTATAAAGTGGATCATAGTTTTCACCTTCACTATGATCTAGCGCGACCATATTACGTAAGCGACGGTTAATCGGCATATCAACAATGGCATAGGTTAATTCATCGGTGTTCTTGGGTAGCGAAATATCATCAGAGGCGTAGCGGGTAGAGATACTGCGTAACTTATGTACTTGATTACCCAATATACCTTTGTCTTTAGCAAATAAATCATAGGTTAAATGTTGATGATCACTGATGCGTATCTCTTGCGTAGACAGTGCCGTTTGTTCCGTAAACTTGGCAATGGCTTGGACGACTTTTTGGTGAAATATTACCGAGTTTTGTCTTACGTCATCGCCATTTGATAAAAATACTAAATGTATTTTATTAGCTTGCTTTGTCGCATCAAAATAAGCATTTTGACTGTAATGATAACGAGAGTTATATAAAAATAAAATTTGTTGTTCGGTTTGTGCGGTTAATTTTTCTGGGCTAAAACGAATGCGGGTGAACTTGTCATTGGCGACAAACTGGCCACTGTCAATATCAAGTTCTTCATTAATTTTAAAGAATATCTCAGAAAGCTTTTTATAAAAGATTAAAAATGGTTGCTCATCGCTATGGTCAATTGGGCCAACCATTTTCTCAATTAATTTATCTGTAACGGTAAACTTGGCAAGTAGGTATTGGTTCTCACGTGCTGATGATGGAATATAAACTTTATGTTGTGTACTTCTTTTGCGGGAAATTGGCATCTAAATTAACCTGTTGATTGAAAACGCGGGCATATTAGCAGCAAAAATCATGGTCAAATGTGATTTACATCAAAGACTAAATGAACTTTATTAACATTATCGACATTAATAGCCAACAAACTGACAATACGGGTATTTCTAGCGTTTTGTCAGGAATGCCGTTAGTCTATCGCGTGATTTAAATCCACCATTAATTTTTATTGTTTTTAAGCTTGGTGAACAAACTATAGGAGAATACCGTTGAGTTATATTCGTGAAAAACGTCAGCAAATACTATCGGGTGCTGGCGCCTTATTACTGTCAATGAGTGCTTGCGCCCATGATAATTTTTTAGAAGCGTATCAGTCGTTTGATATTGACGCGATTAAAGCAGATGTTAAAACTTTATCTTCAGATAAGTTTGCCGGTCGTGAACCATCAACTGAGGGTGAAATCTTAACAACTAATATGCTAATTAAGCAGTTTAAAAAGCTAGGTTTAGCGCCTGGTAATGGTGACAGTTACCTGCAAGCTGTGCCGATGAATAGCATAGTGAGCGAGCCTGTTAGTACATTAAAAATTGCTGATATTACCTTTGATTTTCCTAAAAACTATGTAGCGAGTTCTCGTCAAACTCGTGAAGAAATTAACCTGGAAAAGTCTGAGTTGGTCTTTGTCGGTTACGGTATCAACGCCCCTGAGTATCAGTGGAATGATTATAAAAATATTGATGTCAAAGGGAAGACTGTTGTTGTTTTGGTTAATGACCCCGGTTATGCCACGCAAGACCCAGCATTATTTGATGGTAATACCATGACTTATTATGGGCGCTGGACCTATAAGTATGAAGAAGCGGCTCGCCAAGGCGCAGCTGGTGCTATCATAATTCATGAAACTAAGCCGGCAAGTTACGGTTGGAATGTTATTGAAAGTAGCTGGACGGGGGCGCAATATCATTTGCCTGCCAAAGAAGTTAACGAGCCCGTTGTTGATGTCGAAATGTGGATCAGCACAGAAAAAGCGCATGAATTAATGGCGAAAGCTGGCTTAGATTTTACTACCTTAAAAGCACAAGCGTTATCGAAAAAATTTCAAGCGGTGCCACTTAAGTTAAGCGCTGATATTAAAGTTAAAAACACCATTACAGATTCCGTATCTAATAACGTTGTTGCAACTATTGCCGGCAGCAAACGTCCTGATGAGCATGTTATCTATATGGGGCACTGGGATCATTTAGGCTCTACTGTTATTGATGGTAAGAAAGTTTTCTTCAATGGCGCACATGACAATGCCACCGGCACTGCTGGTTTAATGCATATTGCTAAAGCCTATAAAGTGTTGAAAAACACCCCAGAACGCTCAGTCACCTTTGTAGCTGCAACAGCGGAAGAGCAAGGCCGTTTAGGCTCACGTTATTTTGCTAATCATCCCACTATGCCATTAAATAAAGTGGTTGGTTTAATTAACATGGATAGCTTAGATATTTCAGGCTTGAAAAAAGACTTAACCGTGGTTGGTTTTGGTAAATCACAATTGGAAGATTACTTAGCAAAAGCCGCTAAACGCCAAGATCGTACCTTAATAGCCGAACAAACACCTGAACGTGGCTATTACTATCGTTCTGATCACTTTAGCTTGGCAAAGAAGGGCGTACCGGCATTAAGTGCTGGTGGTGGCTCTACTTGGCTTAATGCTGAGCAAAAAGCGATTGGTGAGCAAGTGTCTGCATTAGTGGCGAAGTGTTATCACCAAACCTGTGATGAATACAATGAAAATTGGGGCTGGCAAGGTATGGTTGCAGAGCTACAAGTTTTCTTCGAAACAGGCTTTATGTTAAGTAACACAAAAGACTGGCCAAACTGGCGTGAAGGCAGCGAGTTTAAAGTGACTCGCGATGCCATGATGAAATAAGAAAATTGTTTGAATGACCCAAGGGCTAAGTTAACACTTAGCCCTTTTTTATGGCTTAGAATATCTAGGGTCAGATAAACATTAATAAACAGGCTGAGCAAGAGAACTGCCATACTTTGTAGTATCTTGCTCTATACTTATAGGAATTTAAATAATAAGGACATTATTTATGGCACGCCTTCCAAGAATCCAACTACCCGACATACCGCTACATATCATCCAACGAGGTAATAATCGCAGCTTATGCTTTGCAGATACGCAAGATTTTATTGCTTACACACATTGGTTAACCGAATACTCTGTTAAGCATTACGTTGATATTCATGCTTGGGTATTTATGACTAATCATGTTCATTTACTTTGTACACCACGCAAGCCAAACGCTATTAGTTTATTGATGCAAAGTCTAGGTCGCAGGTATGTTCAATACTTCAACTATAAATATGGGAGAACCGGCACACTGTGGGAAGGTCGATTCAAATCTTGCATAATCGAATGTGATCTATATTTATTACAAGTATATAAATATATTGAGTTAAACCCGGTTAGAGCGAACATAGTTAATGACCCGTCGGATTACGTTTGGTCGAGTTATCAAATTAATGCATTAGGTAAGCAATCTGCATTATGCACATGCCACCCGACATATTTAGATTTAGGATCCAATGCAATAGAGCGACAGGAGATATATAGCTCACTTTTCAATAACCGTATGGAAGGTAAGATAATTGAAGATATTAGACTGTCATTGAACAAAGGTTTGGCGCTAGGAAGTGAGCGCTTTAAGTCTCAAATAGAGCATATAACAGGACGAAGAGTGAAAAGCGCAAAGTTAGGTAGGCCTCTCGGTCCTGTTAAAACGCAAGCAATTTAAAAATGGGGTCAGATACACAATAATGAATCACAGACACCAATTAAGAGTACAGTCCGTTACTTAGCTAACAAAGCAGTGACACAAAATGTGTATCTGACCCTACTTTTTGGATTACTATGTTTGAGACGAAAAAAAACCTGCTAAAAAGCAGGTTTTTTTAATGTGGCTCCTCAACCTGGACTTGAACCAGGGACAAACGGATTAACAGTCCGTTGCTCTACCAACTGAGCTATTGAGGAATTATTCTTTTTCTTTGTAATCGTTTTAATCGTTAAATAAAACCATCACATCTTAATTTGGCTCTTCAACCTGGACTTAAATAACTAACAGGGATAAACGCCTGTTTACTATAAAAATACAGTCCGTTGCTTTGCGAAGCAATATTGGAACCTAAATCTTAATTTGGCTCCTCAACCTGGACTTGAACCAGGGACAAACGGATTAACAGTCCGTTGCTCTACCAACTGAGCTATTGAGGAATTATTCTTTTTAACATAACCGCTAGCAAATTAAATTGACAGCCATTATTTAGTAATTTGGCTCCTCAACCTGGACTTGAACCAGGGACAAACGGATTAACAGTCCGTTGCTCTACCAACTGAGCTATTGAGGAATTATTTTGAAAGCCGCTAGTGGCTAACGGGGCCGAATATTAAAGGCCACATGTCAGACTGTCAACACAAAAGTTATAAAAAAATCATTTTATTGGTCGTTTGCTTAAATAGCAGGCAGTGTTGGTAGCATTTATACATTTATTGATGAATAAATACTCAGTGTGGTAATGCGGGGATAGAAAGCATAGTTATCCACTTATTCTGTGGATAACTATGTGAGTTAAAGTGTACGTTTACGTAAAGTGTACGTAAGAATGCGGCTTGTAGTAAAGTTGGACTTTATGTGATTTAAGTTAAAAGTTCTTTTATAACAGTTACTTATTGTTGTTTTGTGGTGTTTGTGACCATGCTCGTGTGTTTTTTGTGCAAGAGTGATATTTTACATATTTACCGTGTTTTTCTACGAAACACTGGGTAGTCTAATTTCTTTTCAGTTAAATTAATTTATTTGCAAGACGCTATATTACTGTCTGAAATAAAATATATACGTAGCGAGTCCACCTACGATCTTTTACAATAGTCGGTGCCTTCGATTTATCACTTATTTTGAAAGAATTAATGATCAAAACTATAAATAATCATCAAATTAATCTACTTAAAGACCCTGTTGCCTCGACTTTAAAATCAATGACCATTCCGATGATTTACGGCATGATCTTATTGATGACCTTTAATTTGGTAGACACATTTTTTGTCGGCTTATTAGGTACGCAACCTTTAGCGGCAATTAGCTTTACGTTTCCTATTACCTTTACTGTTATCAGCTTAACGATAGGATTAGGTATAGGTACATCGGCGGTAATTGCTAAAGCACTTGGCAAAGGTGATAAAGAGTCAGCAAAAAATTTAGCTACCAGTGCTTTATATTTAACGGCATTAATTGTTGGTGTTCTTGCCATTATTGGTTATCTGATTATTGACGAAACTTTTTTATTACTCGGGGCCAGTGAAGCGCTGTTACCTTTAATCCATCAGTATATGGATATTTGGTTTATAGGGTGTATTTGCTTAATTGGCCCTATGATAGGTAATGCTGTTTTGCGGGCCTCTGGCGACACTAAAACGCCCAGTATAATTATGGGTAGCGCCGGGTTAATTAACGCGGTATTAGATCCTATCTTTATTTTTGGCTTTGGCCCCGTCCCTGCGATGGGTATTCAAGGTGCTGCAGTCGCGACATTGATTTCTTGGCTATTTGGCTTAGGCTATGTGCTTTATATTTTAGCGGTAAAACGAGGTTTAATTCATCGCCATTTAATGTCAGTTAAAGACTTTATTAGCTCGGCTCGGGGTATATTACATATCGGATTACCGGCAGCAGGGGCTAACATGCTAACACCAGTTGCTTCAGCAATATTAACCGCCATTGTTGCCAAATACGGCGTATCAGCGGTTGCTGCATTTGGCGTAGGTTCAAGAATTGAATCTATTGCTTGTTTGGTGGTATTAGCACTATCAATGACCTTACCGCCATTTATCAGTCAAAACTTTGGTGCTGGCAACATGAAACGTGTTGAAGAAGGCTTTAAAACCTCAATTAAATTTGTTTTAGCATGGCAGGTCTTTATATATATCGCTCTCGTGCTAATCGCTCCTTTTATTGCTGAGGTATTTTCTAAAGAACAAGCCGTAGCCGATATTATTAAGCTTTTCATTTGGATTTTACCGTTAGGTTATGGTTTTCAGGGGGTCATTATTTTAACCAATTCATCATTTAATGCCTTACATAAACCTATGGTGGCCTTGGTGTTGAGTATCATTCGTTTGTTTATTTGTTATGTGCCTTTAGCATATCTGGGCAGCTTATGGTTTGGCTTAGAAGGCTTTTTTATTGGCGCCTTGATTGGCAATGTGGTGATGGCGGCAATTTCTTATAGTTTGTTTAATAAGCAATGTGAAAAAGATCGTACAAAGGTAGAGGTTATTGCTTAATGAAAGCGTTAAAAATACATTCAGATTATATTCCCAGTGGCGATCAACCAACAGCAATCGCAAAGCTACTCGATGGTATTGACTCAGGTTTGGCTCACCAAACTTTATTAGGGGTAACAGGCTCGGGTAAAACATACACCATTGCCAATGTTATTGAAAAACTTAATCGTCCGACTATGATGTTAGCGCCAAATAAAACCTTGGCTGCACAACTATATGGTGAAATGAAAGATTTTTTCCCTGAAAATGCCGTAGAGTATTTTGTTTCTTATTATGATTACTATCAGCCGGAAGCGTATGTGCCAACAACGGACACTTTTATCGAAAAAGATGCGTCAGTCAACGAACATATTGAACAAATGCGCTTATCTGCTACCAAATCACTGTTAGAGCGAAGAGATGTCATTATTATTGCCTCAGTATCGGCAATTTATGGTTTGGGTGATCCTGAGTCTTATTTGAAAATGATGTTGCATATCAGTGTTGGCGATATTATCAATCAGCGTGATATTTTAAGGCGATTAGCCGAGTTGCAATATACGCGCAATGACGTGGCATTTCAGCGGGCAACTTATCGAGTGCGCGGTGATGTCATTGACATATTTCCAGCAGAGTCAGATCGTATGGCGCTGCGCATCGAATTATTTGATGAAGAAATTGAACGTATTAGCATCTTTGACCCACTTACTGGCGAAGTTGAGCGCACCGTTGCTCGCGTCACTGTTTATCCTAAAACCCATTACGCAACACCACGTGAAAAAATACTGGCTGCGGTTGATAAAATTAAAATTGAATTAAAAGATAGATCTACCCAGCTAAAAGAAAATAATAAGCTGGTCGAAGAACAGCGAATTGTGCAACGTACTCAATTTGATATTGAGATGATGACCGAGCTTGGCTATTGCTCAGGTATCGAAAACTATTCGCGTTATTTATCAGGTCGCGGCCCCGGCGAAGCGCCACCGACTTTGTTTGACTACTTGCCCAGTGATGGCTTATTAATTATTGATGAGTCACACGTCACTGTGCCGCAAATTGGTGCTATGTATAAGGGTGACCGTTCACGTAAAGAAAACCTGGTAGAATACGGCTTTAGATTGCCTTCAGCGCTTGATAACCGACCGATGAAGTTTGATGAATTTGAAGCATTATCACCTCAAACTATTTATGTTTCTGCAACGCCAAGTCATTATGAACTTGAAAAATCCGCCGGTGAAATAGCTGAACAAGTCGTTCGACCGACCGGGTTGCTAGATCCACAAATTGAAGTGCGTCCTGTTGAAACGCAAGTTGATGATCTACTTTCTGAAATTCGCAAGCGCGTTAAAATTGACGAAAGAATATTAGCAACCACATTAACCAAACGCATGGCGGAAGATTTAACTGATTATTTAGACGAACATCAGGTAAAAGCTCGTTACCTACATTCCGATATCGATACTGTTGAGCGAGTAGAAATTATTCGAGACTTTCGATTAGGCAAGTTTGATGTGCTGGTGGGTATTAACTTGTTACGTGAAGGCTTAGATATGCCAGAAGTTTCTCTGGTGGCAATTCTTGATGCAGATAAAGAAGGTTTCTTACGTTCAGAGCGCTCCCTTATTCAAACTATTGGCCGAGCAGCACGTAATATTAATGGCCGGGCGATTCTTTATGCCGGGCGCATTACCGGCTCAATGCGCAAAGCCATTGATGAAACCGATAGACGTCGTGCCAAACAGCACCAATACAATCTTGATAACAATATTACCCCGCGTGGTGTTAGACGTAATATTTCTGACGTGATGGATCTTGATGGTGGTAAGAGTCGTGCAGCAGCGGCATTAAAAGCGGCAGAGCCTGAGTCGGAATATGAAACGTTAACGACCAAAGAAATTGATGTCAAAGTGCAAGAACTAGAAACAATAATGTTTAACCATGCTCAAAACTTAGAATTTGAATTGGCTGCAGCGGTACGTGATAAAATTAAAAAGTTACGTGATCTACAGTTAGTTACCTAGCCAAATTAACGAGTCGAGTCGTTATGCGATATATGAAATGATTAAAAAATAGCGCTAACACTTAGCATAACATCCCTGTGAAAAGTGTTAGTGCACTTAGATAAGCTTGCTATTATTCTATACGATAGCTTTATTTTATTTCTATCATAGTATATTGATTGATAATGTTGGCAACTGCGTCGGAATTACAATGTGTTAAATTACTGACGTCATTAATGATTTTATCTTGAATATCAACAGATAAAAGCATTAATTGCTCTAAATATAAATGAGCTTGGGTTTCATTATTACTGTTAATTAGCTCTATTAACCTATTCGCATGATTCTTCCAAATAGCACTCATACACGTTCCTCACTAAATTAATCATCTTAAGTATAGTCAAACGACTTAAGAAATCGTAGTGACGTTAATGAAGGACATCGTCACTGTTTTAAGTTTAGAGCATAGGCGGTGAGTTGTTATACGTATTGGTAATTAAAATCTAGTGCTGGTAATCAAGTGTTCTAATACTGAAACATATTTTTGATGATTCGCAGAACATTATTTTAGTAATGCTAAATAATGCTAAATAATGTTAAATAATGTTAAATATCCGATAAAACCTAGCTAATTATAGTTTTGCAGGCCTTGCCTGAGATCTTTATGTGATAAGCTTTTATCACATTATCTTAAATGTCAGGCAAGCACTTTGTAAGCATATATTTGCTGCTGTTAGGACTAAAGCTTGTGTAAATTCATTGCTAAATGAGTCAGGAAACGCGGTAATTTATTTACGCTATGACCTTAAACGCTGCAATTAGTATGGACAGCAGAAAAAGCTAGGTACGTAAAGTGATTGCGAACTACATGCTGCGATTATAGTTTTTAACCATTAAACACCTTATAAGCGCGTTAGCAAACTCGAAGTGTCCCAACGGCTACCACCATTTTTTTGTACATCGGCATAAAATTGGTCTACTAATGCAGTTAGTGGCAAGGTAGAGCCATTATGCTTTGCTTCAGTGAGGGCAATATCGAGATCCTTTCTCATCCAATCGACAGCAAAACCAAAGTCATATTCACTTTTTAACATGCTTTTATGGCGATTATCCATTTGCCAAGAGCCCGCCGCGCCCTGACTTATAACTTCAACGACTTGTGCGCAGTCTAAACCCGCATTTTGTCCAAAATGTAGAGCTTCAGCTAAGCCTTGAATAACACCTGCGATACAAATTTGGTTCATCATTTTTGCTAATTGCCCACTACCGACTGGACCAAGTAATTTACTAAACTTTGCATATGAATGCATTGCTGCCTCAACAGTGGCGTAAGTCGCTTGGTCACCGCCGACCATAATTGATAATTGGCCATTAACCGCACCAGCCTCACCACCAGAAACTGGCGCATCGAGAAAGGCCAAATCAAGAGATTTTACATGTTGTGCTAATTCTCGAGCAACGGTCGCCGAGGCTGTAGTGTGATCGACAAGTATTGTCTTGGCTTGCATACCGGCAAATGCGCCATCTGGCCCTAAAGTCACTTGGCGTAGGTCATTGTCATTACCAACACAGACAAACACTATCTCGCTATCTTTTACGGCTTTGGCGGGTGTACTCGCCATAGCGCCGCCATATTGCTCAACCCAGTTTTCTGCTTTTTTTGCGGTGCGATTATAAACTGTTACATCATAACCCGAGTTTTGCAAATGACCTGCCATAGGAAAGCCCATCACACCTAAACCAATAAAAGATACTTTTTTCATTTTGTTCAACCTACTAGATTTAATTTTACTAATGTTTATAGCATATCTCTAACGACGATATTTAGTTAATTATTTTGAATATAAGCTATTCATTTAATAAGTATATAAATGTTATTTAAGCACATCAGTTGTATTAATCTATGGCGGCCTTGGGATATAAGCAATGGCGATTTAGGTTTTACTTAACTTAGGTTATACTTAACTAAATTTCTTCAAGGATGAATAGTTATAGAGTTTATTTATGAAGTATCCTTGCCTTTTCCTTATTGCATTACTCTTTATTTCTCTAGAAAGTTTTGCAAGCTCAGTGCGCCTTATTATTCCGGGCCCAAGTGCGCCGTTTAAAGAGCGAAACCCTTTTGTTGAACAGTTGTTAACAATGATATTTGCCAAACAAAATATCAAACTTGAACTTGTTTATGCAACAGAGAATATTACCCAAGGTCGGGCGTTAAAAGAGTTAGATAATAATGACATTATTAACGTCACTTGGAGTGTTTCCACGATAGCAAGGGAGCAATCATCCATTCCTATACGCATACCTATTTATCAAGGTTTTATTGGCTGGCAGTATTTATTATTAACAAAGCTAACCAAGAACAATTCACTAAAATAAATAGCTTAATAGCATTAAATAAAATGTTTGCAATTCAAAGGTTTGATTGGCCAGACTATCAAATATTTATTGAAAATAATCTTGCAGTCGATGGCAGCTTAGCTTTTTCTCAAATGTATAAAGCAATAGAAACTGGCTTAGCTGATTATTTTCCTCGCTCGGTGCTAGAGGCAACTCGAGAGCTCAAGTTGATAAATTCAGACCAGCTAGCGATTGAGCAAACCCTGCTACTAAAATATCCATCATCGTATTACTTTTTTGTTGGCAACAATAACCCTGAATTAGCACAAACGATTAAAAAAGGATTTGAGTTAGCCATGGCTGATGGTAGTTATCAGTTATTATTTCAACAGCATTTTGGTGGCGTTTTAGCAACATTAAATATCAGCGAGCGAAAGGTGTTTCATTTGAAAAGTTCATTGTTACCTGCGCAGTAACCATTGGAAATAATGCTAAGTAACCTGAACTCTCGACAAGCCTCACTTGTGTAACGTTGCCTTTTTATCTCATTCTCAGCGTTAAAACGTCGATAAATAGTGCGCTAATGAGAAACGTTTTGCCTTGCTATTGAAATAAGGTGCAACAGTGATAGCGTATATAATTTCTTTAATCTTATTGTTGGCTTTATTTAACTAGCCAAGTTATTTATTTTACTTAAAAAATTATTACCCTGCGTTCAGGTATCAGTTGTGACCTTAAAATATTTGAAATAATGCGGGTCACTAAATTTTCCACTCTTTAAGCCAATGGCTCTTACTTATTAATATATTCAAATAGTGCCTTTAACAACTGCATTTTTTCGGTGTTATTTTCATACTCAAAAGCTAGGTTTTCTAATTTAATCATATACTCGTCAGCGCTCAATAAACCTTTTAGGCCATGCTGAAGGCGATTTTGGCAATGCGCTTGCCACTTTTGCTGCTCGCCGTCGTTGAGGGTATAAGGGAAGTTTCGTGCCCGATAACTAAACAGCAAGGTATTTAATCTATCATCTTGAAACTGAAATGGATGAGTGCCTAATTGCTCTGGCGCTAGTTGATGCAATATATCCATTTGCGCTTTGTCACTATGGGAAAAGAATTTTCCGCCGTAAAGCGCAAATTCCGCTTCCACCGGTTCATCACCAAAGTCGCTAGTGGCAAATACATCGGTTAATTTATCTCTAAGCTCACTATACTGCTTAAGTTTTTTTAGATTGGTTAAACAAAGCTCACGCGGAATGGACAATCGCTCAGCATTTTCAGGCAACAGGGTTTTTGCGGGTGCCACGATAGGGCATTTATTTAAGTGAATTAACTTAATCGGAATGGGTAATTCATCTTCGGCTAGTTCATCATATCGGGTATATAAACGCGCTTTTATTTCTTCACTAGAAAGCTTAAATAACGGCGCTGGATCTCGCGCTAAATCGACTGCTATTACAGCATTTTTATTAATCGGATGATAACAAACGGGAGCAAACCAACTAGTACAACCATGAGCAGAAGACACTTTGCTTGAGGTATGAACAACCGGCGTCATATTGTAAACATCAATAAGTTCAGCCACTTGTTTTTTATTTTTCAAATTAAAAATAAAGTCATATAACTTTGGTTGCTTTTCTTTAATCAGTTTTGCCATCGCGATAGTGGCATAAACATCACTCATGGCATCATGCGCCGCTTCATGGCTTATACCGTTAGCTTTTGTTAGTAGTTCTAAACGAAAGCTAACCACTTGTTCACCGTCACGCTCAACCGTTGGCCATTCAATACCTTCAGGGCGCAATGCATAGCATGCACGCACCATATCAATAATATCCCAACGACTATTTCCATTTTGCCATTCGCGCGCATAAGGGTCGTAAAAGTTGCGATAAAATAAATAACGAGTCACCTCATCATCAAAGCGAATGCTGTTATAGCCGGCAACACAAGTATTAGCTTGCGAAAATAGCCCATGAATACGATCAGCAAATTCAGCTTCAGTTAAACCTTCACGCAACGCTTTTTGCGGGGTAATACCGGTCACTAAACAAGCTTCAGGCTGTGGCAAATAATCTGGTGGTGGCGAGCAATAAAACATTTCAGGCTCACCAATAATGTTTAAATCCAAGTCAGTGCGAATGCCAGCAAACTGTGATGGCTTATCAAACTTTGGTGATATTCCCCAGGTCTCATAATCGTGCCACAAAATTGTAGGGTTTTCGTTGGTGTTTACAGGTGGTTTATTATTCATGATTTTTATTGATCAATATCCATGGAATAGATCTATTCTAATCGCGGACTTTACCAGATAAAGTATTAATAATCCAAGACAAGCAGAAAACACTAAACAGTTCAGATGCTGCAGTAGTGAGGAAAATAGACATGTGTATTTTTTGGCGATTTAACTCTCGGTAGTACTTTCCTGCAAGGAATATAGCGTAAAAATCGCCATTACTATTGCTTCAAGTTATCATGGGGGCTTGATAAGTTTCTACAAAAGGAAAAGTAGCATGGCAATACCGCTTTAAATTCAATAAAATAGCGATAGGTTAACAATAGGGCATTACCCTAATGTATTGATTGATAGTTCAAGAGGTAACTTTCCTGAGTTTAAAGGTTGAACCTATCAAGCCATTTAATATTATTCGTTGCCGTTATCATCGTTTTCTACTTGTTCATCATCATCCATAATATCTGGAGTAACTGTGTCGACAACGTCGATAGCTCCAGCGATAACTGTCGTAGTGACACCTACCGCGGTAGACACAACAGTAACCGCAATACAGCCAGATAAGCTGAAAACTGCGTATAGCAATAAAAAGCCTTGTGCTATTTTTTTCAAAGTTAAGTGTCCAAAGGAACAAGTATTTGACTACGGAGAATACGCTAATTTAATGGTGAATCAATCGTTGTTTTAATGCCATATCAGGAACATTGAGTAATTTAAAGATCTAGATACATTTAGATGCAGATAAAGGAAACTGGTAACATTCATTTATCTAGGCTAGTTATTTATTTTTCTCTTCTTAAAACATCCAAAAACTTATTAGGCCACCCGTCATAACTTGATTAATGTGACTCTCTATTTACAGTGTGTGTCATTGTTATTTTTTGAAGACACTGACTACATTAGTTATGCATTAAATAACTGTTTAATATTTTGTATAACTGATACCGCCGATGTACAGACATATCCAAAATAGATTCATATGCATTACATGTTGATAGTGAGCAAGTGAAGAACTGGTCAACAGACGACGTACTGCAGCGTTGACATTAATTATTTAAAGGCACACTACTCACTAAAAAATATACAAATTAACAACAGCTTGATAAATTTCAATTAGCGGTGGTGGAATGTACGGCTGACATTTATAAGAAACGTTTAATCGATATCAGTTGGTTTAACTTATTTGGCCACCCATAATATTTAAAACGATAAAAATTTAGTTTGAAACATCGGCTAACTATTTAACAATCATCATTCTTTAAAATTTAGGTATACTTATTTTATAGATTTGAAATGATAAGTTCACTGAACATTAAGCGAGGTCTCACTTTTTGAATAAAATTTTTAGTCAATTTAGTCTTATTTTAATGATTTCCTTTTCGGGGGCTTGCCTGGCAGGGGAGAAAGTTAATCAGTCATTAGCGGTTGGATCTACCGGTATAGTTTTTGTCGAAATACCTCGAGGGCATGTCAAAATACAAGGATGGGATAAGCCGGAGGTTACGATTCAAGGCGAGCTGGACGATACGACGAAACAGTTAATGTTCAATACTAAAAAAGATGAAACCTTGATCAAAATTGATACCGCAGGGCAACAGCACTGGGGGGATTCCAGTGTACTTACTATATTTATGCCACAGCAATTACAATTGCGTTTCAAAGGGATTGATACTTCCTTTAGTATTACTAAATTAAATAGCCATATTGAAGGGAAATCTATTAGTGGTGACTTAGAGGTAACAAAGTCACACGGGAAAATTAAGCTGTCGGTGGTTAGCGGTAATGTGACACTGGCTGAGTCTTCAGGTTTGACTAAAATAGAATCGGTTAGTGGTAGGGTTGTGTTATCAGGTGATTTTGAACAGGCATTTCTTAAATCTATGTCAGGTGATATCACCGCAGAAATTAGTGCTACAGATAAATTAACCATCAAAAGTATATCAGGTGATATTCAAATCAGCGGAACAGTTAAAAACAAAGCGCAGCTAAAACTGTCTAGTGTTAGTGGGGACATCTTTTATAAGGTAACCGGTGAGCTAAATGCAGCGTGTGAAGTGGTTAGTCAATTTGGTGGAGAAATTAATAACCAACTTACCAATGACTCGCCCATAGCTGGCAATTTACATAAGAAAACACTAAGTTTTATTTCAGGTGATGGCTCTGGAGCGTTATGGATGAATACTATTAATGGCGCTGTTTCCATAGAAAAAATCACCAATGAATAGGTATTGCTTAACGAGATCGTGGAGAAAATAATTGGATAGTTTCTTAGTACAATTAAGGCATCGACAAGTATTCAAGGTTGCCACCATATATGCGGTATCTGCTTGGCCATTAATTCAAATAGCAGACTTAGCAGTGCCTGCATTAGGATTACCTGACTCTGTGATGACTACTTTATTACAAGTCTTTCTAGTCGGTTTCCCTGTTTCCTTGATTTTTGCTTGGTTGTATAACTTCACCGCCAAAGGCATTGTAAGAGTTAAAGGTGATGGCGCACAAGAGAGTACACCTCAAGTCAATTTCCAAACAACATTATCTGTTGCTGGCTCACTCGCATTAGCAGTCGTTGTTACGTTAGCCTGTCAACTATGGTTAGAAAGGCAAACTCCACAAACACTACAAAAGGCGACAGTACAGTCTGGCGAACCACAATCTATAGCTCAGAAGCTATTATCTCATAGCAAAAAAGAATCCATCGCTATCCTACCTTTTGTGGCCTTAAGTAATGATGTCGAAGACGAGTTTTTTGCTGATGGTATGGTGGAAGAGTTATTAAATTTACTGGCTAAAATTCCCGACTTACAAGTTGCCGCCAGAACTTCTTCTTTTGCCTATAAAGGTGTAGCAAATAAAACTATTGTAGAAATAGGCCGAGAGTTAGGGGTAGATACAATCCTTGAAGGTAGTATTCGAAAGAACGATACCACTAACAAAATTCGAGTGACAGCTCAGTTGATCAAAGTCAGTACAGGTGAACACCTTTGGTCAGAAACGTACGACCGTGAATACCGTGATATATTTCAAATACAAGACGATATCGCTAGAGCAGTCGTAGATAAAATGAAAGTCACTCTGCTTGGCAAAAAAAGACAATTGGATTCTGTTGCTGAAACTAATAATGTTGATGCCATGGTTGCCTTTGGTAAAGGTCAACAAGAGTTAGCACATCGGACTGCGCCGTCCATTAATAAAGCTTTACAGCATTTTTCCGATGCGGCTAAATTTGATCCTGGCTATGCTCGAGCATTTGTTGGCATTGCTAATGCCAACATTTTGCTAGCCCTCTACGGTAACTTACCCGAGAAAGAAGCCAATATAGCGGCAACAGCAGCACTTAATACTGCTTTTCAATTGAATCCGAATTTGGCTGCTGCACATGCGACTCGAGGATTATTGTTAACCGAAAGTGATGTTACCAAGGCTGAACAATCATTTAAAAAAGCGATAGAGATTAACCCTAACTATGCTATGACGTATATGTGGTACGGCGCTTTATTACAAAGTAATGGCAATGTCAGCGGGGCACATAAGCTATTTGAACAAGCATACGTATTAGACCCAAAATCACCCGTTGCTGCATACAATGTAGCCTGGTCTTATTACCAAGCAGGTTCTGAAAAAAAAGCGATGGAAATATTTTCGAAAATTATTAGTAATGATCCCTATTATCCAGGAGCCTACAACTTAGTAGGGAATATTTTATCAACACGTGGCAGACTTGATGAGTCAATTAACATGTATGAAAGAGCACTGGATGTTGACCCGATAAATAAGAAAGCAATAAAGGGCTTATTGATTGCCAATATGGACATGGGGAAAATTGAACAAACAAAAAAATGGTTTGATTATGCGAATAAAAAAGAATCTCAATTTTCAGCAGAAGAGGTTAATTTTATGAAAGCACGATTTTATGCTACTCAAGGAGATTCAAATAAGTCGCTTAATACCTTGAAAAAAATTAAATTCAACGATGAAAAGGCGAGTATGAATGATTATATCGAAGGTGAAATTGCCTTTTATCAAGAAAAATATGTACAGGCTATTAGCGCTTTTGAACGACTTCGCAGTGCAAATTCGACTAACCAAGACGCTTTTTATTATTTATCTGACGGGCAGTCCGCAGTTCATTTAGCCTATGCTTATTTACAAATAGAAGACCTTGCACAGGCAAAAACTATTATTGATGGTTTTACTCAGTTTTTAGACAAGGGTAAAAGCAAAAAATCTAACGAGCCTTCTTATTACTATAATATGGCCTTAATTCATGCTTTGCAAAATAAAAAAAGTGAAACTTATCAATATCTTCAAGGTGCTATAGATGCTGGTTGGATTAAAGTATGGCAAGCTGATTTAGAGCCTATTCTAGCGCAAATGAAATCTGAACAGCAGTTTGGGCAAATGATGGGCGGTATAAGAGCTCGACTTGCTACCATGAGAGCGCGTGCTGATGGTGATAATACCTTCCTACTTGCCGATAGTGATATGTATTAATGTCGAGTAGCTATTAGCTCTCACCTGGAAAAGTTGAGCACTACGCACTTAAATTAAGGTATCGAAGCTTAATTTTACAGTAAAAGAGCTAACTAGGATGTGGACATACTAATAACTCATATTTCAAGACATTATTCCTGATCAATATTGTCACTTCATTTTACCTGCACAAGTGCTAATAAGAGCATAATCATTCTCGTGATTGTCTCTTTCTCTATTTGGATTTTGGTAAATAAATGTATATTTTCAAGTCTATTTTGTCGGTTTATTGGTATTTAACCGTAATAAAAATCAGTGAAAGAGAGATGGTTATTGACGCTAACGATCACTTATTCAAACGCCAATGGCAAGAGCTAATCGTTCTCCCCTTCACTTATCAGGCCACCGATAATAACTTGTGCATATTTCAATCACTAAACTAAGCTTGATTTAGCTTTATTAAGTTGGCGACTGAAATGGCTAAACCTAGTTCACAACAAATCAGTTTATTAGAACCCCCGTATTATCACATTTTTAGTCACACGGTACGCAAGGCCTTTTTATGTGACGTCGATAAAGAAACGGCTGTCAGTTTTGAACAGAGACTTACATGGATTGATAGTTATTATGTAAACCATTGCAATGCTCTGTATCTTTGAATCAAATAGTTAACCTAAAAAGAATACTTTTGCTTTCACAACTATAAAAGCGCAATTTTGTCTATTACTTACAGACAATTACAAATCTTGTAATTGACTTAGGGCATCGAGTATTGAATCAATACTGAGTTTCGATTCTTTTGCTTCATCGATTAATGCTTGAACGTCGCCAGTGTCTAATGCAGCTCTCGCCTCCGCAAGGTTGGTCAGCATTTCCTCAGACGCTTTTTTAACTGCTGCTAGTGACGCGGCGACTGCAGTCATATCTTTAGCTAAAGTAGGGAAAAATAACGAAGACTGCGCGCTTTTTGCTTTAATTTTTCCTAACTCAAGTGATTTTCTCAAGGTCGCTAACTTCTTTGCAGAATCGGCATAAGCTTTAAAAACATCACCTTTATTATTACTTTTAAGTTTTGCATAAGTTGCATTAAGTTCATTTCTTTTTGGTAGCTGAACCAAATCAATAGCATCTTTAAAACCATTTTCGGCAATATCATCATCTTGAAAGTCATCTGTACTTAGTGCCTTAGCGTAGTCATTTAAATAACGTAATGCCGTGAGTTCATGTTTATCTACCATGATAATTACCTTTAATTTTATTAAACGTTAACTGCGTCGTAAAAAATTCTAATCCGCTTTAAATCCATCAACTAAAGCTTTTAATCTATCTCTACTCATCTTGATGTTTTCCAATGTCCAGTGGCCACAATGTGATTTTAAAGAACGAAATCCACCACATGATGCCATTTCTTCTGCGACTGATTTGTGTGTGGTTGCCCAGACATTTACCGCTTTACCAATCAATTTTGCTTGTTGTTTATTCTTTGTTTCCCATGCTCTTAATGCATAAATTTCATCTAAGTATTTACGATAAATAGGCACTCCAAACTGGTCTACGATAAGATCATCTGCAATAACCCTTTTCATTGAATTTTTTTCTGCCTCACTCTTAGTATCCCATGCAGAATTAAAAATTCTGAATGGCTCTTCTACCTCTCGATACAGTTTGTTTTGCACTTTCTGGTAAAAACACATACGTTCCGTGCCATATGTTCCTTTAATTGCTGATTCCGACATATCAGTAATAGCATCAATGACATTAATTTGAGCGACTGTTTGTTCGTTTAAAGCTGCGGCTAGCGCATCTATATTCTCTTGCATTTCGGACATTGTTTCTGCTAATGAGTCTTGAACTTGAATCTTCGTCCATTGCTCAGAAATCAACTTAAACACTTCGCTAGCAGCATCAATACCAGGAATACCAGTACCTAACGTTGTGGCAATACTATTTATTGATTTAACTATCCCTTCAGCTGCTTCTTTACCTGTGCCGCTGGAAGCTGCCAATTCATTAACGGCTTGAGCATATAAAACCATGGCATTTAAGCCTAATTCAACGTCTGCCGCCGCTTTAGTGTAAAGTTTTTGCTGTTCAGGCCATATTTCTGAAGCTTTAGGCCATGAATTGATATTGTCAGGGAAATCTTTCGCCTCTGTACTCCAATTAACATTCATTGCAGTATCTTCAGTATTGCCACAACTCGAATCCCAACCTTCTTTCTCCGCTTGTTTTGCTGTGATGATTAATTTATTTAAATTAGCTTTTACTTCAGATTGAGATTTAACCATGCCATCTCGGATATCTTCAGAAGCTTTGGACCAATTGGACAAATTAGGTGTAGCAGTGCAGCCAAACATAAATAATGTCATTACGATTAACAGATTGTTTTTATTTTCCATCAGTTACCTCATTGTGTCGAAGTAGTTAATTGGCAAAAGCGCCATTCGGATGGATGAGGAAACGATAAAGGGCAGTACTATCCGTGCATCTAAATCAAGAGAAGAGTCATCCATGTGCCTGAAGCGTAGTTGAGAAAATAACAACCTACAAATTTTAACTTTTAAATTATTTGTCAGAGCATCTTGGTTATGCACTATTCTAGCTCGGCTAGACATCAGTGATGAAAGTTGCTTAAAGCTTACTGCGGATTTTGAAAGTATTTTCACGAGAGCGTTAGGTACTACCGAGCATTTATGCGCATTTAGTGAAGATGTTGGTTTGCAACGTACCCATGAAATAGAGAATGCTCAGATCTGATTGAATAGCGCATAACGCCCTTTATTAATTAATAAGGCCTAAACTTAATGTTATTTTTTGTCCAGTGGTAGCTTTAACTTGGCTAACATTCGATGTTTTGATAAAACAGTTACGATAAAAGCGTAAGTAGCACAAATTTACTATTTTCAATGGGTATTTTAATAAACTAACAAGACAAAAGTGTTTTGTCATTTTTTTGTCGCGATCATGGCTGGCAGAGTTGAATACATCACCACTTAGCGCACGAGTAACCTCAGGAGTCGCTAAGGCATAAATGTTATAACTCCAGACAGTTGAAGCAAGACTTACAACGATAAGTACGAACGGCATAATTTTATTATTCACTTTTGCCGCAAATATTTATAAGGTCATCGCTTAATTAAGTTGATGTTAGTGAAAATCACGTCGTCCAAAAAATCGTTAGTGACAATGTGTTTTGGTTGTTTTTAGCCGCAGTGTTAATCGTTAGGCGCTGCAATATGCGCTTTGGTTAATTAGGTTTTGCAGCAATAGCCACAACCAAACGATAAGAAAATATTTATCTGAACTCAGTATTTTCTTATCACTTTTTCTTGTTGCATTTTTTTAGCCGTGTAAAATAGCGCCATTATTTCTTTCTTGTGTAATTAGTAAAACTTATCTATGTTCGAATTAAAATATCAAACACCTAAAGCTTGGGCTGAGGTAGTACTTAGTGACTTCGACGCTTTTTTAAGCGATCATGCAGCGGCAGAAAAAAAAGCCTCAGGTATGGCTATGTCGATGATCTCTCATTATCCAGATCGCCAGTCAGTAGTGAAAGCAATGGCGGATTTGGCGATTGAAGAACTTATTCATTTCAAGCAAGTATTAAAGCTGATTTATTCTCGTGGTGGCCAATTAGGCGCCGATGAAAAAGATCCTTATATTAATCAAATTAGAAAAGTTTTTCGCAACGGCAGCGATGTGTTTTTTATGGACCGATTAATAGTTGCAGGCGTAATTGAAGCTCGTGGCCATGAACGATTTTCTTTAATTGCACAAGCATTGCCAGAAGGTAAAGATAAAGACTTTTATCAAGCTATTGCTAAATCAGAAGAAAAACATAAAAACTTATTTATTGAACTTGCCTATGAATACTTTGCTAAGGCTGATGTTGATCAGCGTTTAAACGAAGTGTTAGATATTGAAGCTGATATTTGTGCGGCGCTACCATTTCGTGCCGCTTTACATTAATTATATGTATGGTCTGTAGTTCGTGAGTTGTTAGCTACCTGATTGTTAATCATAAGATTTTTATAGCATTTTTAGGTAGTTAAGCTTTTAGCTAACAAGGTTTTTAGGTAGTAAACACCATGACTAACGATAAATCGGCACGGCAAGCTGATAAAACATCGCTTAAATATCTCGCGCATTTTGCTGAAACAGAAGTGCGCTCGTTGGTGTCGTTTCCTGCAGATGTAAGTTATCAGCACGTGTTAGTGATCCCCGCATTTATGGAGTCAGCGCAATTTATTGAGCGTTTTATTGACTCAACACTAGTGCAGCAACAGTGTTTGTTGATTGTGGTGGTTAATCAACCTAATAGTGACTTTGGCCGTCAACACCAGCAAGCACAAGGTGACTTGTCAACGCGTATTACGCAACAGGGTAACTTGCTTTGGCAGCAAGATAATTTGCGGCTAATCGACCTTACTCATGCCAAGAGCAATAAAACTGCTAATTCAGCTATTTTACTGGTAGATCGTTACAGTAAGCCAATTCCAACAGAGCAAGGGGTAGGCTTAGCGAGAAAAATTGGTGCGGACTTAGCGGTTAAATTGTTTTTTGAAGGCAATATTCTCTCTTCATGGGTACATTCAAGTGACGCAGACGCACACCTTCCTGATAATTACTTAACAGCTCACGTTACTAATAATCTAACGCTTAAAACTGCAGTCGCCACTTGTTGTAATTTTTATCATCACAGTGAACAGGTCGATATTCACCAAGCCAATAAACGCTATGAAAAGGCATTACGCTACTACGTAGCCGGTTTGCAATATGCGCAATCCCCTTATGCCTATTTCACCATTGGTAGTATTTTATCTTTTGATATAAAGGCTTACTGTCAGGCGCGCGGGTTCCCGAAACGCAGTGCAGGAGAAGACTTTTATTTATTAAACAAGCTCGCCAAATTAGGCAAAGTCGCTTATTTGCCTGACGTTACCATTAAACTTGATGCTAGGCCTTCACAACGTGTACCTTTTGGAACCGGACCTGCCGTGCAAAGTATTATGCAACTTACCGAGCAAGGTCAGGACTATCTTTATTATCATCCCGAGGTTTTTATCGCATTAAAGCACTGCTTACATGCCTTTGATAACCTATGGCAAGACCGACAACAGCCCAATATTTGGCTCGCTCGTTTGCCAGAAAAAACACAACAAGCTTTGACAAATATTGGCTTACTTACTTTCATTACTAAGCAAAAGTCCGCACAAAAAATTCAATTCGACAAACAACTCACCGTTTGGTTTGACAGCTTTAAAACCTTGAAGTTTATTCATGCACTGCGTGATTTAGGTTTTCAGAACATAGCCCTTGAACAGGCAATAGCTGATGCTCCGTTTAGTTAGTGCATGTTAATGAGTAGAGCTTTATTTCAGATGTCATAGGTTGTTTTTATAAGTGGTTATTAACGTTATTAACCACATAAAAAAGACAGTCTGAGCGGACAATATCATGTTGGTTCGACGCCATGAAAATCTTTAAATTGGTGGCACAGAGTAATTTGTTGTCATCCATTTTAAAATACTTTTCGATAACATTAATTCCTTGGTCGTTTAGCATTTCAAGGTTTTCTAAGCCGTTATCATCGAGCCAACCTAATAGTAGGCCTTCGCAGCAACCACCGTAGTTAAATTGGTCAATATTATTTCTTAATGTTACGCCACTATAGCCTTCGTCATGCTCACTAAAGGACAATTTTCGCGCTGTTTTAATGATTAAACGCAAAGGTTTGTAAAGTATTTGTACTGCCCTATCTTGTGGTAATGCACAGTGACTATCGCATTGAGTGAATTGTTTAATACCATTGTAGGCAACATCGTGTGCTTGGTCATCGTGACTAGCGCCACATTCTATGGTCACCACAGGGCAAGAAAAGTCTACTTCCATCAAAGCGCCAAGGTAAATGTCAGATAAGATCAAGGTGTCACAAAAATAAGACGCAATGGATAACACATTTGGACTGATTAACGTACTTACGGCAAATGCCGGGCCATTCCCAGCCGTGTTGTGTAAATCGATAATGGCTTTAGGATTAACCTCACGTATAGCGAACTCTATTAATTTTGCACGTTGGATATAACCATCAATATTTTTATTTTTACCTGCAGCACTACTTCTTATGCTCTCTTCATTAAAACAGCGATTTAAATCAACACCGTCAGGTAAATACCGATGACAGAATAAATGCTGATAAGTGGCGGATTCTACCGATGAAATAATGATACGAATATTGGTTTTAGGCTGGGGTAATACGTTTTCTGAAGTCAGCCACCTATGTATGGCAATAAGTCCGGACGGTTCATCACCATGCAATAATGTCGATATTACTCGCCATTCATTATTGTTTTTACCATTAATATCGATAACAGTAAGGCCTGTTAAAGATAACAAAAATTGCTGGTAATCAGCATGTAGCGTGCGATTACAGGGGGCTACTAAATAATTTATTTCGCTAAAATCAATGTTCATCTCTTACCCTAATGCGCGTTTCATGCTCGCGCGTGTTTGTTAATCAGCTGCTGCAAATGAGCAAGCTAAATTCGAAAATTAAAGCGTAACAGAGCTAAAATCTAGCCATAAATTGCTAACAGATACTTCTTTGCTTGATTTACACTAGGTCGCTAGCATGACATAAAGCTTTATCGTGGAGCGTTGATTAAGGTCAAATAAGTTGCTGGTTTTTTAATTAATATTGTATCGATTGGACTGCTTTTGATGGCAACTTGATTGGTCGTGTTTGATAGAACTGCGTTTTAGCGCTAAAAGCGTTATTGTTGAGCTTAAATAAATAGAACCTCAGCGCCAATATCTAGTAGACAGCGGTATGATTGCTTATTTATTTCTCTTGGTATTCACTCAATAATTAATTATGCTGATGTTCCAACAATGAGGATTGATAAATATGCAAACTGTGGTGGCTAATATTTTGGCTCAAATTGAATCTGTCGTTATTGGTAAGCCTCATCAAGTGAAATTAGCTTTGGCGTGTTTGTTAGCGAAAGGCCATATTTTAATAGAAGATCTGCCTGGCATGGGGAAAACAACTTTAGCAAATACTTTGGCCTTAACCTTAGGCTTGTCATATCAACGCATCCAATTCACCTCAGATCTAATGCCCAGTGATGTCATTGGTATTGCGATTTTTGATGAAGTTAAAAAGTCATTTCAATTGCACCCTGGCGCAATATTTAATCAAGTGGTACTTGCTGATGAAGTAAACCGAGCTAGTCCTAAAACACAAAGTGCTTTACTAGAAGCTATGGAAGAAGGGCGGGTCAGTGTTGATGGTGTAACGCATCAATTACCAGAGCCATTTTTTGTTATTGCCACGCAAAATCCGATGTCACATGCCGGTACTTATCCCTTGCCTGAGTCGCAATTAGACCGTTTTATGATGCGACTTTCCTTAGGGTTTCCAAGTATAGAGGCTGAACGTAAAATTTTACAATCAACCGCGTCACATCGTGATGTTACTGAAATTAAGCCTTTTTTAAAGGTTGAACAACTACGAGAAATACAACAGCATATTACTCAGGTTCGTGTGGCACCCGCCATTGTTGATTATGTTATTGCCTTATGTCGGGTGAGCCGAGAAAGTGAGTCACAGGCTAAAGCATTATCACCACGTGCTGGTAAATCATTGCTGGCAGCGGCAAAGTCGTGGGCCTTTATAGAAAATAGAGATTATGTTTTGCCAGAAGATATTCAAGCGGTATTTTCTCCTGTATGTGAGCACAGGTTAGCGCCACAGCAACATCATATTTTTGAGCAAAAAGATGAAATATCTCAGCAAATATTATCGCAAGTTGACCCAACTAATCCGCTAGTTTAAGGCGTCGCTTACCATCAGCGCTGCATGGTGTTGTTCATTAAATAAAAAGGGACGTTAGTTGTTAACTCAGCAAAAAAGCACCATTTTTTCATCAATAATCTTGGCGTTGAAAGCTTTCCTGCAAAAGCGCTTCAATGCCTGGTTGACTCGGCGCATTCCGCAAGATAGTCAGCAACAGATAAATCACCGCAATATTTTTATTATACCAACGCGCTTTGGTGCTGGTTTTGTTTTGTTTATGCTACTGCTATTTTTGCTTGGCACAAACTATCAGAACAATGTCATTATTTTGATCAGTTATTTACTGGTCAGTTTTTTTATTGTCGTGTTACACCACAGTTTTTTTAATCTTTCTGGCTTACGGTTTAAAGCCACCAGCTCAATACAAGGCTTTGTTGATAGCCAGCAACACTTTCCTTTGGTGGTAACCAGTAACAAAGCGCGCTTTAATATTAGCTTTTCTTTTGCTCAGCCTATCGTACTCACTGAGCAACAACTCGATAAACAGGTGACTGAAAATAATTTCGCTCAAATAACACTGCAACAGCTGGTTGTTGGTGAAAACAAGATACGGGTGCCTTATCTTGTCTGTCAGCGAGGCCAATATGCACTGGGTCGAGTGTTAATTGTTAGCGAATTTGGTTTCGGACTATTTAGAACCTGGACACGATTAGATTTTGCTCAGCAAGTTACCGCTTATCCTAAGCCTGTTAGCTATGCTTGGTCTGATTCACAACAAAACGTAGCGGGTGATGAAGTGAAAAATAGCATTGAAAGTTATCAAGATAGTTTTCAGCCAGGTCAAGATGAATTTCATCAGTTGCAACATTACCAACTAGGTGAACCCCTTAGCCGAGTAGCATGGAAGCATGTGGCGCGTGGCCAAGGTTGGTTGACAAAAAAATATCAGCAAGCGTTATCTGGTAAGTTGCAGTTAGACTTCGAATACCTTCCTGCGGGTACCCTTGAACAGCGTTTAAGTTGGTTAAGCTATGCCATTAAAGACTGTAGTGATAAACAAATTGCCTTCTCACTAAAGCTACCGAATCAAATGATTAAATATGATAATAGTTCGCAACATACCTTAAAATGCTTAGCCGCATTAGCACGTTATTGAGTGCATTATGACGACAAAAATTAAATCAAGGGTTAACAACAAAAACAAGATTAACAACAGTAAAAACCAGCATTTAAATTTAAAGTTTAATAGCAAAATGTATTTTTATTTACTAGTTTTTCAGTTACTTAATCTTTTAACCTTAATCATGCAGTTTCATCCGGTGTATTTGTTGTTCGCCATTTTTACGTTAGCGTTACAATTTTTTGTTCATATTAAAAATGTCGGTAAAATTTTTCCACTCGCGTTAGCCCATCATTCTGTTGATAGGCTTTATCTCGCACCTAAAATATTACCGTCTTGGTTGATGCTATTATTTGCTATTTCAGGGTGTATTGCGATTGCGCTTGCGGGGCGAGAATTAGGACTTTTACTGAGTATGGTGCATTTACTGTGCTTCGCTTATAGCTTAAAAATGTTTGAAATATCCAGCCGTAAAGATTTATATCAACTTGTTGTTTTGGGCATTTTTGTTGCTACTTCGTCATTAATTTTTATGCAATCTATTTACTTTTCATTAGCGGTTATTATTTTAGTATTTGGTAATTTTTTGATTTTAATTAATTTTTTTGCACCGATAATCGCTATAGCAACACAAACTAAATTATTAGCTAAACTCTGCTTTTATTCAGTGCCTTTAGCCGTGATTTTATTTGTAGGTTTTCCAAAGCTGAGCCCCTTTTGGCAAGTACCTAATGTTGAATCTGCAAAGGTTGGTCTTTCTGATAGTGTTAAGATTGGCGATATCGCTCAGTTAGCCTTATCAAATGAATTGGCGTTTAGGGTCAGTTTTCAAAACAGTACCCCGGAGCATGCACAGCTGTATTGGCGGGCGATGGTATTAGATGATTTTGATGGGGTGACTTGGCGTCAAGGTTTACTTGAAAAGGGCCAAAGCAATAACTATACCTCAGCTGCGTTGGAGCATGCGGATAGGTCAACCAATGTTGAGTTACGTGGTAATGGCTTAGCTTATCAGGTGATTGCTGAGGCTAGTTTCCAATCGTGGTTATTTGCCCTCGATTTCGCGACAAGTGAACAAGGTAATATCGGCCAGCGTAATGATTTTGCATTGTATTATCGCGGTATTATTAGTCAAACCTTGAGTTATCAAGTAACAAGTTTTCCCAATGCCATACTGTCAGCTAAAATAAGCCCTGATGAACGTGCGTTGAATTTGTTATTAACAACCGATAACAACCCAAGGTTGTTGTCTAAAGGCCGACAATTACGCAAACTTTATCGTGATGACAGTGAGTTAATTAATCATGTGTTAGCTGACTTTAATCAAGAGAATTACTATTATACTTTGCAGCCACCACATTTGAATAACAATAGCTTAGATCAATTTTACTTCGATACTCGGGCTGGATTTTGTGAACATTATGCGAGTACATTTACCTATTTAATGCGTGCTGCCGGCATTCCTGCTCGTATGGTGGTTGGCTATCTTGGTGGAGAGTTTAATCCTAATGGCAATTATTTAAGTGTTTATCAGCGCAATGCCCACGCTTGGTCCGAGGTGTGGTTACCGGATAAGGGCTGGCATCGAATTGATCCAACGGCAGCGGTTGATCCTGAGCGTGTTGAAACTGGTTTCTCGACAAACTTAATAAGCCAATATGACGATTTGACTGCTGGATTATTTTCGCTGCAACCGCTACGTGCTATGTGGTGGTACAAGCAACTTAAAATGCAAATTGACGCTATTGATTACCAGTGGACACGTTGGGTTATTGGTTATAGTGGTCAACAGCAATCTCGCTTTATCGCGCAATTGTTAGCAAGTTTGAAACAGCGGGGGGATGTTTTTTATTTTTTGTTGATGTTGGCGGGTTTAATCTTACTTGTATACGGCTATAAAACCGCGCAGGCTAAAGTGAAGATTGATAATAAAATTAACGCTATTTATTTAAATACCTTAGCATTAATGGCGCGGCATAATCTGGTAAAGGCAAGGTCGATGACCGCGCAACAGTTTACTGAAGTTATCGCGACCACTCGTCCTGAGTTGTCAGCGCACTTTTTTATCATATCGAATTGCTTTGAACAATTAGCCTATCAAAAATTTGCTGATGACATGAGCAAGCAAGAACGTAATAGCCAGTTAAGAAAACTACAACATAGCTATCGGCGTTTACGCTGGCAATTATGGCTAGCTAAGTTTGGTATTAGGTAGTCTGAATTATGGATAACCGTACTTGTTCAGTATGTCAATTTATCTCATGCTTAGGCTTAAAACGTCGATAAATAGCTCACTATTCATCAACGTTTTTTCTTGATAATGTAATAAAGTGAAACATTGATAGCGTATATAATTGCCTTAATCTTTTGAGGTTTTTTTAACAATCTAGGGTATTGATTATCCCCAAACACTGATTATCCAGCGTCCAGGTTAGCTAGTATCCATTTGTATTATCATTGTTGTTTTGATTTTAACCAAACCACCATACCAAGGATAACAAAGACAAAAATACTGAAAAATAGTATTACCATCACCTGACGTTTTTGTTTACTGGTTAAATCTAAGCGTTCAACCTTTATGGCTTTTGCACTCAGAAAGGCCTGATAGTCTAGTTCGGCTAACCAGTTAACAATATTAAGTCCCATTTGGGCATTACTATATTGATTAATATAAATATTAGTTAAAAAATCAGCGTCAGTGAAAACAATAATTCGCGTGTCAGAGTGGGCCGTTTTTACTTCGTTTTCACCAGTTTCCTTTATTTTATGTTCTTCAAGCACCACATAAGAAATGGCTACTGGGCCAGGGGTGTCTATGCCTTGATCATATTGAATCACTAAATTTCTATTAGTTTCTGCCCAACTTTTTTCTTTTGAGGCAGTAGACGCAATCACCGCAAGCTTAATATTTGGACGACGCTGCGTTAACACCTCAATGGAACGCGGACGCACGTAAAAGGTATAATCTAAATCTGCAGTAATGGCTTTATGTTTTTGGTAGTTTTTCGTGGCAGGGCTACCAACATCGTCGCCAACATGGTTGGTTAAATCGACAACAATGTCTGATTTAACGTTAAGTCCCCACTGATTAATAATGCTATTCAATGACGGATTTTGTTGCATCTGCTCGGTTGTTAACGGTTGATCAGGGGGCGTGACTGTCGTCGCTTCAATGAGAAATAACGCATCGCCGCCAGCCATTAAATATTCTACGATTAATTTATCTTCCTGTTCGGTAAGTTCAGTGCGGGCTCCCGCAATAACAAGCACATCACAATCAGCCGGGATAGCTTGTGTTATGCCTAACATCAGTGGTGTACTGGTAATATTATTATCAGCCAACAATTGCTTAAAAGTTGAAAAGCCAACGTTGTCAGTATTGGTCAGTGAATATTCGCCATGGCCAACAAGAAAGTAAACTTGCCTTGGTGGGCTACTAGCACGAGCAATGGCATTAGTGAGTTTTTCTTCCGTTAGGGCGTCATCGCTAAAATCAACATCTTTTCGGCCATTACGCGATTGCACGATAACTTTTCGCTCGCTACCACTCACCACATTACCAAATTTAGCGGCAATTGAAATGTTCTCTATAGGATCAATTATTTGCGTGCTAATAAGGCCAGCAGAAAGCCGTTCATATTCATTAAATAAATCTTGTAAATATTTTGGTGGCAAGCCGACATAAAGCGCGGTTAATTCGACTTCTGCTTTGAGTGTACTAATAAACTCAAGAGTGTTTTTCGTTAAGGTGTGTTGTTTGTTCGTGGTGACATCCCATCGAGTAGTCAAGCTATTAGCAACATAATGACTGATACCAAGAAAGGTTAAACTCGCAATGATGGTAGTGAAAATCATTAAGGTTTTTTTCCATTGCGTGCTCATAACACCTGAGCTAGCGGCGTTGAGTGCTACTTTTACTACTTTAGCATCAGCACTATTAAGCTTTCTATTTAGTGTCAGCAAAACAAAAAATGCAATACCACCACTAAGTGTTAAGCCGCTGGCAAGGCTTAAAGCCAGTAAAGAAAACTGGCCTTCAATATAATATAACGATAAGCCTAATATAAAGATAAACAGTGCGACACCAATCAAAGTTGGCAATAATTTTTTAACGAGTAAACTCTTGTTTTTTTTAATGGTCATTTATTGCCACAACCTATGGTTGATGCTCAAACAGGTTAATACTAAACAAAGCACAATGCCGGCGAGATAATAGCTAACATCGCTGGCAGTGATAACACCAATAGCGAAGTTTTCAAGATGGGTACGCGTGCTTAATTGCAGCAGAAAGCTTTCTGCAAAGCCATTGAAATATTTAGTAAAGCTTATTGAAAAATATAGCGAAAATAGAATCAGGTAAGAAGTCATTGCGGCAATGATTTGATTACGTGTCCATGACGAAGTCAGTAACCCTATGGCGATAAAAAAAGCGCCCTCTAACCAAATACCGATATAACCTGATAAAATACTGTAGGGGTCAGGCTCGCCATAATATTCAACAATAAAATAGTAAATACCGGTGACGCTAATTAACAGAGAGTAAAAAATTAGCATGCTGAGATATTTACCTAAAACTATCATGCTCGGTGTTAATGGCGCGGTGAGTAAAAATTCCATGGTGCCATTAGCCTTTTCTTCAGCAAATAACCTCATGGTTAATAAGGGGATAATGAAAATAAACATAAACTCCATCACTTGGAAAATATCTCGTAATGACACTTCTCTATTTTGCTCTATCAACATGAAAAAAAGTATATTAAACAAAGACAGGCAAGCAATGAGAATAATGTAGGCAACAGGGCTACTAAAATAGCTATGTAGTTCTTTTTTAGTTAGCGCGATAATTTTATTCATCAGTAATTACTTATATTTTGCAATGGCGTTGACGCTCGATGATGAGCAATAAATATTTGCTCTAGAGTTAAAGCCTCAGCTTGGTCATGCTTCTGCTGGTTACGCTGCAGCAAGGAATCTAACGATTGATCTATAATAACTTGCCCAGCTTTAATCATTAAAATGCGTTGAGCTATCTTTTCAATTTCAGGCAAGGTATGTGTGCTGAGTAAGACAGTTCTTTGCTCGCGCTGATTATTTATTAATGCCAATACTTGTTGAACTTGCATGGGATCAAGACCACTGGTTGGTTCATCTAAAATAAGTAATTTAGGCTCGTGAATAATTGCTTGCGCAATGCCCACTCTTTGTTTGTAACCTTTAGATAATGTTGAAATTGTTTTATCTTTAACGTGTTCTAATTGACATTCTTCTAATACTTTTGCTACTTGAATCGTTTGCTTTTTCGACGACACGCCTTTTATTTGCGCAGCAAATTTTAAATACTGTAGCACTGTCATATTAGTGTATAAAGGCGGTGTTTCAGGTAAATAACCAATTTTTTTCCTGCTGGTTAATGGGTGTTTAGTAATGTCATCACCATCAATGAAAATGCGACCAGAAGATGGGGCAAAAAACGAGGTGATAATACGCATTAAGGTCGTTTTACCTGCGCCATTTTTTCCTAAAAAGCCGACAATATCTCCTTGATTAATTTCAAAGCTGACATTATCTACAGCCAACAGCGTACCAAAGCTTTTACTGATATGTTCAACGGTTAAAATACTCACTCAATTACCTTGTAGTTACTTAATAAATAGTCACTTGAATATTGTTATTAACAACAGATTTTTTCTTACATTCTCTGGTCAATGACCCAGACTTATAGCACTATTTTTGGCTATAAAGTATCGCTAATAGTTTGTCTAATGCTACTTAAACGATAAGGTTTTAATAAACGATAAAAATGTCAAACAGCGCCAGCGCGCCCGACGATACTGGGTGTTAGTTATTAATAAAACAACCTTAATATAATTAATTTGCATTAAGCCACCATCGACAAAAAAATTATCAAACAGTGTAGCACGAAGATACTGCTTTAGTGTTTTATAAACAATATCTTGCTGCTATTTATAATGGATAATTTTTAATGCTATCATGCAAGCATGAAGACTAAATTATGCACTTTTATATTGACACTGTTATGATAGTGTTAAGTTAATCGTTGGTGCTTATACTTAAGGAAGCCAACTCCCGCTTTTTCTAAAATTAATTTAGATCACTAAGGAGACTCGATGTCTGACAACGCGAAAAATTTATTACAACGTGGTCTGGAAAATATTCAACCACCGATGTCCAGTTTTATTCGTGCCCAAACTACCTCTAGCTTGATTCTATTACTATCGACAATCATCGCCCTATGGTGGGCAAACTCAAGCTATGCAGCTAGTTATGTGAACTTGGTGCATACACCAGTGGGCATGTTTTTTGGTGATTTGGAGTTTAAAACATCACTTAAGCACCTTATTAATGATGGTTTGATGGTGGTGTTTTTCTTTTTACTCGGGCTTGAGATCAAGCGTGAAGTCTTGGTTGGTGATCTCGCTCAACCAGAAAACCGGCGTATGCTGATTTTTTGTGCTTTAGGTGGCATGATGTTTCCGGCCTTGATTTATTCAATGTTTAACTGGTCACTTGATTCTCAGGTTGGCTGGGGTATTCCTATGGCAACGGATACAGCGTTTGCCCTTGGCGTACTTACCATCGTTAGAAAACACATTCCTGCTAGTTTGTTGGCCTTCATTGTTGGACTTGCCATTGTCGACGATATTGGTGCGATACTGGTTATTGCGATATTTTACACCGAGCAAATATCTGTTATGCATCTGTCGAGCGCATTTGCACTTATTGCTTTTTTGGCTGTGGCAAATTATGCCGGCATACGCCAGCCGCTTTTCTATATAATCATTAGTATCGTTATTTGGTTACTGATGCTCAAGTCGGGTGTTCATCCTACGGTTGCCGGTGTAGCAATTGCTTTGACTGTGCCGGCTCGTCCGAAGTTATCGTCGGGGAAGTTGCTTGATAAGGCGAAAAAAATTATTAGCTCAATGCAGAGCAAAGCTAGCACAGTAGATGCACTGGCTAACAAGGAAGATCACAAAAAGGTCTTAGCCGTTCGCGATGTAGCAGAGGGAGCCAGTACCCCCTTGCGTAGGTGGGAAGATGCCCTAGATTTACCTGTGTCATTATTTATTTTGCCACTGTTTGCCTTAACCAATGCTGGCGTTGTATTTAGCTTTAGTTCATTTTTCAATAGCTTACAACACCCTGTTGGCTTAGGTATTATTTCGGGATTGGTTCTGGGCAAATTTATTGGTATTTCAGGCGCTTGTTGGCTGGCTTTACGCTATAAGTTAGGCAGCTTACCTCGCGATGTTAATTTTCAACATGTCGTAGGTGCGTCGCTAATAACCGGTATTGGTTTCACTATGTCGACCTTTATTGCCACGCTTGGGTTTGATGGCCAACCAGAACAATTGCAATATGCTAAAACATCAATCCTAATTGCTTCAGTCCTTGCCGCATTGCTTGGCATATTATACTTAAGAATTATCTCTGCAAGTCAACGTAATAGATAATTCAATAAGGCGCTAAATTATGTTTAAAGTCATAGGCATCGAGGTTTGATGCCTATGACTTGGTTTACCTGGTAAAGCTGAACTTAACCGAGTGACTGAACGAATACTTAATCACTAGATGTTATCAAATGCAGGTCAGTAAAAATCACTAGGGCTACTAATTATTGTGATTGATTTAATTCTTACTGCTCAATTCGACGAGCATATAGACTGTTGCTAAATTCAGTATTACGACGGGCCATCAAAGCGATATCGTTTAGGGAGAGTAGAGATATCGAGGTTGTTTTTACATTAAGGTAAAATTATAGATAAATCAGTCCTATTATTTTGAAAATCCTCCCTGTTTAACTAAACCGCTAGGTACACCCACCCGCACAACACACTAAACAATGTATAAGGTACAAAAGTAATGCTTTTATTCGCTGCTATTAAATGAATGAAGGCAAAGCCTTAAGTAACTGTTGGCCTAATAATGCCATGAAATAATTAACACTATGAGATAACACACGTATACCGTTAAGGTAGGTCCGATAGTTATCATGGCAGGCTAGCATGGTAGAATTAAGCAGAAAGGTAGCAGCGTAAATAGAAAGCTGTGGCGAAAGTAAATTCATCACGACAGATAAAATCAATTGAGTATAAGGGAGTTTATTGGATCACTTAAAGAGCTATTGTTACTTTTCTTTGCGTGGTTTTTAGCATGATTTTTTTACTATTAATAATAGAAAAACCGAGTAATCCATCTGTAAATACAGGGAATTACTCGGTTCTATTTATCTATATTCAGTGTTGGAATATAGTCAAAATAAACTTAAGGTAAGGTAATAGTAACCGTAGTGCCTTTGCCTTCTTTGCTATCTATTTTAATATCACCAGATAATTTATTCTTAATTAAATCGTAAGTCGTACTCATACCAACACCAACATAGCCTCGGTCGCTACGAGTAGTGAAAAACGGTTTAAATATTTGTTCTAACGTGGCTTTATTCATTCCTTTACCATCATCAGAGTAAGTGATTTTAGCGCCGCCTTTTGCACCTTTTTCTACTTTTAACGCTATTTTACCATTGCCATTATTATCAAAGCCGTGTTTTAGCGAGTTATTAATGATATTTAATAATACTAACGCGATATAGCTTGGTACCGATTTGATGGTTAAGTCTTTTTCGCCAGAATAATTATAAACAATATCACTTTGACTAAATTCAAATTCGTAAAGCATTATCATTTTTTGTACATAAGCGATTACGTTAAAACTTTGAATGTCGGTATCATCTTGATCCGCTGCAATGATATTAAAGTTCTCTAATAAAGTAACGACAGGTTTAAGTGTCGTTGCATTTTTAGTATCGCCAGCAGATTCAAGTTTAGCCTGCATATCATTTAAAGATAAACCTGCAGCATAAGTAATGTCAGTAGCTATATACCCTAAAGCGGCAAAGTTTTCTGATTTAATTAATTGGTCTTCTCTGATTGGCAATAATGATTTGTTTTCATTTTTTGACGGTAATGAGGGTTTTGACGCGACATTTTTAGCTTTATTCCACATCATGAAGGCAATAAGTAATGCGATGACAGCAATAAGAACAAAAACATAAAACAATGTTTGAAAACTCGATAGACTCTCATTGTCTTTGGTCACATTGGTTAATTTTATCGAAGCATTATTTGCAATGTCTTTTTGTTTTTTTAGCTCTTCAGTTAAATCAGCAACAAATTTTTCTTGTGCTTGTATTTCTGCTTGTGCTTTTTCTTCTTCTTCTAGTATTTGTTCTGCAGTTAGGCCTTCAACAGAAATTTGCCCACTTTGTCTACTGGCTCTTTGTTGCGCTTTTAATTTTTTTTCTAAATCTTGTAACTGTTTATCTTTAGCTTTTATTTCTTGGCTTTTTTGAGTATTTTCTTGTTGTTCTATTTCTAAACGTTCAGCATTTTTTTGTAAAGCCAAGTTGTATTTTTCTAAATTTTCTTTACTTGAGTTCAACTTGTTATTTAATTGATTCAATGCGGATTGTTGTAAGGCTAATTTATTTTCAAGCGCTGAATATTGCTTGTCTTGTTGATTTTTTTTGGCAAAAGTAGGGCTTGGTGATAATATTTCTTCACTATTATTATCTTCAAAAAAGTATGATAATTCAGCTAAAGTTAATTGCGCTTTAACGATATTGGAATCAATAACTTTAAAATCAATTTTCGATTGTTCTTCATCATATGAAATATCAATCATTGTCGTCGAGAGGTCTTTAGTGTCTTCGGTCACGATCAATACATTTGAACCACTAATAACTCTATCGATGATTTGTAAGACTTTTCTTTGATTTGGTGATGATATATATAGAATATTAACTTCTTTAGCTTGACTAAAGGATTCAACTAATCGTACTGAGATGTCTTTACCTTTAACACCCTTGTTAGCAAAATAGTTGCTAAAATATTCATATTTTTCAACGTCATCATAGACGCCGATAATGAATTTAGCTTGCATAGCCTGGGCAGGCCAACCAACATATTTCGCAAGTTTACTAACTAACCTAGCTTTTTCAGAATCAATCGTTGCGGTTTGTGCCCAAGTTTGACCTCCTACAACAAGACCCATGATAACAATTAGTAACATAAAACGTGATCTTAATCGTGCAAACTTTGCTTTCATGACGTACCTTACAAAAAAATTAATAATATTTGCATTCTACGTTGAATTTTTCTTAAATCAATCGATTTATTAACACCTTAACTAAGAAGCCCATTGTTCAATCATTTTAGATAAAACATTACGGCAGGTTATTAATTTTTGAGTCCACAGCATAAGCAACAAAATTTATCGGTAATATCTAACTATATTGACAAAAAATAGTGGCTCAATATCAATTGGCCTTAATAGCATAGACGCTTGGGGCGGCTATTTTGGCTAATGTTAACTTAGGTTGATGTCGTTCCATTGAAATAAAAAATACAACAGCTACTTTTAACCTAAACGAGTAATTATTGGCCCTTATTGAATGTAAAATAAATTCATTAAAAAAGTAAACGTATTGTTAATAAAATAGGAGTGTTACTACTAAATGCCATTAAAAACGATTTATCCTAAATTTTTCTTAGGTAGAAAATGATTCTGGAGAAAACTTGATGCCTCGCATAGCACTTTTAGTTATTGCCTTATTTTTTATTACCGGCGGTATTGCCCACTTTGTTGTTACTGACTTTTTTATTATGGCGATGCCAGACTATTTGGCTTATCACCAAGAGCTGGTCATAGTCAGTGGTGTATTTGAGATATTGGGAGCAATAGGCCTTTAGTTCCTCAAACACGTTTGTTCGCTGGCTATGGTCTAATGGCGTTAATTATTGCTGTTTATCCGGCTAATATAAATATGGCTATGCAGCCAGAAAAATATAAAGAGATATCTGAGTTGTTTTTATATATCCGTCTACCACTGCAATTTATATTACTTTGGTTTGTTTGGTGGGCAGTTAAACCAGAAAGACGTAAACAACAACATAAAAGGATATTACAGGATTAAGTCATATGCGTTAATTATGATTGTTAGACCGAGTCTTTTATTTACCCGCATGGGCTTTAATTATAAATATAGCTAAATATGCGTCCAAAACGGGATGAAAAGTGATATAGCTTAATTGCTAAATTATCTATCATGATTAAAAGCTTTATTATCTTAATCAACATCAACTTATATAGTACAACAAGCCTAGTGTTATCGAGCTTGATGTGGTTAAATTTAGCGATAAGAAAAATGGCTAAAAAGGCACGCATTTGTTCTATCTTTATCCTGCTAACAAAATGGAAAACTTGTTAGTTCTGCTGGATAAAATTCAGCAACTTTCTCCACTTCCAGTTTTCGCTCAAGATACCGTCATTGTGCAAAATGCCGGCATGCAACATTGGCTGAATATGTCACTTGCCGAGCAGCGAGGCATAAGCATGAATATGCGTTATGCCTTGCCGTCGCAATTTTTGTGGAATTTAATTCGAAATTTAGCCAGCGATGAAGACGTGCCTGAGCAATCGCCTTATTCAAGAGAAGTACTTGCTTGGCGTATTGATACATTATTAGCATCAAATGAAGTGATTGATGATGACGCGTTTCGAGTCGCGAGTGATTATTGGCAGGCTAAAGCTAATAATACTGAATTGACTGCCGAAAAATATCATAGCGAAGCTGAACAGTTAAAGCGTTATCAGTTAGCGTGTCAGTTAGCAGATTTATTTGAGCAGTATTTAATCTTTCGTCCTGAATGGATCCACGCCTGGCATCTAGGTGAATTTACGGCTTTTGATCAACCCACTAGCGCAACATTTGATGCTAGTAACGAAAATTTTGAAAGCAATGCTATCTGGCAAGGTAAACTTTGGCATTTACTGGTGCGTGAACAACCTTATGATCCACGTGAACTGGTGGCATTGGCGATAAAAAATTTAAATAATGTCGATCGATTAAAAGCACAAGCGTTGCCGCAGCGCTTATCATTTTTTGGCATCAATGCCATGGCGCCACTTTGGCTGGAGTTTATTAATGCTTTAAGTCAGCAAATAGACGTGCATTTTTTTCATTTAAATCCTTGTTATGCGTATTGGGGCGATCTGGTGACAGAAAAAAATGCCATCGAAGCTTGGCTCAAAGGCACTGATTTTTCTGCTGAATCAGCAGTTGGCGATGAAAAAAACACCGATGCAGATTTAGCCGATATAAACCAACAAGTGGGTAATCCACTATTAGCTAACTTGGGCCAGCAAGGTCGAGAGTTTATGGCCTTGTTGTATCAATACAGTACTATTAATATTGAGGTTTTTGAGTCAGCTGTTGCCGACTTGGCGCTTGAAGCGATAACTAGCGCAGAGCAAGCTAATCCTAGCCCAGAAGCCATCGAACAGGCTAATATTTTAGCCAGTGTTCAGCAAGATGTTTTATCGTTATCAGATGCGCGCTCACCTGACTCAGCTAGTTACCAAAAAGCCGCTAAAGTTGATGGCTCTATTTTGATCACCAGTGCACACAGTGCCTTGCGAGAAGTTCAAGGTTTGCACGACTGGCTGTTACACCAATTTAATCAAGATGAAAGCTTAACGCCCAAAGACGTATTAGTGATGTGTCCGCAAGTCGAACAATACGCGCCTTATGTAAATGCGGTTTTTACCCGTGGTTGGCAAGATATTGCCGATGAAGTGCCGCCGCTACCCTGTTCAATTGCTGATCGCATCAGCAAAGACGCTGAGCCTTTAGTGGCAGCATTTGCCCAGTTGTTAACCTTGCCGGATAGTCGCTTTCATGTATCGAGCTTAATTGCTTTATTACGATTACCCGCCATGCAAAATCGTTTTGGCATTAACCTTGATGACATTGAAAAAATTACCCACTGGCTTGAGCTTTCTTGCGTGCACTGGGGCTTAGATAAAGCCCATAAGCAACAGGTGTTAGCGCAAAGTCAGGCTAGTGTCAGTAATGATGAAAGCGCTGCGCCGAGTGAAAGCACGAGGGAACCACAAGCGAGCGCAAGGTTAAACGCTACCAGCGACAGCTTTACCTGGCAACAAGGCTTAACACGTTTAATGCGAGGTTTTGCTTTTGCTGATCACAGTGTTATCTACCAAAACCAGATGCTATTGCCAACCATTGAGGGTAGCGACAGTGAGTTGCTTGGCAAGCTAATGTTAATTATTGAGCAATTGCAATTAACAGCTATTAATATGTCACAAGCGCGGACCGCCTCGCAGTGGCAGCAATTTTTGTTTGATTTATTACAGCAACTCTTTGACGACGATAACGATAACGGTCTTAATATTGTTCGCACTGCCGTTGAATCGTTGGTGGAATATTGTCAGCACGCTGTTTATAACAGCGCTATCAGTTTGGCGGTTATTCGCGACTTTTTAAACAGTCATTTCAGCCAGCCCGATCCCGGGCGACAGTTTATGATAGGACAAGTCACCTTTTGCTCTATGCTACCTATGCGCAGTATACCCTTTAAAATCATTGCGGTATTGGGCTTGAACGATGGTGAATTTCCACGTCAGCGCCAACCGCTAAGTTTTGATTTAATGACCACAACACCGGCGCAGTTGGGTGACAGGTCGCGTCGAGGAGATGATAGATATTTATTCTTAGAGGCGATAATTTCTGCTCGACAAGCTTTGTATTTAAGTTACCAAGGTAAAAACATTAGAAACAATAAAGACCGTCAGCCGTCGTTAGTATTAAAAGAACTGATGGAATATCTTGCCCGCGGTTACGGCTGGCAATTACTGGGTTTAAATACTGAAGCCGCAACCAATATACTAAGCCAAGTTAGACAATTACCAATGCAGGCGTTTAGCGAGCAAAACTATCTTGGCAAGTTTGCTAGCTTTGATGCTAACTGGCTACAATTGCGTCGAGCAAAAGCGGATATTGAAAGTGCCGCTAAAAATAACACGGCAAATAGCGCTAAGAATATAGCAATAGAAGTTACAGGCCCAGTAACTGCCAACCATGATGAAAGTTTATCGGCCATTGACGTTATTCGCTTTTATCAGCACCCTGGACGCTATTATGCTCAACAAGCACTGTATTTATATTTAGATAACCGTAATACGGTGATTAATGATGTCGAACCATTTGTGGCTAACCACCTCGATAGCTACTTGCTTCGGCAAGAATTGCTTAACTATTACTTAGCCCCTGAGCAAAGCAAACAAAGTTGTGAGGACATCTTACTCAGCGCTAAGCTGGCAGGCAACTTGCCGGACTTGCCTAGTACTGATGAACTGATAAAAGGTTGGCAGCAAGACAGCGAAGGTTTTAGCCAGTTTATTATCGCCGAATTAGGGCAAAATCATGCCTTAACTATTGCACCCATTGATTGCAGTGTTACGCTTAATTTAGCGAGTGCCTTAACAAATCAAAATTTGTTTGCTAATGATTGGTATTCAAAAGTTGAAATGGCAATATTAAAAGCGGTATTACCTAAACGTTTAACGCTAAATTGCAAACTAACCATTGTTGATAACAAAGCGGTATTTTATCGTAGTAGTAGCGCGAAAGCGAAAGACTTATTTACCTTGTATTTGCACCAATTGATTGTGCAAACCGCGCAAGTTGAAGCGTTAGAAACCGATGCTTTATCAGCTGGAAACGCATTGTTTGCCGATGTTTTAGCATCTCATGGTTACTATTTTGACACCAAAAGTCAGCAGCCAAGCCAATTTTATTTTAGCGATATTGATGATGCCAAAGGGCAATTATTACGCTTAATAGTAGCCTTTTATTTAGGCCAGCATCAGCCACTGCTACTCAATGGTGATATTGCCGAGAAAATACGTAAAAGCAAAGTCTTTGAACAAACTCAGTTTGAACAATTTTGGTCTGACAGTAACAGTTTTCAAGCTTTTGGCGATGAAGCCTACGTGCAGTACTTCTGGTCACAATGTCCAGATTATCAAACGGTATCGCCAAGATTGCTGAGCTTATATCAGCCGATGTTTGATGCCTTGCAAACGGTAAAGCAAGGAGCGAAAAAATGAAAGGTTTAAACGCCAATACCATCAAGTTACAAGGTAAGCACTTAATTGAAGCCAGTGCCGGTACTGGTAAAACCCACAATATTACGCGAATTTTTTTACGCTTGTTGTTAGAGCGAGAATTACCGATTGAACAGATATTGGTTATGACATTTACTAAAGATGCGACAGAAGAAATTCGTGGTCGTATTGATGACTTTATTCGTGAAAGTTTGCACAGCTGGGATAGTTTAATTGTTGTTGATGACTACTTTAAAGCCTTAAGCACTAATCTTACTGACAAGAATATTGGCAGTAGAGAGGTAAAGGCGCGATTAAGCCAAGCTTTATTGTATATCGATGAAGCCGCTATTTTTACCATTCATGGTTTTTGCAAACGTGTACTAAACCAATATGCCTTTGCTAGCGGCATTAGCTTTAATGCTCAAATGGAAACTGACACCCAAGATATTACCTTAGAGGCCTGTCAAGACTGGTATCGGGTGTTGGCATTAGAGACAGAAAATAATAGCCAAGCCTTTAAATTAGTCACTGAGTTTTGGCCGGAGCCAGGCACTTTTATTAATCAGTTTTCTAAAGCATTAGCGACGCAAAACTTGTTGAAGGTGCAAGACCCAGAAAACATTGCGGTTGAATTTAAAAGCTTAGTTGAACAGGCGATTGCTAGCCTCAATGAACATAAAACGATGTTAGCTGAGTGGTTAATTGATGTTAAAAAGGGGGCTGAACGAGAAAAACGTCAACAAGAGTTAGCTCAGTTACTTAATTGGTTAGGCGTGCTATCCAATGATGTTAAAGGCCAGCATGGAAAAATACCGGATGCCTTTATTGATGGCCGACGTTATGCCCGCTCGAAAGTGAAAAGTGAGTTAGTAGAAATTTTCACTGCGGTTAATATCGTAAAAAAACAACATGCCGATTTAGCAAAGCAACTGAATCGCGCACAAGCTTTGTTAGTGGTGAGAAAGGGTATCTACCATATTCGAGCCGAAATCAGCCGTAAGAAGCTGCAAGCAAATGTTATGGGTTTTGATGATTTAATTAGCACGTTGAATGATTGCTTAACCAATGAGTTAGGGTCTGAAACTGCACAGGTGCTAGCTAATGGTATTTTCGCTCAATTTCCAGTCGCGCTTATAGATGAGTTTCAAGATACTGACCCTCAGCAATTCGCTATTTTAAAAGCGATTTATTATCATCAGTCAAACGCTGCGCTCTATATGATTGGCGATCCGAAACAGGCTATTTATGGTTTTCGTGGTGGCGATATCTTCGCTTATCTTTCCGCGCGTAATGATTGTGACTACCAATGGCTAATGGATACCAATTGGCGCTCAAGTGCGGCGATGATCACCGGTTACAATCGCTTATTTTACGGTAATAATTTATCGGATGAGGCGGTTGACGTTTTTGGCTATCAAATTCCCTATTTACCGGTTAATGCCTCGCCCAGAGCGCACGAGAAAGTATTTTCAGACAGTGAATTTAACGCGCTGCAGTTTATTCATTTTAATGTCGAATCGGAAACGAAAAGTAAAGACGGTAAAGATAAAGCAGTTAAACAAAGTTACCGCGCGAATATGGCCGCTTGGTGTGCCGATGAAATTGTGCGTTTATTAGCTTGCCCCCAGCTTAATATGGCTAGTGGTGATATTGCATTATTAGTGCGTGACGGTACTGAAGCGGCGGATATTAAATTGGCTTTAAATGAATGTGGTTTAGCCAGCGTGTTTATGAGTAATCGCGCTAATTTATTACAAAGCGATGAGACTAAAAATTTACTGCAAGTATTAAAAGGTATTTTGTTTTTAGAGAATGACCGTTTATATACCGCGGCATTAGCGAGCCCACTGCTGGGCTTTAATCGTGAAAAATTATTGCAGCTGCAACACGATGAACGGCAATGGCAGCAATTGAAAATTAGCTTTGAAAAACTGCGTAATGAATGGCAGTTTAAAGGCTTTATTAGTATGGCGTTGCAGTTGATGCATAAACATTTTCATATTGACGTTAGTGATGGAGATAACAGCTGTGCTTTTAAGAATAATGCTGACAGAGTATTAACCAATTTATTGCATTTATTTGAATTACTGCAAGGGGCAAGTCAGCGACATCGCCAACCCCAAGAGTTACTATTTTGGTTTGAACAACAAAGCCAGATAGACAACCCTGAAGTTGAGGCTGAGCTACGTTTAGAAAGTGATGAAAACTTGATCCGCATTATTACTCAGCATGGCGCTAAAGGCATGGAATATCCAGTGGTTTTTGTGCCGTTTGCCACGCGCCATAAAGACCCACTCAAGTTCGGTAATCGTAATGTGAGTTTTATTGAACATCACGATGAAAACGGTATGCTACATCATAGCCTAGATGGTAGTGGCGAGGCGAGAACTCGCATGGCTGCAGAAGCTTATGCCGAGGCTATTCGATTACTTTACGTAGCGGTTACTCGTGCTGAGAAACGTTGTTATATTCTAAGTGCCACTTTTGAGCATTATGAAAAATCTCCTTTAGGTAAAACCTTAAAATGGTCAGGAGAAACTGATATTGCCACGAGTTTGCAGGCGTTAGCGCAAGACAATCCAGATGAGATCGGACTGGCAGTATTAGACAACTATTGGCCTGAAGCAACATCATTCATTTCAGCTACTGAAAATACTGATGATGGCAATAAAGTTAAAGCCGCAGCAGAAGTTGCCAGTTTTAATGGTAGAATCGAGCGAGATTGGTGGTTAAGTTCTTTTTCCGCCTTAAGTAAAAACTTACGTCATAATGGTGTTTCAGCGCCCGATAGAGATAATCAAGAAGTTGTGCTGGCCGAAGAGCATGATAAGACCTTCAACGCCGCCAGCAATACCCCGAAAGCGTTACGCTTTTCGCTAACCAAAGGTGCGCATACCGGTAACTTATTGCATGATATTTTAGAGCAAACTGATTTCTCTGCGCCAGATTGGCAAAAAAGCTGTCATTGGCCAATGGTAAAATATGGTGCAATAGATGGTGAAACAGGCGTTAAGTTAGAGAACACCGCAGAGAATTTAAAAAACAATTCAGAAGATGGTAGTGAAAGTGTGCAGCAAAATCAGGGTCAAAAACTACTGATTAATTGGTTAGATGAGGTATTGAAAACACCACTTAACGCCGATATTACTTTATCTTTAGCACAGTTAGCACCACAAGATACATTGCGTGAAACCGAATTTTATTACCCGATGCGCTCGGCAAGCAGTAGTCAATTAACAAAACTGCTGACCGAACATAGAAATAATAATATCAGCAACAAGGCCAATAGTATTATGGCGCGACAACACCGAGTGCATTTACCTTCCTATCAACAACTTAAAGGTATGATGCATGGTTTTATCGATTTAATCTTTCAAGCCGATGGTAAGTTTTATGTTTGTGATTATAAGTCGAGTCATTTAGGCGATCATTATAGTGACTATAACGATGTGGTTATGCGTCATAATATTGAAAAAAATCATTACGATTTACAATACCTTATTTATGCTTTGGCATTACATCGGCATTTAAAATATGCCTTGGCGGATTACGACCCCAAACAGCACTTTGGTGGTATTTATTATTTGTATTTACGTGGCATGACAGAGCAAGCAGAACATCAAGGTTGTGGGGTTTATTATCGTCAAATTACCCTGGTAGAACTAGAGCAACTAGATAGCATTTTTGCCGGAGAACCCACGCATGCCTGAACTCGTTCTTAGTAGTGTGAGCAATGCTGACAGTGACAAAGTAAGTATTTATGCGTCGTTTCAACATGCCGCACGTCAATTGGATGGCTTAGTTGCCGTAGACTATTTTTTTGCGAAAGAAATAAGCCAATGCATGAGCCTCGCTCATGGCGCTAACAATGAGTCTAAGCAGCAACAATGGTTTCATTTATTAATAGCCTTAAGTGCCAGCCTTAGAGATGGTCACAGTTGCTTGCCATTAGTGCAAGTTTCAGGCAAACGCTGGTTTACTGATGGAATTACGCAAAATGACACCAGCACTAAGGGCTTTTTATTTGCCGATCTAAAAACAATCATTACCTTAATGGCTGAATTACCTTTAGTTGAGCTGGATAAAGCAGCAGTGAATGAACAACAACCGATTGTGTTAAGTCATGAACGTTTATATTTACGGCGCTATTATCAGTTTGAACAAGAGCTAAAGCAGGTTGTCTGTGAGCGACGAGTTATTAATGCCAACCCAGTTGAGTCAGCGAATAAAAGCAGTAAATCACTAGATGATGTTGCCAATATTAAAAGCATTATTGCGACATTATTTCCAGATTTAGCGCAACAGCGTGAGCGACATGATAGCGAGATTGATTGGCAAGCGGTTGCCGTAGCAAATGCTATCAATAAAGATTTTGCTATAATTGCTGGTGGTCCAGGCACAGGTAAAACTTATACCGTCACTAAATTGCTTGCCGCGTTATTAATGCTTGCCAGTGCAAATAGCAAAAGTAGTGAAAAGCTTGACGCGCCACGAATATCATTAGTAGCACCCACAGGTAAAGCAGCGCAGCGCTTATCAGAGTCTATTATTAATGCGGTACAGGGCTTTCGTGGCAGTATCGATGATAAGGTTTTAGACTTTATTCCAGAGACCGCACAAACTATACATAGATTATTAGGCGTTATTCCTGAACAGGTCAATTTTCGTCATCATCAAGAAAACTTACTCGATATTGACATTTTATTGATTGATGAAGTTTCCATGGTTGACTTACCTATGATGACGCGCATTTTTCGAGCTTTACCATCACATACTAAAGTCATTTTATTGGGTGACGCCGATCAACTACCCTCAGTAGCGGTTGGTAGTGTTTTAGCCGATTTCGCACCACGTCCTCATCTAGGTTATAGCGCTTTAAATTATCAGTATTTAGCACAAGTCACAGGCTATCAATCCCTTACTAAAGATAGTACAGCCAGGGCGAAAAATGAAAAATATAGCGCAGGCGATTGTGTAACCTTTTTAATGAAAAGTCGTCGATTTGACGGTGAAGGTGCTATAGGTCGCATCGCCAACTATGTGATCAATGGCCAATATCAAGAAAGTTGGCAGTTATTGCAGCAAAGCGCGGTACTTAATAGCTCACTGCCCAAAGACGTGCTTAATAACAATAAACAACTGACATTATTATCAGGCAACATTGAAAGCTGGTTAACACCACTTGTTGAGCAGTATTATCTTGGTCTATCGCATTGTGAGGAGGTAGAAGACGCGTTTGCTTTATTAGCAAAATTTAGAATTTTATCGTCAACACGTAAAGGCCCACAGGGCGTAGAAATTCTGAATGCACTGGTTATTGATATCTTGCGTAACAAAGGCGTTATACCTTTTAACCGTTTTGAATCAAATACTTCTTTGTATGCCAGCCAGCCAATAATGATCAATGAAAATGACTATCGCTTGGGCGTATACAACGGTGATATTGGTTTGCTTTGGCGCAATAGCCAAGGACATTTAATGGCGGTATTTGAGAATGCACAAGGCGGCTATGACTGGATAATGCCTTCTCGTTTACCAAAGTTTGAAACGGTTTACGCGATGACCATCCATAAAACCCAAGGTAGTGAGTTTGAACATGTCGCTATGGTATTGCCTGAGCAGAAAGACAATAGGTTATTGTCGCGTGAATTATTATATACTGGTATCACCCGAGCGAAGCTGCAGTTAAGTATCGCTAGTAGCCAGTCTGTTTGGCAAAGTGGTGTAAGTCAGCAAGTTAAACGTCATTCTGGACTTGCAATTGATTAGTTCAAGATATCGTAACCGTTATTGAAATAATAGAAGTAAGTTGAAAATGAAGTTAAAAGACATTGAAAAAAGCGTTTACCGTAAACATCTTAATATTATAATTGTTGGTTTTATTGCCAGTTTACTGATTTTAGCCTTGGCTTATGGACAAGGTTTAATCATGCTGTTTACTGATAGCGTTAATGCAAATATAAACATAGACCCTGCAGCTATGGCAAGTGGCAGCGCAGTACCAGAAAGTAATTTTAGCTATAATTTTTTCGGCGTTTTACTCGCATTATTAACCTGCGTTTTTGCTTTGCATCGCTTGCGAGCTAGCGCATTTTTTAGCGAAGTGTATTATGTTTGGCAAGTTAAACAGCTGCAAAACGCCATTTATCGTAAACTGAAAAAAATTAAAGCCGCAGCGGGCGATGATGAAGTTAATGCCTTAGTTATTTTGAATTTCTATTATGCCAGTTTAAAGCAGATTTATTTATTAGATGACAATACGCTCACAATGTCTAAACTCAATAGCGATATTAATGAATTGCATACACGGATAGAAAATAAAAATTTAACCCTATCAACCGACCAGTTTGAAAAATCAATGTTGGCTGATTATTAATAGGTAAATATGAGGAATATGTCATGATAGGTTACGTTACTTTAGGTACTAATGATTTACCGCGGGCAGTTGCATTTTATGATGAGTTATTTGCCACTATAGGTGCCGGACGCTTTCTGGAAACCGAACAATTTGTTGCCTGGTGTAAATCACCGGAGTCTGCTGGAATTTCAGTCACTAAACCCTTTGATGGCAAACCGGCAACCGTTGGTAATGGCGTTATGGTGGCGATCATGCTGGAATCTACCGATGAAGTTGATGCCTTTTACCAAAAAGCGCTTGAATTAGGTGCTACTTGTGAAGGCGCTCCAGGTCCACGTGGTGAAATGGATGGTTTTTATGCCGGTTATTTTAGAGATTTAGATGGTAATAAACTTAATGCTTTTTTTGTTGATATGCCAAAAACATAGCTTTATAGCCAATGGTTTAATATTAGCCTAGTCATGTGTCTAATTTATTAATTAGCGCTAACAAATATTATTAACGCGCAGGTTTTAGCCTTCAAGCTAAAAAATGTGCTTTTTAAATAGAGAAAACAGGAAAAATCACTAGACATGAAGAAGTTAAAAAACGAAGCTGAATTATTGAAAAAAGCCATTGTGATTGGTGAAGGTTATGCGAAAAATCGTGGTTATAAAGGCTTTTCAGCCACTAATGCCGCGAAGGAAAAAATTGAAAGCTTATACCGTTTATTAGTAAATGATAAGCTCATTCAACCTCTACCTAAAGATGGTGAAGACCTAGCAAGCATGAAACATAAGTTAGCATTATGGATTGCGAAACAGTTACCGGCTGATCATCCTTTACTTAAATAAATCAGCGACAGCATTAATTCTATCAAGCGAATAAAATGGTTGAATTAAGGTAATATTAACCCTTTGATAGTAGCTCAGTTGACGGTAAATAATTATCGCTAAGTATGTTGAGCAAAACCATTGGAATTAAGTCATTAATAGAAGCATAAAAGTTATATGAATCGTAAAAAGAAAATTAATCAAACTTTAAAGTCAAAGCTTAAGAAAATGAATGCTAAATTGCAAAATTCTAGCAAGCCTAAGTATGTATCTAAAGCTGAGCGTGCAGCTATTGCTGCGAAAGAAGCTGAAGCCAATTTAGCTGATGGCTCAGCAGATTCGTTTGAAGGTACCGATAGCCGTGCCACTGACAACGACGCTAATAGTGAAACGAAGTAGAGGATTTTATAACTATGCCACAAGGAAGTAGCAAAGCTAAAAGAGTGGTTATTTTTGGTAATTCAGCCGCCGGTAAGTCAAGCTTAGCGAAAAAATTAGCAGCACAACATCAGCTCGCACATTTAGATCTAGATACCTTAGCTTGGTCACCTGTCACCAAACAAACGCCAACGCCGCAGCGTCAAGATATTGCGATTTCTGTTGGTGCAATAGACAGTTTTATTACTCAACATAATGCTTGGGTGATCGAGGGCTGTTACAGTGATTTACTCAGCCATACGCTAGAGAAATGCAGCGAAGTACTATTCTTAAATCTATCGATTGAGCTATGTATTGCTAATGCTAAGAAGCGCCCTTGGGAACCTCATAAGTACAAAAGCAAAGCGGAGCAAGATAATAATCTAGCGATGTTACTGGACTGGATTGCCCAATACGAGCAGCGTATTGATACTTTTTCAAAATTAGCCCATAAGAAACTTTATGATGAGTTTAGCGGTGAAAAAACACAATTAACCAAGAATCAATTGTGACCAGTCAACATTTAGCACTATCGTATTTACGCTTTAATCTTATAAGACATAAAGTGACTGTTTGGATCTAATTGATAATCGCCGAATGGCTGGCAACACGTAAAGCCAAACTTTTTATAAAGCGCTCGAGCGGGTTTAAAAAAATCCATAGTGCCGGTTTCTAAGCTTATTTTATGATAATTATTTGCTGTCGCTACAGTGATCAGGTGCTGTAATAGCAATGACGCGATGCCGAGGTTTCGAGCATTAGATGCCGTTCGCATTGATTTAAGCTCTACATGGTTTTTATCCAGCTTTCTTAAGGCTGCACAAGCCAATAGCTTTTCATCTTGCCAACAGCTATAAAAGGTAACGGCAGGATTATTTAATGCTTCAACATCGAGAGCGTGAACGCTCTCTGCTGGCGATGTCGCGTACATATCGGCTAAATGCTCTTCTAGTAAGGCTATGACTTCACCGCTGGCTAAATTATCTACTTTTATGTCCATGTTATTATTGTTCTTTATTTTAATTTCTTATTATATCAGTACACTAATGAAAAAATGTCGTCGGCAATATCAAGCGAGAGGCTACCACTTCTTACGTGGTAAAAATGGCTTGTGTTGTTCAGTATCATGGCTTTGATTATAAATTTTTCGCTGGACATTTTTGCCGATTAAAATTCTAAGTTGGTAGTAAGACTCGCGAAATAACGTCCAACCTTTGCTACCTTGCCAACTGTTGTTATAGAGCTTTTTATTGGCTGCAAGCGCGTCTGGAGATTGTTGCATTAAAGCAAGCGCGAAAGCTTGGGCGTCGGCTAAGGGGGTGGTGGTTAACTGGGTTACTAAATTTAATGCCAAGGCTTGCTGGCCAGTAAATATTTCTGCTGTCATGGCCAGTTTTTTAGCTTGATCAATCGCCATCAGATCGCGCAAGGCAATGGTGCCGCCCATATCAGGAATTAAGCCCCATTTGCCTTCTAAAATAGATAATGAACTGTCAGGTGTGGCAAACCTAAAATCTGCGCCTAAGGCGATTTGTAAACCTCCCCCCCAACAACGGCCATGAATAACGCAAATAACCGGTACAGGTATATCTTGCCAGCCGGTGGAAACCACCTGCGCTAAGTTAGCTCGCCAAGGTAAAAGCTTAAATAGCAGTTTTAACATGTTCATCGGTGATTTCATAATGGATTTAACATCTAAGCCAGAGCAAAAGTCATCACCATTGCCAGACACGATAACAGCACGTATGTCACGATTTTTACGCAGTTTTTTTATCGTCTGTCGAAGCGCAATAAACATCGGCATATCTAAGGCATTAAGCTTATTAGCCCGATTAAGTTTAACATGGGCGATGTTGTTGGTGATCTCTACACTTACGCGTTGCTCAGTCATGAAAGTCCCTGATGATATAAGCGGTTTGCCTATAAATATAATGTCATGGTATGACCAGTACAATAACGAAAGAGTTCATTTATGTCTACATCGACTTGGCTATTGTATGGGGTGAATACTTGTAAATGATACGAATTTATCGCACATTGTGGTAGATAAAAATATGACAGTAACAATTACGGCGAAACCAGATGAAAAATAAATATTTTTTAACGATTGCTTTAACCTTAACGAGTGTACAGTTGTTTCTCGTTGATGCTGCTCAGGCTTATCAAGAACAGGCTTTCGCTATTGCTATCCACGGCGGCGCAGGCACGATTGATAAAAGTAACATGAGTAAAGAAAAGCGTTTAGCTTATGAAACTAAGTTAAAACAAGCTCGTGATAGCGGTTTTTCCTTGTTAGCTGCGGGCAAGTCTAGTCAAGCTGCGGTTATTGCTGCTATTCAAATACTCGAAGATTCGCCATTATTTAATGCCGGCAAAGGCGCAGTTTATACCTTTGATGGTGAACACGAACTTGATGCCTCAATTATGAACGGTAAAACCTTAAATGCTGGCGCTGTATCAGGCGTGAAAACGGTAAAAAGCCCAATAGCGTTAGCTGAGGCCGTGATGGAGAAGTCTGTTCATGTCATGCTTAGCGGTGAAGGCGCTGAAGTTTTTGCTCAACAACAAGGCTTAGAAAGCGTTGATAATAATTATTTTGATACCGATGTAAGATATCAAGCGTTATTAAAAGCGAAAAAGCAGCTGGCAGAGCAAGAGAAAGTATTAAACGACTTTCAAGCGGCACATCAATCATTAGCTAATGAATATAAATTTGGTACGGTTGGCGCAGTGGCACTTGATAAATCGGGTAATTTAACTGCAGGTACTAGCACTGGCGGCATGACGGCAAAACGTTTTGGCCGCATTGGTGATGCGCCTATCATTGGTGCGGGGACTTATGCCAATAATGATAGTTGTGCGGTGTCAGCTACTGGTCATGGAGAGTATTTTATTCGCTATCATGTCGCCGCAGACATTTGTGCACGTATGCAGTATCAAGAGATTAGCCTTGAAAAAGCTGCCGATGTAGTTATAAATGATGTTTTAGTTGCCGCTGGTGGCTCAGGCGGTATTATCGCCATAGATGTGGCGGGTAATATTACTATGCCCTTTAATAGCACGGGCATGTATCGGGCGAGTAAGTCGTCAAATGGTGAAGAATTTGTTGGGATATTTAAAGATGATTAAAAAATTTATAACGCCTAAAATAGCGTCTAAAACCGGCCTAGGTGTCATGCTATCTTTGTTACTAGTCGGTTGTTCAGATGACGTTGGTAAAGTCAGTTTAGGTTTATTTACCACCAAAGATGTGGTGATAAATGCGAAACAAGACCCGATAGTCACTGGTGTGACTTGCCACATTAGTCATATTGAAGCCAATTTAGATTTTTCTGATCCGTCGGATATGAGCATTGCCTGTCGACAAACCGGTGAAATAACCGCGGAACATCTAGCAACAATAGATCGCTCTAAAAATGGTGAAGTGGTTTTTAAAGAGTCAAAAAGCATTTTATTCAAAAGCTTAAAAGTTAGACGCATTTATGATGCGGAAAATAAAACCCTGATTTACCTGTCTTATTCAACGAAAGAGTCATCGGGTAGTCACCATCACTCATTATCAACTGTGCCTTTATATAATACTAAGGCTTGGCAATGGGCAAGGGCTCAAAATATTAAAAATTAAGACTATAAAATATTAGAATAAATTTGCACTAATCCTGTGAACTAACCCGTTGATTTAACCTATAGTGCTTTTGGTTACTCTGTTGTATGTTAATTTACTAGAGCTAAAATCAAAAGTGGTAGCGATAAAAGTTGTATAAATTATGTTAGCAAAACTGTTTAGCCCGAAAGAAATTATTGACGAAAACACCCAGAATTGGATACTAGATACCTTTGCCTGGGCCATTGAAAACTTTGACATTAATGTTCTTAAAGATGATGCACGTTTGATCTTACCGACCAACGAGTTTTATCCGGGTAGGGTGTCGAGCATCGATGAAATGGCGCAAGCCATGTTTAATAACACGAAAAATTATGCCGGTATGCAAAAGTGGCCGATACAACTGATCTCGACCACGCCGACATCAAGTACCTCAATTGAAGATTTACGTTTAGGTCCAACTATTCGCGGCGAAGCGGCTGACGTAAGCGTAATCGATGGTCACGAAGCATTGATGTTGGGCTTTACACCAAATCAAGTGAACCAGCCACAAGATTTAATCGCGGGTATCAGCCAAGCCCTTGCCAGTATTTTAGTGATTTCCAATAAGACTTTGCCACCGGGCGGTAAGGAATATTTACCACAAGCGATTGATCTCGTTGCTTGCTTTATGGGCTTTGGTGTTATTTTAGCTAATACCGCCTATCAATTTAAAGGCGGTTGCGGCTCATGCAATAATGCTAGTTTAAATCGTCAAGCGGCATTAACAGAGCCTGAAACTCTCTATGCATTAGCGCTTTTTTGTGTCTTGAAAAAAGCGCCAATGAAGGTTGTTAAGGGGCATTTGAAAGCGCATTTGAAAAAAGATTTTACGCACGCTTATAAGTCCATTGAGCGATCGCTGTCGACCACGACCCAGCCGGCATTATTAGCCATGGCTATGTAATAAATAGTCAGGATAAAAAAAATGAGAAAAATATTGCTAAATGGATGATTTATTTGCAAATGCGTCTACAGTTAAGGTTAAGTACTTAGCTGTTATCTACATTTTTTAGGGATCCTTTATGGAATCATTACAAGTAAAAGAATATATGAACCATTATCCTGTAACTTTTACGCCAGATATGGTGGTAGAAGAGGCGGCACTGCGGTTTTTAAAAACTAAGCAAATTGGTGGTCCAGTTATTGATAAAAATAATCAACTGATTGGCTTTTTATCGGAAAGTGATGTTTTGTCTAAAATGATCGAAACCATCTATTATAACGAGCATATTGCGGATGTCGCCGACCTAATGCGTAAAGATGTTTTAACGGTTAAACCTTATGACAGCGTTATCGAACTCGGTCAGCAAATGTTGAAAAATAAACCTAAGGTTTATCCTGTGGTAGACGATGATGATAATTTAGTGGGGACCATTTCTCGTAATGATGTCCTGCGTGCTATCGACTTACATATACGCTCAGCTTACAAAGGTAAGCTAGCTCGTTAATTGACTCAGTACGGCGTTAACCTTTGTTAACGCTTTAGTGGTTATAATTATTCATTTGCCATTATTTACCTGTTAATATGACTTTTTTGTTATCTGTTTTGAGTCCGTTTTGTCCACTGTAATCCCCGAAAATTCTGCTACTACTAAAAAAGCCAATAAAAACGTCACGGTAAATTCACTCTTTGATCAGTTAGATCGGGTTAAATTATCGGACAAAGCAGGTATTAGAAAGCGGCTATTAGGCGTTAAAAATATCAGCGATGAAAGTAAGCAAATGAAAGCCTTACAGGCAATCTCGCTGTTAATTGGCCAATCAATAGCCAATAAGCAGCTTCGTTTAGCAAATTTACCTAAGGTGAGTTATCCAGAAGGCTTACCGGTCTCAGAAAATGTTGATTTTATTGCTAAAGCCATTGCTGAAAACCAAGTGGTGATTATTGCGGGTGAAACAGGCTCAGGTAAAACCACCCAAATTCCAAAAATATGTTTACAGCTTGGTCGAGGCATTGACGGTATTATTGGTCATACCCAACCTCGTCGTATTGCGGCAAGAACTGTGGCAAACAGAATTGCCGAGGAACTTAATACCAAATTAGGTGCAGCGGTTGGTTATAAAGTACGCTTTAACGACCAAGTCGGCGAGCAAAGTTATATCAAGCTAATGACCGACGGTATTTTACTTGCTGAAATGCAAAAAGATCGCTTGCTGCGCCAATATGACACCTTAATTATTGATGAAGCCCACGAGCGCAGTTTAAACATTGACTTTATTCTGGGTTATTTACGTCAACTTTTGCCAAAACGTCGAGATTTAAAAGTCATTATTACCTCGGCAACCATTGACCCTGAAAAGTTTGCGCAACATTTTGCCAGCGCCACCGGCGTTCCTGCGCCGATTATCGAAGTTTCAGGGCGAACATTCCCTGTTGAGATGCGCTATCGGCCACTGAACGAGTTAAATGAAGGTGGTGAAGGCGATGCGGATATAATTTCAGGCATTCTAAATGCGGTTGATGAATTAGGAACAGATGACAGTGGTGATATCTTAGTATTTCTCAATGGTGAACGAGAAATTCGAGATACCGCGCGGGCGTTGGAAAAAGCCAACTTACGCCATACTAATATTTTGCCACTATATTCTAGATTAACGGTTGCCGAGCAAAACTTAATATTTAAGCCACACAGTGGTCGTAATATCGTTTTAGCCACCAACGTGGCTGAAACTAGTTTAACTGTGCCAGGTATTAAATATGTTATTGACCCCGGCACAGCAAGAATTTCTCGCTATAGTTATCGCACCAAAGTGCAGCGCTTACCGATAGAGGCTATTTCACAAGCCAGTGCTAATCAACGAGCCGGTCGTTGTGGTCGTGTATCGTCAGGTGTTTGTATTCGGCTTTATTCAGAAGAAGACTTTTTAAATCGCCCTGAATTTACCGACCCTGAAATACTACGGACAAATTTAGCTACAGTTATATTGCAAATGCTGGCACTCGACTTAGGCGAAATCGCTGATTTTCCGTTTGTGCAACCGCCAGATAATCGCAACATAAATGATGGTGTGAAATTACTGGAAGAACTCGCTGCGATAGATGCCAGTGCCAATCAAGTTAAGCTAACGCCGATAGGACGTTCGTTATCGAAATTCCCTATTGATCCGCGTTTAGCCAAAATGATTTTAACCGCGGCAGACTTAGGTTGTATCGAACAAATATTTGTTATTGTCAGTGCGTTAAGTATTCAAGATCCACGTGAACGACCACATGAAAAACAACAAGCAGCCGATGAAAAGCATGGCCGATTTAAGAACAAACAATCTGATTTCGTTGGTTTATTAAAGCTGTGGCGTTATGTTGAAGAACAACAAAAATTATTAACCAATAATCAATTTCGTCGTTTGTGCCAGAAAGAGTTTTTGTCCTATGTACGTATTCGTGAGTGGCAAGATATTTTTAGCCAGTTAACACATTCACTAAGAGAGTTAAAAATTCCGATGAGTCGTATCGAACTAGACTTGTCTGAAGAGGCTGAAAAAAATGCCACTAACCCGAATTTAGATATTGTTCATCAAGCTATATTGTCGGGTTTGTTAAGTCATTTAGGTCAGCAAGATGAAAACCGAGAGTATAAAGGTGCGCGCGGCAGTAAGTTCTTTATTTTTCCAGGCTCAGCACTCGCTAAAAAGTCACCTAAATGGTTAATGGCTGCGGAGCTGGTTGAAACCAGTCGGCTATTCGCGCGTATGGCAGCAAAAATTGACCCGTTATGGCTTGAGCCTCTTGCCGAGCATCTAGTTAAACGCAGCTACAGTGAACCACACTGGGAGAAGAAACAGGGCGCAGTGATGGCGTTCGAACAAGTCTCGCTTTATGGCTTAATTATTGTTGGCAAGCGTAAAATTAATTTTAATAAAATTGAGCCTGATACCTGTCGTGAAATTTTTATCCGTGAAGCCTTAGTTAACGGCGATAGCTCGATTAAAGAGGCATTTTTAAAAGACAACAGACGACTGGTTGACGAAATTGAAGCCTTAGAGCAAAAAGCCCGACGTAAAGACTTCCTTATTGAAGAACAACAGTTAGTCGATTTTTATCATGAAAAACTGCCTGAAAGTGCTCTTTGTCAACGGAGCTTTTTAGCTTGGTGGAAAAAGCAAAAACAAGCTGATGCCAAGCTGTTAAACTTTACCAAAGCTTTTTTGTTAAAAGAAACTGCGGTTAAATTATCAGCCAATGAATACCCTGAAACCTGGCAACAAGGCAGCTTAACTCTGCCACTAAGTTATCATTTTAGTCCAGGCGATGTCGATGACGGTATTAGTGTATTGATACCGGTAGGGATATTAAACCAAGTAGAAAATATTGCTTTCGATTGGTTGATCCCCGCGCTACGGCTGGAACTTATCACCGCCTTGATCAGAAGTTTACCTAAATCATTACGCCGCAACTTTGTGCCAGCGCCGAACTATGCCGAAGCGTGTTTAGCCGCCATAACAAACGCAGATATAGCGTTAACCGCGGCACTTGAAAAACAGCTATTAAGAATGACTGGCGTGCGATTGCCTGAAGACGCTTGGCAAGGTGTAGAGCTTGTGCCACATTTATTAATGAACTTTAAAATTATTAATGAGCAAGGCAAGTTACTTAAGGAAGGGCGTAATCTTGATGATTTGAAAGACAGTTTACAAGGTAGTGTTCAAGCGTCGATCAAAAAGGTCGCGGATAAAGGCATTGAGCGTAGCGATATCGATAAATGGGACTTTAAAAGCTTACCTAAAAGTTACGAAAAGAAAGTCGCTAATATCACTATAAAAGCCTTTCCTGCTTTAGTGGATAAAAATAAATCCGTTGCTATTGAGTTATTTGAACATGAAAGTTTAGCCGATCAAGCCATGCTTGATGGCGTTAGTCGACTGATTTTATTGAGTATACCATCACCATTAAAATACCTGCAGGAGAAGTTACCTAATAAAGCAAAATTAGGGCTGTATTTTAATCCCTTTGGCTCAATAAACGAATTGCTCGATGATTGTATTGTCGCTGGTTGTCAGTACTTAGTTAATGAATATGGTGATTTGCCTCGGGCGCAAGCAAATTTTGACGCCTGTAAAGAACATGTTCGAGCTGAAATTGCTGATTGCGTATTAAGTGCCGCAATAAAAGTCGAACGGGTGTTAAGTTTGGCGCATGATGTCCGTAAAAAAATGAAAGGTAAAATGTCATTAAATGTTGTGCAGTCTCATGGCGATATCAAAAGCCAATTAGAGACTTTGGTATTTAAAGGCTTTATTACTAAAGCCGGTTATCAACGTTTAGATGATGTTGCTCGATATTTAACCGCCATGTTACGACGTTTAGAAAAGCTGCAAATAGATCCTAATCAAGATCGATTGAAAATGATAGATGTTGAAAAAGTACAAAAAGCATTAGATGCCGTGGTTGCTCTACAACCTAAAGGTCAGCCATTAAGTCAGGAATTGGCGCAAGGTTACTGGATGATCGAAGAGTTACGAGTGTCACTTTTTGCGCAAAATCTGAAAACACCTTTTCCGGTATCAGCAAAACGTATATTGAACTACATTAAAGAATACGGTTAATTTCAATACAAATATTGACAGTTATCGCCACGGTGAGTATAAATAATACTGATAGTAACTATAATACCAATTGAAATTAATGAATTCGTCAACTTAGTGTTTTAGTAGTAAGCTTAGAAGAAGTAAGGTTTGTTAAGTATAACAATTGGTCTAACACATTGGAGTAGTAATGGTTAATTACGATGATAAGCGCAACTTTTATCGCATGATGTTAAACAGTGAAGTAACCGTGACCATTATTGATGATGAGGCTAATAGTAAAATTTTAGCGACTTGTCGTGATTTAAGTGCAACTGGCATAGCCATTGAGATGTCACATCCACTAGAAATGAATACTGCCGTACGTGTTCATGTTGAATCGGCTAACAATTCTGTTCAACCGCTAGATGTTAAAGGTAAAGTCGTTAGAGTGACGGAAGATAGCCCAAACTGTTATTTGATCGGCGTTAATATTACTGAAATAGATTAAGTGCCATTATTCGTAGCTAGAGTTCTAGCTACGAATATAAGCTAATCCGTTAATTACTCAACTTGGCAAACTAAACCTTTGAGGTAATAACCTTCTGGGTAATTTGACGATACCGGATGATCGCCTGCTTGGTGCAATCTATCGACAAAGTAGACATTTCTTTTTGCATCTAATGCCGCATCAGCAACCACTTTTTGAAATAAGTTTGACTCCATTAAGCCCGAGCAAGAAAAAGTTAACAAGGTGCCATTAGGATTAAGCAACTGCATCGCTAACATGTTGATATCTTTGTAGCCACGACACGCACCCGTTAGCTGAGCTTTTGACTCAACAAACTTAGGCGGGTCAAGAATTATCATATCGAAAGTACGTTTTTCTTCACGATACTGACGTAATAATTTGAAAACATCAGCTTTAACGAAGGAAATGTTTTTATCGGTTAACTGATTTAGCTCAACATTTTGTTTGGCTAGTTCTAATGCCGATTCAGAAACATCAACATTGATCACTTCTTTCGCGCCGCCCGCCGCGCAATGTAAAGCAAAAGTACCGGTATAAGAAAAACAGTTTAATACCGTTTTATTTTCGGCATATATTCCAGCCGCAAGGCGAGAATCACGTTGATCTAAGTAAAAGCCTGTTTTGTGGCCTTTGGCAACATCAACATGAATTTTAATACCGTGTTCTTCAATAATACATTCTGTTGACTCTTGTGGCTCTGTCAACCAGCCTGTTACTGGCTCTAAGCCTTCTTTTTTACGCACATCTACATCAGAGCGTTCATAAATATGACAACCAGGATAGAGCTCTTTAAGGCACTCCACCAAAGTATAGCGGTGAAAGTCAGCTCCCGCGCTAAGTAACTGACAAACGAGGATGTTGTCGTATTTATCAATGGTAATGCCTGGCAGTCCATCAGACTCACCGGCAATAAGTCGATAACCGGTTAAGCCACCTTTTTCGATAAACCAATCACGCCTTTTTTGTGCGCTTAACAATTTATTACGAAAAAAACTGCTATCAATTTCTTCGTCAATATCATAACTCCAGACCCGAATTCTTATTTGAGATTCTGGCGAGTATGCGCCTTTAGCTAGCCAGTTGCCCTTGTTATCAAAGACATCGACCGTATCACCAAGTAAAGGGTTACCTTTAATTTTGTTGATTGCTTGAGAAAAAATCCATGGATGTTTTCGGCGTAACGATTTCTCACGAGCAACTTTTAAATAAATTCTTGCTGACATATGGCTATACTTATAATTAACAATAATAATTGCGCGAGTTTAGTCAATGCATGACGTCGGCGCAATGTTCTATTTTAACTATTTTTCATTTCGCGTATTAGTTGGGAATGATAGTCAAAAATAACAATAAGCTTATCCTAAGGTGGAAGATGATGAATGTAAGTTATATGGCGCATGTGAGCGGCAAGGTCCAAGGAGTTTACTTTCGAGCTTCTAGTCAGCAAGTTGCGATTGAACATGGTTTAAGTGGCTACGCGCGTAATTTAACTGATGGCGATGTTGAGGTGTTAATCTGTGGAGAAAAGCAGCAAGTTGATAAAATGCTGGATTGGCTGGCAAAAGGTCCGCCACAAGCTGAAGTGGTCAATGTAGAAGCTAAACAAGTGCCATGGCAGGAGCATCATTTTTTTGCGATTAGTTAAACGTTTTGAAAATGTTATCAGTATATTACTTTTATATTTGAGGCTGTTTAAGGTTAAATATGACAAAATATCGCTTGTAGCACCAGCCGATAATAAGGAAGTAAATTGCAATATATAGCCATTAATGAACAACAGCAGCTGAATTTTGATGAAGTAGAAAAGCCGACAATAGGCGGTGATGAATGTTTAATCAAGGTTAGGGCTATTGGTGTTAATCGGGCAGATATTTTACAAAAACAAGGGAAATATCCACCACCACTAGGTGAATCAAACATCTTAGGAATTGAAGCATGCGGCGAACTTGTCGCCATTGGCAGGCAACAAACACAGTGGCAAGTGGGCGATAAAGTCTTTGCTATTGTGCCCGGAGGTGCCTACGCAGAATACGTTAAAGTCAAAACTGATCATTTAATCCCACTACCTGAAAACTTAAGCTATGGCGAAGGTGCAGCAATAGCTGAGGTTTATTTAACCGCCTACCAAGGATTATTCACCATTGCTAATTTACAGCCAAAAGCTAATGTGCTGATTCATGCGGGTGCTAGCGGTGTAGGCTCTGCGGCTATACAGCTGGCTAAACAGCTTAATTGTCACATCACTGTAACTGTGGGTAACGAAGATAAAGTAGCGGCCTGTAAAGCATTAGGCGCGGATGAAGCGATAAATCATCAACACACTGACTTTGCGCAATGGGCCAAGCGGCAAAAACAAAATTATGACGTTATTGTCGATGTGGTGGCAGGAGAGTATTTAAATAAGAACATAGGCGTTTGTGCGCTAGATGGCCACATTGTCATGCTGTCAATGCTCGGTGGCCGCTTTGCCGAAAAAGTTGATGTCGCAAAAATGCTTGCCAAGCGGGTAAATATTCATGCCACCACCTTACGTAGCCGAAGTGATGAATATAAAACCAAGTTAATTAAAGCCTTTTGCCATGACTTTTATCATGGCCTTGAATTAGGTTCAATAAGCCCAGTTATTTTTCAACAATATAGCTGGCATGAGGTTGAAGTTGCTCATCAGGTAATGCTGAATAATGAAAATATCGGCAAGTTGGTACTAAAGGTAGAATAACTAGCTTAGTGCCTAAAAGGTGAGTGTGGGAGCAGGAGAATATGGTAATAGTATATTAGCTTCGTGTCAGTCCTAGATATTAAGAATAGCTAGGACTGCGGATATATTATTTAAGAGTTAGTCTTTTCTAACCTTAAACAAGGTTAGACGTTTTTGGCGTGTAGCTAATGCTAAAATAGCAAAGCCAAACAGAATAATGGTTTGTGGTTCTGGTACTGCTATTACGGGGCAATTAGTGCATGGGGTATCGTTATCGTCAGTCCCGCCGAAAAACGTTAAGTGTGATAAACCTTTGCCACTTGGTGTCGACCAAGAACCGCCAGTTACAGCCTTTGCTAGATTGAGGCAGTCTAGTGTAAAAGCATCAGGGTTACATGCCGCTTGGGCAGTTAGCGTGTCGTCTACCATCCAAAACAATTTAAAACCATTACCCGCTTTTGCAGTCCAAAAACGAATGTCAGGTGAACTCGTGTTTTGACGGTTATATTCCCAACTGCCAGTTTTATTACCACTAAAACTTATATCTAGAGCATCAGCAGAGTAACTCCAGTTATTTGTGTCTTTATCGAATTTAGCAAGGACGTCGGAGCTAACATCTAAATATTGAACATTACTGCCGTCGGGGTCTTTATAAAAAATCTCACAAGCACTAAAGCCATTGCCGTTGGCGCTATTATGAAAGTATTTATCGTTACCGCAATCGTTATCGCCATCAACCTGAAAGCTTAAACTCATTTCAGTTAATGTCGCCATACTTGGAAATGCTAGTATTAAGCAAAAGCTAGCGAGTAAAGCGTTAGTATAAAACGTGAGGCATTTGTTAATTTTCACTTGATGTCCTTGTTTTCAAAAATATCGTTATATAGTAATAGACTGCAATAATTATGCCTTAAATTTATTTGTCTTTGAAAGCAGTGACTTATGCTGCTTTATGCCACTACCTTAATAATAGAGTGTAAAGTAATCTGACAATATCATCATACTTTGTAAAAGACGTTAGACAAATCAAGGTGTTTTTAAATTGCATTTGATAGTGATTAATGAAGATAATGTAATAATATATTAGTCGACCTATATTTGATAGTCATATGTTAATACTTGCTAGGCATTTTATCTTTTTATTTTTTACACTCTCAGTATTTTCTGTGAGTGCTTCTGAACTGTTTGAATTGGCTAATAAAAAGTTTAACGAGCATCAGTATGATGAAGCAAAAATACATATTAAGAATCTTATTAATCAGCAGCCTAGCAATATTCCTGCACGTTTTCTTATGGTTGAATTATTACTTGCGGTTGATCAAGCTAGCTTAGCTGAAACAGAATTAAATATTATTGAAGGGCTTGGCGGGGATCACAAACAAGTTACCTTACAACGCAGTAGCGCATTATTAATGCAAAACAAATACAATGAAATGCTCAGCTTATTCAATAATAATTATATTGATAAAATCTTTGCCGCTAAAATGTTTGTTTTAAAAGGCTTAGCTCACTTAGGACTAAGGCAATTAATTTTATCAGAAGAGGCGTTTAATCAAGCGTTATTGCTAAATCATAGTAATTTTGACGCCATGCTTGGCTTGGCCCAGCTTAAAGTAAATCGCTTTCAATATCATGACGCCAATATTTTAGTTGATCAGGTGATAAATATTCCTTTTCCGCCAGAAAAAGCATGGCTATTAAAAGCGACTATAGAGCAACGCATTGGCAATATAAATCATGCATTGCTAAGTATTAACCGCGTGTTGTTGAATAACGCTGAGAACATTGAAGCACTGCTCCTTAGAGCAACGCTATTATTTGAGTTAAAAGACTATAACGGCGCGCAAAATGATGCCTTGTTAATATTAAAAAATGTACCGAATGAACCGCGAGCTAAATTTATCCAGGCGGCAATTGCTGTAAAAGATAATGACACCGCTAGTAGTAAAAAATTAATAGAAGAAACTGCCCAGACCTTATCGAAAATATCAGCAGCTGATTTACGCACTAGTCCATCATATTTATATCTTGCTGGCGTTATTTTCTATCAACAAAATCAATACCTGTTGGCCAAAGACTATTTTAGTCAATACATTGAAATAGATAATTTCAATGTTAATGCGAAAATATTAATGGCGCGAATTTTAATGGAACAAGGCGCTTATGATGACGCTAAGAGCCAACTGGTTAAGGCGAATATTCAACATGGTGGCAATAGTCAACTGCTTACCTTGCTAGCTGTTTGTTATCTTGAGTTACAACAGTACGAAGCTGCGTTAGCATATTTCCAGCAAGTTAAAAATATACAACCATCCGGTAGTGTCGATATTCAACTGGCTAAAACTTATTTATCACTGAACCAAACTGTTACGGCAATTCAGTTGCTAAACGAGGGCGACTTTAATGATCAGCAACAGGTGCTTGCTGGCTTTTTATTAGTTAAGTCTTACCTGAAGGAGCGTAAAACTGATCTTGCAGTAAAAATTGCCATAAAGCTAAGTTTACTGCAACCAGAAAACCCAGAGTTCCAACATCATTTAGGTTTTGTTTATCAAACCATTGGTGATTTAGAAAAAGCGCAACTGCACTTTAAACAGGCATTGGCACTGAACGAATTACATATTAAATCAATGATCAGTTTAGCCGAAATAACGAGTGCAATGGGGCAAGCGGATAAAGCCTTAACACAACTACAAAGTGCGTTAGTACAGTTGCCTAATAATATTCAATTGTTAAAAGCGCTTGCCAATCAATTTGAGCGTATGGGGCAGCAAGCCAAAGCAAGCTCAAGCTATCAAAATGCCTTAAAACAGCAGCCCAATAGTGAAGCGCTAATGATTAGCTTTGTTACAAGTTTAGCCAGACAGCGCCGCTATGATGAAGCCATTGAGGCTATCAATGGTTTTCTCCTATCGCAGCAGAAAACCGCCAAACTCTACCTATTATTGGGACGTTTATATTTAAATACTAAACAGACGCAATTGGCCATAGAAAGTTATCGAGATGCACTCAAATATGATGCGAATAAATCGCAGGTTTATTTTTACATCGCGAAAGCATATCAAGGTGACAGAAAGTTTTCTGCTGCTGTTGCGGCGTATGAGAAATCTATCGCCTGGGCTCCTGACTCTTTAGAGCCATTATTAGCGCTAGCGAGTTATTTGAATGAAGAGTCTCGGCCTAATGAAGCAATTGAAGTGCTTTTAGCGTTTGATGGCGACGCTAAAACAACGCCGCGTTTTATCGAAACACTGGCACATTCTTATTACCTCAATAAGCAGTACGATAAAGCAGAGCAAAGCTATTTAAGCATTAAGCAATCAGGGCAGGTCCGGACCATAGCGGGTTTAGCTTTGGTTTATCAGAAGTTAAATCAGCATACCAAAGCTACTGCGCTTGTCGAAGTAGGGTTAAAGGATAACGCCAATAACGTAGTGCTACTAGGTACATTAGCTGAGATTTATATTAAAAACGAACAATGGTCAAAAGCAGAAGAGATTTATAAGCAATTAATTATCCTGAATAAAAATCAGCCTATATGGTTAAATAATGCTGCTTTTGTGGCAATGTCACAATCGAAATTTGAGCAAGCGAAAGATTATGCTACGCGCTCAGTTTCATTAGATGGAAATTCGCCAGATTCTCTAGATACCTTAGGTTGGATTTATTACCAAACAAAAGAATATGCTCAAGCTTTACCGTTACTGCGTAACGCGTTGGCGATTGATTATTCAAATGTAGAAATTAAATATCATATGGCGTTGACTTTGAAAGCACTAGGTCAAGATAGAGAAGCATTTAATATGCTCAGAGAAGTGGTGAATAGCCAAGTTGCGTTCTCTGCAAAAAAACAAGCCCGGCAAACGCTTGAGTCTTGGGGTAAATCTTAAGGCAGTAAAAGTGCAGTTCGTAAGCGCTATATCGCTTACTGTGAGGCTTAGGTTACTCAATAAATTAAGCTTAGCTAAACTAGACAGGGCGCTTGTAATCGTATTATTGCTTAAATTTTTGCACTGCAAGTTGGTTCTTTTTAAATAAAAATCTTTAAATTTTAATTAACCTGATAAATATCTATTGGAAAATCATTGTAACAGCGTCTGTTTCTTAGCGAAGAACTGATCAACTTTAGCCTTTTAATCGTCCTTATTTAAGTGGCTAAATAGCGGTTAAAAAGCAGCACTTTAAATTTTATGATTTATTGTAAATCAATGCTTTATCGTTAGTTTTTAGCAAGATGCTAAAGCAAATCTATTTGACTGCCATCAGGTAAAGCTAAATTGAATTTATCAATATATCTGTCTTGACTCAATTTTTTATTAACTATTTTCAAGGTTAAAACTTGAGTATAAACGTGCATATCTTTTGCTAGTTAAAGTAAATAATAGCGCCGTGAGGTATTATTTTATCATGGCTTGTTGTCGAACCAATGACTTGCGATTAAACCGTAATCGTATTGATCTGTCCACTCATCAGCAATGCGATAATGCTGTTTAAAAAAGCCCTCTCTTTCAAAGCCTAATTTCTCCATGACACGAAATGAGCCGACATTTCTTGGATCGCATTTTGCTACTAGTTTAAAAAAACCTAATTCGCTGAAAAGATAATCGATCAGTAAGCTCACCGCTGCTGTACATATTCCTCGCCCCGCAACCGTTGCACTTAAACGGTAGCCAATTTCCGCCCGTTGGTTTTGCCAATCATCTATACGAAAAGCCACTTCGCCCACTAAAGTATCATCTTCTGCTAAACAAATAACTAAGCCGTTCCAATGTCCTGCAGCAAAATGCCAAGGCTTAGATAATTGCTCAACAAGCTCCATGGTCGCTTTATCGCTCTCAGGAGGGCGAATGTAGCGGCAGTTTTCTGGGTCTTGGCGGTAAGTTTTGATGACAGTATAATCAGCTGGTTTTGCTGGTCTTAGGTAAATGTCTTTAGATGATAATATCGGTGCTAAATGCTGTGCATTTAATGCTATTTTCATGGCCATGTTTGGAGTTGCTTTTCTTTAGTATCGCTAGTTTTATTTTGCACGCGATATAATTGAATTGTAAATGTTTTTTCCGCTTTACCACTGACTTTTATTTGCATGGTATCCGGGCTAATTTGTTGGTATTCAATCGTGTTTGGAAAGTCATGCTGGCTATTTTTAAAGATAAAACGCTTATTGTCACACTGAATAAGTTTAAAGCCGACAGGAACGGGATTATGTGCAACCTTTGCTAGATAGAATATCTCGCCAGACATTTCGAGCAACCTTAAGGACTCATAATTATTTGCAGTTTTACCTGTACCTTCAAATGTTTGACCAGTCAATTTAGTCCATCGCTCGGTAGTTGCAGACTGTTGTTTTTGACTTTGCCATTCACCAAGTAGCCATGTAAGTTCGTTCAGCGAATTACAGCTGTGTGCATTAACCTTGATACTGGTGAATAGCAGTGTAGCCAATATAAATTTTGTCATAAGCCTGGAAATTTTCATCCTTATGCGCTAAATATTTTAACCAACATATTGAAAGCGTTTAATTACCTTGCCAGCGCGTTCTATGGTTTCGTCAAACATAGCAAGTGGCCTAACCCAAATCGCTCTTTCGCCATATTCAGGCTGATAAACCACCATAGTTTGCTCTGTTTCACTGTCAGTCGCTATGTGCAGCACTTGATAAAAATTACCTTTAAAATGTTGGTAACGTCCGATTTTTAGCATGATTATCCCAATATATTTAGTGGTTTAATTTTGTTGACCATTGTTGCGCCACTTCATCGTCACTGGCTTTGGCGTCTAACCATTTACTGCCGGCACTGGTGAGTTCTTTTTTCCAAAAGGGCGCTTTGGTTTTTAAAAAGTCGATAAGAAATTCACACGCAGCAAACGCCGCCTTACGGTGTGGGCTGCTAACGCCAATAAAGACGATTTGTTCGCCAAGTGTTAGGTCGCCAACTCGGTGAATAATAGTGACTTTATTAAGCGGCCATTGTCCGCGAGCCTCGGTCTCTAAGTTACTCAACACTTTCTCTGTCATGCCAGGGTAGTGCTCTAATGATAGACCTTGCACACCAAGGCCTTCGTTGAAATCTCTGACTTTACCGACAAATGTCACTACAGCGCCATCTTGGTTGTCGGTTGCGAGTTTTTGATATTCATCAGCAACGATAAAATCATTCTGTTGTACGCGAATCATATTAGCCGCCGGTAACTGGAGGGAAAAAAGCGACTTCATCACCGGATTTAACACTATGTGACCAGTCAGTGATCTGCTGATTAACGGCAACGAGCAAACTATCGGTGCGCATCACTTTGGCCCACAAATCGTCGGTGTTAGCGAGTTGTTGTCGAATATGTTCAGTGGTGATATTTTCGCTTGCAGGTATTTGTAAACAGTCTGTCGATAATTGTTCACGTAAGCGGGCAAAAAATAATATTTTGATCATTATTAGCTCCTTTATTTAGTCGCAGGATTATGCAGATAGCTACCCGATTTACCACCTTGTTTTTCATATAAATGGATATTGGTAATAATCATGTCTTTTTGTACGGCCTTACACATATCATAAATAGTAAGGGCTGCAGTTGAAGCTGCAGTTAATGCTTCCATTTCAACACCTGTTTTACCTGAAAGCTTACAAAGCGCAGTGATCTTGACGCGATTTTTCTTCGGCTCTGCCACTATGTCAACTTCGATTTTGGTTAGCATAAGCGGGTGACAAAGCGGGATAAGTTCACTGGTTTTTTTTGCCGCCATGATACCGGCAATTCTTGCCGTAGCAAAAACATCACCTTTATGATGCTTTCCTTCAACAATCATCGCTAAGGTTTGCGCTGACATTTCAATATAGGCTTGTGCAATAGCTGTGCGCTGGGTAACAATCTTTGCAGTGACGTCAACCATATGAGCGTTGCCATTGGTATTAATATGAGTAAATTCATTGCTCATCAAAAAATAATCTCTTTATTGTTCGCGGTAATTTCTATGTTTATATTACATTAACTGAAGATTTATTTAGTGATTTAAATTAAGAAAAGTCGCTTATTTGATTATTTATAACAGTTCTCTACAGTGCTTATTGAAATTATTATTGCGGTTATTAGATTGTATATAATCGAAGAGGGAGTGTATAACGAGATTAGAATTGAATTTTTTTCGACGCTATCATGATTGCAAATAACGTAATGATATTGATTTTAAAAGAAATTAATAGTTTAAAGGTAGAATTGGTTGCGGGAGCAGGATTTGAACCTACGACCTTCGGGTTATGAGCCCGACGAGCTACCAGACTGCTCCATCCCGCGTCCGAATGGTCTAATAAATTAGACTAGCCAAGTTGTTTTAATTCAAACTTAAGAATTGCTTAAGTAGTAGAAGTTGAATCTACGACTTTCGGCTATTTATAAAAAATAGCCCGACGAGGTTGAACTTTTAGACTGCTCCATCCCAGGTCCGAATGGTTTAAGTAATGACTTAAACAAGTCTTAGAAGTTTTAATTCATTCTAAAAGAATTGGTTGCGGGAGCAGGATTTGAACCTACGACCTTCGGGTTATGAGCCCGACGAGCTACCAGACTGCTCCATCCCGCGTCCGAATGGTCTAATAAATTAGACTAGCCAAGTTGTTTTAATTCAAACTTAAGAATTGCTTAAGTAGTAGAAGTTGAATCTACGACTTTCGGCTATTTATAAAAAATAGCCCGACGAGGTTGAACTTTTAGACTGCTCCATCCCAGGTCCGAATGGTTTAAGTAATGACTTAAACAAGTCTTAGAAGTTTTAATTCATTCTAAAAGAATTGGTTGCGGGAGCAGGATTTGAACCTACGACCTTCGGGTTATGAGCCCGACGAGCTACCAGACTGCTCCATCCCGCGTCCGTATTAGCTTGTTTTAATTCTAGCTTTAGAATACTTCTAAGGTGCAATAACTTGCTCCCTGAAAGCGAGGCGTATAATAAGGATACCTTAGGTGTTTTGCAACCTGTTTTAAGTTTATTTTAGCTATTAATCTTAATTATTTTGCACTTGCTGTTTTTTTACTCTTTAATGACTCGTATTTCAATCAATTTAGGCTGTTCACTAAAAAAGACCAGAAAATTTTTGTCAATTTGCTGTTACTTTGCGCTAATTTGTAAAATGCCTATAAGTAGGGCGTGTCTTTGTTTATAATCGCGGCATAAATTAGATTGGAAAACCTATATGCAGCAATTTTTAGCATTAACCTCTCCAGGTATAGAAATATTACTGGCGCAAGAACTTAAAGATTTTAACGCCGAGCAAGTTGTTCAAAAGCCTGAGGGCGTTTATTTTAATTCAACTATAGAGCATGCATATGATATTTGTCTGCGCTGTCGCTTATCAACTCGCATACTGCTGAAATTAGCGGAAGGTGATGCCAGCAATAAAGATGAACTTTATGCTGTAGCAAAGTCTATCAATTGGTCTGAACTATTTTCTGTTGATAGTACCTTTGCTATTGATTTTGTCGGTACCAGTGACGAAATCAGAAATAGTCAATTTGGCGCCTTAACGGTTAAAGATGCTGTTGTTGATCATTTTCGCGATTTAAACCAAGAGCGTCCGTCAGTGGACAAGTCAGTGCCACAGATCAGTTTTCAGGCGCGTTTATTAAAGCAAAAAGTTGTTATTTATTTAGACTTCTCTGGTCGTAGCTTATTTAAAAGGGGCTACCGAGAGCATTCGGGCGCGGCGCCATTAAAGGAGCATTTAGCCGCAGCAATTATTACCCGTTCAGGCTGGTTAGAGGATACCTCAAAGCCTTTAGTTGATCCTATGTGTGGTTCTGGAACCATAGTGATAGAAGCCGTACTAATGGCGGCCGGTTATGCGCCAGGTATTGACAGGGCGCAATGGGGCTTTGATTTTTGGTTAGGGCATCAGCCAGCAGCATGGAAAGCTGCAAAGTCTGCCGCTATTGAACAATCACATGTCGGTTTAACGCAGCTTAAAGCTAAAGTATTTGGTGTAGACCTAGATAGTCGGGTATTAAAAACAGCACAGCAAAATGCAAAAAATGCCGGTGTACAAAGGTTTATCGAGTTTTCTTGCAAAAATGCCAATGACATGAAAAATGCTTTTGGGCCAAAAGGGACTATCTTATTTAACCCGCCTTACGGTGAAAGAATAGGTGAATTACCTGAACTGGTAGAAAGCTTTGCCTTGCTAGGACAGAGCTTTAAATCGCAATTTGTTAATTGGCGTGTCGCTGTGTTAACTGCCAATGTTGAATTGTTAGCCATGATGAAAATGGTGACCTTAAAACGCTATAAGTTTAAAAACGGGCCATTAGATTGCCAATTTGCCCTTTACAATTTAGATGATAAACAAGTATCGAGCAGCAATGTTAATGCTGAATTTGAACAAAAAGACTCGGATTTTGGTAATCGACTATTAAAGAATAAGAAAAATTTAAAAAGTTGGCTAAAGCAAGAAAACATTGAGTGTTATCGCTTATACGATGCCGACATTCCTGAATATAATGTCGCTGTTGATGTTTATGGCGATCATTTGGTTATTCATGAATACACAGCACCTGCTATTATTGAGCCAGAAAAAGTTGCGAAAAGATTACAAGAAGTGGTTTATTTCGCCCCTAAAGTGCTTGGCGTTCCTACTGATAAAGTTATTATTAAAACCCGAGCAAAACAAAAAGGCAAAGAACAATACCAACGAGTTGAACAAACAAAAAAATCGATGGTTGTGCATGAGTATGGCGCGAAATTAAAAGTAAACCTTTGGGATTACCTAGATACCGGACTATTTCTTGATCACCGTAAAACTCGTCAAATTGTCGCGAAAAAATCCAAGGGTAAATCATTATTGAATTTATTCGCCTATACGGGTTCCGTTTCTTTGCAAGCCGCTTTACATGGCGCAGACACAGTGACAACCGTTGATATGTCGAATACCTATTTAAGTTGGGCACAAGATAATTTTCTCTTGAACAATCTCAGTGGGCATAAATACGACTTTATTCAAGCCGATTGTTTGCAGTGGTTGAAGAAGAATGAGCAAAAATTTGATGTGGTGTTTATTGATCCACCGACTTTTTCCAATTCAAAGCGCATGGGCGAAAGTTTTGATGTTCAACGCGATCACGTGAGTTTAATTGCTGACGGGGTGAAGTCACTTAGCGATGGTGGCGAGTTAGTTTTCACCAATAATAAACGTAATTTTAAAATGGATTTTGACGCTATTGCGGCATTAGGTTTAAACGTGCAAGAACTGAGCGAGCAAACACGAGATAAAGATTTTCAGCGCAACAAGCACATTCACAACAGTTGGTTGTTCACCCGCAAGGCAAATTAGTATGGCAGTTAAGTTTAAATTGTACGGCACATTAGGCTGTCATTTATGTGATGATGCATTGGCATTATGTCTGGCCGTAATGCCGGCGACAGCTATTCAAGTGATCGATATTATTGATGATGAAAAACTACTTGAGTTGTACCGTATTAGTATTCCTGTGTTAGAGCGTTTATCAGATCAAGAAAAGTTATTTTGGCCATTTGAACAAGAAAAAATTTTGGAGTTGTTGTAATTTATGGAATTAATTCGTATTTCACAAGGTGAATTGGCCTTTGGTGAAGACAAAGTCTTAGATAAAGCGGACTTGAGTATACAAACCGGCGAACGAATTTGTTTAGTCGGGAGAAATGGTGCTGGAAAATCGACATTAATGAAAGTATTAATGGGTTTTCAAACTTTAGATGATGGCCAAGTGCTTAAATCTAGCACTATGCAAGTCGCGATGTTAGAGCAAGATCCACCAGAGTCTTCCGACATAAGTGTTTTTGATTTTATCGCACAAGGTGTAAAGGAAAATGCTGATTTAATTAAACGTTATCATGCCATTATTCATGACGTTACCGAAGACCCTTCAGAAAGAAATCTAGCTAAAATGGCAAGGATTCAAGAACAACTTGAAGTTGCTAATGCTTGGCAAGATGAGCAGCGTATCGAGCAAGTGATGACAACCTTGGCGTTAAATCCAGATGATAAAATTTGCGACCTGTCAGGGGGGTGGTTACGTAAGTTAGCGTTAGCTAAAGCCTTAGTGACCGCGCCGGATATTTTACTGCTAGACGAGCCGACTAACCATTTAGATATAAAAAGTGTTTTATGGCTCGAGTCATTTTTAAAAGACTTTGCTGGCACCATTTTGTTTATTAGTCATGATAGAGCGTTTATTCGTGGCGTGTCGACACGTATCATCGACCTTGACCGAGGTATTTTGAAAAGCTATCCAGGAAATTATGACCTGTATATAGAACAAAAAGCCCATGACTTGCAGGTTGAATCACAACAAAACTCGCTATTTGACAAGAAGCTGGCTGAAGAAGAAGTTTGGATCAGACAAGGTGTAAAAGCGCGTCGTACGCGTAATGAAGGTCGAGTAAGAGCACTTGAGAAACTGAGAAATGAACGTCAAGCTCGTCGTGAAGTGCGTAATCAAAGCACGATGAATATTACCCAAGGCGACCGTTCAGGTAAGTTGGTATTTGAAGCTGAGCATTTAACTATCGCCTTTGATGGTAAGGTTATTATCAAAGATTTGGATTTATTAATCACTCGAAATGATCGCTTAGCGTTTATTGGTGCAAACGGCACGGGCAAGTCCACCTTGATTAAAATGATCATGGGGAACCTTGCAGCAACTAGCGGCAAAATGCGTTCAGGTGTTAATTTAGATATCGCTTATTTTGATCAGCATCGTGATGCCTTAGATGTTAACAAAACGGTACAAGAAATTGTTGGTGAAGGTAAGCAAGAAGTGGTGGTGAACGGTAAACCGCGACATGTATTGGGTTATTTACAAGATTTCCTCTTTAGTCCAAAACGCGCGCGGACTCCAGTAAGAGCATTATCGGGCGGTGAAAAAAATCGTTTACTATTAGCGAGATTATTCTTACGGCCAAGTAACTTATTAATACTCGATGAACCAACCAATGATTTGGACATTGAAACCTTAGAATTATTGGAAGAAGTCGTTGCAAATTACGCAGGAACCGTTATTTTAGTCAGCCATGATCGCGATTTCGTTAACAACTGTGTTAATAGTTGTTTATATTTTGACGGTACCGGCCATATCACGCAAATTGTCGGTGGTTATGATGATGTTGATAGTTATTTAGCATATAAAGATAAACAACGTCAGACAATGGCCAAGAGTGTTGTTAAAGCTAACGCTACTGACAATGTTGACAAAGCTGAAAGTAAAGTTATTGCACCTGTACAGAAGAAACGCTCATTTAAAGAAAAAAAAGAGCTAGAAGAATTGCCAGGACAAATTGACAAGCTTGAAAACTTAATTGCTGAACTGCAAGAAAAAGTGAATCAATCTGACTTTTTTAGTCAAAGCCAAGAGCAAAGCAATAAAATATTGAACCAGTTAGCGATAAGTGAGTCGAAACTCGAAGTTGCCTACGCTAGATGGCAAGAATTAGATGATTAATAACGAAAGTGAGTTTAGTAGTTACATGAATATATTTGTAAAATCAATTTTAGCATTAGGTATCACTAGTGCATTAAGTTTATCCGTAGTTAATGCTGCAACATACCAAGTTATCGATAAAGGTGATGTATCCTCATTAAAATACACCTACTCTCAGCAAGAAAATAGTAACGGTGAATCTGCTATTTCTGGCACAGATATATATGATTTTCCAGTGCAATTTCAATATCTTGACGAAGATGATTATAATTCTATCATCACGTTAGCTGATAGAGATCATGAAAAATATCATGACTTAGAAAATATTGAAGATGAAACAATTTTACGTGCAGGCAATCCAACGGCAAACGATTTTTCTTGGGTTATTAAGTATTTAAAGTTCAGAGCCGCTAATAGCCTTTATCAAGAGGTTGGCGATATTTTCGCCATGACTAACTTTAATGGCAACACTGAATTACTTCATGTTTTTGATGAAAAGTTTGTCGGTACGGATACTTATACCCGTTCTACCAAAGAGTTTATTCATGGTATTACCAATGAGGGCTGGGTTTACGGCAATGGCTCTGCACCCTATTTACCCTTGGACTTTACTGAAAGTAATGGTGACTTAGTAACGCATTGGGTACGTGAATTTACCACGCGCGGTTTTTTCTCGTCGGATGGTGGTACCACTATTATTGATATCATTCCTCCTAGCGAGACTGATCTGCCCGAAGAACAGCGTTTTGGCGGTGAGTCAGCGATTTTAGATATCAGTGAGTCTCATATTGCTGTTGGTTATGCTAGTACAAGTATTGATCAAAATGGTCTTGACTATATTGCTAGTGAGAGCGGCGGCTGTGCAGACCCCGCCAAATTAGACGATTTGCCTTATGAAGTGTGTTTGCAACGCGTTATTGAAAGTATCTATAATATTGAGGCGTTCAAATGGACTATTGATGAACAAGGTATCGTTTCATCTGAAATATTAGGTCAATTAGTGACGCCCGATGTCGACGATCAACGTGAATACGTAAATTACGCCCAAGCGGTCAACAATCATGGTGTTGCTGTCGGCTTTGCTCATGGTTGGGTTAATGAAAATGTAACTGAGCCAAATAAAAATGAACGTCGAAGTTTTTATGCCGTTGTCTATAAAGATGGTGAGGTTAAAGACTTTACCGATGATCATGGCAAATACTTTGATTCGCGTGCCTATGATATTAACGATGCCGGTATTGCGATAGGGCACGTTAATACTTATATTAATGGTAGTCAGCGAACTAAGTTTTATTATGTTGATACCAATGCTGAAACCATGGCAATGGTGTTACCCGCAGATTTTTTTACCGGTAGTTCTAGCACGGCTCGCGCTATTAATGAAAATGGTAAAATAGTGGGTGAAGGAGAGTTCGAAACGCATAATGATAACATTCGTAATGGCTTAACCGATAACCCAAGAAGAACACACGGCTTTTTATATGATATCACCAGTAAAACTTTTACTGATCTTAATGATTATCTAGCCTGTGATAGTGCTTATACTATTATTGAAGCGCGTGATATTAATGATGCAAATGAAATTTCTGCAACCGCATTGATCCGAGTTCCTCGTCGTGATGCCAAAGGAGTATTAATGGTTGATGAACAAGGTAATCAGCTATTAGAAGATGTGGTGCGTGCAGTAACACTGAAAGCTATTAATGGTGAAATTGAAGATTGTAGCGCCGTTAAAGAAAAAATAGAACGTCAAGGTGCCGGTTTAGGTTTAAGTAGCCTTTTCTTACTAATATTTGTCGGTTTACGTCGCAGGTTGCGTTAAGCGATAATAGTCATTGGTATAACTTACTGAATAATTTAAATAAAGCCAGCAATTAGCTGGCTTTATCGTCTATTGCAGAAAATAATATCGTGTTTATTTAATGTTATAACGCGCGTTACTGTTTGACGCTTAATGCTTTTTCACCACGAGCAATACCGACACAGCCTGATCTAACGGATTCAATAATTTCTGTTTCATTAGCGAGCGCTTGGATAAAGGCATTGATTTTTTCTGCGTCACCGGTTAATTGAATAGTATAAATTTGTTTACCAATATCGATAATCGCTCCTCTAAAGATATCTGCTATGCGTTTCACTTCAGTACGGGACTTATCGTTCATCGCCAATACTTTAATTAACAATAACTCACGCTCGACATGACTTCGTTCCGTTAAATCGGTAATTTTAATTACATCGATCAGTTTGTTAACCTGTTTAACTATTTGCTCAAGTATTTTGTCATTACCTTTAGTAACAATAGTGATACGAGATATGCTCGCATCTTCGGTCGGTGCAACCGTTAAACTCTCAATATTAAATGCTCGTTGTGAAAATAACCCGACAATGCGTGAAAGTGAGCCGGCTTCGTTCTCTAATAATATAGCTAAAATTCTGCGCATTAGGCTTTAACTCCTTTTTTAATCCACATTTCATCAATAGCGCCAGTGCGTATTTGCATCGGGTAAACATGTTCATTTTCATCAACTAAAACATCAACAAAAACGAGACGATTTTTAATTGCAAATGCCTGTTGAATCTTTTCATCTAATTCATCTAAGTGGTTAATTTGCATACCAACATGACCATAAGATTCAGCCAATTTGACAAAATCGGGTAAAGACTCCATATATGAAGATGAATGTCGACCGCCATAGACCATATCTTGCCATTGACGAACCATACCTAAAGAACGGTTATTCAGTGAAATAATAACAACGGATAAATTATATTGCAGACAAGTTGATAGCTCTTGAATATTCATTTGTATTGAACCATCACCGGTAATACAGATAACATGGCTATCAGGAAACGCTAGTTTTACGCCCATTGCTGCAGGTAAGCCAAAGCCCATAGTGCCAAGGCCTCCTGAATTTATCCATTGGCGAGGCTTAGCAAATGGATAGTATTGCGCGGCAAACATTTGGTGCTGTCCAACATCAGAACATACATAGGCATCACCTTGTGTTGCTTGATACATTGATTCGATAACTCGCTGTGGCTTGATTACGTCATCAGTTTGTTGATAGCTAACACTATTAACCGCTCGCCATTGCGCGATTTGTTGCCACCATATTTGGTTTTCTTCTTTGTTAACACTAAATTGTTTTTCTTCAAGTTCTGCAAGTAATTGTTTAATCACAATATCGAGTAAACCAACGACAGGAATATCGGCGTTAATGGTTTTAGATATCGAGGTTGGATCAATATCAACATGCACTATGGTGGCATCAGGACAAAACTTTTTAACGTTGTTAGTAACGCGGTCGTCAAACCTTGCCCCTAAAGCAAGAATAACATCAGCATTTGCCATGGCTTTATTGGCTTCTAAGCTACCATGCATACCTAACATGCCAATAAAGTTTTTATGCAAACCTGAAACTCCGCCTAGCCCCATTAAGGTATTGGTAACAGGAGCATTGAGTTTTTCGACTAATTGGGTCAATAACGTTGCGGCATTGGCAATGATTATGCCACCACCAGCATATACCACTAAACGTTTTGCGTGTGCTATCGCTTGTACCGCTTTCTTAATTTGACGATGATGGCCTTTCATTGTCGGGTTGTACGATCGCATGTTCACCTCTGAGTTAAAGACAAACTCCGCAGTATACTGCGGCATTAAAATATCTTTAGGGAGCTCGATCACAACCGGGCCTGGTCGACCGGTACTGGCAATATAAAATGCTTTAGCGATAGTGTTAGGAATATCAACCACACTGCGACAGTTAAAACTGTGTTTTACTATGGGGCGTGAGCAACCCACGATATCTGTTTCTTGAAATGCGTCGTCACCAATCAAGCCAGTAGGTACTTGGCCTGAAAGTACTACCATAGGAATTGAGTCCATATACGCAGTTGCGATGCCAGTAATACAATTTGTGGCACCAGGCCCAGATGTGGCTAACACTACACCGACCTCTCCGGTAGCGCGGGCAAAGCCATCTGCCATGTGTGTAGCCGCCTGTTCATGACGCACAAGAATGTGCTCGACATCATCTTGTCGAAAAAGTGCGTCATAAATATCTAAAACCGTCCCCCCAGGATAGCCAAATAAATATTTCACCTTAAGTGCTGACAGGGTTTTTACCACCAATTCGGCACCTGAGAATAGCTCTTTTGTCATATGTAATCCCTTCAATAAATAAAATCTGTTGTGAATAAATAGTGATAAAAAAAACCCCCGTTCTTTTCAGAGCGAGGGTTTTTTGTTGTTATATTTTTATTTTATTTTTTACACACAACATCGCCCACGCATTGGTTTAAAGACCAAGACGACGAGGAGAGAGTAAAGCGTGTTAACTATGTTCATGTTAAAAAATAACTATTGCGGAAAAAGTATTAGCTATAGTTTTAAGGGGTTTGTTTACCTGTGTCAATGTAAAGTTAGTTATTTTTGATGCCTTGTTAAACTTAGCAAGACCAACAAGGCAAATGTTGTCATTAATCTAGCGATAATTTTTTCATCTAATGACCGTAGGAATGCACGGTTAGTAACCATGGTGTTTCTTCATTGATATTTTAATTAAGCCATTGATCTTAATTGTAAGTTTGCTATTGTTATTTGAGTTTATTTATATAACGTCATTATTTTTGCAAGGGCTTATCAAAGTATTTATGATAGGCTATATATCAAGTTTATATCTCAATGTTATTTGGAAGGATTTATGTTAAAAATTAAACTCATCATACTATTGACACTTATTAGTGCCATGACGGGGTGTGTATCAACGCAACAAGCTAGAGTTGACTTTGATCGCAATAGCGAAATTACGACATCTAATTATAAGACCTTCGCATGGCTGAGCGAGAGCAAAGTTTTAGCAGAGTCGCTAGATGCTAATCCTGTGATGAAAGTGAGAATTGATAATGCCATTGAACAAGCGTTCATCGCCAAAGGATATCAATTAATTAGTGACGCAGAAGCGGCTGATTTTGCTATTTCATATACTATGGGTAGTCGAGATAAAGTCAAGGTTGATTCATTGCCAACAACATATCGCACTGCCTTTGTTTGGGGCCATGGCTATTATGGCGGCATAGGAATGAGCAATAATACCCGTGTTAAGAATTATACCGAAGGCAAGCTGGCGATAGATGTTTATGATGTCAAAAGCCATCAACCCGTGTGGCATGGCTGGGCTGTTAAACGCATTAAGTCTTCAGAGCAAGATAACCCCAGTAAAGCAATTAAAATGGTTGTTGAGCAGGTGGTTGCGCAGTTTTAATCAAGTGTCGAACCGTTAAATCGTTAACAAGCGCAGCTAAGTTAGGTTTTTTAATTTTGTCTATAAAAAGCCTTAATAGCCGAAAATTTTAATCGAACTAATTTAACTGCAGATATGCCAATATGGCGTTTGATATTAAGTTAATTTTAGCTATATTTTAAATTAGGTCGATACTAAGGCGTTTTTATAAAATCACGCTAAACTTATTAAAAACCTAACTATTTATTAAATGCGAGTGTCTATATGAAGTTATTTTCTAATGTTTTTATAATCGCTACGGTGTCAATTACCTGTCTATATATACCTAATAGTTATGGTTTTAATATCGCGCAGAATATTTGTGAGTATGTCGCGGTTGATGAGAAAAATCGTTTAAGGAAATTACTTAAATCTAATCGCTTAAAATTGCGTGATGTGTTTGGAGATGTGCTTTGTAATGGTGATAATATTTTGATTTTTGCCGCGAAGAATAATGCTAATGAAGTTGGCGAATTGTTGATCAAGAAATTACCTAAAGATACTATAGCAAGTGAATTAGATAATTTAGCTGCGTTATCGCCTGTATTGGCTGAACTGGGGCAAGCGCGCGTTAATTAATAACAACAGACGCACGCGGTACTGAATTGATTCAATCTAGGTTCTAAACTGATGTTTGACGAGATAAAATGTGATATTTTTCTCGCTAAAAATAAAGATATGACATTGTTGCCAAGCGTAGGGTGTTTGCCACGTATTGTTGTTTTTAATGGCATGAATATAGCTATTAGCACTGCTAATAGCTATATTAGTTGATTTGTCGGTAATATTAATCACAGTAAAATCATTCCGCCCAAACCCATGAAGCCACCAGTCATCATTTGACAAACGGCGTTAACGATAAGTTATTACGCTGATTTGGTCTTTAGTCAAACTACCCGTTCTTTGCGGTAATTAAATCCGTTATGGTTTTTGCCGTTTCTACTGGCTGCTCCATTGGAAAACAATGGTGCTGACCAAATGTTTGCCACTGGATAGATTTATTAACCTTAGCCGCTCTTTTTACTGCCTTGGGAATGAAAAAGTAGCTATTATTGGCAATTAAAATTTCTACAGGTCTCGCGATATGGTGTACCGCTTGCCATAAGCCCTTTGGATAAGAACCAAAAATTGACGCTTCCCAACTTGGCTGACAATTAAGTTGCACAGCATCATTGTTAGTGGCGCTAGTAGAAAACTCGCAATAATCGCTAATCACTTGTGGGTGCCAAGCTTTGTAAAAGGATTTGCTGGCAATACTCTCTTTCATATCGGTTAAGCTTGGCCATGTTGCTGTGCGATTAGCAACTGACTTGACTAATGCTCTATGTCTCCATGTGCCGGTTGCACGCATAAGCTGCTGAGCTATGATCATTTCTGTTTGAAACAACACCGGATCTAGTAAAATAATTTCACTAAATAAATCAGGATATTTAGTCGCAGCAAGCAAGGTTAAAACGCCGCCCATAGAATGACCAATACCGATCAAAGGACCATCTTCCTTAACATTGGCTTGGTGATAAATAGCATCAGCGACGGTATTGGCCATTTTTTGCCAATTTGGCATCTTGGTTGTTGGTTGTGTTGAGCCACCATGGCCGGGCACATCGGTTAACCAAATTGACCAGTCGCTCGGTAATTGTGAAGCCATTGCTGCTAAGGTCATTGCTGAAAAACCTGTGCCATGCAGTAAATGAATACGTTTTGCGTTTTTTGCTCCGGCTCGATAATAACCATTTACCGTCATCTTACTTTTTGATTTTTGCTGCCATTGTTGCGCGCTTGCAAGTTGAAGAGAGTTCGATGAAGAAGCGGTTGTTAGTGATGTTGAGCAATTAGACATGGAAAGATATTTTAACCAGTAAGAATAAAATTATAATTAACAACATAACAATATACTGGTCTGATGTGAATGTATTTTATTATTTCTCTTGGCTCTGGTTAGGGGTAATTAATAGCAATTAAATCATCATTTTTAAAATTTTATGATTAACCATTGAAAGCTACGCTTACTGGCGTTTACGTTATCACATCATATCTTTTAGACTTCAAACGTCTAGCCAGTGCATACTCGATTACAGAGCAAATAAGGTTGTATTAGATGATAATTCAAAACGATGTCGTTAATTATTGTCATGTAAAGCGAAACTTTAGGTGCGCGCAGCTTGATTATATTGATATAATATCTTCAATTATGTCATTTAAATTTTATTATTTTAGGGGTTCTGTTGATGTCGGAAGTAGAAAACCGCCCAACCAATTTTATTCGCCAAATCATTGATGCCGATCTTGCTAGTGGTAAACATAACAAGGTGCAAACGCGCTTTCCACCTGAGCCGAATGGTTTTTTACATATCGGTCATGCGAAATCAATTTGCTTAAACTTTGGTATTGCTCAAGATTATAATGGTTTGTGTAATTTACGCTTTGATGACACTAACCCTGAAAAAGAAGATATTGATTACGTAAACTCTATTCAAGCAGACGTTAAATGGTTAGGTTTTGAATGGGCCGGTGACATTCACTATTCGTCAGATTACTTTGATCGCTTGTATGGTTATGCCGTTGAACTGATCGAAAAAGGTTTAGCTTATGTTTGTTTTTTAAATGCTGAAGAAACGCGCGAGTATCGTGGCACGTTAAAGCAAGCGGGTAAAAACAGCCCTTATCGTGAAACATCAGTTGCAGAGAACCTAGCTTTATTTGAAAAAATGAAAGAGGGTGGTTTCAAAGAAGGTCAGTGTGCACTGCGCGCTAAAATAGATATGGCGTCAAGCTTCATGTGTATGCGCGATCCCATTATTTATCGGGTTAAATTTGCCCATCATCATCAAACAGCGGATAAATGGTGTATTTATCCAATGTATGACTTTACTCATTGTATTTCAGATGCGATTGAAGGTATTACGCATTCAATTTGTACCTTAGAGTTTCAAGACAATCGGCGTTTATATGATTGGGTTATTGAAAACATTTCAATTGAAACAACACCACGTCAATATGAATTTTCACGTTTAAATCTTGAATATACCGTGATGAGTAAACGTAAGCTGAATAACTTGGTGGCAGACAAACTTGTTAGTGGTTGGGATGATCCTCGTATGCCAACCATTGCTGGATTTCGACGCAAAGGTTTTACGCCGGGCTCATTACGAGAATTTGCTAAGCGTATTGGCGTGACGAAAATGGATAATACTGTTGAAATGAGTGTTTTAGATGCTTGTATTCGCGAAGACTTAAATGATAATGCCCCTCGTGCTATGGCGGTATTAGACCCGATTAAGTTGGTGATCGAGAATTACCCTGCAGATAAAGTTGAAAATCTTGAGGTGAAAAATCATCCAAGTGATGAAAGCCATGGTTCACGTATAGTGCCATTTGCTAAAGAACTTTACATTGAAGCAGAAGACTTTCGTGAAGAAGCTAATAAAAAATATAAGCGCTTAGTGTTAGATAAAGCCGTACGTTTACGTGGCGCTTATGTTGTAACCGCGACGCGTTGTGATAAAGATCAAGAGGGCAACATCACTACAGTTTATTGCCACTATGATGCTGAAACCTTGGGTAAAAACCCGACAGATGGCACTAAACCTAAAGGTGTTATTCATTGGGTTGCGGCAGAGCAAAGCCTTGATGCAGAAATTCGTTTGTATGAGCGTTTATTTACTGTACCAAACCCAGGGGCAGAAGAAGATTTTCATGCTGTGATCAATCCGGATTCATTGACCATTATCAACAAGGCGAAAGTAGAACCGTATTTAGCAATTGCAAAGCCGGAACAAGCATTTCAATTTGAACGTCAAGGTTACTTTTGTTTAGATAACAAAATATCAGCAGAAGATGTAGCAGCAGGTAAGTTAGTCTTTAACCGTACGGTAGGTTTACGCGATACTTGGGAAAAGAAATCCGCTTAGCTATTAATTAATATCAACTAAATTAAGCCGTTAAATTGTCATTAAAAAGCTCATAAGTTATTACTTATGAGCTTTTTTTGTCTTTAAAATTGAAAGCTATGACTATTAACTTATAGTTTAGTCGCGAGTTTCATGGCTTTAATAAAGACCGTTAACTCCTGCAACATCGCACGATTATCACCCAGATTACTTTCAATAAGCTTAACTACCGCAGAGCCACTAATAGCGCCTTTTGCGCCAGTTGCTAAGGCCGCTTTTACTTGTTCAGGATTTGATATACCAAAACCAATAACTGATGGTGCAGCTTGATAATTTTCTAATATACGAATAATTTTATGACCGGTCATTTCAGCTTTTGTTTCTGTGCCAGTAACACCAACTCGACTTAGTACATAGGTATAGCCGGCACCATATTCGGCTACTTTTTGCAGGGTATCTTCGTTAGCGTTAGGCGGGGCGATAAAAATGGGCGCAACACCATTGGCTATCGCCGCTTGTCTAAAAGGCTCGCTTTCACGTATTGGTAAATCTGCGATAAGCACAGAATCAACCCCGGCGATGGCAACATCACGATAAAAATTGTTGATGCCTCGAGCAAATACCAGGTTGCCATAAAGTAGCAAGCCAATAGGCATATCGGGCGCATAGGCGCGAACGCGAGTTAAAATATCTAAACAAACATCAGTATTGGTATTTGCTTTTAGTGCCCGAAGGGCGGCCATTTGAATGGTAAAACCGTCAGCGCTGGGATCAGAAAACGGCATACCTAGCTCTAAAGCATCTGCGCCCGCATCGATAAGTGTTTTAATCACTGCAAAAGATTGCTCAGCATTTGGGTCACCAATGATAACAAAAGGAATAAAGGCACCTTCATTTTTCGCCGCTAATTTCTCAAAGGTTTGGTCATAACGAATACCAATGTTAGTTGCTTGGGTCATTAGGCTTCTCCTCGGTGTTTAACGGCATTTTTTTCAGCAGTCTCAGGCGATATAATTGCGTTTACATGGGCTAGGTCTTTATCTCCTCGTCCTGAAAGGTTAACCAAAAGAATGGTTTCTTCTGTCGCTTGGTCAGCCATTTTCAGCGCGTGTGCTAAAGCATGGGAAGATTCTAATGCTGGGATAATACCTTCATGTCGAGCGAGTAATTGGAAAGCCGCTAACGCTTCATCGTCATTTATTGCGACATACTGAGCACGACCAGAATCTTTTAATTGTGCATGTTGTGGACCCACCGCGGGGTAATCTAGCCCTGCTGATACCGAGTAAGACTCTTCAATTTGGCCAACTTTATCTTGCATAATGTAAGTATAATTGCCATGTAACATACCTTTAGTACCTGCAACTAAGGTGGCACCGTGATGTGCAGTATCAATGCCTTTACCACCGGCTTCAACACCAATAAGTTTGACACCTTCGTCACCGATAAAATCATTAAACATACCAATGGCATTGGAGCCGCCACCAACACAAGCAATAACGTAATCCGGCAAGCGACCTTCTTCAGCAAGTAATTGTTGTTTGGCTTCTTCACCGATCATTTTTTGAAATTCACGGACAATAGTTGGAAAAGGGTGTGGACCGGCGGCAGTGCCTAATAAATAGTGCGCGTTTTCATAATTAGCTGACCAGTCGCGTAATGCTTCATTAACTGCATCTTTAAGTGTGCCACTACCCGCGGTTACAGGAATAACTTCAGCGCCCATTAATTGCATACGAAAGACATTCGGTTGCTGACGTTGACAATCAACTGCGCCCATATAAACGCGACACTTCAAGCCTAATAAAGAGCAAGCTATTGCCGTAGCAACGCCATGTTGGCCAGCGCCAGTTTCAGCAATAACTTCAGTTTTCCCCATACGCTTTGCGAGTAACGCTTGCCCTAAAACTTGGTTGGTTTTATGAGCGCCGCCATGGAGTAAGTCTTCACGTTTTAAGTAAATTTTTGCCAATGGATTTTTAACAATATTACGGCATAATGTTAGTGGTGTTGGGCGACCGGCATAACTGGTCAGTAGTTTGTTGAATTCGGTTAAAAAAGCTTCATCAGTTTGTGATTCAATAAATGCTTGCTCGAGTTGCTCTAGTGCGGGCACCAGTAATTCACCGACAAACATACCACCAAACTCACCAAAGTAAGCGGGTAAGGTCTTTTTAGTTTTATTTGTTGTTGATTTTAACATCTTAATAATTCCGTATTTTGGCGAAAACTTGTTGCAGTTTATCGCGACATTTAATGCCTGGGCTTGATTCAACACCTGAGTTGATATCTAAGCCAAATAATTCTTGGTTGCTCAGTTGCCTACAAGCTTGGCTGATATTATCTAGTTGTAATCCACCGGCTAGAAAGCAACGGGATAAGTCTTGCTCACTATCAGCTAACGCTTGCCAATTAAAGCTTTGGCCACTACCGGAACTTTTACCATCAAGCACAATGTGGTCGACATTTTTAGGCAATGTCGGCACAGTACTCTCTACAGGTAAGGCTTTAAATATTTGGCAATTACCGGCTAACTTTGCGCGTAAACTATCAATATATTCTTGGGTTTCTTGACCATGCAATTGCACGGCAAAAAGTTGTAAGTCATTGGCTAATTCAATCACCTCTTGTTGAGAGTGATTAACAAACACGCCGACATATTTCAGCCTTGGATTTTCGCTAACAATAGCTTTCGCTTGGACTTTATCAATAAACCGGGGTGATTTTTCAGCAAAAATAAGGCCGCCAAATTCAGCGCCAGCATCAATGGCAAAGCTGGCATGCTCAGGCCTTGTTAGGCCACAAACTTTATTGTGACCAAAAATAAGCTCTCGACAAGCTAAGTCAATATCATCTTCAGCCATCACCGAACTACCGACTAAAAAGCCATCAACCGCAGGTGCAAGTTCTCTTACTTGGGCGTTGTTATAAATGCCAGATTCCGAAATTACGATACGATCATCTGGAATTGTTGGCGCTAAGTCATAGGTACGTGAAATATCAGTCGAAAGATCACGTAAATTACGATTATTAATGCCAATAAGCTTTGCATTCAAGGCCACGGCGCGATCACGTTCTTCTTCATTTGACACTTCAGTTAAAATCGCTAAATTTAACGATTGTGCAACGGTTGCTAGTTCATGGTATTGGCCATCATCTAGTACGCTTAACATCAATAAGATTGCGTCAGCGCCGTAGTATCTTGCCAAGTAGACTTGGTAAACATCAAAAAAGAAGTCTTTATTAAGTACCGGACATTTGACTAAGTCACTGACGGTTTTAAGAAAGCTAAAGTCACCTTGAAAATACTTGTGTTCGGTCAATACTGAAATTGCCGCCGCATAATGATCATAAATACCGGCAATTTCAGTAACATTGAAGTCTTCTCTGATCAGTCCCTTTGACGGTGATGCTTTTTTACATTCTAAAATAAAGCCAGCATAAGGTTTTGCTGTCGTGCGGGTTAAGGCCGCGTACATATCTTTTTTCGACGGAGTTAACTCATCAATAAAGCTAGCTAACGGCAGATCTTTTTTCAGTTGTGCTATTTCATTACGTCGATTCGCGACGATTTGTTCAAGAATATTACTCACGCTGCTGATACCCCTGAATTAGAGTGTCGAACCAAGTCGGCTAAGGTTGTTGTTGCCGCACCAGAAGCTAATACCTGCGCCGCATATTGTGCTGCGAGTAATAAGGTATCTGCTTTGCCGTGCAATTGCTCTCGGTGTAAATAAAGCAACGCCGCACAATTAATGATCACGGCACTGTTATGTGCTTCTTGACCTTTACCCGCTAATATTGCTTGGATAAACTCAGCGTTTTCTTGTGGAGTACCACCTTTGATATCAGCTAAGGTATAATTTTTCAGACCAAAATCTGCTGGCGAAACTTCCTTTTTAATTAACTCGCCATTGCTGATCTCAGTCACTTGGGTTCTTCCGTGTAGTGCTATTTCATCTAAGCCACTGCCATGAACTACCCAAGCGCGTTTAACGCCAGTAAGCAATAGAGCTTGGGCTATCGGGGTTATTAACTCAGGCAGATAAACACCGAGTAACATAACTTCCGGCGTTGCCGGATTAACCAATGGACCTAGAATATTGAACAAGGTTCTGATCGCCATAGCTTTGCGAACCGGCGCTGCATGTTTAAAACCCGCATGATAAGCCGGGGCATATAAAAAACAGATATTGGCTTGTGCTAAACATTGACTAGCCACCTCAGGCGACATGGTTAAGTTAACACCTAAGGCTTCTAACAAGTCAGCAGAGCCAGACATACTTGAGACACTTCGATTACCATGCTTGGCCATTTTTAAACCACAAGCCGCCGCTAAAATCGCTGCGGTGGTGGATATATTGATGGTATTTGCACCATCGCCACCGGTACCAACACAATCTGCAACCTGGTTATTTTGGCTTGGAAAAGGCGTGGCGTTAGCGCGTATTGCCATCGCAGCGCCAGCAATTTCAGCCGGTGTTTCACCTTTCATTTTCAATGCCGTGAGTATCGCGGCTAATCGTTCAGGCGCAACATGCCCCGTGATGACCCGTTCAAATAAATCATGACTTTGCTGTTGCGTTAAAGAATCACCGTCAACTAGGCTAGTCAACGCACTATGGCTAATGTCATCGTTAATTTCTGCCTGAGTATGTGGTGCAGGTGTACTACTAAGTTCATTAGTGGTCATGAGCATGCCCTTGTACTTTGTAAATGGTTTTATTCGCTATAGCGCAAAGGTGAATAAGGCTTTGGGCTAATAAATGCGTACCAAATGTCGTTAATATTGATTCGGGATGAAACTGAAAGCCAATCGCGGCATCACTGCTATGCTCAATCGCCATCGGTAAAACAATGGCTTTATTGTCGCTAATTAAATTCACGTGTGCCGTCATAGTTAATTGTTTAGGCATTTCACTTGCAATCAGCGAATGATAGCGAGCGACAGGTAAAGGGTTAGATATACCTTTAAATGCTCCTAATTCGTTATGGATAATATTCGATGATTTGCCATGTACCACTTCGGGGGCGCGTGCGATTACGCCACCATAATGTTGAATTAATGCTTGATGGCCTAAACAAATGCCCAGTATCGGGAATTGTCCCGCGCAAAGTGCTAACAGTGGCATTAAGCAGCCAGCATGTGTTGGGTCGCCAGGACCTGGTGAAAGCACTAAAATAACGCCAGCACTGTTGCTTTGCTGTTTTTCTTGCAGCTTTTGAAAAACAAATTCAGCGCTTAAAGTGTTACGATATATCGTCAGTTGGTATCCTAAACAACGAAATTCATCGACTAAATTATAGGTAAACGAGTCGAGATTATCTAACATGATAATCTCTGGTAAAGTGCGGCTTGAAGAGTTCGATAAAGTGTCAGGTGAATTCATCAGTTAACCTCCTGTTGCAGTGCGGCGCTATTTTTTATTGTCATAGGCCGCTCTTGATGAGAAATAACTAAAATTTTATCTTCAGCATCTTTAATGGCACTGATCACCGCTTGAGCTTTTTGCCGGGTTTCGTTGGCCTCAGATTGCGGATCAGAATCAAAAACTACCCCCGCACCGGCTTGGATTTGTGCTTGGCTATTTTTGACGAATGCTGAGCGAATAACGATACAAGTATCCATATCACCGTTACCGGTTAAATAGCCAACAGCACCGCCATAACTGCCACGGCGTTTACCTTCAACTTCACGTATTAATGCGGTTGCTTTTACTTTTGGCGCACCTGATAACGTGCCCATATTCATACAAGCTTGATAAGCATGCAGCGCATCTAATTCATGCTCTAAAGTGCCACAGACACGAGAAACCAAATGCATAACGTGGGAATAGCGGTCTACCTTTAATAAGTCAGCAACGTGACGCGTACCCGGTTGGCTAACGCGGGCGATATCATTGCGGGCTAAATCAACTAGCATAATGTGCTCAGCCAGTTCTTTTTTGTCTAATCTTAAATCTAATTCGATACGGCTATCTAAATCAGGCGATAAACTGCCATCGGGATTAAAACCGCGTGGCCTAGTACCTGCAATGGGGTAAATTTCTACTTGCCGATTACTTTGCTGATATTTAAGCGCCGATTCTGGTGAGGCACCAAAAATACAAAATTCATTATCTTGTAAATAAAACATGTACGGACTGGGATTACGCTGCTTTAACGCTTTATAGGCATTAAGGGTGTTTGAGCAAGTTAGGCTAAAGGTGCGAGATGGTACAACTTGAAAAATATCGCCGGCTAAAATATTCTCTTTTAAGTCGTTTACAATCTGACAAAAAGCGCTATCGTCAATATCGCAACTCAGCGAGTTATCTTCATTTACCGGTAAGTGTGCATGAATGTCAGGCACTTTAAGCTCAAATGTTGCGGTTATATCAGTGTATAAACTGGCTTTGATTGCTGCGATTCGAGCTAATGCCGCGCTTTTTGCTGTTTCATAACCTGCACCGGTAAATTGGTTGGTAATCACTTCACTGGATTGTTGCTCATGGTCAATAATAATCAAGGTTTCTGCCAGATAATAAACAAAATCGGGACAGGAGTTTTCACCATCAGCAACATCGGGCAATGATTCACTCATCGCCATCATATCGAATGCAAAGGCACCACCAAGAAATATGGCAAACGGGTGCTCGCTGGTGTTTTTAAGCTGGCTAAATAAGCGTAAACTTTGAAAAGGGTTAACCGCAAGTAGCCGTGAACGCTCATCGAGTTGCTCAGTGACTTCTGCGAAGTTTGCGGTAAAGGCTTTATTGTCGCCGCTAATTGCGGCATCTGACGCTAGAGTTTGCCGAGCAAAGGCAAGGGCATTTTCACCATTTTTGCTTAATGCACTAAAGTTAACGCTATTGCCGTGACAAACAATTTTAACCGCAGTATCAGTTAATAGTAGGCTTTTCAGTTGATGCTTTTTATCAACTTCTGCCGACTCTAGTAGTAGGGTGTTTTCTTTTTCAGCACAAAGGGTGTGAAAGACCGCTAGGGGATCGCTTTGATAGCTTAAACTTTCAGTGATAGTAGCAACCGCACCGGGCAGTTGTTTATCGAGTGCAGCATCAAACTGCATTTTTTCAGTGGTATTTTCTGGGTAATTGCTCATGGGTATTCCTACAAATAATCTATTTAAAAACGGTCATCCAGCGTAAATAGGCAGAAGCCACCATAAAAACCAACGTTTTACTTTAATTCTTAACATCTATATCTCGTTATATTTTCAATTGATTAAAAGCAAAAAACCCGCAATAGGGTGCGGGTTTTCAGAATTTTTACTTACAAGTAAACATCACAACCCAGTTATACGGAGTTATGCCACCACCAAATTAAAGAAATAGTTTTTTTTACTTGTATCATTATCTGTTTTATCTCAGTAAAATCGTTTTATTCACTTGCCTAATTAGCGACTTGCACTTGGTTTAGGCTATTTTAAGTCCCTATAGAAGAACCGATTCGCGTAATGATGTCAACTACTGATTTTACAAATAAAAGAGATTTTTCCAACTTACGCGTTGACTTGCATAGTCATACTAATTGCTCTGATGGCGCGTTAACGCCGAAAGAGCTGATAGAACGGGCGATTAACTTTCAAATTGATGTGTTAGCCATCACAGATCACGACACGGTAGCAGGTCTTGATAGTGCAAAACGTACTATTGTAGATAAAAATATTCCATTAACCTTGATTGATGGCATCGAAATTTCTACCCAATGGCAAGGTTTTGAAATTCATATTGTTGGTTTAAATATAGTTTCGGAGCATACGGCGTTACAAGCGTTAATCTCTGCGCAGCAAAAGCGCCGAGAAGATCGGGCTAAGGCCATGGGCGAGAAACTAACAAAATGCGGTTTTAATGACGTATATAGTCAAGCTAAGGCGATGGCAGGTGATGGCTCTATTACCCGCGCGCATTTTGCTAGGGTACTTTTACAACGCGGTATTGTCAGTAAAATGCAAGCGGCCTTTGATAAATATATTGGCAAAGGCCAACGCGCTTATGTTAATCCCAATTGGTGTAGTATTGAAGAAGCGGTTGCGACCATTCATGTTGCTGGTGGTGTTGCTGTCATGGCACACCCGATACGATACGACTTAACCTCGAAGTGGTTACGGCGTTTAATTGTTGATTTTAAAGCGGCACAAGGTGACGGTTTGGAAGTGGTTTTACCGCAGATGAACAATGAGCAACGTAAAATAATGCTAAGCTATTGTGCCGAATACGATTTACATGCATCGATGGGCTCGGACTTTCACCAGCCAAGTCGTTGGAGTGATTTAGGCCGCAATTTAATTATGCCTGAACAGGCCAAACCTATTTGGCAACTTTGGCAAGCAAAGTCGGTAGGCTAAGGTGCTGGATGTTTAAAGGTCGCTTTTAATGTTTGCAAATGAAAAATTATAAGCCGTTTGGTACTCACATCATCATGGCAAAGTTATTATTTAATTGGAGCTCATTATGAGTCAATTTTTTTATGTTCACCCCGATAACCCGCAAGGTCGCCTAATGAAGCAAGCGGCGGCTATTATTAGTCAAGGTGGTGTTATCGTTTACCCAACAGACTCTGGTTACGCTTTAGGCTGTCATATAGGCGATAAAAAAGCCTTGGAGCGTATTTGCAATATTCGAGATATTGATAAAGAGCATAACTTTACCTTGATGTGCTGTGATTTATCAGAATTATCAGAATACACTCGTGTTGAAAATAGTGCCTTTCGCTTGCTGAAGAATAATACCCCTGGGCCATATACCTTTATTTTTAAAGGCTCGAAAGAAGTCCCTAAACGCTTATTAAATCCAAAGCGTAAAACTATCGGTATTCGCGTACCCGACAATGCTATTGCCCAAGCCTTGTTAGCCGAACTAGGTGAGCCGATAATGTCGACAACACTGATCATGCCCGGTGCTGCAACCGCAGAGTTTGATCCCGAGCATATCCGCGATATATTAGAGCACCAAGTTGACTTGATCATCAATGGTGGTCATTTAGGCGAGCACCCGACCACTGTGATTGATTTCTCCAATGATGAAGTTGAAATAATTCGTGTCGGTGAAGGTGACCCAACACCGTTTCAATAATACTTGGTGAGTAACTTAACTAATAGCGACTAACCCTTAACTTATTAACCTAGAATTTACACTGTGAAAGCGGCTTATGTCTGATCGTACAGCGAAATTATCTGATGCCACTACGCAAGCTAAAAAGCCTGTGTCTGGCGTTATGCTACAGCAAGTATTACCTTTTGCCTTATTGCGTGGTGAGGCCATTATTGAAAAGCCACAAGATTTATTTATTCCTCCGGATGCCTTAGAAGTAATTTTAGAGCTGTTTGAAGGGCCGCTCGATCTCTTGCTATATTTAATTCGGAAACAAAAATTTGATATTTTAGATCTACCTATTGCACCTATCACGACGCAATACATGACTTATGTTGATCTGATGAAAGATATTAAATTGGAGTTAGCGGCTGAGTATTTGGTCATGGCGTCAATTTTAGCGGAAATTAAATCACGCTTATTATTACCAAAACAAGCCGTTGAAGCAGAAGAGGGGGATCCAAGGGCTGAATTGGTTAGAAAACTACAAGAATATGAAGTGATTAAAAAGGCCGCTGAAAATATTGATGATTTACCACGCATTGACCGCGATAGTTTTATTGCAAAAGTAGAATTAGCGGAAAACTTTGTCCCTGAAATTCTCAATAGCCAAGTTGACTTAGCTGAGTTAGTGAGCGCGCTGCAAGGGGTAATTAAAAGAACACAGGCATATGAACATCATCATATTCAAAGAGAGTCGTTATCAACGCGCGAGCGCATGGCAAAGATTATGGCCATCCTCAAGGATGCTGATAAAGATAAACCTTATTGTGATTTTAGTGATTTGTTTACTACCAGAGAAGGCAAACAAGGCGTTGTAGTGACCTTTTTAGCCATTCTGGAACTGATTAAAGAATCCCTTATAGAGTGTGTGCAAACCAAGGTGTATGGCGAAATTCGTGTTTGTCTTCCTAGGCATTTTTAGTGCCTGTAACAGCAAAAATAATAGTAAACCTCGCAGTAAAATAAATGGTGAAATTAGCATAAATGATAACCGATAGAATACGCCAGAAAGATATCGATGATGCCAAGCTACAACGTTTGGTTGAAGCCGCGTTATTTATTGCCGATAAGCCATTGTCGGTACAATTGCTTAAACGCGATTTTTTAATTGAATATCGTGTTAGTAATTTGCGGATCCGTGATATAATTATCGCCATTCAGGCTCACTATAAAGGCCGTGGTGTTGAGCTTAATAAAGTTGCTTCAGGTTATCGGTTTCAAACACCAGCAGAACTTAGTGATGATTTAGGGCATTTGTATCAAGAAAAAGCACCGAAGTATTCACGTGCTATTCTAGAAACATTAGCGCTAATCGCCTATAAGCAACCTATTACCCGTGGTGAAATAGAAGACATTCGCGGTGTTGCTGTCAGTAGTCTGATTATTAAGACCTTGACGGAAAGAAATTGGATTAAAACTATCGGCCATAAGGAAGTGCCAGGTCGACCTGTACTGTATGCGAGTACACAAGAATTTCTTGATTACTTTTCGCTAACATCGCTCGACCAATTGCCGGCCTTAATGCCGATGGAAGATTTTACTAGTTAAATTGCTTGGCAGGTTAACTAGCATACCAATTGGTATAACTAAACACAGGGTTATATACCCTAAACTTAAAGAGACAGAGACGTAATAGTAGCGCGGGTTTTACCGCTGCTAACTGTGAAGTTACTGACGTAAGAGAGTTAAGACCTATGTCTGAAAAATTACAAAAAGTATTAGCGCGCGCAGGCGCTGGTTCACGCCGTGAAATGGAAACCTATATTAGCGCAGGTCGTGTTAGTGTTGAAGGTAAAACCGCTTATTTAGGCGATCGCGTTGAAGGCAATGAACTTATACGTGTCGATGGACATCAAGTTAAGCTTAAGCCTTTAGAAGACGATTTATGTCGCGTATTAATGTACAACAAGCCAGAAGGCGAAATGTGTACTCGCAAAGATCCTGAAGGTCGCCCAACAGTATTTGATCGCTTACCTAAATTAGAGGGGAGTCGATGGGTAGCGGTAGGTCGTTTGGATATTAATACCTCAGGTATGTTACTTTTTACCACTGATGGTGAACTGGCTAATCGTTTAATGCATCCATCTAAACAGGTTGAACGTGAATATGCCGTGCGAATATTTGGTGAAGTTAATGAGGCAATGTTACAAACTTTGCGTCATGGTGTAAAACTAGAAGACGGCCCAGCGAAGTTTCAAAAGATCACCTATAAAGGTGGTGAAGGTCGAAACCATTGGTTCCATGTCGTGTTATCTGAAGGGCGTAATCGTGAAGTTCGTCGTCTTTGGGAGAGCCAAGATGTGCAAGTTAGTCGTTTGATCCGTGTGCGATATGGCGATATGGAAATGAAACGTCAGCTCCCTTTAGGCGGCTGGACAGAACTAAACTTAAAAGATGTTAACTACTACAGAAAACTGGTTGATTTAGAGCCTGAAACGCAAAGTAAGGTGAAGGTTGACGAGAAAGCCATGGATAACGCGAAAAGTCGCAGAATTCGTCGCTCAGTTAAAAAACATCAACACCGTAGCCAGCAAGTGGCTAAACGCAAACGTTAATAATCGCGCAATGGTCGCTCTCAATAAAAATGACAAGTTCAGTTAAGTCTCGAACTTGTCATTTTTATTTGCCTTGAGTCATCAAGTTTCATTGGCGCAATGGTTAGAAAATAATTTAAAAATAAGATATGGTAACGATTAATGCGACTTCCATTACCGCCTTTAACGTTATTAATGCAGCAACGAGCGGTTATCTTAGTATTTGGTTTATATAGGACATTACGTGCAAGCAACTCTTGAAATAATCTATGTCGAAGACTGTCAGCAATTACAGCTAGTTTGTCAACGCTATTCCCAAGCAAGTGTGCTTGCTATCGATACTGAATTTGTCCGTACGCGAACACTGTATCCAAAACTAGGGCTTATTCAAATAAACGATGGTAAAACTCTAGCATTAATTGATCCGGTGGCTTTGCCTGATTTAACGCCTTTTTGGCAATTACTTGAAAACCCAAATATTCAAAAAGTGTTGCACGCCTGCTCTGAAGATTTGGAAGTTTTCTTAACCGCAGGTAACTGTCGGCCAGTAAACTTAATTGATAGTCAAATTATTATGTCAATTTTAGGCCATGGTATTTCAATGGGTTATGCCGCTATGATTGCACACTATACCGATATTGAATTGGACAAGTCTGAATCTCGCACCGATTGGATGAAAAGACCGCTAACGCAAAAACAGTTGAACTATGCGGCGGCTGATGTCGAGCATTTGTTTAATATCTTGCCGTTATTGATGGCTGATATTGAAAAATCTGGTTGGCTAGCAGCTGCGCAAGAAGAAAGTGATGTTATGGTTGAACGTAAGTTCAGTGCCATAGATGAAAGCCAGTTGTATCTCAATATTAAAATGGCCTGGCGTTTAAATCCATCACAACTTTATCGATTACAGCAATTAACAATTTGGCGTTATCAACAAGCGAAACTAAAAGATCGCCCGATTGGTTTTATTGCCAAAGACCATACATTATTAGCTTTAGCGCAAGTTAACCCCAGTAATGTTGGTGCTATGTCGGCTATAGAAGGTGTTGAGTTACTTGATATTCGCCACAAAGGTCATGCGATGCTGACGGTATTAAAGCGTGCAAGTGAAGCGCAAAATGCAGAATTGCCGGCGCAAATTGTTCGTCTTGACGAATATCCAGGGTATAAACAGAACTTTAAAAAAGTTAAAAACTATATTAACGAATTAAGTTCACAAACCAATTTACTGACGGAAAATTTCGCCTCTAAAAAGCAAATAAATCAATTTCTATCCTGGCACTTTAAGCTCAATGGTGCTGAGAGTCATCCACAGCAGGTTGATATTATGCGCGGCTGGCGTAAGCCGCTGTTTGGCGATAAGTTGCTGGCATTTGTCGAAAATGACTTTACATAACTGGCAGTTAAAACTTACTTGAAGGTTGCTAAGTTATTGATATTACCATTGAGATTCCATAAATAATTTTAATCATAGGTCTGCGTTATGCTGTGTAGTGTTTATAAAAGTTCAAAAAAAGTACAAACTTATCTCTATATAAATAAACGAGATGATTTTTCCGATGTGCCTGAAGCGTTAATGAAAATGTTTGGTAAGCCAGTGATGGTTACCGTATTGAATCTCGCAGCAAAAGTTAAATTAGGTTTTGCTGACCTTGATAAAGTAAAAGCGAGTTTAGCGGAGCAAGGTTACTATCTGCAGCTAACACCGCAGGAAGAAGATATGTTAAAAGGCCATAAAGCTAGCATGTTAACTGATGATAGTGTTCGAGGAACTGCATCATAATGCGCTATATCAAATCATTAAAAGTAACGTCATTTTCACTTTGTTTAGCGTTATTGCTACCAACATCTTTTGCTGCAGATGATAAAATCGCAACAACGTCAGATGTTAAAGTTAGCTTTGAGCAATACATAGTCCAACTAAAGCAAGAGGCACTAACAAAAGGTTTTGAGCAAAAATTAATTGATGAATCTTTTGCAAATGTTGTTTTTCATCAACGTGCGGTAAAAGCCGATCGCAATCAACCTGAAACCGTTGAAACACTCGATACTTATTTGCCAAAACGCTTACCCGATTGGAAAATCAAACGTGCGAGAGCAAAATTTAAAGAGCATGAGGTACTATTGAGTAAAGTCGCCGCTGAATATGGCGTGCAAGCGCGATTTATCGTCGCACTTTGGGGGCTAGAAACTAATTTTGGTAAAATCATGGGTAACTATAATGTTATTTCTGCTTTATCAACCTTAGCTTATGAAGGCCGCCGTGAAGTGTTCTTTAAAAAGCAGCTTTGGGCCGCGTTACAAATATTGAAAGAAGGCCACATTGACAATGCCAACATGAAAGGCTCTTGGGCCGGCGCTATGGGGCAAAATCAGTTTATGCCCACCTCGTTTGTTGGTTATGCTGTCGACGGTGATGGCGATGGCAAAAAAGATATTTGGGCTAATCAAGCGGATGTATTTGCTTCAATGGCAAATTACTTGAAAAAAGAAGGTTGGAGTGACCAACTTACATGGGGCCGGCAGGTTAGGTTACCCAGTGGTTTTGATAGCTCATTAGCCATACCTAGAAATACCGGTGGTCGTAAAAATTGGTTAAAAGCTTGGGCGAATAGCGAAAAAACTTTAGCACAGTGGCAGGCTTTAGGCATTCGACGTACCGATGGCACTAATTTACCTAAAGTTGATATTAAAGCGGCGTTAGTCTTTCCTGATGGTGAAAAAGGTCGCGCTTATTTAGCTTACAACAATTATAAAAGTTTAATGCATTGGAACTTATCCTATTATTTTGTTAGCTCGGTTGGACATTTATCTGATCACATTAAATATCCTGCTATTAAGTAGCTAGCAATAAACAGCCATAAGAAGCCCTATGAGTAAAAAAAATAACCGTTCGCTAGTAAAATCAAAAAAAGTGATTGTCGAGCGCTTTTGGGAAAGTAAATCATTAGATGAAATGACCCGAACCGAGTGGGAATCTTTGTGTGATGGTTGTGCAAAATGCTGTCTACATAAATTTATTGATGATGAAGACACCACCGACGAAACCGAATTGATGCCGACTAGCCATATTGTTGAAGGCGAGCAGATGAATTACTCGAACATTGCCTGTCATTTGCTCAATGATAAAAGCTGTCAATGTTCTAAGTACGAGCAACGTACTGTGTTAGTGCCAGATTGTGTGCAGTTAACCCAAGAAAATTTAGATGATGTGTTTTTTATGCCGCCTAGTTGTACCTATCGACGTTTAAAAGAGGGCAGAGGTATGCCCTCTTGGCATCCATTATTGCACAATGGTAAAAAATCAGCCATGCATCAAGCTGGCATGTCAGTACGTGGAAAAATCATTAAAGATGATGATGTAGCGTTAGAAGATTTTGAAGATTATATTGTGCTGTGGCCGCTGAACGATATCGATTAACGACACTATGTCTATCGTATTTTATTCGCAAGTAAAGCAAAATACTGAGCGCTATGTGCGCGAGCATAACCAATGAAGAAGTTTACCTTTATTGCTGTTTTATTGTGATCATTTAAGCTTGAGTAGTTGCTGTTACATCAGGTTATGATACCGCCACCATTCTATGGACATTGTCATTACTATCAACTTTATGACGTATATTATTCGCGATAAAAATATCCCTTGACCAATCAATCGCCTTAAACCACTCATTGCTTGAAGGTTTATTCAAATGCAGAGACTTTATTAGTGAGCCAAGAATTAATGTACGACAAAAATAGCTTTATCATTATTATGACCCTTTTTATTTTAATGTTAATAATTAATCAAATTACCTATAACTTAGGGCGACACAATAAAGATGTAGAAAACGCTGAGATGAAAAGCCAATCCACCGCCATTCAAACTGGCATTATTGGTTTACTAGCCTTATTACTCGGCTTCACCTTTAATATGTCACTGCATAGGTACGATGCACGAAGTAGCGCTGTTATCGAAGAAGCCGGTGCTATTTCAAGAGTCGCTATGCAAGCCAAGTTGTTGAGTGGCAAGATACGTGAAGATGTTTTTAATGAATTAGACGCTTACTTAGCCCTGCGTATTTCGCTGAGCCAAGTGGACTTGGCAAATCCAGAGCAGCGCAGCGCCATCAATAAAAAAGTCAGTAAATCACAAGCTAAGCTTATTGAATTAGCGCAGCAAGAGTTAGAAAATCCCAAGTCGACGTTAATTGCTAATGGTTTTTATCAGTCGTTGTCTGGCATGATCCAGATTGAAAATAAACGTACTGCCATGCTTAGGTTACATGTGCCAGAGCCGGTTTTGTTTTTATTATTTTGTGTCTTTGTTACCGTTGGCGGTATGTTAGGTTATAACAGTGGCTTAGGGAAGAAGCGTCCGGCATTTCCTACCGTGTTACTGTTTACGCTCATCGTCTTAGTGGTATTTATCATTATTGACTTAGACAGGCCTAAGCGTGGGATCATCCAAGTAAACCAAGATAGTTTGCACGATATGATAATAACACTGAACGATTACAAAGCCGGTTAATAATCATATTTTTTGAGATTAAAGCTATATGGTATACGTTGTTAAATGTAAAACGAAAAAATACCTATAGCGCTTAAGTATAGCGGCGGTTCACAATCTAACTGATAATGTGCTAATCAGTTAGATTGTGCCAAGTGATTACAAGTAGAGTAAATTATAGGCACTTTTTATTTTCAAAGTTAAGCAAGTGGAGTAATCCACCTGACATTTGAGTTAATTTATGCTGCTACTGGCATCATCTTTTTTATTTAGCTTATCTGTTAGCAATACCACTTTATGTTCAAGTGCTATAATTTCAAATTCTAGTCTACTTATTTCATGTTGATATAGTTTTATATTATCCAATGCTCGTTTGCGGATTTCAGGCGAACTGTTGTCACTGACAATTTGGACTTCCGCTCGAACAATTTTTTCTTGTTCTCGTGCGATATTTTTTCTTGAGGCTAGCATCTCATCTTCAAGGTGATTCAGTTCGTTGATGTCGTTGAAGCGCGTTTTTCCAACATTATACCCAGTACTAAATTCTTTAAAATAATTTTGTCGACAATTGATGTTGATGGCTTTCCCGTTGAAACCTAATTGGAAGCCACTAGCATAAGAACAATACTGTTGAAGTCCAGATTGATAACCATCGTTAAACATCGGGAAGCGATCACTAGGGCATCTACTATTATAATTACCGCCGTTATTTCCGGTTCCAAGGCCATTATCGTAACTACAGTAAAGGTTGATACCTACTTGGTAGCCTTCACTGTAGTTTGGAAACTGACTACTCTTACAAATAGTATTATAATTTCTACCACTGGTCGCCACTTCCATACCGCGTTCCATGCTACAAAACTCGCTCAACCCTTCATGATGCCCCTGTTTAAAAGCTTGATAATCGGCCTTAACTCTATGTTCAGCACAGTCATTTTGGTATTCCTGAAAGGTAGACATACTCATGCCACTCGCTCCTTCCAAATACCCTATAGCGCTCCAATTAGCTAACTCACATTCATCTTTATTCATTGATGTACAGCCAGCAAACATCAGTATAAACATCATTACTGCTAGAAATCTAATCATAATCTTGTTGTTTTTTAATTAGTTATTGAATTTATTTGCAATAATAACACTAAATATAAAAATTTATAAACAGCTAATAAGCTTAATGTTGCGACATTGAATGGCTGAGTGGTAGCAATTTATGAATAAACCCGATGTTTTTCTACATTTATTCTACTAAGAATAAGGCTGTCTTTTGTTAATATAATATCTTTATTCTGGTGTTATACCTGCGATGTAAGCACTAAAAGCTGCTGTGTTTAGCGCTCACTTCTGAAAATTCTCCTGGTTTTTGCCTTAGGCTGCTTGTTGCAGGTATCGTATTTTGCTCAGTGAATACGTTAAGTAATAAAACTCTGTTTTTTGGGCTTATTTAAGTTTAGTTAAAACAGCTCCTCTCATCTTAAAACAGATGAGAGTGCAATTCAGGGTAGGATGATACCAAAGAGCCAGCACTAAACTTATAATACTTAAATACCTGTTCTACCTATTAAGCAAGCTAACGATAATTATAATGGTACTAAATCGTTCAAATAACGTAGGCCATTTTCAACATAATGCCTTGCTGATTGAGTGAACATTGCTTGAGTTGATGCATCGAGCGCTTTAATCACCTTTGCTGGTGAGCCTAATACTAAGTGTCCGTCGGGCACTTGCATGTTTTCCGTGATCAAACTATTGGCGCCAATTAAACAGTTTTTGCCGATATTTGCGCCATTTAGTACCACGGCATTCATGCCAATAAGGGTATTTTCTCCAATCGTACAGCCGTGTAACATGACTTTATGACCAACCGTAACATTGCGACCTATAGTCATCGGGTATTTAGCGTCAACGTGTAAAATAGAGCCATCTTGAATATTTGTATTCTCACCTATAATGATTTTGGCAAGGTCGGCACGAATAACGACATTAAACCAAATACTAGCATGTTCACCTAATGTCACATCGCCAATTAAGGTGGCATTTGGCGCGATAAAATTGCTCTCATTGAAACTTGGCGTTAGCGCAGCAAGTCGATAAATCATATTTTTATCCTTATTATGGGCATCGCTTTATATTAATCTATTCTTGTCACAGCGCAAACTAGACCTTTAGCCTGCAGCTGATAAAACTATCAAGCTTTGCCTATATTGAAAATAAATAAGCTTGATGTATGAAAATCAAGCAATTAATGGTAAAACATTAATCTAATTAGTAATAATAATAATTTTAACGTTCAATAGCATCAGATAACTCGTGAGTAAGCTCAACATGACAATTTATGTGCCGAGCTTGCGAATAAGGTTTTTTATGATGAAATAAAGGTGATTTATGATTATTGGTATACCGAAGGAAACATTATCAGGTGAAAACCGAGTCGCTAGCGCGCCAACGGCAGTAGTTGAACTACTCAAACTTGGTTTCAAGGTGCAAATTCAAAAAGGTTGTGGCACTAAAGCAAGCTTTACTGACGAGGAGTTTGTTGATGCTGGCGCGACTGTCGTCACTAAGAAGAATGTTTGGCAGTGCGATCTCATCTTTAAAGTAAACCCCCCGACTATTGAAGAAATCGCTTTAATGAAAGATGAGGCACATCTCATTAGTTTTATCGCTCCTGCGCAAAACGAAGCGATTCTGACCGCATTAAAAGATAAAAACATCACGACTTTGGCAATGGAAATGGTGCCAAGAATGACCCGAAGTCAATCAATGGATGCGTTAAGTTCGATGGCTAATATTGCCGGTTATCGTGCGGTCATCGAAGCGACCCATCACTTTGGGCGTTTTTTAACCGGTCAAATAACTGCGGCGGGTAAAATGCCGCCTGCCAAGGTGATGATTATTGGCGCAGGTGTCGCTGGTTTAGCGGCAATCGGCACGGCCGGTAGTTTAGGGGCAATTGTTCGCGCGTTCGATACGCGTCCAGAGGTCAAAGAACAAATAGAAAGCATGGGCGCTGAGTTTCTTGAACTTGACTATGAAGAGCCTGAAGACACTGGCTCTGGTGATGGTTACGCAAAAGAGATGAGCAAGGCCTTTATTGACGCTGAAATGGCGCTGTTTGCTGAACAAGCAAAAGATGTTGATATTATTATTACCACAGCCATGATCCCTGGCAAGCCAGCACCTAAGCTCATTACGGCAAAAATGGTTGAGTCAATGAAAACTGGCAGTATTGTCGTTGATTTGGCGGCAGCCGGTGGTGGCAATTGTGAATTAACCCAAGCAGGTAAAGTGGTTAATGCTAATGGCGTAAAAATTATTGGTTACACAGATCTGGTTTCTCGCTTACCAAATCAAGCTTCACAGTTATACGCTAATAATTTAGTCAGCCTAACAAAGCTATTATGTAAAGAAAAAGACGGTACGCTCAATATTGATTTTGACGATGTCGTTATCCGAAATATGACCGTTGTTAAAACTAATGAAATTACTTTCCCACCACCGCCTATTCAAGTGAGTGCTGCACCAGCTAAGCCCAAAACTGAAGCCGTTAAAGTGCTTGAGGTTAAGTCAGCTGAGCCTATGAGTCAACGTAAGAAACACAGTTTTATGGCCGTTGGCGCTTTGCTCTTCGCTTGGATCGCTAGTGTTGCGCCGGCTGATTTTTTATCGCATTTTACTGTATTTGTTTTGGCCTGCATTATTGGTTACAACGTGGTGTGGAATGTTAGCCATTCACTGCATACACCACTGATGAGTGTGACCAATGCCATCTCTGGCATCATCATTGTTGGCGCAATTTTACAGGTGGGTAATAGTAGCCCGTTAATTCAATTGCTCGCTGGTGTCGCAATACTCATTGCTACCATCAATATTGTTGGTGGCTTTGTTGTCACTAAACGCATGTTAAAAATGTTTAGAAAATAGGGACAGTAGAATGGAATTTTCTCAAGGGTTAATCAGTGCAGCTTACATTATTGCTGCGTTATTATTTATTTTTAGCTTGTCAGGACTGAGTAAACAGCAAACCGCTGAAACCGGAAATTGGTATGGCATAGTCGGTATGATAATCGCACTGGTCGCCACCATTGCTGATCCTCGTGTTGATAATGTTTGGATCATTTTAGTCACTATGGTGATTGGTGCGACCATTGGCTTGCTGTTGGCGAAGAGAGTTGAAATGACACAAATGCCAGAGCTAGTCGCTATATTACACAGTTTTGTGGGGTTAGCGGCGGTATTGGTGGGCTATAACAGTTACTTTGAAATGGATCATTCTGCCATGGCTAATTTCTCTGACAGCCAGCAAATGGCGACTAATATCCATTTAGTGGAGGTATTTCTAGGCGTATTTATTGGCGCAGTAACTTTTACGGGCTCCATTGTCGCCTTTGGTAAGTTACGTGGCGTTATTAACTCGGCGGCATTAATGTTGCCACAGCGTCATAAATTAAATTTAGTTGCTGGTGTGGTTTCCCTTATATTGCTAGTGGCATTTGTTCAGCAAGGCGGCGGTAATAGTACCTTGTACTTGATGACCTTTATTGCCTTAGCTTTTGGTTGGCATTTAGTCGCGTCAATTGGCGGTGCTGATATGCCAGTGGTTGTTTCCATGCTTAATTCATATTCAGGCTGGGCAGCCGCAGCCGCAGGCTTTATGCTAAATAATGATTTATTGATTGTTACAGGTGCGCTGGTAGGCTCTTCAGGGGCCATTCTTTCTTACATTATGTGTAAGGCAATGAATCGCTCTTTTATCAGCGTTATCGCTGGTGGTTTTGGTACCAATGTCGTCATAGACAACGATACTGACTACGGAGACCATGTTGAAACCACCGCAGATGCAGTCGCTGATATGCTTAGTGGCGCCAAGTCAGTTATTATTACCCCTGGTTACGGTATGGCGGTAGCGCAAGCGCAGTATCCGGTTTATAAATTAACCCAGGCGTTAAAAGAGCAGGGTATTGATGTGCGCTTTGCTATTCATCCTGTCGCGGGGCGCTTACCTGGTCACATGAACGTATTGTTAGCGGAGGCAAAAGTGCCATACGATATTGTGTTAGGTATGGAAGAAATTAATGATGACTTTGCTAAAACCGACGTGGTGTTGGTCATTGGTGCAAACGATACGGTAAATCCAGCTGCGGCAGAAGACCCCACTAGTCCCATTGCTGGTATGCCGGTTTTAGAAGTATGGCACGCGAAAAATGTTATCGTGTTTAAACGTTCAATGAGCACAGGTTATGCCGGTGTGCAAAACCCATTGTTCTTTAAAGATAACACGCAAATGTTATTTGGTGATGCTAAGGATTCTGTTGAGCAAATACTTAAAGCCTTATAGTTTAGTCATTTAGAGCCTAAGCTTAGGCGATTAAAATGCCGATAATTTATTATCGGCATTGTTGTTTTTAGCGACCAAAACATCAGGTGATTTAATCTTTACTGCGGTGTTGCAGAAAAGTATTTACTTGCTTTTACATAATCGAAGAGGTGATTAATTTTCTTTTCTATTGTGATGATAAAGTTATATATCGAACATGCAATTTTGTTAAGCTATTGAAGATTAAAATTATTAATACTTAAACCTTCGGAGAATAACGTGGTAGAACCAAGTGTAATTGAGCCCAGTGTCATTGAAATGTGGGTAGGAACTATCAACGGATATTTGTGGGGCAGTGTTTTAATTTATCTACTTAGCGCTTGTGGTATCTGGTTTACAGTGCGTTTGAAAGGGTTACAGTTTAGACGTTTTTTTCACATGTTTACCATTTTAAAATCCAGTCGTAAAAGTTCAAGTCAAGGTATTTCATCGTTTCAAGCCTTGTGTACCTCATTGGCGGCTCGTGTTGGCACCGGTAATTTAATGGGGGTTGCGGTTGCTATTTCACTTGGCGGTGCGGGGGCCGTTTTTTGGATGTGGCTAATTGCCTTAGTCGGTATGGCAACAGCATTTGCTGAAAGCACCTTAGGACAACTTTATAAAGAGCGCGACAGTAATGGCAACTTTCGCGGTGGCCCTGCATATTATATGAGTAAAGGCCTAAATAATAAAAAATTAGCTGTGACCTTCTCTCTCTGCTTGTTTTTTGGTTATGGCTTCGTTTTTAGTGCCGTGCAGGCTAATTCTATCACCAGTGCTTTTAACGGTTCGTACGGTTTTAACCCTTTATATACCGGTATTGCGATTACCTTTGGTGCTGGCTTTATTGTTATGGGGGGGCTAAAAAATATTGCCCGCTTTGCTGAACTTACTGTGCCATTTATGGGCTTGCTCTATTTAATCGTTTGCTTTGGTGTTATCTGGATGAACATTGAAAAAGTGCCGATGGTGATTAATGATATTTTCGCTTCGGCATTGGGGCTAAAAGAAGCGGGCAGTGGGCTGGTGGGCGCTGCTATAGTGCAAGGCGTTAAGCGTGGTTTATATTCTAATGAAGCCGGTATGGGCAGTGCACCCAATGCGGCGGCGGCGGCTGAGCCTTTTCCTCCCCATCCAGTATCTCAAGGTTACATCCAAATGTTAGCGGTGTTCTTTGATACGATTGTCATCTGTTCTTGTACGGCAATATTGATCCTACTTTTTAAAGAGACAGGCGGCGACGCACATGGCGTGCAATTAACTCAACAAGCACTGGCCTATCAAGTAGGGCCTTGGGGCGGAGATTTTATAACGATAGCAATATTATTATTTGCTTTTACCTCAATAGTGGCAAACTATGCTTATGCGGATAATAATTTAAAATATTTAAAAATGGATAATTTACTAGGGCGATGGTTTTTACGAGTCGGTTTCTTGTTAATGTTAGTATTTGGCTCTGTAGCAACACTACCCGAAGTCATTGCTTTGGCTGATTTGTCGACCGGTTTAATGACCGTTGTTAATGTAACCGCATTATTTATGCTATCAAAAGTGGTGGTAAAAATAACCAAAGATTATCATCAGCAACAAGATAAAGGCTTGCTACCAACATACTTACCTGATGAACAAGAACAGCATACGTTGAATTTGACTAAAGGCATTTGGCAGAAAAAGCAAAATGAAACCAGCGATTGAATTTACCGTAATGCTATTTAGTGGGTTGTTAGGGTAGTGCTTAATAATCTTAGTATTATTTAATGCAACAACTAGCAATAAAGCTGCTATAATCCGCGCCTTAATTTTGGCGCACTGCATTTAGGCTGCTGCGTTGTTTACGATAACGAAGAAATGGTGATGTGATGAGTGTGGATGCAATAGGTTTATCGGCTAATTTACTAAAAGCGGTAAAAGCATGCGGTTATAAAAATTTAACCCCGATTCAACAACAAGCTATTCCCGTTATTCGCACCGGTGTTGATGTTTTAGCTAGCGCTCAAACAGGTACTGGGAAAACAGCCGCTTTTACCTTACCTATTCTTGATGCGCTAGCGAAAAAAGTAAAGCCTAATGCCGATGGTTTTGATACTACCACCACAGTTAAGGCGCTAATTTTAACTCCTACACGCGAGTTGGCTGCACAAGTTGCTGACAATGTAAAAACCTATAGTGAGTTTTTACCTTTGCGCTCTGGTGTTATTTTTGGTGGTGTTAATATGCCACCACAAACCAAAATGCTAAAAAGTGGTGTTGATGTTTTAGTGGCAACTCCTGGACGCTTAATTGAGCATCTAGAACAGCGCAACTTAGATTTATCACAGGTGCAATACCTTGTTTTAGATGAAGCAGATCGCATGCTTGATATGGGTTTCTATAACGATATTGAACGTGTTATTGCTATGATCAAAGCTAAACACCAAACCTTGATGTTTTCTGCTACATTTTCAAACAAAGTCAAAACCCTTGCAAAGAAAATTCTTAAAACACCAAGAACGATTGAAGTTGCACGTCAAAACTCAACGTCGGGTAAAGTAAAACAGTCAGTCTATTGGGTTTCTGAAACCCGTAAAGCTGAGCTGTTATCTGAACTTATTGGTGTCAATAATTGGCAGCAAGTGTTAGTTTTTGCGGGCACTAAAGAAAGCGCGAATATCTTAGCGAAAGAGTTAAAACTCGATGGTATAAAAACCGCGTTATGTCATGGCGATAAAACTCAAGGAGCGCGTAATAAAGCCCTTGAGCAATTTGTTGATGGTAGTGTTCGGGTGTTAGTGGCAACCGATGTTGCTGCGCGCGGACTCGATATTGCTAATTTACCTTATGTCGTTAACTTTCATTTACCTTTTTTGCCAGAGGATTACGTGCATCGTATTGGTCGCACCGGTCGTGCAGGCAAGTCAGGAACAGCGATTTCATTGGTAAGCCCTAAAGATGAACAGTTCCTTGATAATATTGAAGCGTTAATCGAGCGAAAATTTGAACGTATTATCGTCCCTGGTTATGAATTAGATCGCCCTTTACCGGCACATTATGATGCTAAAGAAGAAGCGCCATTAAAGCGCAGCCGTTATAAAGCGACCCAAGAAAAAAACCAATTGTTAGCCCGTAAAAAAGCCGATGCAACTCCTGCAGCGCAACGCCGAGCCAAAGCAAACAAAAAAAATAAACCGGTAACTAAAACGGTAAATAAAAAACGTAAATAGCTCGCTTATTAGCGTTCATAACGTTGTAGATTATTTATGTTTGATAATACGTACATCGATGTCCCTTTTAACTATCGACATCACTGCTGGTTTTGTTCAGAGCCAGCAGGTCACTGTTTTACTTTCCCTCATTCAACGCATTTAGTTTTTGACTGCCCACATGAAAAATTAACGATACCGAGTTGTTTGGAGTGTTCGCGCGCTGCTATTAAGGCAAAGGTGCGTAGCATTTGGCAAGTTGAAAAAAGCGTAAAAATATACCTAATTGAAAAATATCGCAAAGATCTTGCTATAGGACTTAACTGGACGCAAGACCAGCTAGCCAGTTCTGGTTTTGAAGGAGGCAGTTTTGCGGGCTTTCAAAAAAGTGCTTGGTTTATGTATCAAGTTGCTAAAGATAGAGTGAATTTTCGTGGTTGGCCACTGGTACTTGATGGTATCGAACTCGAAAACGAAGAAGGTGAGCGAGAATTTTGCTTTGATGGTCTCTGTTATCCGAGCATTGATGAGGCAATAGCACACTATAGTCTTAATTTTGATTTGGACTTGGCTTTTTTTCGACATGTGTTGGCAAAAATGGGCCCGGAAAGTTTCGCGCGAGCGGTAAGGTTTTGCCGGCTATATGTTGGCGCAACGCCAATTGAAAAGTCACGTGCGTTGCGCGAAGTTAATTAATAATACGGTTAATTATTCACTATAGTGATTTTTGTTACCAGAACAGCTGGGAATATCACGGTGTGAACTAACGTCATTAAATCAACTGTTGAGATACGATACTCAACTTTTGTGGCATATTCATCTTTTGCGAATATAGCGCGCTATCTGCACGTTGAAAAAAGCTAATAGCCGTGTCAGCTCTATTCATAAATGCCAGGCCTAAACTACTGGTAACCTTATACTTTGCCAATAGTGCATCTTGAGCCATCGCAAAGTAAATTCTATGCTCGATTACCGCTAATGATTGCTCCGAAGCATCAGCAACGATTACCGCGAACTCATCACCACCGAAGCGAAAAATGCAATCAGTGTCTCGAACACTTTGGCGCAGTGCATTGGCAAAATTTACTAAGACGCTATCGCCAACAGCGTGGCCGTGCGTATCGTTAACTGCTTTGAATTTATTTAAATCACAAAGAATTAAACCAACACGGGTATGCCTGCGAGTGGCTTGGGCCATGGTGCGTTTTATTTGTTCGTCAAAACTTCGACGGTTGCCTAACTGAGTTAAACCATCTTGCATGGCTAATTGCATCGCTTGGTAATAAAGCACCGCGTTGTTGAGTGGATTAATGAGCAACCGGTGTAGCTCAGTCAGCACTTTATGATTACCCATACTGATTGGAGTGTTGACAGCATAGGTAATTATGCCAAAGAACTGACCATTAAGTTTTAATTCAAATTGACGCTCTGCTTTCGCCTGTCGACTGCCTCTAGCGGTAGCATTTATATCCGCATGTTTAAAGTAAACACCGGTAAAATCGAGATACTTTGCCACTTCAATCGCGAAAATATTGATAAGTTGCTTTATATCTAAAGTTGTTTGCAATTGCTCAAGTAAAGCTAAGTTTCGTTGGCTTTGCTTGTCACTATGTTGAAATAATGTGAAAGCATTAAATTTGGAGTTAGGATGATTAACAACATTGACAGTTCGCATAGTTTTCCTCAGCTAATTTGACGTTAAAGCTCTGTTGAGTTAATTAAAGCAAAAACCATACCTACTCTTTGAGTTAACAACGATTTCAGCCGATTTTTAAGTTAAATACACAGCTTGTGTTGGTGGTAGTCATGGCGAGTCGGTGAGGGGATATGTTAAATGAGTTGCAGTTAAAATAAGTTAAGTAACCGTTTTTAAGCGTTTTTTTCTATAATTTAAAGAAAATAATTTAGACAAGATGGTAGCTACAAGGCTACACTTATAGTTACTATGCTTGAAGGTATTAACTTAGCCGAATTCTGCAATTGCCCATTTTATCACCTTGTAAGGAATACATGTGACAAGTCACCTTGAATTACTCGCTATATTGTCCAGTGCCGTGTTAATCGTTTGGCTTTTTCGTCGATTACAATTACCGGCAATTTTAGCTTATTTAGTGGCGGGTGTTTTGGTCGGTGAGCATGGTTTAGCCTTGGCGCAAGAGCATGTTGATTATGAACATTTTGCTGAACTTGGTATTGTGTTTCTCCTGTTCACCCTTGGACTTGAGTTTTCACTGCCTAAGCTTGTTGCCATGCGGCACCTGGTGGTAACGGTTGGCAGCTTACAAGTAGTCATTTCACTTGTGCTGTTTATGTTAGTCGCGATGTTTTTTGGGCAAAGCTTCGCTGCGGCAATTACCATTGGTGGCATATTAGCACTTTCTTCCACCGCTATTGTTATTCGCCAATTAAGTGAAAGTGGCGGCATGAAGAAAAAATCAGGGCAGTTATCGGTAGCCGTGTTGTTATTTCAAGACGTTGCCGTAGTGCCGCTGTTAATTGTTATCCCTTTATTAGCTCAAGGTGGAGACTCTTCTTTTATTTTGGCGCTACTGTTTGCCTTGGTAAAAGGCGTCTTTGTTGTTTCATTATTACTTCTTGCCGGTAAATGGTTATTACCAAGATTATTTAACCTGGTAGCGCAAGTAAGAACGGATGAATTGTTCGTACTGACCACCTTGCTCGTAACCTTAGTGGCATCGGCATTGACACAATGGTTTGGTCTGTCAATGGCATTAGGAGCATTTTTAGCCGGAATGATGTTGGGTGAAAGCCAATATAAACATCAGCTTGAAGCTGATATTAGACCCTATCGCGATATCTTATTAGGTTTGTTTTTTGTTACTGTCGGCATGAAACTCAATATTGATGTTGTCTTCTCATCACCTTTGATTATTATTTCATTGTTAATTTGCTTTATGTTGGTAAAAGTACTGGTTGTGGTTTTATTAGCAAAACGAGCAGGAGAGTCTTCCAAAGATGCTTGGGCTGCAGGGATTATGCTAGCGCAAATGGGCGAATTTGGTTTTGTGTTAATTGCTTTGGCAAGCCAAGTTGAAATCTTACCTGAGGTGACTGCATCCATTTTGCTCGGCACAGGTGTACTGAGTATGGCTATTACGCCTTATATGATCAACCATGCTCGCAGCTGGGCACTATGGCTAAGTAAAGAAGAACAAATTAACACCACAGCCCTTGAGCAATTACCTAATAATACAACACTAAGTGACCACGTTATTATTTGTGGTTTTGGACGTATTGGGCAAACGGTCAGTCGCTTTTTAAAACAAGAGTCGATCGATTTTGTCGCTATTGATATTGATCCCCTACGGACAACTAAAGCTAGAGATGCCGGTGAAAACGTACTTTTTGGTTCTTCTAGACAGGCTGAATTGTTACATGCTGCGCATTTGTCAAAGGCTAAGCTTGTTGTTATTGCCTTTGGTGAAGATAAACAATCCCTTGATGTTATCCAAAAGGTACGTTCATTAGCCCCTGATGTGCCAATTTTAGTTCGTACTCGTAATGACGATCAGTTGGATGAATTACATGCTGCGGGAGCAAATGAGGTGGTGCCAGAGAGTTTAGAAGGCAGCTTGATGTTGGTCTCGCAAGTACTTTCTTTATCAGGGGTGCCATTTTCCAGAATTGTTCGCCGTGTGCAAAAAGAACGCAAGAATCACTACAATCATCTTCATGGCTTTTTTCAAGGTGAACATACGGATATGAGCCCAGATGCCATTGATCGAATTGAATTTGCTCATGCAATTATATTGGCAGATGACTCCTATGCTAATGGCCGCTCAATTGGTTCGTTAAAGTTAGATGAACGCCGTGTTATCGTTGTGGCATTAAGACGCAATGACATAGAAAGTGAAGAACCTGATATTGACACGATATTACAAGCGCAAGATACCTTGATTGTGCGTGGTAAACCTCGGCGGGTAGAGCGTGCAGAACGTTTTGTGCAAGAAGGGCATTAAGGCCATAGCATGAAAGAGTCACTGTGTGATTAAGCATGATTTTTGATATTGCCAATCACACAATGAGATTGCACCTTATGATCACTAATGTCACAAAGTCGTCGTTCAGTATGTTTTAATGGCATGAGTGGCTGCGCATTGTCGATATTATCAATGTACTTTTTATGATGAACTAAGCAATACATCTAACACTGGGTATTCACGTTCTCTTGTCCGCGCAAAGTGAGTTTATTTATGCCTTTATTGACGGTAATAAAGGCACACAAAGGGATAAGAGAATCCCGCAGCGATATCTATTAAAGTGCGATAACAATAATAGTCACGACATTTAATTTTATGTTAATCTATAAAAAAATTATATAATTTAATGCAGATCATGGAGAAAAATCATACTCTTCTTATAGATAATGGCACAATATCAAGCGATGACATTAGTTCGGCATTTAATAACAGTAATGTAATTGTTATTAAAGCGGCACAATCACAACATTTAGCGGTTGATCTACAGAATGATGAACTCAAAAAATTGTCCAGTGGTACTAAAAAATTCGTCTTGTTGACATCGGGTAGTACAGGTACACCAAAAGGTGTTGTATTAACGATTGAAAAATTAATGCAATCGGCGAAACTCTTTTCTCAATGGTCTCAAATTACACCAGCCAGTCGCTTACTTTGTTTAGCCCCTATTTCAAGTATGAGCGGTTTAAGGGCACATTACGGTATTGCCTTGTTAACAAAATGTCATTTAATCAATCCCGATAGTGACGCTAGTATTTTTTCTTTATTAACCTTAATCGAAAACCAGCATGTCACCCATATTATTGCAGGGCCTCCGTTTATAAAACAACTTGCAATGCTATTAAGTCGTATTAATCCACAATCATTGAGTTCTTTGCAGTATATCCTTTGCACCGGTGCCAACATCGATAATGTTGCCGTATCAAAAATATACCAGACACTGAAAGTTAAAACATTGAATTATTATGGATTAACAGAGAGCTATGGGTTTTGCATTGCGGTAAAACCTGACGACTTCAATTGTGATGATACGGCAATAGGCAAGGCCGTTTCGGGCGTGAGACTTGAAATAATCAAGCCAGATAAAAATAATATTGGTTCATTACGCATACATAGTCGGCGGTTATTCGATCAATATCTAGGTCAGGAAAAACACGATAAAACGTTTTTAGATACGGGGGATTTTGCCAGAATTGATAATGCAGGCAATGTCTATTTACATGGACGCGTTGATAATGCATTAAAATTGTCGTCAACCGAATTAATCTACCCGATAAAACTTGAGGAAATGCTATCTAGTGCACTCACAGGCAACCAGGTAATAATTTATGCTTTACCTAGTGGTTATGGTGCATGGATAGAGTCTCCATTGAGTTTGTTGGACGTTACCCAAAGCTTAAAATCAGCGTTACCCGGCAAATATATACCCAATGAAATAAAAGTGGTGGCTGATTTAAGTTTAAGTCCACTAGGAAAAATTAAAGCAATCAATGAGGAAGCTAATGTCTAAATTTGCCGATCATATCTGGTCAACTATTTGCCAACAAGCACAATCAAAAAAAGTATTTTCTAAAACATTCACAGAGCAAGTGTCGTATGTCAAATTAAAACAAATCATAGAAAAATTATCAGAATTTTTTCAACAAAATAACTCGCCAAAAAAAATAGCTATTATGTCTGGCAACGATCAATTCGTCGCACAAATTGTACTCGCTTGTACCTGCAACGATATCACCTATACCGTGATGGATAAAGAAGCAAAGCCTCATCGAGTGAATGCGTTACTTTCACAATTTGCCCCTGATATAACATTTATTGATGAAGAGTTTACAGCCGAAGGTATTGCTGGAACCATCGTAAATATTAACCCTTCACCTTCATCAACGGTGTTGAATAAGCTATTAAATAAGCTTTATAGCAACAAGGTTCAAGACACCTACCCGGGACTATTAAACCAAATTAAACCAAGTTCACCAAAAAGTGCAGGAAAATGTGCTGCATACATACTTTTTACCTCAGGTACCACAGCAGCGCCAAAGGGCGTGGTTATCTCAAACAGTGCATTAATGCGTCACTTAAGCACAATTAAAGGTGTTTTTTCATACAATAGTGATAGCCAAATATTAAATTCCCTCAATCTGTCCCATGCCGATGGTTTAGTACAGGGGCCTGTTTTAGTAGCCTATTTAGGTGCTGGCTGGTCTTCTATTGGCCAATATAAAATCGCTGAAACAGAGAGAATATTTGATATTATCACCGCTCACCAAGCGTCTCATTTTATTACGGTGCCAATTGTTTTGTCGCTAATCGATAAGTTGGCAAAATATGATGATGCTTTTTGTAGCACTAATTTTAAAACCATTGTCTCGACCGGCGGGCACTTAGACAAACAAACATGGATAAATATCGAACGTAATTTCAACACGAAAGTAAGTAATATGTATGGATTGACAGAGACGACCACCGGCGGTCTTTTTGCAGGTCCAGATGATAATTCACGTATACCAGGCACCGTTGGCAAACCTGTTGATATAAACGTTGTGATTGGCCCTGCACCTGACCAAGCGCTCAATGATGGAGACGCTGGATTGCTGTGGCTTAAAGGCGAAAACCTGATGCAAGGTTATTACAATAATCATAAAGCAACAAATGCAGTGATGGTTAATGGTTGGTTGAATACGGGTGATATTGCACAAATAGAAAATGGGTTAATAAGCATCGTAGGGCGGGAAAAATTATTAACCAATATCGGTGGTTATGCTGTGCATCCGCAAGAAATAAATGAAGTGCTTTTACTCGACGCGGGTGTAACCTTGGCTTATACAACAACCAAGAGTGACCCTACCTATGGTGATTATTTGGTGAGTATCGTTGCGGCTAATAAAGGGGTCGACAAACCAGCGTTAACCACTTTATGTCGCAATAATTTGGAGCCGCATAAGGTGCCAAGATATATATATATTGAAGATACTCTGCCTATTGGCCCCTCTGGTAAAGTAATCATTGATGTGGCTGAAAAATTAATTGTTCAACAAGACATGCAGCTAGAACAAAATAATACCCATGTAACCTTGATAAATTTAGCCGCAAAAGTATTTAATATAGAAGCGACACAACTGTCAATTACTTCAGGTGTACACAATACGCCGGGTTGGGATTCTTTGGGGCACTTAATGTTGATAACCGAAATTGAACAATATTTCTCTATTTTATTAACGCCCAATCAAATCATGCAAATTGAAAAGCTGACGGATTTCGAAGCGTTGGTCCAATGAAAGCTACTGTAATATCAATTTGGATATGCGTTATTATTGTCACCAGCGGTGCATTAGGTTTTACCTGGTATGAAACTCATCATTTAACCCCGGAAAAATTAGCCATAATAAATCGACTGCTGTTACGAGATCATCAAATCATAAACAATGATGGCTCAAATAACAAAAGTATCGCCGTGCTAGGCACAAGTTTAGTTGTACATGGATTTGCAGCAGACAAAATAACAACAGATAAATTGCATCAACAAAATATAGCGGTCTCGTTTCATCGCTTTAACATTTTATCGGCAAGTCCCTCTGAACTTGAAGCTGCTTTATTAACGATTACTGATCAGAAAATAGATCTTATTCTCGTTGATATTACGCCCTGGTTGATAAGCTTTGGATTTGGAGAAAGATTTACTCATCATAGACATTGGCTAACGACCAGAATATCTGAAAAGTTAAACTTTCGACCACATAGATATGATCAAAGGATTTTATCCAATGAAGCTCAATTATCAAATAATTATTCGAATAACGCTGACAAATTTAAAAGATTTAAACTCAAGCAGCATAGGCTCACTGATAAAGTGACAAATGCTATCAACAATAGCACTGCAAAAATACGCTTTTACCTTCCTGCCTGGGCTAAAGAAGCACACATCAGTTTTGGTATGCAACAAAGTAAAAAACTCATCGCTAATTCAATATCATTTGCCAAGCGTTATCAGGTACCTTTATTATCTGGGCCGCCGCAAATGGCCAAAACATATTATACCGATCTGGTGCATGTTAACCGTAAGGGCCGTCAAGAATATTTTCAATGGCTAATTAAGACGGTTAAACAACAGCAATGAATGAAACTCTCTTATTTATAAACGTTTTCATATTTATCATTACGCTTGTCAGTCTCATCTTGCCATACAAGTATCAGGTCAATGCTTTTACTTTGTTAAGTGCCAGTGTTTTGTGCTATTTTTCGGCTCAAACATTTATGGTTATCACTGGCCTCAGTTTGGTGGTTTTTTTGTTGTGTAAACAAAAAATGATCCTTGCTTCATATGCGGCAATCGCATTAACCCTTGGTCTTTTTATCACTATCCAAACCCAGCTAAATCAGCTCAATGTCGCTGTTATCGGTGCTATTTATATGGTATGCAGGCAAATTCATTACATTGTAGAATCAAAAAAAAATCATTTCACCGCCATAACCTTATGGCAGTATTTGAGATACCAATTATTTATACCTTGCCTCGTCGCTGGCCCAATTCATCGAATAGATCATTTTGAAAAACAGTTAAGGCGCCGGCACTTTCAATGGCAACAGCTTTCAGACGGTCTGGAGTTACTTTTAATCGGACACTTTAAGGTCATTGTGATCGGTTTATTTATAGAAAAGATATTGCTTGAAAGCTTGCCTGTGCATATATCAGCTGGGTTAGCACTCTCACTTATAGTAAGTCTGACACAGTTTTTTAAGCTCTATATTTTATTTAGTGGTTATACGGATATTGCCAAGGGTTTTGCCAAGTTATTAGGGATTGAAATTCCTGATAATTTTAATAAACCTCTGAGCAGTGTTAATATATCCGACTTTTGGCAACGCTGGCATATTACGCTTTCAAATTGGTGTAAAGACTATGTCTTTACACCAGCATTCGCCAGCTCTCGTTCTTTGCTTGTGGCAACAATTTTATCGATGATTATTATTGGCTTATGGCACGAATTCTCATGGCGATACGTTTTATGGGGGGTATACCATGGCATGGGAATCTTTATATTTCGCTGGTATAGTAGCCGAGTAAGTTACAATTTACCTAAACTATTGGCTACATCACTTACCATTTTATTCGTCGCTTCAAGTTACGAAATTACCTACAATCTTAACAATTGGCTAAAAACAATAATATGAGCGTACTTTATCATAAACTAACCGCTAAATTGCCCAAATTACTCGCCGCAAGTTTATGCATAGCGGTTTATAGTGTTGCGCTTGTTTTGATATATACCTTTTCGATTTATAGCAATATAAATTTAGTGTACGTAAATATATGAAGACTATATTTTCATGTCCACTATGTAGCAGTAACTTAACCATTAACGCCAACCTGCTGCGTTGTTTTAATGGCCATCAGTTTCCAGTGATCGATGAAATAAGCTATTTTTTGCCACTGCATCAAGAACAAAGTTATACCACAGAACAAATAGGTAAATTAAAGTCAACAATAGATCCCAGTCGTTATAACCACTATATCAATTTAAAACGTATGCGTAATATCTTCGAGCCTTATGCGCTTTTTCAACCATTTAATGAATCCTTTCAAAGTTTACTTGGTTTTATCGAGGTGTTAAAAAAGAAATTAAAGCCTGGTGATATGATATTGGATACCTGGTGTCGTACCGGTTTCAGTGGCGATTTTTTAGCTGGATTATTTCCGGAACAAACTGTTGTATCTATATGGGAAGGTAATAACTCTGTATTGGGCTATCAAGGTTTTCATCACTTTTTCAGTGCGGCTCAAAAACATAAAAATCACATCCTTTTATTTCACGACTGTAATAAACCGTTACCTTTTAAGGATAATACTTTCGACTTTATTTATGGTTATGATTCACTGCATCGCTATAGTGGTATTGTGGATGAATGTATCAGAATAGCTAAAAAAGATGCCATCATCAATTTTGCGCATGTGCATTTAGAAAATTCAGAACCTAAGCCCTACTTTGACCGCGGTGGAACTATACGCCATGGTAATGTTTATCAACTAGAGTTTGATGAAATATTTAAAGATGATCAAACAAAGAGTTATATTCTCAGTGAAACTGATGTCTATTTAAATTCAGAGTCAAAAAGTTTGATCTCAGATCCCAATACCTCACATTATAACGGTTTTATCTGGCTTAGCTCTTTGCAATGGGCGCATATATCTCAATGGAAATTTAACATCCAACCAGGATCTTGTATTCTAACCAATCCCTTAATGAAATTGGATGCGCAAGGTAGATTATCACTTAATCTGAATGATGTTCATGCCCAACATATATTTGAACGTCACCCTATATTATTGTCTCAATATACTGAAATAATTAAAAAATACCAGAATAGGGATCTCGCTTGTTTCTTTACTTCGATGATCAATAGTGCAAGCTCGATTTATCATCATAGATTCACCGAGCAAGATTTAATCTCTTTAACACAAGATAAAATAATTTTTCCGGCTGTGTTATCAAAGGCAATGATACAGGCCCAAGCCATGCATCTAAATATTGAACACAACAAAATGAGCATCAATAAAAAGATCAGTCGAGGCGATAATGTTCTAGCAGATATATCGGTATCAAGAAAAGTTGTTGAGCAAGAGTGTAAGTAAAACAAACGCGATTTTTTATAAAATCCAAAGTATGCTTTCCATCTTTTATCATAGCTATCAAGATTTCTCATTTTTTTAACTCGATTACCATTAAAGCAATTCACGCTTTATAAAATAAGTAATGTAGATACTATGCAGTCATTAATAATAACCATTCATCAATGATTATGGTTTTTACAGTAATGCACTTTTCGAAAATAATATATGGTGATTTGTGTGTGTTTTAATACTGAAACCGAAATTAATAGAGCTTTGTCCGTTATTTTATTTTCTCAAAATACTCTATTAGCATATGTGTGTCGTACCCGATTAATTTATTAGCTTCTTGACCAAATAACCACTTGGTTAAATAGCCCATATTTTAAATATCAAGGGTATCAGCTAGCTTACGTTATCTGCTGAATCTTTGGTAACATATGCGAACGACCGTTTAGGTGGCAAAACGCACTATTTATTAAGACAAGTTCGCGTCTAAATTAGGTCTTAATGTGGCAAAGTGACGGTTAGTTCTAGCTCAAAAAGGGCCAAATAGTAAGATGGATTTTATGTAGCATGCTTAACCTTTAATGACTCTAAATAATCTACTTAGGCTCTATAACTGCAGGTTAGCTGGCTATTTAGTTATCCTTAATACTTAAAAAGACGTAAGTAAAATACTAGATTGTCAACTATTCAGGTTGTACTGAAAAGTTATCGTAAGTCATTATGAATTGGTCGATATTAGTTGACCAATACTGGACTTACAAACCCATCAGGCTTAACAACTAAAACCGAGCACTTTACCTGCCCTAAAATTAATTCAGCAGTATTACCTATGATGAACCCTGGGATTCCTGTGCGTGCAACTGACCCCATAACGATTAAGTCGACATTGCAGCGCCTTGCTAATGATGGGATTTCTTTACAGGGATTTCCTTTAATTAGTTGGATCTGTAGTCTTAAATAGTCAGAAACATCTTTGCCCAATCCATGGTTAGAATCGTTTACTAAATGCTTCAATTTTGCTGTACATTTCAGTCTCACTTTTTCAACATAAGTATCCACTTCTGTTTTCGATGTATGAGAAAAGACCTATGTCGTAAATGACTTTCTCCAAAGGCATCCCAGACACTGCAAACATGTAACGCCGTCAAGTCTGAAAGAGAAAAAGTCGCGCTGTAATTTAATACCGAGCTATTAATTTCCTCTTGCACACGTTTTGCATTTAAATCATATGGTGGGTCATTAGACTCTTCATTATGGTCGTCATTTACATCGACGGTGGCCATAATGGTTCTAAAAATATTTTTGAGAAGGGTTTAGCATTAAAATAGGGCAAGGGCACTTTCGCAGTAAATGCATATCAACACTGCCAAATAAGTTTTCTAACCAGTCAACATTTTCAGCATACTTTACCACTAAGTCATAATTGCCTTTTTACAACATCTTTTATTGTTTCAATAAAGCCGATTCCTTTATAAATCCTGACTTCTATATTTTCACCAAGTTCATACTTTGTTAACCATGTTTTAAGTGCTGTCACTTTGTCAGAGGAATAATTGTCAATATTTTTACTTGCTTGACCTTCTGGTTTAAATAGCTTTCTCCACCCTTCAAATTTGCTTAAAACGGAAACAAAAGTAATATTTGCTTGGTGATCTTTTGCAATCTTTAATGCTTGAATCAAAGCCGCTTATGAATTATGGTTCGGCTCTACCACACATAAAATATTGTTAAACTTTTTCATCGGATATCTCCCGTAAAAATGTAGCGATACAAAATTTGACTGGCCACACATAAATATTTATGTGTGACTTAAGATAAAATAGGTGATTTTTTGCGGCAACTGAAAATGATATTTGACAGTATAAGTAGCTAAACTATTTTGATTACACCTCAACAGGAGAAATGAAGCCTTCGGGTTTTAGCGTTAATACTGAGCATGATACTTCGCTTAAAATTGACTCCGCAGTATTACCGATAAAATAACCTGGAATACCAGTACGCCAAATATTCACATGTACTAAAGAATATATTATGGCAAAAGTTAGTGTTCCGAGATGGGGTGTCAACGGCAGCAATGAACTTAGAAGCGGAAGTAAGGGTTAGCTTCGACAATGCGCAAAAAGCGATCATTAACATTACAGATTAAATCTTAGGTGTTATGACTGAAATGAAAACTCCTAAAATAAGTAAATATGGCTATAGCCTTTTAAAACCGAACTGTTGTATATGAGAAAAATCTCAAAGATATGCGTAGCCATAGATAATAAAGTTAAATTAGCTAAGGCAACTACTAGAGCTAAATTTCAAGAAATTGACGGATTTTATTTTCTTGTTCTAGTGCGTCATTAAAACCAAGGTTTATTAATTCTTTACAATAATTTTTTTCAAATAATAAATAGCTAACTAAACTAGATTCCGCATCATTGCTAATACCCATGCTGCGCAGTAATAATCGAATCGACAAGGGCAGGTTGTCGTAATATTTAACGGCAATACTGTTAAAATTGTGACTAGGATTAAGTAGATAAGATTCGATGTTTTTTAAACCCGTGGTGTGCTTTTTCTTTTCGTCTGGAATTAACGACAAGGTATTATTAACTCTATCCATACGTTCAATATCACTTTGTAAGGTATCTGAGAAAACAGAATCAAGTAAGTGGCCCGCTATTGCGGCTGTTGTTGGGGGGTGAGGATTGTTCTCACGTGCATGAATGGGTTCTTTGGGTTGCTCAACACCAACAATAAATATTTTTTCTGCCCCTAAATGAATCGCAGGACTTAACGGCGACAATTGGTGCACTGAGCCATCACCGAGGTGATGACGCTTAATTTTTACCGACGGAAACACTAATGGAATTGCCGCTGAAGCCATTAAATGTTGACTGTTTAATTGCGTTGGCTCACCTCGACGCTTAGATCTGCACCATGGTGATATAGACTCTTCTGATTGGAAAAAACTAATCGAGTCACCACTGGTATAACTTGATGCTGTCACTGATACAGCAGAAAGATAACCGCGTCTAATATTGGTATCTATTCGACTGAAATCCACTACTGTCTCGAGCAGTTGTCTTAGAGGCGCATTATTTAATAAACTTCTTGCCTGCTTATTCGCATAGTCTGCCTGAAAGCTGCCTAAGAAACCTCCGAGCAGGTGACCAGAAACCCGTAATGGGTCAGTGTGATAAATTCGCCCAGGATCTAGGTTATTCCACACCCATTCAAGTTTTTTAACCGCTAATTGAAAGCAAGATGCATAACAAGCGAGTGCCGTTGAATTAATCGCCCCTGCTGACGTACCACAAATAATAGGGAAAGGAATACCGTGGTTACGTGGCATAAATTTAGCTATAGCAGATAAAACACCAACCTGATAGGCTGCGCGAGCACCACCACCCGTAAGAACTAGGGCATTATTGCTGTTTATATAGCTACGTTTATTTGTCATTGATACAGCCGAGTAGATTAAATTTACTATTTGTGCGTGATTTTAATCAGTTTTTTATAGGGTAGCTAGCCCAAATGCAAGATTTTTAACTATCAGTAAAGAATTTTAGAAAAAAAAGGTCAGCTAATGCTGACCTTTTTAATGACATAAGAAATATTAACTAGTAAAACATTGAACTTAACTTAAGTATAAACGCCTACTCGAAAATAAATTTCTAGCTGCTCACGCGTTCGTTTGCAGCGTCGATTAATGGTTGCGATCCATTTTGAATAAGTGCTAGGTTTTCTGAAACAGTAGACTTTGGTAATTTACTAATCATCAATGAGCCTGTTTTAACTGAACCTTTATTAGCAGCGAATTCCAACAAGTTTTGACCGTTACACATAATACCTGAAAAGATATTACGAATTTTTAATTTATTCGACTTTAAAAATGAACGCATACGTTTTTTGTCGTCAGCGGCAACATACTCACATACACTTTGTGCAATGTCAGCGGCTTGCGCTTTCGGCGCAGTTACAATAGACGTCATAGTTAAAGCAGTAATGGTTGTAACTAGTAATAATTTTTTCATTTTAATAACCTTTTATAATGCAATTAGAGTTAGTAAAAGAAAAAACCACAGGATGTACCTAATAACACGGTAACTCCGCTGTCATAGATAATTATAATACTATATTTATCCTTAGACCGGTGGTTTTGCGTAGCACGTTTTCGCGTACTTTGCCTTTTCTTTGTCAATTCCAGTATTACCAAACTACTTGGTAAATGCAAGCTATTTGTCATTTTTTGTAAATATGTAACGTTAGTTTTATTTAGGGAATATCAAAAAAAACAATTGGTTACTGTTGGAGTGTTGAATTTACATGGTGTGCCATTACGGAGTAAATAAGTTGAAATAGTGAGTGTTTTTCTATTTAAAGTTTGAACAAGTGTTTGGTTATTCGCTGATTGCTGAGATACAAAAAAGGGGCTAATGCCCCTTAGTTTAAAACTTATTTCCTACGTACTTGTGACGTGCTTTAGAATTTCATCTCTGAAATATCACCTTCAACAACAAGTTCACCTTCGGTTAAGGCAATGATTTCTGCTACTGATACCCCTGGTGCACGCTCCAATAAGAAAAATTTGCCATTTTTAATTTCGATAAAAGCGAGGTCAGTTAAGACCTTTTTAATACAACCTTTACCTGTTAACGGCAGCGTACAGTTACTTAATAATTTAGACACGCCATGTTTTGAGGCATGGGTCATGGTAACAATAATATTGTCAGCACCAGCGACCAAGTCCATGGCACCACCCATACCTTTAATTAACTTACCTGGGATCATGTATGATGCAATATTACCGTTAACATCAACTTCAAAAGCGCCTAAAACGGTTAAATCAACATGGCCACCGCGGATCATGGCGAATGATTCTGCTGAATCAAAAATTGATGCACCTTTTGCCATGGTCACCGTTTGTTTACCGGCGTTGATTAAGTCGGCGTCAATCTCTGTTTCGGTGGGGAATTGTCCCATGCCAAGTAAGCCGTTTTCAGATTGCAGCATGACTTCCATGCCTTCAGGAATATAATTTGCCACTAACGTAGGAATACCAATACCTAAATTAACGTAATATCCGTCTTGTAACTCTTGTGCAACTCGCTGTGCTAGTTGTTCTCTTGATAAAGCCATAAATTACTCCTTACTAACTGCGAATAGTGCGCTGTTCAATGCGTTTTTCGAATGTACCTAAAATTAAGCGATTAACATAAATACCTGGCGTATGAATGTGATCTGGGTCTAACTCGCCGGGTTCAACAATCTCTTCTACTTCGACTACGGTTATTTTACCTGCGGTTGCCGCCATCGGGTTGAAGTTTCGCGCAGTTTTTCTAAACACCAAGTTGCCGTAACGATCAGCTTTCCACGCTTTTACAATGGCAAAGTCACCTTTGATCGCGGGTTCTAAAATGTAGTGTCTACCGTCAAATTCGCGTTCTTCTTTCCCTTCGGCAACCGGTGTTCCGTAACCTGTTGCCGTAAAGAAAGCAGGGATACCCGCACCACCAGCACGCATTTTCTCTGCAAGCGTACCTTGAGGCGTTAATTCAACGTCTAGTTCACCGTTCATCATTTGGCGCTCAAACTCAGCATTTTCACCAACATAAGACGCAATTATTTTTTTGATTTGACGGTTAGGAAGCAAAATACCAAGGCCGAAATCATCAACACCGCAGTTATTTGAAACAAGGGTTAAACCTTTAGTACCTTTACGTTTAATTTCGCTAATTAAATTCTCTGGAATACCGCATAAACCAAAGCCACCAGCAATGACGGTCATACCGTCTTCAAGACCTGCCATTGCTTCTTCATAGCTTGACACTACTTTGTCAAATCCTGCCATTTTTTGATCCTCAATAATAATTTTTAGCTTTATTTTGATAAGCTGGTTGAAACAATATATATCGTTTGAACTAGCCAATTTTATTTACAGTGTACCGCATCTATTTTGTACGATATGCCATCGATACTTTTGATATCGGCGCTTTACCTAACTTGTCGCTAATAAACCAACCAGCGGCCAGTAACTTGTCAAAATCAATGCCGGTATCGATACCTAAACCATTGAGCATATAGCAGACATCTTCTGTTGCTACATTACCTGAAGCGCCCTTAGCATATGGGCAGCCACCAAGTCCTGCAATAGCACTATCGACTACCTTAACGCCCATCGAAAGTGCCGCGTAAATATTGGTTAACGCTTGACCATAGGTATCATGGAAGTGCACGGCCAATTTTTCAACCGGTACCTTAGTGCTAACCACCTGTAACATTTTTTGCACACTTACTGGGGTACCAACACCTATAGTATCGCCAAGGGATATTTCGTAACAGCCCATTTGGTATAATTTTTCCGCAACTTTGGCTACTTGCTCTGGTGTAATATCACCATCGTAAGGACAACCCACTACACAGGATACATAGCCTCTAACGGGAATGTTTGCTGCTTTGGCGGCTTGCATTATTGGCTCAAAACGTTGCAGGCTTTCATTAATCGAACAATTAATATTTTTTTGACTGAAGGCTTCTGATGCCGCACCAAAAATAGCGACTTCATCAGCATTAACGGCCACTGCGGCTTCAAAACCTTTCATATTTGGCGTAAGTGCGGCGTAAGTAACACCATCTTTGCGCTTTATACCGTTGAAAACATCGCTTGATGTTGCCATTTGCGGTACCCATTTAGGTGAGACAAAACTGCCACTTTCAATGTAGCTGACACCTGCGTCGGCGAGTTGCTCAATTAAGGCTATTTTATCTTCAGCGCTGATTTGCATTTTTTCATTTTGCAGGCCATCACGCGGACCCACTTCAACTATTTTCACCGAAGCCGGCAACGAAGACTTAACTATATCAGTCATTATGCGTCCTCTGGGGTAAAGGCGATTAATTCCGCACCACCATCTACCATATCGCCATCTTTATAATAAACAGCATCAACAACTCCATTACTTTGGGCTCGAATAGTATGTTCCATTTTCATCGCTTCCATGATCATTAATGGCTGCTGTGCGGTAACCGTGTCGCCAGCTTTTACTAATACTGACACCATAGTGCCGTTCATTGGTGCAACTAAACCACCATGGTTATCGTCACCGGTATTGTCACCACAGTCAGGTAAAATATGGGTGAAGTTAAACACGCCGTTTTGATGATAAAGGCTAATTTGGTTAGCATTTTGTGCAATAGTCGCATGACTACGATAGCCATCAATACTCGCGTACAAAGTATCGTTTTCAATTCGACCTTGGCAATCAACCGTTTGGCCATCAACTGTTATTAAATAATAACTGCCGCTACCTTGACGTTTTTGCTCAACGACAATCGGGTATTCTCTGCCATTATGGGCTAATACTATGTGATGAATATTGGCTTCATTTAAGCGCCAAGCATTAGTCATATTCCAAGGTGAAAATGGGTCGTTGGTTTTTGCTGCTTTTATGTGTGCCTGTTGTGCTTGAGATAGCACTAGGTAAAGCGCTGCCATTGGCAATTCGCCTGCTAGCGCTTGTTCGCTATCATGGAATATTATTGCTTGGTTTTTCTCAATAAAACTGGTGTCGATATCAGCGTTAACAAATGGCGCACAAGTGGCCAAATTATAAAGAAAGTCGATATTTGTTGTCACACCATTGATACGGTATTCAGACAACGCTTTCGCTAATCGTTGCAAAGCTTTTTCACGGCTTTCATCCCAAACAATTAATTTTGCAATCATAGGGTCATAAAATACGCTAACTTCATCGCCTTGACGAACACCGGTATCAACACGGACAAACTCACTTTCAACCGGTGGCTGTAAAAAGTCTAGCTTGCCAGTAGCAGGTAAAAAGTCATTATTGGGATCTTCTGCATAAATGCGCGCTTCAAAGGCATGGCCGTTGATTTTTAGTTCGTGTTGGGCTTTAGGTAATACTTCACCTGCTGCGACACGTAATTGCCATTCGACAAGATCTTGACCAGTAATTAATTCAGTAACCGGGTGTTCTACTTGCAAGCGGGTATTCATTTCCATAAAGTAAAATGAACCATCAACATCAAGTAAGAATTCAACCGTACCGGCACCTTGATATCCAATGGCTTGAGCAGACTTTATCGCTGACTCACCCATTTGGGCACGCAGTGCAGCACTCATGCTAAAGGCAGGGGCTTCTTCAATGACTTTCTGATGACGACGTTGTACTGAACAGTCGCGCTCGAATAGGTAAACGGCGTTTTGATGATTATCACAAAACACTTGAATTTCTACGTGGCGTGGTTGCGTTAAGTACTTTTCAACCAACATGGTATCATCACCAAAAGATGATTTCGCTTCGCGTTTAGCCGCAGCGAACCCTTCAGAAAATTCACTTTCATTCCACACCTGGCGCATACCTTTGCCACCGCCACCAGCTGTTGCTTTTAATAACACCGGGTAGCCCATATCGTCAGCCGCTTTTTTAATGACGGCTTCAGATTGGTCATCACCATGATAGCCAGGCACTAAAGGTACTTGCGCTTTTTCCATGATGTTTTTAGCGGCAGATTTAGACCCCATAGCTTCAATTGCAGCAACCGGAGGGCCAATAAAAGTAATACCTTCTTTGGCACACATCCGACAAAAGTCAGCATTTTCAGAAAGGAAACCGTAACCAGGGTGAATAGCTTGCGCGCCAGTGCGCTTAGCTGCTTCAATCACTTTCTCTGACAATAAATAACTTTCGCGCGAAGGTGAACCACCGATGTGAATCGCTTCATCAGCCATATTTACGTGCAGTGAGTCAGCATCAGCATCAGAATAAACAGCGACCGTTAATATACCCATTTTTCGAGCAGTTTTAATCACGCGACAGGCGATTTCACCACGGTTGGCAATTAGTATTTTAGTAAACATGAATATTATCCTTCGCCTTTATTTGTTGATGTTGTTGGCACTGTTGAATTTTTTTGCGTAGCTTGCCAAGCGGCTTGGCGTTTTTCAAAAAATGCCGTTAAGCCTTCTTGACCTTCTGCGGAAACGCGAATTGCTGCAATGCGTTCACTGGTATCTTTAATTAAGGACTCGTCAATAGCTTGGTAGGCAACATCAAGTGCTAACTGTTTTGCTTGGCGTACTGCTAATGGGCCATTGGCTAATAAGGTATTTACCATGGTCGTTACGGCGCTATCTAAATCTGCTAAGGGGTAAATTTCATCGACCAATCCAAGGTTTTGGGCTTTTTCAGCAAAAAATCGCTCGGCAGTTTGGAAGAAACGTCGGCTAGCTTTCTGACCAATGGCATTAACCACATAAGGACTGATCGTGGCGGGTATTAAGCCCAATTTTACTTCACTTAAACAAAAACTGGCTTTTTCACTGGCAAGAACAATGTCGCAACAACTTGCTAAGCCTACCGCTCCGCCAAAAGCCGCTCCTTGTACTTTAGCAATGGTCGGCTGTGGTAAAAAGTTTAGGTTTTTTAACATTTGCGCAAGGGCGTTAGCGTCTGATAAATTTTCTTCATAAGAGTATGAGGCCATACGCTGCATCCAGCCTAAATCTGCACCAGCAGAAAAACTTTTGCCCGTTGACGCTAGCACCATGACATTAATGTCATCACACAGTGCTATGTCTTTAAATAGTTGGTTTAACGCATAAATAATACTGTCATCAAAGGCGTTGTGCTTATCAGGATTATTTAATGTCACCGTAGCGACGCCGCGACTGTCAACGGCGAATAAGACTTGTTCGCTAGGGCTTTTTATATTGCTTTGTGAAAACATGTTAATTACCCCTACATTCTAAATAGACCAAATTTGGTCTCTTTAATCGGTTTATTTAATGATGCTGAAATGGCTAAACCCAGTACTTGACGAGTTTCTGCGGGGTCAATAACACCATCATCCCATAAACGGGCTGAGGCGTAATATGGATGACCTTGACGCTCGTAGTCATCAATAATAGGTTGCTTGAAGTTTGCTTCTTCTTCTGCGCTCCACTGCTCACCGAGTTTGTCTTTTTGATCGCGTTTAACTTGCGCTAATACGCCAGCAGCTTGCTCGCCACCCATGACGGAAATACGCGAGTTTGGCCACATAAATAGAAAACGCGGATCATAGGCACGACCACACATGCCGTAATTACCCGCACCGAAACTGCCACCAATTAAAATGGTAAACTTAGGCACTTGCGCAGTAGCAACCGCCGTGACCATTTTCGCGCCATGTTTTGCGATACCGCTAGCTTCATATTGCTGACCTACCATGAAGCCAGTAATGTTTTGTAAAAATACCAAAGGAATTTTTCGTTGTGCGCAGAGCTCAATAAAATGCGCGCCTTTTTGAGCAGACTCGCCAAACAAAATCCCATTATTGGCGATAATGCCCACTTGATAGCCGTAGATGCGCGCAAAACCACAAACTAAGGTTGTGCCATAAAGCGCTTTAAATTCATCAAACTCACTACCATCAACCACACGAGCGATAATTTCACGCACGTCAAATGGCTGACGCGAGTCTTTTGGCACGATGCCGTAAACTTCTTCACTGGCATAGGCCGGTTCTACCACTTCTTTAATGGCCATTTGAACGGGTTTGACACGATTTAAATTACCAATAGCGCTACGGGCAATTTCTAAGGCATGATGATCATTCTGCGCATAGTGGTCGGCAACGCCTGAGGTACGACAATGCACATCAGCCCCGCCTAAATCTTCAGCGCTTACCACTTCGCCGGTTGCTGCTTTTACTAATGGCGGACCAGCTAGGAAGATAGTGCCTTGTTCTTTAACGATAATGGATTCATCAGCCATGGCTGGAACGTAAGCACCACCGGCGGTACATGAGCCCATAACCACTGCAATTTGTGGGATACTTTGTGCTGACATATTGGCTTGGTTAAAGAAAATACGGCCAAAATGTTCTTTATCAGGAAAAACGTCATCTTGATTGGGTAAATTTGCCCCACCGGAGTCTACTAAGTAGATACAAGGCAAGTTATTCTCTTGCGCGATAGCTTGCGCCCGTAAATGTTTTTTAACGGTCAGAGGAAAATAAGTACCACCTTTTACGGTTGCGTCGTTGGCAACAATAATACATTCTTGGCCACCAACACGGCCAATACCTGTGATGATACCTGCAGCCGGCACGTTATCGTCGTAAACTTCATAAGCGGCTAATTGGGATAATTCAAGAAATGCTGAGCCTGGATCGAGTAGGGCATAGACGCGATCTCTGGGTAATAATTTACCACGCGATAAATGACGTGCTCGACTACGTTCGCCACCACCAAGCTTAATTGCTGCTAGTTTTACTTTTAAATCATCGACCTGCACTTGCATATGGGCAGCATTTTCGATGAATTCAGGGCTGCGGGGATTAATTTTCGATATTATCTTAGCCACGGTATAACCTTCTATTTTGTTAATCTTTTGCTTTGTCAGCGCATATTGATATTGTTGTCGATTCACTAAGCTTAAATGCGTTATTTAATGAGTTAAGCGTGTTCAATAGCAATAGTCACTGAGTTTTTTATTGTTGGTAAATAATTTTACATCTCGAAGCCAATGGCGCGAGTGCTAGAAAAAAACACTAAACATAGTGGTCTAGGCCAGTATTTTTTTTCAAGAAATCGCGTTCATTGGCAATGAGAAAAATCTACATTAGACTGATTCGTTGAATAGCTCACGGCCAATTAGCATACGGCGAATTTCTGAGGTGCCAGCGCCAATTTCATATAACTTAGCATCACGTAATAAACGACCGGCTGGAAATTCGTTAATATAACCGTTACCGCCCAGTAACTGAATGGCATCTAAGGCCATTTTTGTCGCAAGCTCTGCAGAATATAAAATAACACCAGCTGCATCTTTACGCGTTGTTTCACCGCGGTCAGCTGCCATCGCACATAAATAAGCATAAGACTTAGCCGCGTTCATTTGCGTGTACATGTCGGCAATTTTGCCTTGAATTAATTGGAACTCACCAATGGCTTGGCCAAATTGCTTTCTGTCGTGAATGTAAGGGACAACTAAGTCCATACAGGCATCCATAATACCTAGCGGACCGCCAGTTAAGACAATACGCTCATAATCCAAGCCTGACATTAATACCCGGACGCCTTTACCTTCACCACCTAAAATATTTTCAGCAGGGACTTCACAATCTTGAAAGACTAATTCACAAGTATTAGAGCCACGCATACCTAATTTATCTAGTTTCTGATGACGTGAAAAACCTGGGTAATCACGTTCAACAATAAAGGCGGTAATACCTTTAGAGCCAGCACTAGTGTCGGTTTTTGCATAGATAATAAAAACATGGGCATCAGGACCGTTAGTGATCCACATTTTGTTGCCATTGAGAATGTACTTATCGCCTTGTTTTTTTGCGGTAAGTTTCATACTAACTACATCTGAGCCAGCATTAGGCTCTGACATCGCTAAGGCACCAATATGTTCACCCGTACAAAGTTTTGGTAAGTATTTTTCTTTTTGTTCGTGGCTACCATTTTTATTTAATTGGTTTAAACAAAGGTTAGACATAGCGCCGTAACTTAGGCCTACAGAAGCAGATGCACGTGAAATTTCTTGCATAGCAACCATATGCTCTAAATAACCTAAACCAGAGCCACCATATTGTTCATCTACTGTCATGCCCAATAAGCCTAAATCGCCAAATTTGCGCCATAGGTCCATTGGGAATTCATTGTCTTTATCGATTTGCTCGGCACGGGGGGCAATTTCATCACGAGCAAAAGCATTCACCGTGGTGCGGATCATGTCAACGGTTTCACCCAAGTTAAAATTCATTGATGAGAAAGTAGAAATCATAGTAGGTCCTTTAATAATTGTTGGTCGTGTTAACGCGTTTTGTAGTCAGCGTTAGCTATTACTTTGTTAATTTATCGTGCTTTACTTAACACGCTTTATTTATCAATAGAGGCTAGGGCATCTTGACAGTTATTTTCTAAACCTGTGAGTTCAATCAACACCGCTTGAATATCTTCTAGTTGCTGATTTAAATCGTTTTTCTTGTTGGAAATTAAATCCATTATAGTTTTCAATTGCGTTGCACTTGATTTATCTGCATCGTAAAGTTCAAACAAGCGACCTGTTTCAGCTAATGAAAAACCTAAGCGTTTACCACGTAGAATTAACTTTAGTCGAACTCTGTCTCTTTGGTTATATATTCTTGTTTGACCTTTGCGAGTCGGCAATATCAAACCTTGGTCTTCATAAAAGCGAATACTGCGGGTGGTTATGTCAAACTCCCGGGCTAATTCGCCAATAGAGTATGTGATTGGGGTGTTATCGCTCATTGTTTTTGCTCACAGTTAACTCGCATTGTTTTGTCTGCGATACCTTACAATAAGTTTACGTTAACGTAAAGTGCAAGGCTAAAGTTAGCTTAAGGTCTGCTCATGGCAATGTTGCTGAAAAAATTATGACGACAAAGTGAGTGAAAAAGCCGCTTTAAGGCCAAAGTGGTGCAATACTGACCGTGCAGCTGTAAAGAATGATTGTCAATTTTGCCACAAACTTGTCCAGTTAGACTAAAGCGCCATAAAGTTTACGTTGGCGTAAAGCTTGAATTGCGGTAATCTGTGGCGCAATTCTTATCGATGTTTATAAGAAACTAGCTTAAAAATGTCGAATAAATGTCGAGTAATATCGAATAACACTTTTCGGAGAGCCTTATGTCTACTCAAGATCCTATCGTAATCGTTGCAGCAAAACGTACCCCTATGGGCGGTTTTATGGGCGGTTTATCAGCAGTTAGTGCGACCACTTTAGGTGCAACAGCTATTCGTGGTGCTATGGCCGCCGCTAACTTATCTAATGATCAGGTTGATGAAGTGATCATGGGCTGTGTCCTGCCTGCGGGTTTAAAACAAGCACCGGCACGTCAAGCGGCATTAGAAGCTGATTTAGATTTATCAACGACTTGTACTACGATTAACAAAGTCTGTGGTTCAGGTATGAAAGCCGCGATGCAAGCACACGATGCGCTATTAGCTGGCTCTATCGATGTTGCCATTGCCGGTGGCATGGAAAGTATGACTAACGCACCACATTTACTCCCTAGTGGCAGAGCCGGTATTAAAATGGGTCACGGTCAAGTACTTGATCATATGATGACAGACGGTCTAGAAAATGCCTACGACGGTATTGCCATGGGTTGTTTCGCCCAGGAAACCGCTGATGAATCTGCATTTACGCGAGAAGACATGGATGCTTATGCTATTCGTTCGTTAGAGCGGGCCAATGCGGCGATTGCTGACGGCGCATTTGTTAATGAAATTTCACCGGTAACCATTAAATCTCGTCGTGGTGATTCAGTATTTGATATTGATGAACAGCCGGGTAACGCGCGTCCAGATAAAATCCCTAGCTTGCGTCCTGCCTTTAAAAAAGACGGTACTATTACAGCAGCGAACTCAAGCTCTATTTCTGACGGCGCAGCTGCATTAGTGATGATGAAATTATCAGAAGCACAAAAACGTGGTTTAACGCCATTATGTAAAATTGTTGCTCATGCTATGCACGCGCAAAAGCCAGCAGAATTTACTGTAGCCCCCGTAGGCGCGATGAAAAAAGCACTAGCCAAAGCCAACTGGACAACTGCTGATGTTGATTTGTTTGAAATCAACGAAGCTTTTGCCATGGTGACTATGCTAGGTATCAAAGCACTAGACTTAGATGTTGCGAAAGTTAATGTTAACGGCGGCGCTTGTGCATTAGGTCACCCATTGGGTGCTAGTGGTGCACGTATTATGGTGACGTTAATCCATGCATTGAAAAATAGAGGCTTAAGTAAAGGCCTTGCCTCTTTATGTATCGGTGGTGGTGAAGCAACAGCGATTGCGATTGAAATGATGTAGTCATCAGCTTAGTTTAAGAAGCCCACTTAATGTGGGTTTTTTTAATCTTAGCGCGCTAAACGCTTTCATACATTCCAAGCATTTTAAATAAAAAGAAATACTTAGTAACATTTGTCTAAGTAATATGTATTGAAGTGTGGAGTCAATATTAGGTATAAAGACCGGGTATTTCATTAACTGACAATTAAAATAATAGACAGGTAATTTATGACCTTGAATAATATTACATCTACGGTTTTCGCTCTGCTTACTTTTATCTTCACGTCAAACGTTTGGGCTGATAGCTTATCCGATTTACAACAAGCATTAGTTAAGTTAGACGGTAACCAGCCAGTTTCTGGTGTATTAAATGTTTCCTTTTCAGAATCCAGAGGTGAGGGGAAAGACAAGAAATTAAAAACCGGCGCGATTAAATCAACACTTTCGGAAAGTATGAATGGCTTAGATATCCGTTATTCAAAAGATGTCCTAAGGCAAATCGCCCAAGAAAACCGCCTCAAGATGGCTGATGAAGAAGTAGATACTCCGGCATTAAATGGCGCAGAAATATTATCGGCATCATCTTTAATCCCAATCCTTTCATCGGCACAATCAATTTTAGATGCGATTTCAAAAGGTCAATTTAAAGGCGAGAGCCGTATTGAGTATTTTGACAAACAAGTACGGGTGTTAGACTTTGAATTACCGTTAGAAAGTTTCATTGATGATAAAAAGACCCGTGGTTATGTCAATAAATTTAAAGGCAGTTATAAAGTGTTGATTAATGATGAAGGTGTTCCGCTTGAAACTCGCCTTAGCTATTCAGGAAAAGGCAGTGCTTATGTCTTTTTCTCTATGTCTGCAAAGAGTGAAATTACCTCCCAATTTCAAATTGAAGGCACGCGTCTGGTAAGAATAAATAAAACGGTAGAGTCGAATTCTTCTTCTACGTTTAATGACCGCAGTTATAGTGGTAGCTGGAAATTAGCCATACAGTAATCATTTTAATGATATTGTTCATATCGCCTGTATCGTTAGCTAGCAAAAAAACTAGATAAAATTTCAACTGCAAAAATTGTTAAATTAATGTTAAATACGTTGTTAGTGATGTAACGAATATGGATGAAGGTATTAGATGAAGATATTATTTGGCAAAATGTTTAGTAGGTTATTGACTGTTCTTATTTTAATTAGCTTTTCAAGCTTAGCTAGCAAAGTGCCGTTGTTTTCAAAAATACACTACACAGAACAAAAACTCGCTAATCAAGCACTGATATCACTACATCACGCGATATTAGAAGTTAACGCTAAAGAAAAATACCTGATTGCTGAATTAACTGAGCAGGAAAAACTGCTATTGCTCAAGCGGGGTTTTACCATTGAACCTGCGATAGCTTGGACGAAAGCATTTACAACGCAATTCATCGACAATAACGCCTTCATGGCCGCTAATAACAATGCTACTGATGAGCCTATTTCTGGCTATTCTTGTTATGCAACAGTAGAAGGTACTTACAACCAAGCACAAGCTTTAGCGACAGCATTTCCCAAATTAGCAACCTGGACTGACATTGGTGACTCATGGATGAAAGTAAACCAGCAAAGTGGCTATGACTTGATGGTGCTTAAAATTACTAATAGTGAGCTTGATAATCAAAAGCCGATATTATTTGTTCATAGTAGTATGCACGCTCGTGAATATGCACCAGCCGCACTCAACTTAGATTTTGCAAAGTGGCTACTAAATGAATACCAAACCGATGCAGAAGCGCAGTGGATAGTTGATAACCGCGAAGTACACTTAGTTTTTCATATGAACCCAGATGGCCGGAAAATTGCCGAAAGCCAAATTCTACAACGTAAAAACACCAATCAAAATCATTGTGCTGGCTCTACTGTAGGTGTTGATCTTAACCGTAACTTTGCCCAGACATGGGGCGTATCCGCCAACGGCTCAAGTGGCAATGAATGCTCGGAAGTTTACCGCGGCATATCGGCCGAATCAGAGCCAGAGACTCAAGCAATATCAAATTATATTCGCGGATTATTTAGCGATGAACGTGGCGAAAGTGATTCAGACGCAGCGCCCAAAGACAAAAGCGGTCTACATCTTGATTTGCACAGTTATGGTCGCTTAATTTTATGGCCATTTGGTCATAAAGAAGCTACTCCGCCGAATAATGAGGGTTTTGTAAACCTTGGTCACAAATTGGCGTGGTTTAATAATTATACCCCTCAGCAATCGATAGGCTTATACCCTACGGATGGCACTAGCGATAATGTCAGTTATGGCGAGTTGGGCGTAGCCGCGATAACGTTTGAGCTTGGCTCATCATTTTTTCAAAACTGTACACAATACACGAATCAAATATTACCAGATAATTTAAAAGCCCTAGCTTATGCTGCCAAGGTCAGTGAAGCGCCATATTTATTGTCTTTGGGCAGTGATATATCCATTATTAAAGTTAATAATTCGTTATATCAAACCACGGTAGCACAAGCAGAAATAGTGACTTTAGACCTGGTCTCGACCACTAAACAATCTTCGCTACCTAACGTCGACAATGACGTCGAATTGTTCGAATATGTTATCAATGGCCGCTTTGTTGATAATGAAAATGTGCAGGTTATACAGCAAAACCTTACCGTAGATAGTGCCGGTGTGGTGCGAGCGAGTACGCAAATTAACACGGTAAACTTAGCGATTGGTCAGCATAGACTTTCGGTTAGAGCTAAAAACACTGACGGTCAGTATGGCGTTACTCAGTCGGTATTTATCAATATAAGTGACAACAGTGCTCCAGAGCCAAGCTTTACCGTGTCGTGTCAAAACCTTAATTGTACCTTTGATGCTTCGCAAAGTGTTGATAATGATGGTGAAATTATTAGCTATCAATGGGCTAAAACGCTAGGTAATGGCAATTTTGAAGTGATTGGCGAGGGGCAGACACTGCAATATAGTTTTGTTAATGCGGGCAATATTACTATTCAATTGTTAATTGAAGATAACAATGGCTTACAAGCATCAACGGAGCAGGGCATAACTATACAAAATATTGAAGTGATCACGGTAACGCCCCAAAAAGACAAGCGCAGTAGTGGTACATTTAGTTGGTTAATACTATTGCTTGTGCCTTTAAGGTTTATTCGTTTATTTAAGTGCTAATCTTGGATGCTTTGAGCACATTGCTGCCCTTAGCAATATATGAATTAATGATCACTTTGTGCGCAATGTGGAAGCTAGCAAATCGCTCCCACCTGAAGTCCGCTGCAAGCTCATCGCTGTCATTGGTGTATCCTCGCTAAACGCTTTTTACCACGGAACAGTTTTAAAAATCAGAGCAACTAGGTACCAACAGTATGCTCACATTGACAGCCAACAATAGACATTTATCTGGTCAAAGTTATTTAGTTACAACATGCAATTTTGAATACACCATAGCGTATCTATGGTGTATTACCTTTATAGTGTTCTAATAATGTTATCAGAGATGGTGCGGTAGGCATCATTAAAACGTTGGTGATAAAAGTTATCATCTTGTTCTATCCAAGTCTCAACAAATTCAGGCGGACTCTGATATTGGTAGGATTTTGTTTTATTGCGCTTTCGTCCATTTTTAAGGTAATTAACAATAGCTGTGATTTCTAACGAAAGCGCAACTCTACCATCACTAAATGAATTAAATTCTAGTGATTGAATTTGTATTGATACTTCAGTGCTATACGGTGTGTTAACAACGGTAAAGCTTTTGCTGGCTTGTTTTTTTACTTCAGTTAGAAGATTTTTTTGCGGCTCGTTACTTTTAAGAAAAGTAGTGGCTTTGTTTGTTAAAGTAGCTTCGTCTTCTGTAGAAAGTCCTGTTACGCCACCAACAACGGCTCCTACGGCACCTCCACCTAGTGCACCCATCCCAGCTAATATTGGCGAGCAAAGAAAAAACATAGGTCCACAAAATAATCCTGCGGCTGCACCAGCACCAGCGCCAGTAAGCCCTCCTGTTGCAGCATCTTCATCTATGCCTTTATTGTTAATTTTAAAGGGTAAAATTTCGCCTGTATATGACTTAGTCACAAAAGCGATAGAATCTCCTTGTTGTATCGCATTAAGTTTCGATGTACTGCTGCATGCACTGAGTGCAGCCAAAAAGACATAAGTGAATAGGCGTAAAGTTAGTGAATTTACATTGAACATGTTGAGAAATTCCTTTTATTATTAAAAAAGACACTAACACGTGCCGACTATTTAAACCCTTTATATTATAAATATAAAAAAAGTAATATTTACGGCTTTTACATCCATTTATATATCGCTCTTAACCGTTAAGTAGAGTAGGTGAATTCACGTCAACAATTTACAAAAGAATAAGTCGTAATGGCTAGCAATTTCGTGAACGACCGCTTTGCTGGCTAACTCGCCAGTCTTGGCGATAACCAAAGTGTTGTTAGTTCGATGTCTCCTGCAGGCTCTTTGTCGACAGTGAATTCAAGTTTTGGATGTTAACTACGAGGCTAAATTTACCGTAACTAAGTGATAAATCAAAGTTCGCTTTACCAATATTCAAATTCACTAACAACGGATAAAACTCCGTCAGTAAAACAAGATAATAAATTTTATTATCTTGTTTTACTGGAAATTTATTAATATAAGAAAATTTTATTTGTTATGTAAAATTATAGACTTGAGTTTTTAGTGATATCAATTGATGAGATATCAAGCTAACTGATGACAAGTCAGGTGCTTAGTGGTAGTGATGTAGTGATTTCACTGGTTTGTAGTGGTGCCTATGCAGTTGATTATAATAATTAGCATCACTGAGCTTTAATCTATTACAAAACTGAAATCGTCATTTTAGTTAGTTTAAGCTTGATTATTTCGCTAATTCATTTGTAGTTTTAAGTGGGATTGACTCATCTAACACTATTTTTATCGTTGAACCAATAAAGATACCTTTGTTAATGTTATGTCTTAAAATCAATCAATTGATTGATTAGTTTTTTGTGTCAGGTTGCTTTACAGCTAAGATGTGGATTCCGGATGAACTCTTATTAATGCATTGTAATATAGGATAATTGTAGTTGCGGTATGTATTGTGCATTGTGTCGCGTAACACAAAGTGATGTCATTTCACTTTTAGTAGTTACCTTCTAAAACCGTTGGAAGGGATTAAAAGGAATATCAAATGAAATTTAAAAATATATTGGCATTTACAAGTGCTATGTTTATATCGCAGTTTATTCTCCCTGTTGCTAATGCGGGTTTAATATTGGACTTTGAAGATAGAGGTAATGGTTATCTCGGTGGAACACAGAGTAACACAGTCTCGCAATATCATAATTTTGACTTTTACAATGACAGAGGTAACTGGAACTTCTATGGGCCGGGTAACGGGAGCAGTTCTTACGGATACTTAAATGGTAATGGCGGTAATACATACATTGAACTATCTGATGGAGGAAGCTTCTCTTTCAATGGAATGTACACAATGGCATGGAGCAATAATTATGGCACTATGGGTCTTGTGGGATATCTAAACGGTCAATTGGTCGCTAGTCAAGGGTTTACAGCTAGTAACGTTTACACGTATGTTGCACCATTGAGTGCTGGATTTTTAAATATTGATAGACTTGGTCTTCTTTTTTACGGCGGCGAAGGTTATAGCACAGTACCCCACCGCTATGTCGATGATATGGATTTCACTATTAACGCAGTACCTGAGCCAACTACACTTGCTATTTTTGCATTAGGTATGATTGGTTTAGCATCTCGTCGATTTAAGAAACATTCTTAATTTAGTTTTTTAATATTAGATTATAGAAAACATCAATCGTAATGATTGTTGTTTTTTTGTCTGGTATTCTAAGTTATTTTTAATGCAAAACCATCATCATAGGATTAAGTATCCTATGTTAGGCCATGTGAATAAATACTTCTGACGGTTACCATTAAATAATTAGCACTACTTGTGTATAATTATTTTTCAATTAAAAAAATTTCCTGTCGAGAGTCTGTAATAGTGGCTTAGTTGTCTGTCAAGATAAAGCTAGCTCTATGTCTTCTGAGCGTTCTAAATAGACTAAGAATTTATTAATGTTAATGTCCGCTCTGTCAAAGCAGTCGGCTTTCTAAAATCTCAGTTATAACTCAATGTTGTCAGGCGAGTTATAACACGGCTATTGAATTTTCAATTGTAATGATGGCGGTTTATATTGCTATCTTAATATCTAGAATAATAGCGCAATGATTTTTTCACCATAAAGCTCAAGTTTTGTTTTACCTAGGCCATTAACTTCAAGCAATTGCTTTGACGTTTTTGGATTTTTCCTGGCGATATCCATCAAAGTAGCGTCATGAAAAATTACAAATGCAGGCACGTTTCGCTCTTTCGCCCACAATGCTCGTTGTTGCTTAAGTTTTTCAAAGTTAGCACCTTCTACTGCTGATAAATCATTTCCAATCGTTTGTTTTTTGTTTTGAGCTTGCTTTGCCTTTTTATACTTTTGCGCTTTAAGTTGAATAGTGCATTCACCTTTTAATAATGGCCGCGCTTTTTCGGTTAATTTTAACACGCCGTAATCCATTTCAACCGCTAGATGGCCCATGGAAATAAGTTGTCTAAAAACTGTTTGCCATTCTATTGCGGTGAGTTCGGTGCCGATATTATAAGTTGAAAGTTGCTGGTGATTTAGGCTGGTAATTTTTGCTGTTTTTTTACCGGTAAGCACATCTATTTGATGGCCGACGCCAAACCTTTGGCCGGTTCGATAAACTGTTGAAAGCGCTTTTCTGGCGGCACTGGTGCCATCCCAGGTCACTGGAGGGTTCAAGCAATTATCACAATTACCACAAGGCTGTGCTAAGGCTTCTCCGAAATAATTTAACAGCACTTGTCTGCGACATGAGCTAACTTCACAATAACCCAATAAGGCATCTATTTTACGTTGGGTAATAAACTTAAATTGCTCATTACCGTCACTTTGACTTGCCATTTGTTTTAGCTTGATAACATCTTGCATACCATAAGCTAACCAGGTATTGGCCGGCATGCCATCTCTTCCGGCTCGTCCGGTTTCTTGATAATAGGCCTCAATACTTTTTGGTAAATTTAAATGTGCAACAAATCGTACATCAGGCTTATCAATACCCATACCAAAGGCAATGGTGGCGACGATGATAATACCGTCTTCGCGCAGGAATCGTTGTTGATTATTATCCTTAACTTCACTGGGTAAACCAGCATGATAAGGCAGGGCAGTTTTTCCGTGCTCAGATAACCAATTAGCTGTTGTTTCGACCGACTTTCTTGATAGGCAATAAACAATCCCCGCGTCATTTTCATGTTCGGTATTGATAAACTGCAGCAGTTGCTCTTTGCTATTTTTTTGTTCGCTGATGCGATATTGAATATTAGGTCGATCAAAACTATGGATAAAGGTTTTAGCGGCCGTTAAATTTAACACCTGAACGATTTCATCGCGGGTTTTCATATCAGCGGTCGCGGTTAAGGCAATTTTAGGGGTATTGGGGTATCTATGACTGATGATGGCTAGTTTTTGATACTCAGGTCTAAAATCATGGCCCCATTGCGAGACACAATGCGCTTCATCAAAAGCAAATAATGCGATAGTGACTTGGTCAATCAGGTATAAAAAATTATCACTTAAGAGTCTTTCTGGCGCGACATATAATAAGTCGACATTTCCCGACCTTAAAAGCTGTTCGACACGACGTTGCTCGGCATAATCTTGTGATGAATTTAAAAACTCAGCTTTAACCCCTTGCAGTTTCAAAGCGTCAACCTGATCTTTCATCAAAGCGATAAGTGGTGAGACAACAATACCAACGCCAGCTAAAACCATAGCCGGTATTTGATAGCACAATGATTTTCCGCCACCGGTTGGCATCAGGGTGAAAACATCCGCGCCATTAAGTAATTCAGTAATTATTTGCGCTTGTTGATGGCGAAAATCAGCGTAGCCGAAGGTGTTTTGTAAAACTGATTTCGCTATGTTGATATCCAAGCTAAGTTCCTTTTTAAAACGAGATAATATTAAGTCAGGGCATTTAAACAAGCGAGCCTAAAAATTAAACCATAATCACCTGAAGTCGACTTTCATTGCGATTAGCTGGGTATTTTTATTAAACAGCGACAGTTTGTGCCTTAGCGTATTTGCTGAAGATATCATTATTGGCCAGTTAAATGAACATGCGGTAAATATATATAAGGGGTCAATTAGTGTCAGTTGCGCTTTACCCGAAAGAAACCTTCAGCTTTAGTTTATAACTTTTGCTAAAAGATGGTATCAATGTGCTTTGAATTTTTCTTTTATCTATGTTGCAGAGCGCTTTTTTTAATTGCTGCTTTACTAAGGTTCAATATTAAATCCGCTATATTTCACTAGGCTGCTGGTGCTCTTGTTGAATATTTTACCAAGTAAAATTGCTAGCAGCATAGTGCATTAAAGCCGAGCGCAATTTTAAAAAACCTAAATGCAAATAAGATCGATTATCATTTGTATTTAGGTTTTTAGTTGTTTAAGATCCAACTCCTCATTAATTAAGACTTGAAAATAAAAACTAACAACATGAAATCTCAACTTAAAACTCATCAAAAAAATAAAATGATACTCGGTGCACAGGCCGTTGCTACCGCGCTTGTATTTAGTGGCACGCACGTTTACGCAGAAGGTAATGTAGATAACTGTGATAAAGACAATGCTGCAATATGTAAATCGAAAGAAATTAACCAATCAGCTGCAGCGATTGAATTAATTAAGGTGCACGGCAGTAAAAGCTCGGTGTATTTACATGATGCTTCTGGCGATATTCGCCGTGTTGCTGAACTTGTTGATACGCCGCAAATGATCACCGTACTGACACAAGATCAAATTATAGAAGCCGGTAAAACCGATCTTAAAGATATTCTGTCTGCACAAGCAGGTATTACTTTAGGTACGGGTGAAAACGGTAATGCTTTTGGTGATCGCTATATTATTCGTGGTCATGAAGCGCGCAGCGATGTTTTTGTTGATGGCTTGCGAGACCCAGGTATGAGTACCCGCGAAAGTTTTGCCACCGAACGTGTTGAAATAACCAAAGGACCAAGTTCAACTTTTGCTGGTCGAGGCTCTTCAGGGGGGGCTGTTAATAGTATTACTAAAAAAGCGTCAGTAAATTATAACTTTGGTCGTATCGATGCCGGTTTAGGCAGCGATGAGTATAAACGTGTAACGCTAGATTATAATTTACCTTTGTCAGAAAACACCGCTGTTCGTGTTAATGCCTTGATCTCAGATGAAGATAAGCCAGATCGTGAAGGCGTTTCAAATAAAAGAAATGGCGTACAATTATCCGGGGTATATCTGCCAAGCCAAGCATTATCAATTACTGCTGACGGCTATTATTTAGATGCCGAAGATGTACCTGACTTAGGTAGCTATTATGACGGTGATAAACGCGCACCTTTTGCAGACATTCCAGTTTATTCAGAGCAGTCTGACTTTTTAAAGTCTAAAGTGAAAACCTTTACCTTACGCACTGAATATGAAATTAACGATAATATTACGCTTTATAATGCCACGCGTTTTGGTGACAGCAAAAATGGCTACATTACTACCGGTGCAAAGGGCGCAACGCGCGCGGAAAGTGATATCGAAGCCCCTGGCGCAGATACCATAAGTTTAAGTACCCATCAAGGTTATCAAGATGTTTCGTATGCCAGTACACAGTTTAACTTGTTCTGGAATACCAAGGTTTTTGATCGAGAGAACAACCTTGTTTTTGGTGTCGAATACAGCGATGAAAGTGTCAATAACGGTGTTTATGATATTAGCTATCAAAACGAAACTAACTGTATAACGGCGGGTCGACGTGGTGACCGAGCTGGCTATTGTATTGTTGATGGCGGTGGTGAACAGCTTAACAATCTTAGTCAGTTAATGGGTAGATCTTATGCTCGCGGTGATAACGATGCCGTACTTAATATTGAAACCGTTTCGGTTTACCTGATGGATACCGTGCATTTGACGGATCAACTTGACGTTTTTTATGGCGCTCGCTTAGATAGTTTTGATTATAGTAATGAAGCGACAAGACGAGGAAATACAGAACTCTATGCTTATTCAGACACTATGTACAATGGCAACATTGGCTTAATATATGATTTTTCTGAAGACATTAATGTTTACGCAAATTACAGCACAGCAACCAACATTAATGGTGGCGAGTCTGATTTAGGCGCGAACTGTGGTTACGGTGGTATTTGTGGTAATGCTACGCAAGTGCCTGACTCAGATCCTGAACGTGTAGAAAATATTGAAATCGGCACTAAGTTCATGTTGCTTGACGATAACTTCTTATTTAGCGCATCTATTTTCCAAATCACTAAAGACGATGTTATGGAAAGTGTTGGTGACGATGATTACGCGACGTTAGGGACATTAAATACCGGTGAGAATAGAGTAAAGGGCATTGAAATTGGTTTTGTCGGAAATTTAACTAACAATTTAAGCGTGCAATTTTCTGCAACTGCGATGGATTCTGAAGTATTAGACTCAATAAATGAAGAAAGCATTGGCTTAACATTAAGTAACTTTGCTGAAAAAAGCGTGTACCTACAACTTAGATATCAACTTAATGAGTCATTCGTTATTGGCGGTGATTATGCTTATCAAGGTGAAATGTACGCAGGGCAACCAGATACTGCCGCAGGGTACGATAGTGAAAATAACCGCTACAGCGTTGTTGTTCCAAGCTACCAAGTAGTGAACTTGTTTGCTAATTACTATGCTACTGATGCGTTAACATTTAGATTAAACATAGGTAATGCCTTTGACGAAACCTACTATACGGCCGCTTATCGCTCGGGTGCATTTATGTATTTAGGCAGCGCGACAAGTACAAAATTAACTGCAACGTATGAGTTTTAATTAAATAGGTAAAGTAAAGCATGATTGTTATTGAAAAAATATTATCCAAAGAAGAAGTTAAGGCATATCGTCAAACGCTAACTAACGCCCCATGGGGAGACGGTGGCAGCACAGCGATGGGCATGGCAGCTTCGGTTAAAAATAACAATCAAGCTGATGCTAGTAACAACAATGTCCGCCAATTAGCTAACCAGCTTTTGGCGCGCATTGGTGATACACCCAAAGTGGTATCAGTCGCTTTACCGCATAAAATATTTCCACCTTGCTTTAATCGCTACAGTGAGACTCAAGAGTACGGTTATCATGTCGATGCTGCAGTGATGAGAATACCCGGTACGACAGAAGTTTTACGTAGCGATATGTCAATGACCATTTTTTTAAGTGAGCCTGAAGAGTATGAAGGAGGAGAGTTAATTATCTCGACCGAATTTGGCCAGCAATCAATAAAATTACCAGCAGGATATGGGGTTGCTTATCCGTCAAGTAGTTTGCACAAGGTTACGGCCGTTACTCAAGGGCAACGCATAGCCGCGATTACTTGGATGCAAAGTATGATAAGTGATGTCAGCATTCGACAAAACTTGTATCAACTGGATCAAACCATACAAAACCTGATCAAAGAAAATAAAACCTCGCGCACTGAAATGGATAATTTACACAATGTTTACCACAACTTGATCCGCCAATTTGCACAGTTGTAGTAATGGGTTATTACGATGGTAGTAAGTGGGCAGTAGGTTAGCTTTTTATTAGTCAAAGTATTCGGTATTGATGAGCAATCAACATTAGAACGGCTATGATGTGCCAATAAAATGCAACACAATAATATTTAGTAGCAGACTTGAATTGGCACTTGTCAGTTTTGGACTTGCCCTAATGTTACATTTATCGGGTCAGGAATGAGCCTAGAGCCGTCGTTATCAGGTATTTCTGAGACCTTCACTTTGTGCGCTTTGCTGACGTAACCAACTGAAAAATAAAATGTCTTCTTCGGTACGATTAGTGGACGTTAAAATGACTCTATAAAAGGGCTATTTCTGAAGCTGTTTATTGTACTTTTTATTTGCATTAGTGTTCTTAGTAGACTATTTTTTAACCAATATAGGACTTTCACTACGTATTTTACTTACACTTTCACTACGTATTTTACTTACAACAGGGACGACAGTTCTTAGCCTTTTCTGGCAAGATATTCTTACACACAATACTAGCTCTACACAGAGTAAAAGCTAATGTATTAACGTGTCTAAAAATAAAACTCTTTGAACAATTTTACTTGACCACTTCAGTCACTAACACATGGAGACTAGTATTATGAATATTGTTTATAAATCACTTTCTGTATTAACGGTATTGTTTTTGATTAGTATGCCAATTTCGTATGCAGATCAAGCACCGCTAGTAAAGGATACCTACGTTGATGGTGCTTCCAGCCAAGCGAATAAGAACAAGGGGACGAAACCTGTACTTTGGGTGGAATCCATAAATCCAAAATATGGAATGGTTCAGTTCGACCTATCTGCATTAGGAGGTACTGTTTTGTCTGCAACCTTGGTATTTAATGTATCTGTAGTTGACGTGCCCGGAGACATAACCTTACATGCTTTACAAAGTAGCTGGGTTGAAACTAACGTAACATTCAACACCACTCCATTTTTTGATCCAATAGATTCAGCAACTCTTGCCGTAACGGGTGCAGATGTAGGTGGGACTGTTTCTATTGATATTACTTCATTGGCTCAGAACTGGGTTGATTCTCCGGCTAATAACTTTGGTTTTTTACTGTTAACGACGGCAGGTGATGTGCGTTTCGCTAGTACTGAAACAGCGCTTGGGGCTACACTTGAAGTGGTAACTGATGGTGGATTACCACCACCACCACCACCACCTATCGGAGCGGCTATATCACTATCAAGTGTTTATGCCGATATGGACAATGGTATGTTGTACATCTATGGTTCAAATTTTGATAATGGTAATCCTGCTGTTGTAAATCTGGGAAGCATGGGTGAGCTTGTTCAGTTTACACCATCTAGCGCGACAGCGATTGAAGCAGAGTTACCAGTAGGACTTCTTGCTGGAGATTATCCATTGCTAGTTTCAACTGGACCTAATGATGGTCAGTCAATTAGTTACGACCTCACAATTGGTGCAGTTGGTAAAGCTGGTGTTGACGGAGCTGATGGAGCCGCTGGTGTTGACGGTGCTGATGGAGCCGCTGGTGTTGACGGAGTTGATGGGCTCGCTGGAGTTGACGGTGCTGATGGAGCCGCTGGTGTTGACGGAGTTGATGGGCTCGCTGGAATTGATGGTGCTAACGGTACTAATGGTACTAATGGTACTAATGGTACTAATGGTACTAATGGTGCACAAGGGCCTGAAGGGAGCCCTGGGTTATCAGGGTTTGAATTTAGACTTTCAAGTTTTGGCCGGTCAAACATTGGGCCAAATGATGGAGTAATTTTTAACGTCACTTGCCCATCCGGAAAAACTGCAATCTCGGGTGCATATACTCTAAATTATGGTGGTACGCTGGCTGGTCTTCAAATATATGCAAAATTTTTGCTGTTAACATTTCAGCAAAATGGTGCTAATGCGTGGCAATTCCATTGGAGAAATAGTGATACTGTACCTCACGATTTTTTTGGCATTGCACGAGTTGGATGTGCAATTGTACAGTAAATAATTATTAAACAATTTGGAACATTACAATTAATTAATTTTGATTGTAATGTTTTTTATTACACTGTTGTAAAAATTTGTTCTTGAAGCGTTTAGTAGACAGATAGTCGAGAAATATCTAAAGCAAAAACCTAAATCGCGTAAGTCTGCTCCTAGCAAGAAAGTAGCCCTTTTCATAATCTAAAAATCACATGTCTAGCTTCAGTGTAAATAAAAAATTATTCTTGAGTGCAGGATAGAGTGCTGACTAATCAAAGTAATAGAAAGTATGCAGGTAAGGGTAATTCTTCAATTATTTATATTCGATAATCAAAAACGCTGCTGTTGTTTCACCTACGTTAAGCACCTCGTGAATAGTTACCTGTTCATTACCAAATGAGCTTCCAATTGGCACATTGACTTCTCTAGTACCGGCAGAATCTGTTAGCCGAAACTTGCCGCCGGCTATCGTATAACCCACATGAGGATTATGGTAATGCTTTTCATGACCGACTCCTGGAGCAAAGTCACATTTCAATACCCTGAGCTTGTTATTTTCTTTTACTACTGCACAGACTTTTTCTCCTGCCCAGCCGGCTTCAAGTGGATCAGGTAACTTATCGTCAACAATTAATGATTGATCATTGAGTGAGTCATTATTAGCCATTGAATTTGTGCAGCCAAAAGACAAGGTAATGATGGACAAAAATAGCGTGTTTAATGTTAAACGGTTTGACATTTTAGGTTCTTTTTTGATTAGAAAAGCAGAAATGGAAAATGATTACAGGCAAGATAAACCATAAGCTAACGCTATGCAACGGAGTCTTTACTTTAGAGTTTAGGCAGAAGGTCGGTACAGGTTAATGTCGGATAATTTGGACACAGCATCCATATAAGTGCTTTAGCTGACAAAAATTTATTAAATTTATCAGACTGTTTACTTAAGAACTATGGCGAGAATCACGGTATTGCTTTGGTGACATACCCACAAGCTTTTTAAACAGTCGTGAAAAATAGTAAGGGTCGCTATAACCTAAACCGCTAGCGATATCTTTTATGGCAATATCACTGTTATCAAGTTGCGTACAGGCATGTTGAATTTTCATATTGATAAAATGCTGAATTGGCGAGCTATCGGTTAGCTCTTTAAACTTTTTCGCAAAATGAAATTTAGACAACTGACTGTAATGCGCAAGCGTATCTAAGCTCAATTCTTGATGTAAGCTATTGCGCATAAGTGCTTCTACCGCGTCTAAATCAAAATTCGAACTGTTATTGAACATCGTTAAACGTAATTGCAATGCGAGAAAACTTAAGGCTTGCTGCAAAATATGTACGGCGTGAATAACGTTAGTCGCGGTATAACCCCGTGCGCCCAGTGCTAATAAATGATCAAAGTCGCTGACAATATTGTTTAATACTCCAATATGGGCGACACCATTATCCATCTTCATCAGCAACCTTTCAGCGAAGTCTGCCGCTAACGTGCCAGTGAAATTTATCCAATAAACCACATTCTCTTTCGATTTAACATCACGTGTACTTTGTGGTGTATCAGTTTGTGTGGAATTACTTGTTGAATTGTTCGATTTGTTGAGCGTAAAAGTAAAGGCGGTGTCAGGATTGATAATAACAAGATCGCCACGTTCTATCGTTCTTTCTTTACCTTGGTAATTTAATTTACCTTGACCTGATAAGCAATAAAACAAGCTGTGGCAATGATTATTCTCTTGTTGAAATTTATAATTATTGTTTGCTTGTTTAATGCCCAGTGATGCAGGGTATAAGCCATCTGTTAAACGATGTTTTGACAACTTAGTTAATAAAAACATCGGAATAAATAAGCGAATATCTGATGAATTTTGTGGTTTGTTTAATAACATTTTAACCTATGGTTATGGACTTTCTTACTAACTGGTCGAATCACAACATAGTCCATTAAATTAACAATAAAATCAATGTTCATTGCATTTTTAATGTGGTCTAATTTTGCCATTAAGTTTCCATTACCCACTTTTACGACTAAGACTAGTACATTGATAGGTTTTTCGTTGTGAATAGAGAGATATTTATTGCTCCATAATTCCGCTGTTTACTTATAATTAATAAGCCAATAATAAGTGAAAGCTATTATGATCAAGCGATTTTGATAAATAAGAGAGTAAGAGATGAATACGCAAAGATATCAGTTAAAAAACAAAATCCGTATTGTTACAGCAGCATCATTGTTTGATGGTCATGACGCGGCTATTAATATTATGCGCAGAATTTTGCAATCAAGCGGTGCAGAAGTTATTCATCTTGGTCATGACCGCAGCGTTGAAGAAGTGGTAAATACCGCTATTCAAGAAGATGCCAATGCCATTGCCATGACATCTTATCAAGGTGGCCATAACGAATATTTCAAATACATGTACGACCTGTTAAAAGAACGAGGTTGTGAGCATATTCGTATTGTGGGCGGCGGCGGTGGTGTCATATTGCCTGACGAAATTAAAATGCTACAAGATTACGGCATCACTCGTATTTACTCACCAGATGATGGTCGTGCCCTAGGTCTACTGGGCATGATTGATGACATGTTAGAGCGCTGTGATTTTAAAACCGGCATTAATGTTAAAAAAGATGATGTGGCCAATTTAAAGCAAAATGATAAACAAGCAATTGCTCGCTTAATTTCAGCGGCGGAAAATGCTCCTGAAGAAAACAAAGCAGCACTAGATAAAATTCGTAAAATTTCTGCGGTAAGTAAAACGCCAGTATTAGGTATTACCGGTACCGGTGGCGCGGGTAAGTCATCATTAGTTGATGAGCTGATTCGTCGCTTTTTAATGGCAACTGATGATAGCAAAATTGCTATTGTTTCAGTTGATCCGTCAAAGCGTAAAACTGGTGGTGCTTTACTCGGTGACCGTATTCGAATGAACGCGGTAAATAATGACCGTGTTTATATGCGTTCCTTAGCAACGCGTCAATCAAACTTAGCCTTGTCAGTGTATGTCAACGACACACTAGATATTTTAAAAGCAACTGACTTTGATTTAATCATTTTAGAAACCTCAGGCATTGGTCAGTCAGATACTGAAATTGAAGAGCATTCAGATGTTTCTTTATATGTCATGACACCTGAATACGGCGCGGCAACGCAGCTAGAAAAAATCGATATGTTAGATTTTGCTGACATCATCGCATTAAATAAATTTGATAAACGTGGTGCACTTGATGCATTGCGTGATGTGAAAAAACAATATAAGCGTAACCGTGGCATGTTTGAAGCGGGTGATGATGAAGTTCCAGTTTACGGCACTATCGCGTCACAATTTAATGACCGTGGTATGACCGAGTTATACAACGCGGTGATCACAGCGTTAAATACTAAAGCGGGCTTAACGGTTGGTGATATTTTATCTACTGAGGGCACGTTAGCGAATAAAAGTAGTGTGATCCCTGGTAATCGTATTCGTTATTTATCTGAAATTTCAGAAAGTAATCGTGGTTATGATGCTTGGGTTGAAAAGCAAACAAGCGTTGCACAAAAACTTTATGGTATTCATCAGGCGATTGAAACAGCAAAAGAAACTGACACCAATGTAGCCGCTGATTTAGTTACTCAACTGCAAGTGCTATATAGTCATGTCGAGTTAGATTTAGATCCTAAAAACAAATTACTACTAGAACAATGGGCAGATAAAGTTCAACGTTATAAAGACCCTGAGTTTAAATTTAAAGTGCGCGATAAAGAACTATCGATTGCCACGCATTCAAAATCATTGTCAGGTAGCGCTATTCCAAAAATCAGTATGCCTAAATACCAAGGTTGGGGCGATATTTTAAAATGGAACTTACAAGAAAACGTACCAGGTGAATTCCCTTATACGGCGGGTTTGTTCCCATTCAAACGTGAAGGTGAAGACCCAACACGAATGTTTGCCGGTGAAGGTGGCCCAGAACGTACTAACCGTCGTTTTCATTATGTCTCTAAAGGCATGCCCGCGAAACGTTTATCAACCGCGTTCGATTCAGTCACCTTATACGGTAACGATCCGGCTATTCGTCCAGATATTTACGGAAAAATTGGTAACGCGGGTGTTTCGATTTGTTGTTTGGATGATGCTAAAAAACTTTACTCAGGTTTTGACTTAGCCCATGCCATGACCTCAGTTTCAATGACCATTAATGGTCCAGCGCCTATGCTGTTAGGTTTTTTCCTAAATACAGCTATCGATCAGCAGTGTGAGCGTTTTATCACTGAAAATGGTTTAGAAAAAGAAGTGGCTGCAACGATTAAAAAAATCTACCAAAACAAAGGCTGTGAACGTCCAAGCTATCAAGGTGAATTACCTGAAGGCAACGATGGCTTAGGGTTAATGCTATTGGGGGTGACCGGCGATCAAGTGCTACCAGCAGAAGTTTATCAAGCGATAAAGGCGAAAACCTTAACGCTGGTACGCGGTACAGTGCAAGCGGATATCTTAAAAGAAGATCAAGCGCAAAATACCTGTATTTTCTCAACAGAATTTGCCTTGCGTTTAATGGGCGATGTGCAAGAGTACTTTATTGACAAAGGCGTGCGTAACTTCTACTCAGTGTCTATTTCTGGCTACCATATTGCAGAAGCTGGCGCGAACCCAATTACCCAATTGGCGTTAACCTTAGCGAACGGTTTTACCTTTGTAGAATATTACTTAAGCCGTGGTATGGACATTAATGAATTTGGTCCAAACTTATCGTTTTTCTTCTCGAACGGTATTGACCCTGAATATGCGGTCATTGGCCGTGTTGCTCGTCGTATTTGGTCAAAAGCGATGAAGAATAAATATGGTGCTAATGCCCGTGCGCAAATGTTGAAATACCATATTCAAACATCGGGTCGTTCACTACATGCGCAAGAAATTGATTTCAATGATATTCGCACCACATTGCAAGCACTTTACGCGATAAACGATAACTGTAATTCTTTGCATACAAATGCCTATGATGAAGCGATCACCACGCCAACCGAAGACAGTGTTCGTCGCGCGATGGCGATTCAATTAATTATCAACCGTGAATTGGGACTTTCTAAAAATGAAAATCCGATCCAAGGTGCCTTTATTATTGAAGAGTTAACCGATTTAGTTGAAGAAGCGGTGTTAACTGAGTTTGATCGCATCAATGAACGTGGTGGTGTACTTGGCGCAATGGAAACTATGTACCAACGTGGCAAAATTCAAGAAGAAAGTATGCATTATGAGCACTTAAAACATTCAGGTGAATTTCCTATTATTGGTGTAAATACCTTCTTAAGCTCAACAGGTTCTCCTACCATAGTGCCAGAAGAAGTTATTCGTGCGACTGAAGAAGAAAAAACCTATCAAATTGAAATGTTAGCGAGTTTAAATAAAGCCAATGAAGTAGAAGTCGAAGTGTTACTTAAGCGTTTACAAACGGCGGCGATTAAGCATGAAAATATTTTCGAACTGATGATGGATGCTTGTAAGGTTTGTTCATTAGGGCAAATTGTTAATTCATTATTTGAAGCCGGCGGTCAATACCGTCGCAACATGTAAGCTGTGTTCAATCTATATAAGTAACCAGATGAGTGCGAATAATGAGTAATTACCAAGCGCCAATGCGCGATATGCAATTTTTATTGCATGAAGTTTTTAATGCGGAGCAGCTATGGGCAACCATGCCGGCTGTTGCTGAGCTAATTGACCAAGACACCGCCGATGCGATTTTATCAGAAGGAGCAAAGTTAACTACTGGTGTTATCGCGCCTTTAAATCGCAATAGTGATGAACAAGGTGCAACGTGGACTAACGGAGAGGTAACAACTCCTGATGGTTTTGCCAAAGCATATCAATTGTATTGTCAAGGGGGTTGGGGCTCGTTAAGTGGCGACCCTGAACATGGCGGTATGGGTATGCCAAAAATGTTGCAATCGTTTGTTGAAGAAATGACGCAGTCTGCTTCTATTTCATTCGCGCTTTATCCGATGTTAACCGCGGGCGCGAGTTTGGCACTCAGTGCGCACGCTAGCGAAGATATGAAGCAAACTTATTTGGAAAATATGTATTCAGGTAAGTGGGCTGGTACCATGTGTTTAACCGAACCTCATGCCGGCAGTGATTTAGGTATTATGACTGCAAAAGCTGAAGCGTTAACCGACGGCAGTTTTGCATTATCGGGTACTAAAATATTTATTACCGGTGGTGAGCAAGACTTAACCGAGAATATTATTCATTTAGTGTTAGCTAAAATACCGGGTGCGCCAGAAGGCCCGCGCGGTATATCTATGTTTGTGGTACCTAAGTTTTTATTAAATGACGATGGCAGTTTAGGTGCTAGAAATACCGTTACCTGTGGTTCAATCGAGCACAAAATGGGTATTAAAGGCTCAGCAACCTGTGTAATGAACTTTGACGGCGCTACAGGTTTTTTAGTCGGCGAACAAAACAAAGGCTTAAACTACATGTTCACCATGATGAATTATGAACGTTTAGGAATGGGTATTCAGGGCGTTGGCGCGGCGGAAGCCTCATATCAAAAAGCTGCAGAATATGCCCAGGAACGCATTCAAGGTCGCAGTGCTACCGGCATACAATCAGCGGAAAAAAAAGCAGATTCACTTATTGTCCATCCTGATGTCAGAAAAATGCTCTTAACTATGCGGGCGTTTAACGAAGGGGGTCGCTGTTTTTCTACTTACGTTGCTAAACAACTCGATAGAGTTAAGTTTTCTGCCGATGAAAGTGAAAAAAAGCAAGCTGAGCAGTTAGTTGCATTGTTAACTCCGGTTGCGAAAGCGTTTATGACTGATATGGCTTTTGAAAGTTGTGGTCTAGGTCAAATGGTTTTTGGCGGCCACGGTTATGTTCGTGAATGGGGGCAAGAGCAACTTATACGTGATGTGCGGATTGCTCAAATTTACGAAGGGACAAATGGTATTCAAGCGCTAGATTTACTTGGTCGTAAAGTGGTAGCTAATAAGGGCAAGTTTCTTGAGCTTTATTTTACTGAAATCACCCGTTTCCTCGAAAAAAATGCTGACGAACCCGCACTAACAAATTTTGTTCAGCCGTTAGCTGACACGTTAGAGAAGCTAAAAGCGGTCACGGGCTTAATTATTACTGAGCAAGCGCATGATAAAAATATGGTTGGCGCCTCCGCAACTGACTATTTAGCCGCCTTTGGTTTACTCAGTTATACCTACATGTGGGCCATGATGGCTGAAAAAGCATCAAAGCAATCTGAACAAAGTAATGAAGACTTTTATCAAGCAAAATTGTATGTTGGTGAATTTTTCATTACACGATTATTACCAAGAATCGATGGTCACATTCTAGCAATTGAAGCGGGCAGCAAGCCTTTGATGGCAATGCCGGAAAAGCTTTTTAATTATAATCACTAATGTCTGATTAAATTGGACTTTCAGTATCGCATGCTTGTGAGTTCTTAGTCTTTGCTACTTTTTATTTTGTCTGTAGTTTAGTGTTGGTAATCAAATGCTTTTTAACAGCTTAACGCTAAAGCTAAGCCATTAAATAAATGATAGAGGGTCATAACATGTCGACAATTCCTGCAAAATTTACTGCCTTTCGCATTCATAAAAATGATAAAACTATAACCAGTGGTTTTGAGAAAATTAGTCTTAATGATTTAACTGCCGGTGAAGTGGTTATTAAAGTTGCCTATTCAGATATTAATTATAAAGATGCGCTGGCGGCTACAGGGAAAGGCCGTATTTTAAGAACCTATCCGCTAGTGGGCGGTATTGATTTATCAGGTGTTGTTATTAGCTCAGAAGATTCACGCTTTAAAAAGGGTGATAAAGTGCTAGTTTGTGGCGCGCAATTATCTGAGCTTTATGATGGTGGTTATAGTGAATATGCCCGCGTTAAGGCTGATTCTGTGGTTAATTTACCCGAGGGTATGAGCCTACGTGATGTCATGGCATTAGGTACTGCCGGTTATACTGCAGCTTTAGCTATACAGCGCATGGAAGATAATGGTCAGGTTCCTGAACGTGGTCCTATTGTCGTCACCGGTGCCACTGGCGGGGTAGGTAGTTTCGCGATTAATATGCTGTCGAATATAGGCTACGAAGTTATTGCTTTTACGGGTAAAATCGAACAAGCACCTTACTTAAAAGCGCTGGGTGCCAGTCAATTAATTAACCGTAATGAGATAGAAATGGGTAGCAAGCCTTTAGAAAATGCGCAATGGGGCGGTGCGATTGACAACGTGGGGGGCGAGACCTTAGCTTGGCTAACTCGTACCACCAACGTTTGGGGTAATATCGCCTCCATTGGCCTTGCCGGCGGTTTTAAACTTGAATCAACGGTTATGCCCTTTATATTGCGGGGGGTTAGCTTACTCGGTATTAACTCGGTAGAAATGCCATTATCGGTTAGGGCACAAGGCTGGAAACGTTTAGCAAGCGATCTAAAACCAACTAAATTAGATCTCATTGCACCTACCACGATTAAATTTGTCGATTTAGCTAGTGCGTTTGATGCTTATGTTGAGGGTACAGTAACTGGGCGAACCGTAGTTGAAATAGATGCTAGTTTAGAGCAAGTTTAAAGCGTTCTCACCTGTAATAAATAGAACATAGAGCCAATAACTAATATGTCGCCAGTAATATTTAGTGAATTAAAGACCAGAAATAATAAAAAAATCGCACTTGCTCAGCTAAACGCGCCGCAATCGCTTAATGCCTTGAGTTTGACTATGATTGAATCATTACTCAAGCAACTACTAACCTGGCAGAGTGATGATGAAATCGCCATGATAATTTTGCAAGGGGCCGGCGATAAAGCGTTTTGTGCTGGCGGTGACGTGGTCAGTTTATATCATGCACTTAAAACACCAAGAGAGAATGCCGAGTTAGCTAATAGTTCAGATGTTAACGCTCAAATTTCAAAGAATCCTGCCGCTATTATTGACGATCCAACGGTTGTTAATAGCCTTGCCAATGAATTTTTCTCAAAAGAATATCAACTTGATCAACTGATCCATGAATTCAGCAAACCTATTTTAGTTTGGGGTGACGGTTACATTATGGGTGGAGGTATTGGCTTATTTGCTGGTGCGAGCCATAAGGTTGTAACCGAAAAAACCTTGCTTGCCATGCCGGAGATCACCATAGGATTATACCCTGATGTTGGGGCAAGTTGGTTTCTAAATAAAATGCCGAATAATATCGGTTTATTTTTAGGGCTTACGGGTGCTATTTTTAATGCTGCTGACGCGTTAACCATTGGTTTAGCCAATAGTGCTATTAATAGCGGCGTTAAAAACGAGGTAATACAAGGTTTAACTGAAATTTTATGGCAAGATGATCAAGAAAACTTTAGTTTACTTGATGGTGTTTTAGCTGCATTTAGCAAAAAAAGCGCTCCGGTATTCGAGTCAATGGTCTCTAATGTTAAACAACATCAAGCGCTTATTAGCCAATTAACTCATTTTGATAATGCTGCGAAGATTTACCAAGCAATTGTTGCGCTAGAAACTGATGACGATTGGCTCCAGCGTGCACAAGCCAAACTAAAAAAAGGTAGTGTACTTTCTGCTATGATAATCTATCAACAACTGATGATAACTAAGGATTTTACCTTAGCGCAATGCTTTTCATCTGAACTTAATTTAAGCCTTCGTTGTTGCCAATATAAAGAGTTTAGTGAAGGTGTTCGCGCATTATTGGTTGATAAAGATAAAAATCCTCGCTGGACATATAAAAATGTTGATAGCATTCCTGCAGGGTTACTAGCATGGTTTTTTACACCGATAGAGAACCTAGTCAAATAAATTAACTTGAATTTGCTTTAACTCACTTAGTTTCATCTAGCTGCAATTAAAGCCAATTCGAAAAATTAACAAAATAGTATATAGAGGATAAAAAAATGAATTTGAACGGTAAAACTATTGTGGTCACCGGTGGTGGTCAAGGTTTAGGTCGCGCAATGGCAATAAGTTTAGCGAAGTCAGGTGCAAGGTTAGCCCTAATTGATTTAAATGAAGAACAATTACAAACAACGGTTAGTTTAGTTGAAGAGGCCGGTTCGCAAGCTAAATACTATTTAGCTAACGTCACTAATGAAAGTGATGTAGAAACAACATTTAGAAAAATTAATGATGACTTCTCAGGTATCGATGGCTTAATCAACAACGCTGGTATTCTACGCGACGGTATGTTTGTTAAAGCAAAAGACGGCGTTGTCAGTAAAAAAATGTCGTTGGATCAATTTCAATCAGTCATTGATGTTAACTTAACTGGCGTATTTTTATGTGGCCGAGAGGCTGCTGTGCACATGATCGAAGGGAAACGTAAAGGCGTTATCATTAATATGTCATCAATTGCCCGAGCCGGCAATATGGGCCAAACTAATTACGCTGCTTCAAAGGCAGGTGTAGTGGCGATGACGGTAACATGGGCAAGAGAGCTTGGTCGTCACGGTATTCGTGTCGGTGCTATTGCCCCCGGTGTAATCCGCACCGCAATGACAGACGCCATGAAACCTGAAATGCGAGAACGTTTAGAAAAAATGAAACCAGTAGGGCGTTTAGGTGAAGCCGATGAAATAGCGCATACCGTTAACTATATTTTTGAAAATGAATTCTTCACTGGTCGTGTCGTCGAAATTGATGGTGGCTTGTGCATGTAATTTTGCTAACACTTAGCGAAATTACTACTATAGAACAGCGAACGGCAAAGTAGTAAAAACCAGTTATGTTTAGGGTGAGCGGTATGTTTGCAGACATGGCCGTTCATAGCCATTAATAGCTTCACGTTATTAGTGCTTTATGTCAGTCGACGTGTATAAACGAGGTCTTTTGCACTTAATGCTAGCAAACAACGTATTTAAAGATGTTAAGAAAAAAAGTTATGATGAATAAAGCACTTTTTCTCGATAGAGATGGCATTATTAACATTGATCATGGTTATGTGCATAAAATTGCAGACTTTGAATTTGTCGATGGCATATTTGACTTGTGCCGCTTAGCTGCCGCGAAAGATTATCAAATTTTTGTCATTACTAACCAAGCCGGCATCGCTAGAGGCTATTACGATAAAACAACCTTTGAAGCATTATCGCAATGGATGGTTAATGTCTTTGCCGATCAAGACATAACTATCACTAAAGTCTACTACTGCCCCCACCATCCAACAAAAGGGGTAAATGAATTTGTTATGTCATGTGATTGTCGTAAGCCAAAGCCTGGCATGATCATACAAGCGCAACAAGAGTTTTCTATATCCTTAGCTGAAAGTATTTTTATCGGTGATAAAATTTCTGACATGCAAGCAGCAAGCAGTGCGGGGATAAAATGTAGAATATTAGTGAATAGTTGCTACACTAATGAATCTACCACTGAGCAAATTGAAGGTGCAAATAGAGTTGATAAGCTTAATCAGGTAAGTGATTTTATCAAATAAGTTTGTTTTGTCGCCGTATTGCTCAATTAAAAAGCAAACAAACAAAGAAATGTAAATAAAGTGCATTTAGCGGTTGACGTGAGGTCAAAAATCTCTAAAATGCGCTCCACTTCTTCGGGACAAGTCGAAGAGGTTGTTTTAATGAGTTATCTCTTTCAGTTAAGGCTGGTTTAGTTAACTTAACGTTTTAAAGTGAATTGTTTTGAAGGTTTAAAAAAACTTTTAAAATAAAACAAAAAAACGTTGACATTAAAATAGAGTTGCGTAGAATACGCATCTCGCTTCAGGCAAGGCCTGCAGCAACGAAACACCTTTACGGTAGAGAGCGAATGAGATTCTTTATCGGTATCAT
>CAXBNP010000003.1:0-153491 GCA_963977145.1 uncultured Colwellia sp.
GACATTGCTAGGCTTCTATTTAGAGAAACCCGTAGCTAACGCTACGGGTTTTTTGTCTAAACCTTATGACTTAGCTAATTTATAAGTTAATTAATTCATAACGTTTTTTGTCTGATGACAATAGCGACATGGCCCCACCTGATCCCATTCCGAACTCAGAAGTGAAACGTGTTAGCGCCGATGGTAGTGTGGGAGTTCCCATGTGAGAGTAGGACATTATCAGGCTCCTATTAAAGAAGCCCGATTCGAAAGAGTCGGGCTTTTTGCTGTCTGTTATTATTTCGTTTAAAGTAGCGTTAAATGTTAATTGTATTCTTATAGGTAATTGTATTGATGTCATGGCAACCGAGTATGGACTGGCAAAATGCCAAGCAACGAGCGCATATTTTAGCCCAAATTCGGAGCTTCTTCTTAGCTTTAGATGTCATTGAAGTTGAAACGCCTTTACTTTCCCATGCAACGGTTACCGATGTACATTTAGATGCTTTTGTCACAGAATACAACTATTCACATGATAGTCATTGTGATGATTCTATAGCGTTATACGGCCAAACATCGCCAGAGTTTGCGATGAAACGTCTTTTGGCTAGTGGCTATGGTTGTTGCTACCAGATTTGTAAAGCATTTCGTCATGAACAGCATGGTAGCTATCACAACCCAGAGTTTACTATGCTGGAATGGTATCGAATCGGCTTTGATCACTTTCAATTAATGGATGAAGTTGCTGATTTAATTAAGTTAATTTTAGGCTGTCAGCAAGTGGACCGTATCAGCTATCAGGCACTATTCATTCGAGAAGTTGGTATTGACCCTTTAATAACTAACAAAGTCGAACTTATCGCTCTTATTTCGTCCAGAGATAAACTAAGTGGTTGGCTGGAACATGAAGATTGTATTGATACCTTGCTACAATTTATTATGGCAGAATTTATTGAACCTATTATTGGCAAATATATACCATGCTTTGTTTATAATTTCCCCGCAAACCAAGCATCGCTTGCAAAAATATCTTCAAAAGATGAACGTGTCGCTGAACGTTTTGAGTGCTACTTTAAAGGTATTGAGTTAGCGAACGGTTTTCATGAGCTTATAGATGTGGAACAACAAAAGCTGCGCTTTGAACAAGATAATATAATTCGTGCTCAATTAGATAAAACTAAACAGCATATTGATGATAACTTTATTGCGGCGCTAGAATATGGATTGCCCCCCTGTGCAGGGGTAGCTCTGGGTATTGATAGGCTAGTAATGCTAGCTTTATCGGCGAATAAAATAGATCAAGTCATTACTTTTTCCATAGAAAATGCTTAGGTTTTTCTTCAAAAAAATTAATCAGGCATATTTAATTCTTTGAGCTTTCTGGTTAATGTATTTCTCCCCCAACCCAAGCGTTTTGCCGCTTCCTGCTTATGCCCTCGTGTGTGTTGCAAAGCGCCTTCAAGTAATACTTTCTCAAATTCAGGCAGTACTTTGTCAATAATATCACTCGTACCTAATGCCAACTCGTTGTCGAGCCATTTTCTTAAATTATTTTGCCAGCTATCCTGAGATTTAGGCACCATAGCCGTTGGTTTATCGGTAAGCTCACTCGGTAAATCTGTTATTAAAATTTCTTTACCGCTGGCCATTACCGTTAGAAATCGGCATATATTTTCTAATTGCCTAACATTACCAGGCCATTCACATTGTTCTAAGTACGCTAGGGTATCTTTGTGTAAAGTTTTAACCTCAACTGATAATTCGCCTGCTGCTTGTTTTAAAAAGTGCAGGGCTAATTGATTGATATCTTCTTTTCTTTCACTCAAGTTAGGTATGTGTATTCTGATGACATTGAGTCGATGAAATAGATCTTCGCGGAAGTCACCACTATTTACCCGCTGTTCTAAATTCTGATGGGTGGCAGCAATAATGCGAACATCTACTTGTATTGGTGAATGACCACCAACACGATAAAATTGACCGTCGGCCAACACTCTGAGTAGCCTAGTTTGAATATCTAACGGCATATCACCAATTTCATCTAGGAATAATGTTCCTTTATGGGCTTGTTCGAAGCGTCCTTGGCGAACGGCATTTGCGCCTGTAAACGCACCTTTTTCGTGACCAAATAGTTCAGATTCGATTAAGTCCTTTGGGATGGCGGCCATATTGAGTGGAATAAACGGCGCAGTAGTTCTAGGGCTGTGCATATGTAGTGCATGGGCAACTAACTCTTTGCCTGTACCGGATTCGCCATTAATTAAGACACTAATACTTGAACGTGATAGTCGGCCGATCGCTCGAAAAACTTCCTGCATTGATGGAGCTGCACCAATAATTCCAACGCTTGCTACTGACGGGATATTAAGCTGTTTTTTTGACTTTAGTTCACGAGCATGAGTTAAGGCTCTGTTAGCAAGGGTAACAGCGTCATCAATATCAAAAGGTTTTGGTAGATATTCAAATGCACCGCCTTGATAAGCATTAACTGCGCTATCAAGATCTGAGTGAGCGGTCATGATGATAACGGGAATATGGGCATATTGAGCATTGATTTGTCCTAACAGTGTCATGCCGTCGATATTTGGCATGCGAATGTCGGAAATTATCACTTCTGGTTGGTTATGCTCTAAAGCGATTAATAGGTCTTCTGGATCGTGAAATGTACCAACACTGATGTTGGCATTGGCTAAGGCTTTTTCTAGTACCCACCTAATTGAACTATCATCATCGACAATCCATACTTGTTCGGTGATCATTGGCTTTTCTCACTTTCAAAAGGTATTAAAATAGTGAACTCTGTATGTCCTGGTCGGCTTTTACAGGATAATTTTCCGTGGTGTTGGTGCACAATAGTTTGGCAAATAGATAGTCCTAAGCCGGTACCAGATGCTCGACCTGAGACCATAGGGTAAAATAATGTACTTTGGATATGCTCAGGAATACCTGGTCCATTGTCGATTATGCTAATTTCGGCACACAATTTAATGCGTTTTCCATTGATGGTCTTATTGCTTGCGGCGCGTGTTCGTAAGGTAATTTTACTTTCGCCATCCAATGCTTGAATCGCGTTATTAACGATATTGATAATTGTTTGTTGTAACTTGTCTTGATCAAAAGTTAATTCCGGTATCGATGGGTCGTAGTCACGCGCTAGAGTGATATTATTTGGGTTATCAAATTGGGTTAATTGGTATACTTTTTCGATAACGATATGAATGTTTTGTAACTGCATTACCGGCAAATGATTAGGCCCTAATAAGCGATCGACTAAATTTGTTAACCTATCTGCCTGCTCTATAATCATCGCGGTATATTCTTTTTGCTCAATGCTGAGTTCCAAGTCCAATAATTGCGCTGCTCCTCGTAACCCTCCTAATGGATTTTTAATTTCATGCGCTAGGCCTCGTATAAGATCTCGTGCAGATTCCCACTGTTGTTGTTGAAACGCTTCGACACTGATCTGCTTTTGTTGATCGATTTGCTTGAACTCTAACAAAATATGAGGACATTGCTCAAAAGTGACTGAAGAAGCGGTAATTTCAACGGTAATTTGTTGGTGATCAAAAAATTCTATAGTGACATCGCTATCACTAAATTCCTGCCCCGTAGTAAGCAGTTGCCGTAAACGATTGTTGTTAATTGGCGTATTGTAAAAGACTTGATCTATGGCAAGGCGGTATAACTTACTTAAACTTTTGACCAGTAATGCCTCAGCAGCAGGGTTGACATAACATATAGTCAGGTCATGATCTAATACAACGACAGCCGTTACCATTTGATTTGGTAAGGCTTGTTGATAATGCAATTTTATTTCTTTTAAATTTACCACGTTATTAGACATTACCTTCCCTTGCACTAAAGTAGTGCGTTAAGTAACGAGTGTAAATAAAGTTGGTGCAATATGCACTGAAATCTGGCTAATTAGTCTAGTTAACAGACATTCTATGCATATAAAACGTTACTGGAGGGGATGTTGCAATAACCTTGCCTTTATCATCAAGCAAAGCCATTTTTATTTGATGTTCACCACGATCTATATTTCTAAGCACAAAAATAGAGTGCTTTTGGGGCTTTTCATAAGGCTCGTCATCTAAATATAATTGAATGGTAAGGCCACGTTTAAAAATTGGTTTAATGCGTCCTGAAACATAAACGGAGCCAGTATTGTCTCTAACTGTCGCTTTGTTTTCAGGTTGAATTATTTCAACTTGGTAGTTATTGTCTATTACTTTAGGTTTAATATCTAAAATCGAGGTGTCGATAGAAGTATCTATGGAGGGTTTTATGGTGTTGGGTTCTTTAATATCAACTTCCTCAGCGCCGGTTTTAGGGCTGTCTGAAAAAACTAGTACACCTTGTTCGTTTCGCCAAACATAAATTTTAGCAGAGCCTGCGTACACAGAAAAAGCTTGCGTGAGCAATACAAAAAAAATGCAAAAACGTACAATGTATATCAAAAGTCATGTCCCTGTTCCGTAGGTCTAGTGTTAATCTATCTAAATAATGCTGAATGTACCACAAAAAAAGCTCACCGAAGTGAGCTTTTTCAATATTTATCTATTTGAAATTACTACACACTGTAGTACATATCAAATTCAACAGGGTGCGTAGTTGAGTTTAATAACTCTACCTCGCTACGTTTTATTTTTATATAGGCGTCGATCATGTCTTTATCCATAACACCACCTTCAAGCAGGAAGTCCATGTCATTCTCTAAAGCATCTAATGCTTCTGTTAAAGATGATGCTACTTGTGGAATTTCAGCTGCTTCTTCCGCAGGAAGATCATAAAGATCTTTGTCCATAGCATCGCCAGGATGAATTTTGTTTTTGATACCGTCAAGGCCAGCCATTAGCATTGCTGAGAAACCTAAGTAAGGATTCATTGTTGGATCAGGGAAACGCACCTCAATACGCATTGCTTTTGGAGAAGGCACAATTGGTACTCGAATTGACGCTGAACGGTTACGTGCAGAGTACGCTAACATTACCGGCGCTTCAAAACCTGGTACTAGGCGCTTGTATGAGTTAGTTGAAGCATTAGTAAAGGCATTTAATGCTTTAGCATGCTTGATGATACCACCAACGTAATAAAGTGCTGTTTCAGATAACCCACCGTACTTATCACCAGAGAATAAGTTAACCCCGTCTTTAGCTAAAGATTGGTGAACGTGCATACCGGTACCATTATCACCCACTAATGGCTTAGGCATGAAAGTTGCTGTTTTACCGTATGCGTGCGCTACGTTGTGAACTACGTATTTGTATATCTGCACTTCATCGGCTTTTAATACCATTGTGTTAAAGCGACATGCAATTTCATTTTGACCGGCAGTAGCTACTTCATGATGATGTGCTTCAACCACTAAGCCCATTTCTTCCATCACCAAACACATAGCTGAACGTAAATCTTGAGATGAATCAACTGGTGACGTAGGGAAATAACCACCTTTCACACCAGGACGATGTCCCATGTTGCCTTCTTCGTACTTTGTGCCCGAGTTCCAAGCCGCTTCTTTGTCATCTATTTTATAAAATGAGCCGCTCATATCTGTGTGAAAACGCACATCATCAAAAACGAAAAACTCTGGTTCTGGACCAATTAAAACCGTGTCTGCAATGCCGGTGCTACGCATATAATCTTCAGCACGCTTAGCTACTGAACGAGGATCACGACTGTAGCCTTGCATTGTTGCAGGCTCAAGAATGTCACAGCGAATATTCAAGGTCACGGCTTCAGTAAAAGGGTCCAGTACCGCAGATTCAGCAATAGGCATCATCACCATGTCTGATTCGTTAATGCCTTTCCATCCTTCAATTGAAGATCCGTCAAACATTTTACCATCTTCAAAAAAATCTTCTGTTACTTGATGATGAGGAATTGAAACGTGTTGCTCTTTACCTTTAGTATCAGTAAAACGTAAGTCAACGAATTTTACGTCATGTTCTTTAATTAAATCTAAAACTGCGTTTGACATTGAAAGTCTCCGGTATAGTTAGTTCTTTAAATTTCAAAAAATTAATTTTGTTTGTATGTGCTTAAGCAAATACTGAGCCAAAGTTAAAGCGGTTGAAATTTATGGGTTTAATTTTTTTTATTATGTTCGGTCGCACCGTTTTAGTGCGTTACTTGCTGTGTTTTGGTGCGCGCGCTCTAATTTGGCTATTAGTAGTATATCAACTGATAATTTATTTGTTGGTTATATTTAGCTTATGGTGTATTTGTTAGCATCCTTCCTGTATAATCCGCGCCCAATTGTAGCCCTATTCGTTAATTTGCTTGAAGTAGCAATAAACGAAAGTAACAGCGAGTAACGCCTGTGTTAGATAAATTAAGAAATGTGGCAATTATTGCTCACGTTGACCACGGAAAAACCACTTTAGTTGATAAATTATTAGAACAGTCAGGTACGCTAGACGCACGAGGCGGTCTAGAAGAACGTACGATGGACTCGAATGATATCGAAAAAGAACGTGGTATCACAATCTTAGCTAAAAACACGGCTATTAACTGGAATGGCTACCGTGTAAACATTGTAGATACTCCTGGTCATGCTGATTTCGGTGGTGAGGTTGAGCGTGTAATGTCAATGGTAGATTCAGTTTTACTTATTGTTGATGCACAAGAAGGCCCTATGCCACAAACGCGTTTCGTTACGAAAAAAGCGTTTGCTCAAGGTTTAAAGCCAATCCTTGTTATTAATAAAGTTGATAAGCCTGGTTCTCGTCCTGATTGGGTTATGGACCAAGTTTTCGAATTATTTGATAACCTAGGTGCAACTGATGAGCAGTTAGACTTTAAAGTGGTCTACGCGTCAGCAATCAATGGCTGGGCCTCGCTTGAAGAAGGTGTAACCGGCACAGATATGACACCTCTATTCGATACGATTCTTAAAGAAGTACCAGCACCGGTAGCGGATCCAGATGGTCCGTTCCAAATGCAAATTTCTCAGCTTGATTACAGCTCATATATGGGTGTAATTGGTGTTGGACGTATTACGCGTGGTAGTGTTAAGCCTAACCAACAAGTAACTATAAAATTAGCAAACGGTGGTGTACATAACGCTAAAGTAGGCAAAGTATTTGGTTACTTAGGATTAGAGCGTCATGATATTGAAGAAGGGTTTGCTGGTGATATCATCGCAATTACCGGCTTAGGTGAATTGAAAATATCAGATACCGTTTGTTGTCCAACTGAAGTTGAAGGTTTACCGGCATTATCGGTTGACGAACCAACCATTAACATGACTTTCCAAGTTAATACTTCACCATTTTGTGGTCAAGAAGGTAAATTTGTTACTTCACGTAATATTAAAGATCGTTTAGACAAAGAGTTAATTCATAACGTTGCGTTACGTGTTGAGCAATTAGAAGACGCTGATAAATTTAAAGTGTCAGGACGTGGTGAGCTTCACTTAGGTATATTAATTGAAAACATGCGTCGTGAAGGTTTTGAATTAGCGGTATCTCGTCCAGAAGTAATTATTCGTGAAATTAATGGCGAATTACAAGAACCTTATGAAACCGTAACCATTGATGTTGAAGAACAGCATCAAGGGCCTATCATGGAAAAAATGGGTGTTCGTAAAGCTGAATTAACCGATATGGCACCAGATGGTACAGGTCGAATTCGTATGGACTTTATCATGCCAAGTCGTGGTTTGATTGGTTTCCAAACTGAATTTATGACATTAACGTCAGGTTCTGGTTTAATTTATCATACATTCTTTGAATACGGACCTCATAAAGGTGGCGAAATTGGCCAACGTAAAAATGGTGTAATGATTGGTAATGCTACCGGTAAAGCCTTAACAAACGCTATCTTTAACTTACAATCTCGTGGCCGCATGTTGATTGGACACGGTGTTGATATTTATGAAGGTCAAGTTATTGGTATCCATTCACGTGATAACGACTTAACCGTTAATGCCCTAAAAGGTAAGCAGTTAACAAACGTTCGTTCATCAGGTACTGATGAAGCACAAACATTAACGCCACCTATCATTATGTCACTTGAACAAGCGCTTGAATTTATTGATAACGATGAGTTAGTGGAAGTGACACCTGAAAGTATCCGTATCCGTAAAAAATTCTTGAAAGAGAATGACCGTAAACGTGAAGGTCGCTCGCTTAAATAGTCTAGACAACTAGCGACGATATAGAGTCATCTGAAGCAATTCGGATGGCTTTTTTTTTACTTTGAAAATGATGGCCAAAAGGACGTTAAAGACGCAGTTAATGTAAGACATATCTCAAAAAGTTATCAGTCATATTCATCTCGCTAATCCTAGAACACTATATAATTAAACAAAATCATAGGATTACTGAATTATTTTTTGCTAGGAAAACATTCTCTTTAAAATATATTGTTCATTTGTATTTCCGCACCTTTTAGAAATTTTATTAACTGCTATATTTAGTCGGTATACGGTTAATTACTAATCGAGCGTAAGGAGGGCAATGATCATGGAACCGAATAAACTTGCAAGGCTAAGTTGCCTATTTGAGAAAGCTGTTGCCAATGATGCAAAATTATTAGAAAAGCGCGAATTAGATAAGTTATACAATGAATTTATCAATGATGGACGTGATAATATTAAAAATAGTATGGTTGTGTTTCCGACGTGGAAAAGACGTTCAGCGAGTTAAGTAACTCATAACAATAAAAGAAAAAGAAAAAGGAAAGTTTCTTAATGTCTCCAGAACAACTTAAAACATTACAACAGCTAAGTCAGTTATTTGAAGAAGGAGCTGCGGGGCCTTTGCAAGTTAAACAGCTGTCAGCCCTACTGGCAGAAATTAATCAGTTGGCAAATTGGTCTGAAGATAATATTGAACATATTTTCTCCTCACCTTAATAAACTTTCTCCTTATACATATTAATTCTCCTCTCATGCTTTGATGGTTAAGCTAAGCTGTAGATAGGTGATTTCGGCGAATACCACAGCTTCAGAAATAAGGAGTATTGCACAATTTTATTGCCAGCTATCAGCTCTTAAACATCTTGCGAACCATTGAGTGTTGTCATCACAAGCAACATATAATTCATACAACAGTATTTTAGTGACTTAAAAAGCACCTAACCAAATTACAGGCTAGTTAGGTTTGGTCAGATGATTTTATTCTGTGCTCGTTTATCCAGCCCTATTTAAGTTGATTGAAATAAATTTACAACTAAATATATTTTGCAGTCATTGATCTGTTATCTCCAATACAACTACTTGAAAGATAAAATTTTTGAGATTATCCTACCGTTATTTTATGCATTGACTTAATATGAATGTAATGGCTCTAACTAGTAATTTATATGCACCCTAAATTAGCACAAGTAAAGCAACATCATTATGTTGAGTCTGCGTATGACTTTTTATTATTATTAATTGATAACTTTAAAAGCGAACGCATTCATGTCACGGCCGGCTATCTGTCTTATGTAACCTTGATGTCATTAGTGCCATTGATGGTAGTGATGCTCTCTGTGATGACGGCTTTTCCGATATTTTCTGAAATTCGTTCATTAATAGAAAATTTTATTTATCAAAATTTTGTGCCTGCTTCTGGTGATGTTGTGCAAGAATATATTACCGGCTTTGTTAAAAACGCCTCTAAAATGTCAGCGGTTGCGATTACCGCACTATTTGTCTTTGCCATGTTACTCATTTCTGCGATTGATAAGTGTTTAAATAAATTATGGCGAGTTAATGAAAAGCGCCGAACCATTACCTCATTTTCAATGTATTGGATGGTATTAACACTAGGACCTGTGCTAGTGGGTAGTAGCTTGGTGATCAGTTCTTATATTATTTCATTAGCTTCCTTAGGGGATTATGATTTATTAGGGGTAACCGATGTTTTTGTGCGAACGTTACCTTTAATCGCTTCAACAACGGCTTTTTTAATTTTATATATGGTGGTACCGAATAAGGTTGTGCCGGCTAAGTTTGCCATTGCCGGTGCAGTATTAGCAGCGATTCTATTTGAAGTAGCAAAAAAAACCTTTGCTATTTATGTAACTCAGTTACCTTCTTATCAAGCTATATATGGTGCGCTATCTAGTATCCCAATTCTATTTCTGTGGGTATATTTAAGCTGGCTAGTAGTGTTGGTTGGTGCATTGTTTACCGTATCGCTAGAAGATTTCGATATCAAAAATAAATTAGCGTTATTAGAGCAAGATGCTGATTAAATTATAGTTTATTGTCATAGCTGAATGTCGCTATTTGGCTGTTAAGCAGCTAAACTGAATAAATTCTCGCAAGGAGGGTCTATGTCTAGAGTGCTTTTTCCAAAAATTTCAGTTTATCAACAAGAGTGGCTTGATGTCGGTGATGGACATCAAATATACCTTGAGCAATCAGGCAACCCCAATGGCATTGCAGTGGTTTATCTACATGGCGGTCCTGGTGGTGGCGCAAGCAAAGATCACCGACGATACTTTGATCCTGAAAAATATCGTATCATTTTATTTGATCAACGCGGCTGTGGACGCTCTAAACCATCACCAAGTCTTAGCCATAATACCACCGCTCATTTGCTCAACGATATAGAAGCCATTCGTCAATATTTAAATATATCACGCTGGCTAGTTACTGGCGGTTCATGGGGCACGACCTTAGCATTACTTTATGGCCTTCAATATCCAGAAACCGTATTAGGATTTATTTTGCGCGGCGTTTTTCTGGCTACATCTGAGGAATATGATTGGTTATATTGTCAGGGGGGAGCCGCCGGATTTTTCCCTGAATATTATCGAGAGTTTACCGAGCAGCTTTCGGCTCCTGAAGATAATAATATTCTGCAGGGTTATTACGATTTACTGACAGGTGTAAATGAAATTGCAGCGATAGCGGCTAGTAAAGCTTGGTGTTTATGGGAACTTAGATTGTCGACGATCGAACATCATCATATTGAAGCCCATCATGTAGAAGACGCCCATCAAGCATTGTGTATGGCAAAAATTTCAAGCCATTACTTTGTTAATCGATGCTTTATTGAAGAGGGGGTGATTTTAGCGTCAATTGATAAGATAAAAGCCATTCCAGCTATTATTTTACATGGGCGTTATGACATGGTTTGCCAATTACGGGCTGCGGATAAATTGGTGCGACATTGGCCAAATGCGCAATTACAAATACTGCCAAAAGCAGGTCATGGTGGTTTTGAATCACAAACAATTGATGGATTTTGCAAGGCAGCGGATACTATGGCTAATTTTATCACAGAGCAAAGATTAGGATGATTGCTTTGTTGCAAAGAGTCTCTGAGGCCAGTGTTAGCGTAGAGAGTGATATTGTTGGAGAAATAGAACAGGGGTTATTGGTATTGCTAGCTATTGAACCTGAAGACACTCCAGCAAAAGCAAAGCGTTTAGCGGAACGAGTTGCTGGTTATCGCATTTTTGCTGATGAAACTGGCAAAATGAACTTAAACGTTAAGCAAATCGGTGGTGAAATATTAGTGGTTTCGCAATTTACCCTAGCGGCAAATACATCAAAGGGCATGCGACCTAGTTTTACTAGTGCAGCATCGCCAGAAATGAGTAAAGCACTTTATCAATATTTCTGCCAGCAATTGCGAGAATTTGGCTTTAGTGTTCCTACCGGAGTGTTTGGAGCAGACATGCAGGTGCGGTTGCTAAATGACGGACCAGTGACTATTAACCTGCAAGGATAATATCATTGTGGTTTGCTAATTGGCATTCATATGATGACAAAAGAAACTTCGCCATCTCAGGTATTGTGTTGGCGATAAATAAGTTTTTTTGCAACGCTTTTTTAGATTGTCTATCCGCCAGTGCTTTGGGAGTAAGTGAACAATCACATTGAGATAGCGCGGAATGTGAAAGTAAATAATATGATGAGAATTTTGTAACTGCCTCAAAATGGTTAAACATAAATTAATTTCTTGATCGTCAAGATCAGGTAAATTCAATGTTAAACATGCATTATCCTGTAGATTATCGATTAGTGCTGTTAGCAGTACAACTCTACTTTGAAAGTCCTTGGCATGATGTTGATAAACATCACAAATCATCCAGTCTGTTGATTTCTTATATTGTTGTAACCAAGCCAAGGCCTCGGCATTTTCAACGGCTATATGGTGCTGTTGCGGGTTAAAGTACCGTTGAAAGCAATTAATGACCGTTTGAGAAAGCTCAATACTGATCACTTGCACATTTGGCTGTAAGGCTTTTAGGAATCTGCTCAGGTTGCCTCCGCCGAGGCCAAGCTCAATGATATGATTGGGTTGAAAAAACAATAAAGGCATTAAAGTCGCATAGTGGTGAGGTAGGGTTAATTTTTCGGGGCAGCGTAAATGCATAACACTTTGGATAACGTCATCAAATGCTAACCAACGATAATGCTCATTTTCACTAATGGTTATTTGGTCTTTGGTGTTACTGAGGTACACTATCCGACCTTGGTTAACATGTTTAGCAAGTTTCACGTGTTATTGGATCCCTGAAATAAAAGGCTAATACCAAAGCGTTGGTATTAGATAATAATAGACAATGTACAAATGTAGAGCGCCCAAAAATCAAGCTGAATTAGAGCAATATTATCACCTACGTTGGCAAGCTTTACGCAAACCATTTCAGCAGCCAATTGGCAGCGAAAAAGATGATTTAGAAGCACAATCATATCATCGCATCATCGTTGACGATATGGACAGCATTGTTGGTGTTGGGCGATTACACAAGTATAGCCAAGATCAAGCGCAAATTCGTTATATGGCGATCAGTCATGATCGACAAGGTAAGGGACTTGGACAATTACTGATTAGCGAATTGGAAAACCTTGCAGCACAAGCAGGGGTGAAAAGCATCGAATTAAATGCTCGTGCTAATGCTATTGGCTTTTATCAGCAGCTTGGTTATGTTAATAAAGGTTTTTCACATACACTTTATGGTGAGATCAGCCATGATAAAATGACTAAAGCTATAGCAAAACCTGATGGTCATTTAGTTAAAGTTGCCGAGAATTTGCAACAGACTTGGCATCAAACCATTCCGCTAAGTAAAGTGATGAATATTAATATTTGTTATTTTGACCGACAATCACTGATCACTAACTGCGAACCGCATATTAATAAAAACCTGCATAATACAATGTTTGCCGGCAGTATTTATACCTTAGCCACACTGACAGGATGGGCTTGGGTATATTTGTCGCTGCAAGCCGAAGCCCAAGAGGCTAATATCGTGTTAGCGGAAGGGGAAATTCGCTATATTGCACCACTTGCTGGTATCGCGCATGCGCAAACATCGTTAAATTTAGTGACAGGTAGCGCGCAGGCATTAGTTAATGGCAAAAATGCGCGCTTTAATATTGATGTCGAGGTGTGTTGTGGAGATAAAGTCGTTGCGCTATTTACGGGGTCATATGTGGCGCTTGCGAAACGAAAATCATAAACGAAAATTTCTCAGGGCTATTTATTATGTAAGACAGTGATAATTTAGCTATCATCAAGGATAAAATTTTTTAATCAAGGATGTTGTCGGTATGTATAAAGTAATTTTAGGGTTGGTTTTTTTCAGTCTATTTACCATTGCAAATGATGAGCTTGATGCGGTGTTAGATAACTTTCATCAAGCGGCTGGCGAAGCTAACTATGATAAATACATAGATTTACTTGCTCAAGATGCGATTTACCTTGGCACTGATAGCGGTGAACGTTGGAATAAAAAACAGTTTGCTGCCTTTGTTAAACCTTATTTTAGCCAAGGGAAGGGTTGGTTATATCAACCTATTGAGCGCCATATAACACCGACTCAAGCGAGTAATATTTTCTTCTTTGATGAATTACTGGAAAATAAAAACTACGGCCGTTGTCGGGGCAGTGGCTTGTTAATAAATACCAAGCAAGGCTGGAAGATATTGCAATATAACTTATCCATTCCGGTGCCAAATACTATTGCCCGTCAAGTGGTCAAGTCTATTAAAGCATATAGAACATCAAATAAATAAAGTCAGGCTAGTGCTAAGCATAAAATGCGCTGACTTGCGGAGAAATTTTTAATATGAGTGTTAGTATTATTGGCTGTGGTTGGTTAGGACAGGCTTTAGCGCAACGTTTGCTAGCTGGCAATATCAAGGTTATTGCAAGTTGCCAATCACAGCAAAGTCATGAAAAGCTTAACGCACTGAAGATACCCGTCTCTGAACTTATTTTACCCATTATGGATGACGTAATAAGTTATACGAGCATAGAAGATATTGTTGGCATTGATATAGCGCTTTTTCAACAAGACGTGTTGATAATTGCGCTACCACCGCAATTGAAAAAAGGTCGAGTAGATTATCCATTAAAAATCCAGCAACTAGTGCACTTAGCTAAATTAGGTAAAACTAAACATATCATTTTACTTAATTCTACGGCTATTTATAATGGTTTAGTGGGCCGAATTGATGAAGCAAGTAAGCTCGATGTTAAAGCCGAAAAAGTAGCCAGTTTATTGGCTGCGGAAAATGCCGTCAGAGGATTTTCTGAGCGAGTAGATATATTAAGGTTGGCCGGATTAGTCGGGCCTAATCGTCATCCAGGTAAATTTTTGCAAGCAAAACATATTTTTGAAAATGCCAGTGCGAGCGTAAATTTAGTGCACCAAACGGATGTTGTCAATATTCTAGAAAAGCTAATCCATCTTGATAGTGCTGATGGCAAGCAAAGCATTTATAATGTGGTCAGTAATACCGATAGCCAGCGCCAAGGTTATTATCAGGTAGCTGCGCAAGTCTTAGGTTTACCGGTACCGAAATTTGCCTTAGAACAGCAGCAACAGCCAGGAAAAAAAATTATCGGTGCTAGATTACGTCGTGAACTGGCTTACGACTACGTTTATGACGACTTGTTGTCTTGGTTAACAGATTGCGATGCCATGTTAGATAATACTTCACAGCTGATATTTGAATAAATGAAAGGTTTAAACACTATGAAGAATAATGTCATTAGCAAAATATTAACTGCACTATACCAATATAAAATGACCTTATTGTTCTTGGTTTTGTGGGCGCATGTTTCATTGTTAAATTTATTTTATGTTAATTACAGTGGGCCGGTTTTTCTTTGGCAAGAAAACAGTCAACTTCAAACCATTCAAGTGCACTTTTTAATTGCCTTAATCACGACATTGTTCTTTTTAGCGGTGACAAAACTAAGATTAATGAATCGTAATAAAGCTGTCAAAATCACTGATAAAATTTGGTTGGCGTGTTCAGTGCTTTTAATTGCCTCAATAGCTTTTGTACTTATTTGAGTGGTAAGGTTATCAATTTAAAATCCGACCCGTTAAGGTCGGATTTTTGCGTATTATATCGGCTTAATTACTTGTTATGAATGCCCGCCGTTGTTAGCCACTGCTTAAAATCAAGTAAATTGGCGGGTAAAATAACCTTGGTTGACGGCTGACTTAAGCCTTTCATTTGTTGCAGGTATTGTTCACTCAGTTGCATATCCAAAGCCTGTTGACCACCTGGCTGTTCGATTGCCGCTGCCAACTTACTAATAGAATCTCCGGTCGCTTGGGCAATGGCTAATATCTCCGCCGCTTTACCTTCTGCAGAATTAATTCGACGTTGTTTTTCACCTTCAGATAAGTTAATTAACTCGGTCATTTTTCCTTCTGAGCGATTAATACGACTGGCTCTGTCTCCTAAACTTTTTGCTAAAATGGCGCGACGTTCTCGCTCGGCATTAACTTGCATTTCCATGGCGTTGCGCACAGTGACAGGTGGCGTAATGTTTTTGATCTCATAACGATGTACTCTGATGCCCCAACTCTCACCCGCCTTGTCCAGTACTTCTACCACTTTAGCACTAATAATATCACGCTCTTCAAAAGTACGGTCTAGCTCTAAGGTACCGATAACTGAACGTGTTGTAGTTTGGGCAAGTTGCATCGCAGCGAAGCGGTAGTCGGTTATACCGTAGCTTGCTTTAATCGCATCCATCACTTGAATGTAAATAACCCCATCGACCTCTACATTAACCTCATCTTTTGAGAAACATTCTTGTGGCGGTACTTCTATGGTTTCTTCTTTCAGGTCTTGAATAAATGCCACACGATCGAAAAAAGGTAGCAGCAAATGAAAACCAGCGTCTAGCGTACAACGATATTTTCCTAACCGTTCGACAATGTAAGCTGATTTGGTAGGAACTAAGCAAATCGCTTGGAAAAATTTATACGCTAGGTATAAGAAAATAAATGCCCAAACCGCCAATACGGCTAAGTCGATAGAGCTTGCATCAACAGCTGTCATTATTTTGCTCCTTGTATATTTTGCGTTACTTTATCCATACCTTGAAAAAAACCTTCTAGTTTAGCCACTTCACTCGGCACGATAGAAACGTCTGCGTGTTTAAGGATATTGCCAGTTTGGCCAATAAACTGCTCCAACAAACGCATTTTTATTGCTTTTTCGCCACCCGGTTGCGCAGCGGCTTTGGCGATAACATTGATACCTTCTGCTGAAGCTTGGGTAAGAATAGCTATTTCTTGTGCTCGGCCATGGGCTTCGTTAATTTGTTTTTGTTTGTCGCCTTCTGATAAGTTGATCGCTTCTTGGCGTTCACCTTCAGATAAATTAATAGTCGACTCTTTTTCCGCTTCCGCTAAGGTAATTTCAGCACGCTTTTGGCGTTCCGCTTCCATTTGCTTTTCAAGGGTATGAATAACATTTTCAGAAGGAGTAATATTGCGTACTTCATAACGTAATACCTTGATACCCCAAGGATCTGAAGCCTTATCAATCTCACGTACTATGGTTTCATTTAAGGTATCTCGCTCAGAAAATGTTTGGCCTAAGTTTAATTTACCAATTTCTGACCTCATGGTTGTTTGCGCTAAATTAACGCTGGCACGTCGGTAATCCTCAATACCATAACTGGCTTTAGCGCCATCCATGACTTGAATGTAAACTAAACCATCAACATTAATTTGCACATTATCGCGTGAAATACAGCTTTGTGCAGGAATATCGAGTACTTGCTCTCGGGTTTCATGGCGATAAGCAACACGATCAATAAAGGGGATTAAAAAATGTAATCCCGGCGGTAACACCGCGCGAAATTTTCCTAAGCGTTCTATCACGCAAATTTCTTTCATTTGCACGACAAGTACAAGCTTTAAGACGATAAAGAGTAGCGCTAGAAACACAAAAGTAATAGTGGCTAACATAGGTATTCTCCTACTTAAATTATAAAGTTAAAATTGTTTTTAATAAAACCAACCGGTGTAATAAATTTGCCCGATTGGTCTGACATTATTTGGTGGGTTCAATAATTAAAGAAATGTTTTCTTTGCAAACAATAGTGGCGTGGCTACCGGGATGTAGAATAGTGCCATCGCCTAACGCGGCCCAAGTTGTGCCTTGAAATTCTACCCGACCTGATTGTGTTCCAGGACCTACTTGTTCAACGACATTAACGGTTTTACCGTAAATATCTAACTCCTCATAGACATTTTCAATATGGGTTTCACCGGCGAAAAATCGCTCGGTAATAAAATAGACCAGGATCAGCAGCAATGTTGCTAGGATGAACCAAGTCGTTAAGGTTAATACCCAAGTATCAAGAATTTCTTGTTGCACGCCTATAGCGACTATTAGTGATGCTATGCCCAAATTGAGTAAAATGCCGCCTGGAACAAATATCTCAAGACAGGCGAACAAAATAGCAAGGATTATCCAAGTTTCAAAAAATAATATGTATTCCATTACCACCTCCATAGTGTAAGTGCTGTTATGTTTGTGTAAACAGCACTCATTGAAAGTAGCAAGCTTGACATATTATGTCAAGCGAGAGGTGCAAGAGGGTAACTAATCTATACTGAGAACGACTTGAACATCGTCACTCAATCATACCCCTATAATCCTGACATTGTTTTTACGGACGCAGTTACAGAGTTTTAGTCTGGAACAAAAAACTGACTGTTCCTCGAGGTATGGCGGTGGACTAATTAGCTAAAAGACAGCAAGCCTTAGAAAGGCCTGAGTGTCGCCATTATTTCACATCCATGTGTTCATGGCATAGCGTTCATCCTGAACATCGCCATTATTTCACATCCATGTGTTCATGGCATACCGTTCATCCTGAACATCGCCATTATTTCACATCCATGTGTTCATGGCATAGCGTTCATCCTGAACTTCGCCATTATTTCACATCCATGTGATCATGGCATAGCGTTCATCCTGAACATCGCCATTATTTCACATCCATGTGTTCATGGCATACCGTTCATCCTGAACTTCGCCATTATTTCACATCCATGTGATCATGGCATACCGTTCATCCTGAACATAAAAAGCCAAACAATAATGTTTGGCTTTATCAATCGATTACTCTCTTACTACCAGTTATAAGCTTGGCAGTAATCCTGCTGGAATCAACTGATTTAATTCACCTTCAGCGATAATTGCCGATGCATCGGCAATATCGGGTGCAAAATATCTGTCTTTATCATAGAAGCTAACCGCTTGACGTAAAATTGATTTCGCTAATTCAACATTTTTAGAGCCTTTTAATGGCGCTCTAAAATCTAGACCTTGTGCCGCTGCAAGATATTCAACCGCTAATACACCGTTAGTGTTTTCAGCCATATCAGCAAGGCGACGGCCGGCAAAGCACGCCATAGAAACGTGATCTTCTTGGTTAGCCGACGTTGGTAAGCTATCAACTGATGCGGGGTGCGCTAAGGATTTATTTTCTGATGCAAGTGCTGCAGATGTCACCTGTGCAATCATAAAGCCTGAGTTTACGCCGCCATTTTCCACTAAAAACGCCGGTAATTTACTTAAGTTTGCGTCGATTAGTAAGGCCATTCTACGCTCTGATATTGAACCAATTTCAGCAATCGCCAGTGCTAGGTTGTCTGCTGCCATCGCAACAGGCTCTGCGTGGAAATTACCGGCAGAAATAAAGTCGCCTTCGTTAGCGAAAACTAATGGATTATCAGTCACACCATTTGCTTCAATATGCAACACTTCAGCGGCTTGGCGAATTTGTGTTAAACACGCGCCCATCACTTGTGGCTGACAACGCAATGAATAAGGGTCTTGTACTTTTTCACAATCAAGATGTGAAGCGCCAATCTCTGAATGTTGATCTAATACATGACGATAGGCAGCAGCCGCATCGATTTGTCCACGTTGGCCACGCACTTGATGTACACGATCATCAAAGGGGGCGCGAGAACCCATTGCCGCTTCAACAGACATCGAACCTATGGCAACTCCTGCGGCAAATAAATCTTCGGCGTGGAATAAACCTTCTAAAGCAAATGCGGTTGATGCTTGCGTGCCGTTAAGCAACGCCAAACCTTCTTTCGCTGCCAAAGTCATTATTTCAAGGCCAGCTATTTTTAAACCCTCAACCGCTGAAATCACTTGGTCGTTATGCGACATTTCGCCTTCGCCTAATAGCGGTAATACCATGTGAGAAAGCGGTGCTAAATCACCAGAAGCACCAACCGAGCCTTTTTTCGGCACACAAGGGTAAACTTCAGCGTTAAGTAAAGTAATTAATGCTTGAATAACTTCTAAGCGAATGCCTGAAAAGCCGCGTGATAATGAGTTGATTTTTAACACCATCATTAGGCGTACGGTAGCATCGTCCATGTATTCGCCAAAACCAGCGGCGTGAGACAAGACAATTGAGCGTTGCAGCAATTCTAGTTCGTCATTTTTAATACGGGTACTGGCCAATAAACCAAAGCCGGTATTAATACCATAAACTACACGATCTTCAGCTATTACTTGCTGTACGGCTTGTGCGCTTTTATGGATGTCGTCAAAAGCACTTTCATCTAAGCTAAATTGTATACCTTCATACTTGGTTACTGCGCGTAATTGTTCCAGTGTAAGCTGGCCTGGAATAATATTTAATGTGTTCATTACTGACATGTTAACTGTCCTACTTTTCAAATTTGTTTACATTCAATGAAAACAGTACGGATTTCTAGCTGAAATTCGCACCGTTCTGAGCTAAAATCTGCCGTTAGGCCTTACCGTTAGCGCCATCAATCATTGGCAGGTCTAAGCCTTGTTCTTTTGCACAATCAATCGCAATATCGTAACCGGCATCGGCATGACGCATAACACCAGTGGCAGGATCATTCCATAATACGCGGGCAATACGTTTTGCGGCGGCATCAGTCCCATCAGCAACAATAACCACTCCTGAATGCTGACTAAAGCCCATACCTACGCCGCCACCGTGATGTAAGCTGACCCAAGTAGCACCACCTGAAGTTGACAATAATGCGTTCAGTAATGGCCAATCAGAGACCGCGTCAGAGCCGTCGAGCATACTTTCAGTTTCGCGATTTGGCGAAGCAACAGAGCCAGAATCTAAGTGATCACGACCAATAACCACAGGAGCAGATAGCTCACCGGTTTTCACCATTTCGTTAAAAGCTAACGCTAAGCGGGCACGATCTTTTAAGCCAACCCAACAAATACGCGCAGGTAAACCTTGAAAGGCAATGCGTTCACGCGCCATATCTAACCAGTTATGTAACTGAGGATTATCCGGGATAAGTTCTTTTACTTTCGCGTCTGTTTTATAGATATCTTCAGGATCACCCGAGAGTGCTACCCAACGGAATGGGCCAATACCTTCACAAAATAATGGTCGAACATAAGCAGGGACAAAACCTGGGAAATCAAAAGCGTTTGTCACACCTTCTTCTAATGCCATTTGGCGAATGTTGTTACCGTAATCGGTTGTTGCGGCACCTGCAGCTTGTAAATCAAGCATAGCTTGTACTTGTATTGCCATTGACTGCTTAGCGGCTTTAACCACTGCTGCTTCATCTTTCAGGCGCATTGCTGCAGCATGCTCCATGGTCCAGCCTTTGGGTAAGTAACCATTTAGCGGGTCATGTGCTGAGGTTTGGTCAGTAACTACATCAGGCGTGATACCACGCTTAACTAACTCAGGGAATACATCAGCGGCATTACCTAAAAGTCCAACTGAAATCGCTTGTCCTTTTTCAGTTGCATCATTGATCATCGCTAACGCTTCATCTAATGACGTCGCTTTTTTATCTACGTAGCGAGTTTTAAGGCGAAAATCGATACGCGACTCATCACATTCAACCACTAGGGCAGCAAAGCCTGCCATAGTCGCAGCAAGTGGTTGAGCACCACCCATACCGCCTAAGCCACCAGTAAGTACCCACTTACCTTTAGCACTGCCAGCAAAATGTTGTTTCGCCATCGCGACAAAAGTTTCATAAGTCCCTTGAACAATACCTTGCGAACCAATGTAAATCCACGAGCCCGCAGTCATTTGGCCGTACATCATTAAGCCTTTTTTATCTAACTCATTAAAATGCTCCCAACTTGCCCAGTTAGGCACTAGGTTTGAGTTAGCAATTAATACCCGTGGTGCATCCGCGTGGGTTTTGAAAACACCGACAGGTTTACCTGATTGCACCATTAAAGTTTCGTCATCTTCTAAACGATCTAATGTTTCAACAATTTTGTCATAACATTCCCAGTTACGAGCGGCACGACCAATACCACCATAAACCACTAATGATTGCGGATGCTCGGCAACTTCTTCATCTAGATTATTCATCAGCATGCGTTTAGCCGCTTCTGTTAACCAACTTTTTGCGGTGATTTTTGTGCCACGTGCTGCACGAATTTTACGGCTAGTATCAATTCTATTGTCTGTCGTCATGATGGACTCCTACGGATATAAATATATGGCTAAAATTAAAGTTTTTCTAACTTAGCTTGGCTAAAGCTAGAAGATTAAATGACTGCCTAACCGGTACTTATTCCCCGGCGAGGTCAAAATGGCTAAACTCACTACACCTTGGCTTGACCAAGTGCGACGCTTAACCTGTAAACAAGGGGTAATATCACTAATCGCTAATAACCTGCCGGTTTCTTCACTCGCTAGCACGGCTTCCACTTCGTGGGTTGCTTCGGTTAATGGTGCCTCCGATGATAGATACTCATGCGGTGTAACTTGGGTAAAGTCTTGCTTTAGATAATTAGCCACTAATTCTGGGTTAACAAAGCGCTGCTCTAACTGTATAGGGAGATTATTTTCAAAATGCAGCACGCTTGAGAAGTAGGCAGAATCACCGGCTTTAAGCGCTAATAAAATAGCAATTTCTTCGTTGACTTCAACAGCCTTTAGGGCCAGTTGCTCGGCATGGTATTGATGGCCGCGGTCGTGTATCTCATCAGCAATATTACGAATTTCCAATAATGAAGATTGCGACTTAAAGGTTGCAACAAATGTCCCTGAACCTTGAGAACGTACTAACAGGCCTTGCTCGGTAAGCTCTTGTAAAGCACGGCGCGCAGTCATTCTACTGACCGAAAACTGTTCGGCTAGCTCATTTTCAGAAGGTACCTTGCTATGTTCAAGCCACTGACCAGATTCTATTTTTTCACAAATGAATTGTTTGATCACACTGTACTTTGTGGTTTTTACTTGTGTCATTGTTATACCTAATACTGGATAATATGCAGAGTAAGTTCTTACTTGTATATACAATCTCATTTTTTTTAAGATACGTCAATAGTTGTATATACAAGCTTGCTTGTTAATTTGCTATCAGTTAGAGTGCAAAATATTGATAAACACTAGCTTAGCGCTAAATAGCTCATTTGGAATTCTTATGTCGACGAAAATACAGCACTGGCAAATACTTTGGACTAATGTCAATTTAGCCACCATGACCGATGGTGCTAAAGGCTACGCAGCAATTGAAAATGCTGCACTAGCGATTACCAATGGAAAAATTGCCTGGCTTGGTGAACAAGTCGATTTACCCGATTTCGATGCTGAAGCGGTTGAAGTGATTGATGGTAAAGGTGCGTGGTTAACACCCGGTTTAATCGACTGTCACACCCACCTTGTTTATGGTGGTAACCGTGCCAATGAATTTGAAATGCGCCTTGAAGGCAAAAGTTATGAAGAAATTGCCAAGGCCGGTGGTGGTATTATTTCAACGGTTACAGCGACACGTGCAGCAAGCGAAGGAGCGTTATTCGATAGCGCGTTAAAACGTTTAACCACCTTGCACCAACAAGGTGTAACCACCATAGAGATTAAGTCTGGTTATGGTTTAGATACCGATAATGAAATTAAAATGCTCAATGTCGCTGGTAAATTAGGCCAGTCATTACCGGTAACAGTGCAAAGAACATTTTTAGGTGCACATGCGTTGCCAGCTGAGTACAAAGGCCGCGCGGATGAATACATCGAGTTAGTTTGCCAAGAGATGATACCGAAAATTGCGAAAAATAAACTGGCGGATGCGGTTGATGTGTTTTGCGAAGGTATTGGCTTTAGTTTAGCGCAAACCGAAAAAGTGTTTGCTGCGGCAAAGGCTCATGGCTTACCGATAAAAGTGCATGCAGAGCAACTATCGAACTTAGGCGGTACTGAGTTGGCAGCACAATATCAAGCCTTGTCTTCCGATCATATTGAATTTTTAGATGAGATGGGTATCGCGGCAATGAAAGCTGCCGATATGACCGCGGTATTGTTGCCAGGTGCTTTTTATTTTTTACGTGAAACCCAGTTACCGCCAATGGATTTATTGCGTAAGCATGGCGTTAGCATGGCCATTGCGACAGATGCTAATCCAGGCTCATCGCCAATTAACTCGATTCAACTTATGCTAAATATGGCTTGCACACTATTTAGGTTAACGCCAGCAGAAGCTCTTGCGGGTGTGACATGTCACGGCGCCAAAGCCTTAGGTTTGGCAAGCAGTAAAGGACAACTAGCGATTGGCTATGATGCAGATATTGCTTGTTGGGATATCAATCAGCCTGCTGAGTTATGTTACCAGTTTGGTGTCAATCCACTGACGCATCTTATGCAAGCTGGCAAAATGGTAATATAGCGTCAATCTTAACTTGGCTTAACTAGCTAGGGTGGTTGAATTAACATGGTACTTGTTGTTAAGTTAGTAAGCTGATGCGCGGTTACTGTACAAAAGCCATTGGATTGATTAGTCTTAAGAGATGTTGTCGGTTTGGATTTCGTTATGACTAGCTACCGTGCTGCGCGCCTTGCTATGCTTTTTATGTTTTCAGTCATTGCAAATTTTAGTTTTTTCTCTTTTCCCGTAAATGCTGCTAATGGATCATTCTCATTTATTGAATTTAATATTGCCTTTGTTTTAGGCCTGAGCCTGCCGGTTTTGTTAATGGTCTTTATCGTTAAGCCAACTGCAGCGATTAAAAAGCGATTGCCAGTGTTATTGACGGTTGCATTACTTGGCTTACTTTATTCATTGAATTATCACCCTGAGGATCATATCCACACAGGTATTATTTTTAGTGGCTTAATGCTTCAAGTAACCAGTTATTGGTCGAGTCACTATCATACCTCAGATAAAAGCCTAAACTTCAAACCCGTACTAAAAAATATTATCTATGTTGTCGTATTTGTTTTATTCATTATTTTACTTTGGTCAACTACCTTAGCTAGCAAAGTGTCTTGGTTGATATTTACTTGTCTACAACTGCTAATTGCAATTAGTTATATTAGGTTAGTGCGGCAAAAGGCCCATCAAGTTACTGCTCGTTCAATAAGTTTATTAGTGATTAATCTGCTTTTTGCGGTGGCAACTTACTTTTGGCTAGCTGGCGAACTATCGTTAAATCTACTGGTTGTAGTTAGCATAATAACGTATTTGTTAGCCATGGCTAATGGTTGTTGGCACCTTGTGACCACGCTTATGGCTAGAGAAAATCAACAAAAGGCGCTATCAGTTCAGTCTTCATCGGGCACATCCTATGATCCCGCAACGAATTTGCCTAATTATCAACATGCTTTGGCATTTTTTGAACATAATGTAAAAACAAATTTATCTGCTCGCTACGCGGTCATTGTTTTTAAACCGACTAATTTTCAGCAGGTTAATGGTGTATTAGGGCATCATAATTCGGATATTCTGTTGTTACAGTTAGCATATTGCCTACAAAAATCGCTTACCAACCATAGTCAGTTGCTGAACTTTTCAGAGCCGGAGTCACCGGTGAGACTGGCTCGCTTACAAGGACTTAATTTTCTAGTGGTAATGGATTTATCACAAAAAAAACACAATGATGAAGCTCTCATTGAGCATTTATGTAGAGAGCTTGCGCTTGCGGTACCTGGGCCGATGAGCTTTAAAAGTTTTTCTTCATTTTTTAAATTAGTGTTTGGCGTCGCGTTTGTTGGACAAGAAAATAATAGCGTTAGTGAGGTGATTGCCTGTGCCGAAGATGCTTTATTACAAGCTGAGAAGCAAGATAAGCAGGTGAGCTTTTTTAACCAAGAACTTGCCATTTTTAATCAACAGCAATTACTGAAAATGGAGCAGCTTAAGCATGCCATCAACAATGATAGTTTGCAGTGGAGCTTACAACCACAAGTTACGCTGAACAACAAGCGTATTATCGGTTTTGAAATGCGAGTGGCATGGCAACGACAAGGTAATCAGCAGTTAAATCTAGCTGAAATTATGACGATTGCTGAACAAAGTGGTGATGCTTTCGCGCTTAGTCGTCAGATGGTCTGTCAGGCATTCAAAGCACTGGTCGAACTTCACCAAATAAATGTTCCAGTCTCTGTCGCTATTAAGTTAACAGGCGATAGTTTATTAGAACCTGATCTTGTTGATTATATTGAGCAACAATCAGCGGTTTACAATGTAGATTGTCGATTCTTATCAGTGGAAGTGCAAGAAACTATTTTGCTAATGGCATCACCACAAGCCAAAGCGAGTATTGACCAATTGAAATCACTGGGAGTTGAAATTGTTATTGATGAATTTTCCGGTAGTTATGAAGCGCTACGTTATATACGTCGGCTGGCGGTCAATGGTATTAAAATTAATTGTGGCGTACTTGCTAACGCAGCGCCAGGCTCATCCGATAAAGCTATTATCAATGCCTTAATTACGCTGACACGCAAAATGGATTTACCCTTAATCGGCACGAATATTAACGACTTGCTAACCGAAGAAATGTTTCTTGCTATGGGCGGTGAATATGCCCAAGGGCAATATTATGGCGCGGGGATAAGTCACCAAGTATTACCACACTGGTTTACAGCGTGGCAAAAACACTATTCAGAACAGCCTAACTCACTTTAACTTTGGATAATAAATCTAGTAACTGCAAGACGCCGGCTTCAGCTCAAGCGCGTCATTAGCATAAAGCGTTGACTTGTCGCTGAAGTTAACTAGTCAATATCTAACGGATCTGGAGACAAAATGATGCCAGTGTTATCGGCATAAATATGGTCGTCGGGTAAAAACGTCACGCCAGCAAAATTTATGGCTAAGTCGCTTTCGCCAATATTACTGGTACTTGCGCCAACCGGTATCGATAATAAACCTTGAATGCCAATGTCAATATCTTCCAAAGCGTCGACGTCGCGAACGCTCCCAAAGCAAATAATGCCCTCCCAATTGTTTTTTGCGGCTTGTTCAGCAATATTTATATTAATCAGCGCTCGTCGTGTCGAGCCGCCACCATCAATAACCAGTACTTTTCCTGTACCGTCAGTATCAACCAGCTCGGAAATTAAACCATTATTTTCAAAGCACTTTATCGTTACAACTTTACCGCCAAACGAGCTTCGGCCACCATAATTACTAAATACCGGCTCAAGTACATCGATTAAATCAGTGTAAATATCGCACAACTCAGATGTGTTGTATTCCATGGTAAGTTATCCCTAGTAGCGTTTCGTTTTACCTAGTATAACGGCTGAATACATAGGTTCAACTGTAAAACCGTTATAGTCACTAAATAAATGTTGCAAAAACTGTTTCTTGTAATTAACTAAGAAACATTATTTAATAACAAGTATTACTTTCCTACAAGAGTTGTATTCATGGCTGATCGGGCATTTACCCAGAGCTTAATTTATTCTACAGAAACTCTTATTTTTAGTATTCTTGCGTTACTTCTCCTCGCTTATTATCGTGGCCTTGGCCGTCAGTACGTCAAATTTTGGATGTTAAGTTTATTCGCTTTAGCGATTAATCAATTTGCTCTTACTGTTCAGAGCGTCTTTAGCGAGCAAACACCAAGTAATGTCATTGATATAGCTATCGCACTGGTGCGACATATTAGTCATTATCTGCATTTTTTGTTCCTGATGCTAGGTATCTACAGCGCAACTAAACAAGAAAAAATAACGCCTAGCACAATACTCATTGGACTTAGTGTAGCTATTTCAATTAGCACAATCGCGACATTGCTTTATGGCTTTGATAGCAATAGTGTTTTTAACCGTTTTTACCTTCGAGAAAGTTTACCTGCCTTTGTTTTTGGCTGTGGATTTATTGCCGCCGCCTGCTATTTATATTCATCTAATATTGTACATTTCTCGAGTAGAGTTTTATTAGCGTACTGTATTTTCGCTGGTATTCGTTTTGTGGCTTATTCATTTGCCTCTATTGTTTCACTGACCGACGATTGGTTTCGCTACCTTAGTGAGTACCTTATATATATTGATATGGGTCTTCATACAGTTTTAGGCTTTGTCATATTGATATGGATGCAGGTGGCGAAAGACATGTCGCGGCAACAGCCATTAATCGGGCAAAATATTTAGATAAGCACGATGCGTTAACTGGGGTGCTAAATCGCGAACAAGTGCTTGAAAAGTTAACTAATGAAATGAAATATCCTCAAGGTAAAGCACAAAAGCTATGTGTTTACTTACTTGATATTAAAGGCTTTAAATTTGTCAATGATACTTATGGCTTAAAAGTTGGTGACTTGATTTTGGGCGAAATTGCTGGCCGACTTAATCACAGCTTACTTAAACCTAAAGTCGTTGGGCGCTTAAGTGGCGACTCATTTATGTATGTCATTGATTACACCAATGAGCAACAACAACTAACCGCAGCAAGGCACTTACACGCACTGATTAATCGACCGTATCAAGTGTCCCAACAAGAAGTACACTTGCAATGTAGCGTGGGCTATTGTGATTTTCCAGCGGATGCTGATAATGCCGATGACTTATTAAAAAAGGCAAATTTAGCGTTATTTCAGGCAGAAAGTAATAATATTCAAAGTGTTAAATATGAGTCAGGCATGCAATCAAGAGGGCGGCATTTACTGGTTATGGAAAAAGAAATTCGTAGAGCGCTTGCTAATGACGAGTTTATTTTACACTTTCAACCTCAATTGAACTTAAAAAGTAACCGTTTAGAAGGTGCTGAAGTCTTAGTGCGTTGGCAGCATCCAGATAAAGGCTTGTTAGCACCAGGGCAGTTTTTTGATGATATTGAAGCATTAAATTTATTTAGTGAACTAGATAACTATGTCTTAGAAAAAACTTGTCAAACCATTGCAAGATGGTATGTAACTTATAAGCGCCGCGTACCATTAGCGATAAACATTACGGCGGTTGAGTTTCAAGCAGATAACTTTATTAGCACCATTCAAAGTTTACTGATGAAGTATGAAATCCCCCCGATTTACCTTGAGTTAGAGGTGACAGAAAATGTTTTTATTACCGATATTGAGCTAGTGATGAACACCATTATAATACTACAAAATATGGGTATTAAGGTCTCGATTGACGATTTTGGTACCGGCTACTCTTCATTGGCCTATTTACGAAAACTGCCAATAGATAAAATAAAAATAGACCGCAGCTTTATTCAGGAAGTTGCCTCAAATGATTCGGACTTAACCATTGTCAAAACTATGGTTGAATTATCTCATGGGCTTGGTAAACGGGTTTTAGCTGAGGGGGTAGAAACCCGAGAGCAACTGCAATTACTACGCAATATTGGTTGTGATGCCGTGCAAGGCTACTTTATCAGCAAGCCGATTGCTGAAGAAGAATTCAGTAAATATCTTAAGCGTAAATAGTTTTATCTAAATTAATTATTAGTTATATTAAAGAACTTAAGTGGCTATTACTTAAGTTCTTTAATTTCGATTGTTGCTTCTCGGCTATTAGCCGCAGTAGTTGCGCTTTGTAGATAATGTTGCCAGCGTTGTTGATACTCTGCAGCTAATAGCTGTAAATAATCGGCACTGTAGATATTGCTATGGCCATCATCAAAAATAAATCGGTAGCCGTGTTTGCCCACCGATTCAATTTTTAGCAGCTGAACTTGCTTTTTATGATATACCTTAGGGGGTAAGTTAATTGCTTGCCCTTTGTCGTCGGTTGGCGCAAACACGCGTAAATATTCGAAGCTTAAATCAATAGATTTACTGCTGTTTTTTTCAGTAGCATCAAACAGTACCGATAAACTTGCTACAGTAGTATTGATAACAAAGTGGCTAATTTTACTCATGTTTAACTCCTAACCCTAAATTGTCTGTTACAAAATAAAGCGACTTAGATCTTCATCTTTAATTAGATCAGATAAAATATTAGCAACAAAATCAGCATCAATTAAAATACTTTCGCCTGCACGATCGTTGGCGGTAAATGAAAGCTCTTCGATTAGTCGTTCCATCATAGTGTGTAAACGACGAGCACCAATGTTTTCAGTGCTTTCATTAACTTGCCATGCCGCATTAGCAATGGCTTGAATGCCATCTTTACTAAATGAAATATGCACGCCCTCAGTCGCTAACAAGGCAATATATTGCTCAGTTAGCGAGGCATTAGGTTCGGTTAATATCCTTACAAAATCGTCAGTAGTTAAGGCTTTTAATTCAACACGAATGGGTAAACGACCTTGCAATTCTGGTATTAAGTCAGATGGCTTTGACATTTGAAAGGCACCAGAAGCGATAAAAAGTATATGGTCGGTTTTAATCATGCCGTGCTTGGTGCTAACCGTAGAGCCTTCAATTAATGGTAATAAATCGCGTTGTACACCTTCCCTTGATACATCAGGGCCTGAGCTGTCACCGCGTTTACAAATTTTATCTATTTCATCAATAAATACGATGCCGTTTTGTTCAACTTGGTATATCGCTTTTTCTTTGATATCGTCTTGATTAACAATTTTCGCGGCTTCTTCTTCTTGTAATGCTTTTAAGGCATCTTTAATTTTCAGTTTACGTTTTTTTGTTTTTTCACTCGACATGCTTTGGAACATATTTTGCAGTTGCGATGTCATGTCTTCCATGCCCGGAGGGGCCATGATTTCCACACCGACTTGTGGTGCGGCTAAATCGAGTTCAATTTCTTTATCGTCTAGTTGACCTTCGCGTAATTTTTTACGAAATACTTGCCGAGTCGAGCTGTTATCTGACTGCTCGTCATTTCCGAAACCATCACGAGGTGGCGGCAATAATACATCTAAAATACGTTCTTCAGCAGCTTCTTCGGCTAAGTGCTTAACGCGTGCCATTTCCTGCTCTTTGGTCATTTTAATCGCCATATCAGCTAGATCGCGAATAATGGTTTCGACTTCTTTTCCGACATAACCCACTTCAGTGAACTTAGTCGCTTCCACTTTAATAAATGGCGCATTAGCCAGCTTTGCTAAGCGTCGGGCAATTTCTGTTTTACCGACACCTGTTGGGCCAATCATTAAAATGTTCTTAGGGGTAACTTCAGCGCGCAACTCTTCGTTAAGTTGCATTCTACGCCAGCGGTTTCTTAAGGCTATGGCTACCGCACGTTTGGCATCGCTTTGACCAACAATATGGCTATCAAGTTCGTGAACTATCTCACGTGGTGTCATATTCGACATATTAATTCCTTACAAATTGGCCGTTATAGTTCATCAATCACATGTTGCTGATTGGTAAATACACAAATGTCACCGGCAATTTTCAATGATTTTTCAACAATTTCTTTCGCAGAAAGCTCGGTGTTTTCCAGTAATGCTGTGGCGGCTGATTGAGCAAAATTACCGCCACTGCCGATAGCAATGAGGTCATTTTCTGGCTGTACAACGTCGCCATTACCGGTAATTATCAATGAAGCGGTTTCATCGGCGACAGCCAATAAAGCTTCTAGTTTGCGTAGTGCCCGATCACTTCGCCAATCTTTCGCAAGCTCTACAGCAGCTTTAGTTAAATGGCCTTGATGCATTTCTAGCTTGCTTTCAAAGCGTTCAAACAGGGTAAATGCATCAGCTGTGCCGCCGGCAAAACCTGCCAGTACTTTACCATTATATAAGCGACGCACTTTGCGTGCATTGCCTTTCATTACTGTGTTGCCAAGGGAAACTTGACCATCACCACCAATGGCAACTTTGCCATTACGTCTGACAGAAACAATAGTAGTCACAATTAACCTCTTACCTATTGCCAACTGAGATAGTCGGCTTGTCTAATGTAGATTAGATAAGGGGTGGCTTAGGCTTTTTCAAGGGAGTGGTGATGAATAAGTCGAAACGGATAATTTTAATAAGCTTTCAGCTGTAAGGATAAAGCGGCCAGCTAAAAGCAATAACAGCTTAAATGGCTATTGCTTTTTACTAGGTTTTTGGCTTGCTGTTTTGCTCTTTCTATATAAATAAAGACCGACAAGAAAAGCAATTATTTACACTTTGAGTACATGCTTAACGCATACAAACTACTGGTGTTTATAGCAACTTGGTATTAATCCCAACCCCAAATTTTACAGCCATGCACCGAGTTGTTTTTTAATTTGTGTTTGTCTTTTTCTGCCTCACGCTTTTTCACGTATGGGCCTAAATAAACTTTATACCAAGTTGAAGAAGTACCAGTAGCTTTGCTTACTTGTGCTTCTAAACCTGTAAAAGCGATTTTTGCTTTTAATGATTCTGCTTGTTTACGAGTTCTGAATGAGCCACATTGCATTTTATATGGGCCTTTTTGCTTAACTTCGTACTCACCTACTTCCACTTGCTTACTCTTTAAGTCATCAACGTAAGTCCATTTTTCCTCAGGTGGTTCAGGCAGCTCTGTTGTTTTCGTGGTTTTTATAACTTTAGGCTCAACAACCATTTCAGGTTGTTTATCTTTAATACTCCAAAGCATATAACCAAAACTTGGTAAAGCTAGGATAAGAAAAGCGACAATCAACTTTACTTTTAGTGAGCTTCGTGGGGCAGACTCAACATTTTTTTTATAGGGGCTTGGTTTTTTATTTTTTGCTCGAGAGCGGGAAACGTAATCTTGATGTGCCATGGAAAACTTTATACCTGAAGACTTTCGCCAATTCTAACCAACTGGTAAAGAAATATCACCCCTTGAGTTGATTAACTTGTAAATAACTTTGTCGCTGGACGAGTAGAACAGCTTAATAAGCGGCGCTTATTGCTACCAGCTTAAGTCTACTGGATCGATATCAATTGACCATCTGACTTTTGCTTGCCATTCATTACTGGCGCTATGGTGAATTAGCTTAAATACCGCTTGATGTAGTTGTTTACGAGACTTAGCTTGTAAAATTAAATGAAATCTAAATTTGCCGGCCTTTTTTTCCATAGCTGCGGGCACTGGACCGGCAAATTGACAGCCTTCAAAGGGTGTTTCGGTCATGGCGCGTAAAAATTTCTCTGGATAAGAAGGATAGTTTGCATCTGCTCTAAATAATGCTTGAAAACTAAATGGCGGCAGTAAGGCTTGTTGACGTTCGATAAGCGCTTGTTTAGCAAAATGTTGGTAGCCATTATTAACCAAGTCTTGTAGTAGTGGATGATCAGGGAAATTACTTTGTACCATGACCTTACCGGGTTTACTCGCTCGCCCGGCTCGCCCAGACACTTGTACTAAAAGTTGTGCCATATGTTCAGCTGCGCGAAAGTCATAACTAAACAGAGCACCATCAACATCAAGCACGGCGACTAACGTCACATCAGGAAAATGATGGCCTTTTGCCAGCATTTGTGTGCCTATCAGCAGTTGGTGCTCTTTATTACTGACTTCGGTTAATAGCTTTGCTAATGCGCCCTTTTTACGCGTGCTGTCGCGGTCGATGCGCACGGTTGAGTAATCAGGGAACAAGGCACTGATCTTTTCTTCTAATTGCTCAGTGCCTTGTCCTAACGGTTTAATACGAACACTGCCACAACTTGGGCATTGAGCTGGAATACGTTTTTGACTGGAGCAGTGATGACAAATTAGTAACCCTTGACCTTGGTGCAAAGTGTAGGGTTTGTTACAGCGTTGGCAATCGGGGACCCAATGACATTCTTGACAATTTATTGCGGGTGCATAACCTCGGCGATTAAGAAATATTAATGCTTGTTCACCACGGGCTAAGGTATTCTTTATTGCTTGTTTTAATGTGCCAGAAAGGCCGTGTTCCATTTGTTGTTGAGCTACATCAATTAAGCTGATTTTTGCTGTTGAGGCATTACCAGCACGCTTGCGCAATTGATGGTAGTGATATTTACCGGTTAAAGCATTTTGCAGTGATTCAAAACTCGGTGTAGCACTGCCCAGTATAATCGGAATATTAAGCTGTCTAGCTCTTAGTATTGCGATGTCGCGCGCATGGTAACGAAAACTGTCTTGCTGTTTAAACGAGGCATCGTGTTCTTCATCAACAATGATCAGACCCAAATCATGGAGCGGAGTAAAGATAGCTGAGCGGGTACCAATAACAATAGCGGCGCTACCACGCTGAGCTTCTAACCAGGTTTGTAAACGCTCTTTGTCGTTCAAACCTGAGTGGTGCAAGCTTATTGGGACATTAAAGCGTTGCTCGAAGCGACTTAGTGTTTGTGGCGTGAGGCCAATTTCTGGTACCAAAACTAAAACCTGCATATTTTTGGCTAATACTTGCTCAATAGCTTGCAGATAAACTTCAGTTTTACCGCTACCGGTAATGCCATCGATTAAGTGACAGGAAAACTGCGCCAGCATTTCTTTTACGGTGGCGACAATAATCGCTTGCTCAGTGGATAATTCAAGTCGGTTTTCGCGTTGCAATGCTTTATCTTGCCATTTAAATAAGGCTATATCACGCGATTTACTGTAAATAAACTGCTTTTTCTCCAGCGCATTGAGTTGTGCTTTATTGAAACCTAAAGTTAGTAACTCCGACCAAGTCATGCCTTGATGCTGCGTGAGCATAGTAAGTAACTCAGCTTGCTTGGGAGATCGTTTGGTCGTATTTGCCTGATCGTCTGCGCTTAAGTCTGTTTTTGCAAACCAAATTTGCGGTAATTTCACATCAGGTTGTTTTATTTGGCGTAATAGTACGGGTAAGGCTTGCTGGAAGACATCGCCAATAGGGTGATGATAGTAGTCGCTGCAGCGTTGAATAAAGTTAAGTAGTTGCGCTGAAAAACTAAAATTATCATTAACCCGGCTAAGTACTGATTTTATTTTTGCCGCCGAGTATTCCGTACTTTCATCTATCGACAAAACAATAGCGACAACTTGGCGAGAACCAAAAGGCACTATCACACGCTCACCTAACTGCACGGCTTTAGTATTTAATTCGGCAGGTACTTTGTAAGTAAACAACTGGCGCATAGGAACCGGTATCGCAACTTGTACGTATATGTCTGTTGAGGTTGTTGCCAAAAGTACTGTCATATGAAAAACCAAATGTTGTACATATTCTACTGTTTAATGGCGCAATGCCAAGACAGAAAATTAGCCTATGGGTGTTTTTATGAAATAAAGTCAAAAATCGCTCAATTTTTTAGCAATTTATATTGCTATGGGGATAATGATGCTATAACATTCGCCTCCATTATTTTTAACTCGTATGGTGCTTGGCAGCAATAATGACTGATCAAGTGGCGATACGGCCTTAACAGAGGTTTCCCATGAAAGACGGTATTCATCCAAATTATGTAGAGTTCAAGGCAACTTGTTCTTGTGGTAACATTATTACAACACGTTCAACTGTAGGTAAAGACTTGCACCTTGACGTATGTTCAGAATGTCACCCATTCTACACTGGTAAGCAAAAAGCTGCTGAGACTGGTGGTCGTGTTGATAAATTCAACAAGCGTTTTGGTGCTCTTAGCAAGAAGTAATTCTGCTAATATACCAGATGAAAAAAGCACCTTTTGGTGCTTTTTTTTTGCCATAAATTAAGCTAGGTAAGCGTTGGACCAAGACTCTTTATAATTTTAAAACCGTATTACACTTCATTTTTTTCATTATAGTTATTTTATTTTTACTTTTCTTTAAACCCTTTTGCGGCATACTGCATCTAACTTAATAATTACGAAATACGTCGAGAATTTATTTTTTGGATAAGTTAAAAATTATTGATGCCAATAAATGTTTTAACCCAGATCTTGAGCCGCAATGGATAGCGCAAGCTCAACAGGGAGATCAGCAGGCATTTCATCACTTATATGAAAACTATCATCGCCGAATTTATGCGTTGTGCTGGCGAATGATGGCCGACAAAGACAGTGCTGAAGATGTTTGTCAGGAGGTTTTTGTCCAATTATGGCAAAAAATAAGTAATTTTCGTGGTGAAAGTAAGTTTTCAACTTGGTTGCATAGTGTCGCAAGTAACATTGTTTTAGGCCATATTCGCAAGAACAAAACTTGGATCCAACGTATTTTTAGTATTGAAGAGCAGAGCATCGAAGACGCTGTTGTTGAGATGCCCGATTGTTCAAATTTAGATAAAAAAATTCAAAAGTTACCTGAAAGGGCGCGATTGGTTTTTGTTTTATTTGCCATCGAAGGTTATCGCCATGAAGAAATTGCCAATATGTTAGGCGTGGCGGTGGGCACGAGTAAAGCCCAATACCATAGAGCTAGAGGTTTATTACGCGAGTCGTTAAGTGAGTAAATGATGAAAGAAACGATTAATGTTGATAAAAGTGCTGAGCAAAACTTGCAGGCGGCGATTGCCAAGCTGCCAAACGAAATAACACCACAGCGAGATTTATGGTCAGGCATCGATAAAGCGATTAACCAAAATTCAGCCACGACAAGTAAAAGTGCGAATAGTAAAGTCTTTATACCCACTGCTTGGGCGGCATCAGTAGTTGCTGCCGTACTATTAACCTGGGTTAGCATAGGCCCAGAACCGTTAACAAGTAAACCGGCGATAAATATAGTTTCGGCAATGCAACAAGACTTTGAGCAGCAAAAGCAAAGTATGTTAGTTAACTTTGGTACGCCAGATATTAAGCAATTACCGGTCGCAATGCAGACCGAATTGGTCAAGTTAAGCTCGGCGCAAAAAACCATTAGTAAAGCCTTAGCAGATGACCCTAACAATAGTGATTTATTAAATCTATTACGTTGGACACAGCAGCAAGAGTTAGACTTACTGAAACAATTATACAGCCCACAGTGGCAACAAATTTAGTCATTATGACATACCAGATAAGAGGTTAATATGAGAAGCTTAGGTAATTATTTACCACTGTTGTTATTAATTACAGCAATGCCAAGTATGGCAGGAGAGCGAGTCGATGAGTCGATGTCGTTGGGGAGTATTACCAATGTCACCATCGAAAATTTACGCGGTGAAGTGACCGTTATCGGTAACAGTAGCAATACGGTCTCGGTGACCGGTGAATTAGACGATAAAGCAGAAGGTTTAACTTTTGAAAAATCAGGTTCTCGCATTATTATTAAAGTTGAAATACCCAATAATAGCCATAATGGTTGGGGTGCAGATGGCTCAGAGCTCACTATTGAAATACCTAAACATGTCCGCGTTAGCTTTAAGGGGGTGTCATCCAATATTAATATTAGTCACTTTACTCACGGTAGTGAAATTCAAACCGTTAGTGGTGATATTAACGCTAAAGATTTAATGCAACAGATAGAGTTAGCAACGGTCAGTGGTAATATTGAAAGTAAAAATTTATCGGGGAAAATACGACTTTCATCAGTCAGTGGTGATATTCACGATCGTAACTCGACCGGGCGAGCACTTTTTAAAACCGTCAGTGGTAATTTACGCTCAAGTTCGAGCGCAAATGAAATTTCAGCTAATTCAGTCTCGGGTGATATCGAATTAAGGCTAGCGAAAGTTGATGAATTGATTGTTTCAACGGTCAGTGGCGAATTTGATAGTCAATTATCATTAAATGATAATGGTTTATTGAAAATGTCGAGTGTCAGTGGCAATTTAATCGTGGACTTTAGAAACGACGTACAAGCGAGTTTTAGTTTAAAAACCAACGCCGGTGGTGATATTGTTAACGGGCTAACTTCGGCAAAAGCCAAACGCGCAAAATATGGTCCAAGTTCGAAATTGTCTTTCGAAACCGGTAACGCTAGTGGCTCAGTACGAGCGAGCACAGTAAGCGGTCGCATAGAAGTAAAGTAATCGATTAAGCGCCTCGTCAGCTTTTGAGGCGCCTATCTAAAAGTTTTTAAGGATTTTTTTTTACCTTTTAAGGTGAAATTTCACTAAACTCAGCTATGCTGACCTCCGCTCTAAGCAAGACTTCTAATATATTAGCCTGTTAATAATAGTGAAATAATTCTTTTCGATTGATCGTTTTGCTTACGGGCAAATTCTGCTACATTAGCTCTCTTTATTTTCGAATAATTTTATAAAGCTTATTGGCTGAATATACTGCCCAATATGCAGAGATTATCGCCAAGCATTTAAGGTGTGATATGGCCGATCGCAAGCCAACCAAGTTTATTAAAAATAACCAATTTCCTCGTGATAAACAAATTGATGAGTTAAAGGTTCCGCCGCATTCATTAGAGGCAGAGCAATCAGTGCTGGGTGGTTTATTATTAGATAATGAAACTTGGGACCGCGTAAGTGAACGCGTAGTAGCACAAGACTTCTACAGTCGCTCACATCGTATTACCTTTGAGACAATTGGTCGGTTAATTGAGTTAGGTGAACCGGTCGATTTGATCACCTTATCTGAAGCGCTTGAAAATGATCAAAAGTTAGATGCTGCCGGTGGCTTTGTTTATCTCGCTGAAATGATGAAAAACACCCCTAGTGCCGCCAATATTACTGCTTATGCGGATATTGTCCGTGAACGTGCTGTTACGCGAGAAATGATCAGTGTTGCTAATGAGATTGCTGAAGCAGGTTACGATCCTCAAGGGCGCAGTAGTGCCGATTTACTCGATTTTGCTGAAACTAAGGTTTTCGCGATCGCCGAGCAACGAGCTAATAAATCAGAAGGTCCGGAAAATATCAGCTCGGTTTTAGAAAAAACGGTTGACCGTATTGAAAAGCTTTGTGCATCGCCGACTAACGGTGTAACTGGAGTATCAAGTGGTTTTACTGATTTAGACAAAATGACCGCAGGCTTTCAAAAATCTGATCTAATTATTGTTGCTGGTCGTCCATCTATGGGTAAAACGACCTTTGCGATGAACTTGGCGGAAAATGCTGCCATGACTGAAGATAAACCCGCGCTAATTTTTAGTTTAGAAATGCCGTCAGAACAGTTGATGATGAGAATGCTCGCCTCGCTGGGCCGTATTGACCAAACTAAAATTCGTACCGGGCAATTAGAAGACGAAGACTGGGCTCGTTTATCGTCAACCATGGGCTTATTAATCGAAAAAGGTAAAATGTTTATTGATGATGCCGCGGGCTTAACACCGACAGACGTGCGCTCGCGAGCACGGCGTATTGCTCGAGATCATGGTGGTATCAGTTTGATCATGATCGATTACTTACAATTAATGCGTGCGCCACAATTTTCTGATAACAGAACCTTAGAAATTGCTGAAATATCGCGGTCATTAAAAGCTTTGGCAAAAGAATTAGAAGTGCCTGTAGTAGCCTTATCACAGCTTAACCGTGGCTTGGAGCAGCGTGCTGATAAACGGCCAATAAACTCGGATTTACGTGAGTCCGGCTCAATTGAGCAAGATGCTGATTTAATCATGTTTATTTATCGTGATGAGGTTTATCACGATGACTCTGAATACAAAGGCATGGCCGAAATTATCATAGGTAAACAACGTAATGGCCCAATTGGACGAGTGCCTTTGACCTTCCAAGGGCAATTCTCTCGTTTCGATAACTACGCTGGCCCACACGTACTTGGTGAAGATTAAGCACTAATGGCACTACACACAGCAACAGCGATTATTGATTTAGCGGCGCTAAGTAATAATTATCGCCTGATACGCTCATTATCACCTAAGGCAAAAATTTTAGCGGTACTGAAGGCAAATGGTTATGGCCATGGTTTAGAACTTATTGCGAAAGCATTACCTAATGCTGATGCCTTTGGTGTAGCGCGTATTGATGAAGCGCTTGCCCTTAGAGCGGCAGGTATTGTCAAGCCTATTGTTTTACTCGAAGGTTTTTTTGCCCAAGAAGATATCGCTATCCTAGCTGCTAATAATTTACAAACTATTGTGCATAACGAGCAGCAACTTACTGCTATTGTTAATGCTAAATTGGATACACCGCTAAAAATTTGGCTTAAAATTGATACGGGTATGCATAGATTAGGTATTAATCCGGAGCAATTATTACAATTTTATCAAGCGTTAAGCCAATCAAAAAATGTTCAACAATCGATTGTGTTAATGAGTCATTTAGGTTGTGCAGATGAAAAAAACAACTCAGCAACAGCGCAACAAATTTCATTGTTTGATGAACTCACCGCTGATTTTTTATTAGAGAAAAGCCTAGCTAATTCTGCCGGCGTTTTGCTTTGGCCGCAAAGTCATCATCAGTGGATTAGACCCGGTTTATTGCTCTACGGCGTTTCGCCACTATCAGCAGATATTCCGGTAGAAGGTATTGCTCCGGTAATGACCTTGCAATCAAGCTTGATAGCTATTCGTGAAATAGCTGCCGGTGAAGCCGTTGGTTATAGTGGTGCTTGGGTTAGCGAAAGTAAGACGACGATAGGAGTCGTTGCGATTGGCTATGGCGACGGCTATCCTCGACATGCAGTCAATGGTACGCCAATACTCATTAATGGACGACGTGTGCCGCTTATTGGCCGAGTATCAATGGATATGATTTCTGTAGATTTAGGCGCGCAAAGTAAAGACAAGGTTGGCGATATTGCCACGCTTTGGGGTAAAGGTTTAGCGGTTGAAGAAGTGGCTAATTATGCCACTACCATTGCTTACGAACTCTTGTGTAATATTACCCGTCGTGTGCATATCCAGCTAGCCAAGTAACGCAATAGGGCGAACTATTTTTTAGTAAAAAAAGGTGAGTCACTGTCTTAACAGTACTCACCTGGATAGCTAATTACCCGCGAAATCATTCAATAATATGTTGTGGTTAAACGCGACATTTAAATAATAAACTTAGATGTCGCATCCTTAATTAGAGCGGCATTAGCATCAAGTTGATGGGCTACTTCGCCAATTTCTTCAACCGCAATAGTGGTAGCACCAAAGCTGTTATACATATCTTCAATGTTATTCACTACCGTTTCTGCAACAATTGATTGTTGTTCTGTCGCCGCGGCTATTTGATTATTCATTGAACTAATATGGCCAATTTGCTCTTTAATTTTAGTTAAAGAATCGTCAACTTCTCTGGAAATACTTTCGTTACTGCTGGCTTTATCTTTTGCTGTTTCCATTGAACTCACTGATTGATCCGCCGCTGAAATAAGTTTATCTAGCAGCTCTCTCACTTCAGTAGTAGACAACGCTGTTCTGCTGGCAAGATTTCTGACTTCATCTGCCACTACTGCAAAGCCACGACCATGTTCCCCCGCTCGCGCGGCTTCAATAGCGGCGTTAAGGGCTAACAAATTAGTTTGTTCGGCAATACTATTAATTACATCGAGAATTTGATTCATATTCTGCGAGTCTTGAGCCAATTGGTTGATGACGCTAGAGGCAATGGCAATATTTTCAGTTAATTCCCCTGAAACGGATAATGAATGTTGAACATTTTCCATACCTTGATTTACTTCAAGCTCTCCCGCTTCTGCGGCGCTGGCGGCTTGTGCAGCTGATTTAGCGATATCAGTGACACTATATTGCATTTCAATCATAGATTGCTTAGTGACTTCTGCAACATCAGATTGGCTTTTAATATTGCTGTCAACTTGTTGAACTTTTTCTGCCAGCTGTTGAGCACTCAATGTTAAAGGCGCAACCACGGCGACGACTTCCTTCACTATACCTCTTAGCATTTGGGTGAAAATATTAAAATGCTTAACTACACTGCCCAATTCGTCATTGCTGGTAATCGCTAATTGATTGGTTAAATCACCATTGCCTTCAGCAAGCTCTTTTAATGAATCATCAATAGAGATTACCGATTTACTAATTGACCGAGCAATCAATACACTTAAAACAGTCATTAATACTAATAAGCTTATCCCTAAGATAATACTAAGATCTCTAGATTCACTCGAGTTATTAATCGTTTCGGCGACCAGTTTGTTAAACTCGGTGGCGGCATTTTGTTTGTCGTTATTTAATGACTCAGCGACTTCTTCAAATAATGCCGATTTTGTCTTTATAAACGGTTGTGCCGATTGGAAATCAATGGCTTCATTAATAAAGTCTAGAGAAATTTTCTTGGCTATAACATTATATTTATTGGCTTTAGAGGTTAACTGATCAATGTTAGAGAACACGCTATCAAGGGATTTTATCTTTTCTAAATTTGATAATAAACTCTCTAACGCAGAATGTGCATCTTCAATTAAGTCTTCATCACCAAATGACACACTTTGGGTATATAACTCATCTATTCTTCGCCATGCAGTGACATTTTCACTGGTTAAGTTCACCAAATGAATCGATGTATCCTCCAAGGTTTTGAGTAATACTTGATTTTTTGAAATAGCCGATATATTTATCGCCAAATTAACCGCAAAGCTAAGAATAGCAACGGCTAATATGGCAATTATTTTGTGAAAAATCTTAAAGCCTTTAAATACTTGCATGAACAACCTCTACCCCTGTAATTCAATACCTACACAAAAGTATTAATTAAATTTCTATTATTACTATGAAAAAAATAAGGTTATCCCCAGTGAATAACCTTATTTAAGGCAAATACTAAAAGGTGGCAATAACCTTGACATCACCTGTTACCGCACTACTGTCGATAAAACCTATAGATGAGCTATCTGCTTTAATGGCATTAATCATCTCGGCACTATTTGAAACTTCTGTCGGTGGCGTACCTTTACCGGTAAAGGCAAGTTTTGACCAGTATGATTTAAACTGACTATTCGATTTTTTTAAAGCACTTTGGCGAAACAGTTCAGTTTCAGGCGCACTATCTTCAAGGGTCAAAACGTTGACTTTATCGCCATTAGAAAAGGCTTTAATTTTACCTAGGTAAATGCGCTTAATTTTTTGATTATCAAATGAATCTGCATTGGCTGTGTTAATAATTACCGAAATGTCAGCCAGGCTAGTAAAGCTTGCAACAAGTAAAATGGTGGCAAACATGGTTTTAAATAAGTTCATTTTACATAGTTCCTTAATAGATAAAGTCAACACCAAAAGTCACCAAGCTGGCACTTTCGTCTGCTAAGTCATTATTAATAACAGTGAATTCAAGCTTATAAGCTATACCTTCGTCTGCATCATATCGTAAATGTATACCTTGAGCGTCGTAGGCATCAGGTCGATAAATGCTGTCCGTAGTACCAACAATAAAAGCGTTAATAAACGGGTCAGCAGAACTCGCTTGCTCATAACCAAAACTGGTATCATAGTCTTGATGGACAAAAGATACGACCGCTTTATCAAAACGATAGCCAAGTGAGACATACATAACCTTAGTTTCTTCAACAAACGAGTCATCAATATCATATGCGGCGTATTCGGCATTCAATAACCAGTTTTCATAGTCAATGGTAAAACCAGTCGACCAATAAAAGGCACTGTCGTCATCAGCATATAAATTTTCCATGTCATAAACCGCGACGCCGCCCGGGTTTAGTGCCATGCCATTATCAACGCTATAACCAAAAGGCCCCAATGCGGCTGATAGCCCGCCGTTAAAGCTAGCTTGGTTATCTACGCTAGCATCGGCCGATAGCACACCCGCAAAGACAGAGAACCACTCATAGGTATAATCAACTGACGCTTGTAAAATATTATCAAGTTCAAAACCGAAACCGCTTACTTCTCCGGAAAACGAGCCGTACGAGCCTTTAAAGGTAATATCGCCATCGCCAATAAACGTGCTATGCATAACACGTATACCTTCAATAATATCGTACTCTTCGCCAAGGTAGATTGATGTTGGCAAACGGCTGTAATTATGACTGTAGCCAATATCTTGAGTATCTGAGTTTCTGAAGTAAGGCAGAGCGAAGCGACCAAAGGTTAAGGTTGTTTCTGGAGAAAGTTGGTAGTTTAAATAGGCCCAACGTGCTTCAACCTTAAAGTCTTCTTCACCACGGGCTTGCAGCACAATGGTGGCATTCCACTTATCATTGAGGTGTGCTTTGGCTTGTAGGGCGAATAATGATTCATTTTTAAAATCGACTTTGTCGTCATAGCCAAAATATTGTGGAGTTATATCATCATTGACTAAAAGACCACCTCTAATTGAGCCATAGCCACTAAAATTAATATCGCTAGCTTGTACCTGGCTAGATAATATAGCGGCCATTAAGCCAGTTGCTAGTAGTGTTTTTTTCATTTTTGCACCTCATCACATCTTAATTATTCTGTTAACAAGAGAGTTTGATCATTTAAAGCATAGGACTAAGTATTTACTATTACCAATAAAGGCCTAAAAAAATATGGAGTTATATCATTTTAAAATTGATGAAACATTTGTTGCTTAATTTCAGCTGATAATTTTTAGCTGATTTTTGCTAGGTGGAGGTATGATTATTTTCATTAATAGCATTAACAATGCTACCTCAAAAGACAGGATGGCTGATAAAGGCCTAAACATAAAAAAGCCCCGTAGAAGACGAGGCAGATTTTTGGTTTTAAACTAACTATTTGTCGAAGCTAAACTCAATAAATGCTTTTCCGTGTTCAGAGGAAAGTGGGATTATTATCACAGGACCATCTGCTTTATGGGTAATGGTATGATTTTTACCTGAAACAACCATAGGTGTTGCCATATCAAACTCAATGCCTTTTTCACTCAGCATGCGTTTAGCGCCACCGGTAACCATATTGGTGATTTCACCTACTAGGTCAGTAATTTCTTCGTTGATTTCATCGGGGCCTTCGCCAACCATACTCTTCATGGTGGCAAGTGCCAACTTACCTTCAAACGTGATAGAAAGTGACCCTTTAGTTTGTTCACTCACCATACCAATTAAGCCAGAAACATCACCTTGTGAGACTTCATTCTTTTTCAAACGAGGTTTTTCAGGCGTTAGTTCCATTCGTGCCATGGTTGACATAACGTTAAGCATTGAAGACAAAAACGGGTTAATAAACTCTACATTCATGAAGTTTTCCAAAGCCTTGGTTAATTCTAGTGATAATTTATTATTCTGCACGCTTATGGGCAAAATGTAAATCTAACTGAACTAATTATTAATTTCAATATCATTAATAGTAACTGATCTTTTGAAAGTTAGGCTACCTTTTATCGACTTATCGTGAAAATTAACTGTATTTACTTGTTTTTCGTAATGCTCGGTTAGCAAACTATTGCTTATTTTTAATCCTAGTAGTGAATGATGAAACGGCGCTTCTTGGTAAAGAAAAATATTGCCTTTGCTGACCTCAAGGCCGATCCAATTTAGCGGCACCGCTTGGCCTTTATAATACAACTGGAAGCGCTCTTCAACATACTGGCGGATGATGTTTTCGTAATGCGGATGAGCAACCGAAAAATGCATTTGCTGTGCTTGGGCAATAGCGTTCTCAATGTCGTGAGCGGTTATTTGATGAATCACCTCTATTGATTGAGTACGCTCATTTAACGTTAAATCTGTAATACTAAAAAAGTAACGATGGGCTAATGCATTTACGCTTAGCCCACACAATAGCAAAACAAAAATCCGCTTAACTTTGCTAAATAACATTACGGTTCTTTAGTTTCATCTTTTGGTGCTTTATCAGCAGTATTATCATCAGAGTTTTTTAATTCAACATTATAATCGCGCATCATATCTTTTTTCTTACGTTTATATAAATCAAAGCGAGATTTAATTGGCCGTGCAGGCCAGTAGTTGTTATTGACATCGATATCAGCCGTTTCCCAGTTAGGGTCAATCGCAATGCCAGTGATCTCTTTGTCACGAATAAACAACTTTGACACGGCTTTGCTATTTCGACGCCAGATTTCAGCCGGTAGGGTGACTCGTTCGACCGTCTTGTCAGCATAAGTTAAATCTAAAATAATAGGCATAACTAACCCGCCTTTATTTTCAAAATCAATAATGTAGAAATTGTGCTCATCAACAAGGAGATCTTTTTGCCATTGTTCTAACTCTTTATTATCTTTATTAAATTTATTTCGAGCTTTATTGGTGGCGGTAAACTTGTCATGTTCGTTATAAAAGTCTAACAATTCAGGCTTATCATGGCTACGAAGCCATTGGCCGTTATTGCGTATTTTGCTGACAAATTCTGGCTTTTCATGCTCTAGCGCGCGTTCCCAAGCTTCTTCTGTATCAGGGTTCTGGCTGTTGGGACGATATAAATGAATATTACCCAATGCAATGTCAACATGATCAGTGGTGTAGAACCAACCGCGCCAGAACCAGTCTAAATCAACACCCGAGGCATCTTCCATGGTACGGAAAAAATCAGCAGGGGTCGGGCGTTTAAATTTCCAACGCTGAGCATATTCTTTGAAAGCGAAATCAAACAATTCACGGCCCATAATGGTTTCGCGCAAAATGTTTAACGCTGTTGCTGGCTTACCGTAAGCGTTGTTACCAAATTGCAAAATTGACTCTGAATTAGTCATGATAGGTACTTGGTTATTACTTTTCATGTAGCTGGTAATATTGGCGGCATCGCCTCGGCGAGAGGGATAGTCCTCTTCCCATGCTTGCTCAGCGACAAATTGTAGAAACGTATTTAAGCCTTCATCCATCCAAGTCCATTGGCGCTCATCAGAGTTAACAATCATCGGGAAGTAGTTATGTCCCACTTCATGAATAATGACACCAATTAAGCCATATTTAGTCGCACGGGAATAAGTTTTCTCACCGGTTTTTTTATCCACTGTTGGGCGTGGCCCATTGAAAGTGATCATGGGATATTCCATGCCTCCAACGGGACCATTTACCGAGATAGAAACAGGATATGGGTAATCAAAGGTATATTTATTGTATTGTTCCATCGTGTGAATAATGGACTCAGTTGAGTATTTTTCCCACAGTGGGTTACCTTCATTAGGGTAGTAAGACATGGCCATAGTGTCAGTTTTACCACCTTTATAGCCTTGCGCATCCCAAATAAACTTTCGACTTGAGGCAAAAGCAAAGTCACGGACGTTTTTTGCTGCAAACTGCCACGTTTTAGTTTTTGCTGAACGTGACTTTTCGTTTGTTAACGCTTCTTTAGGGGTAACGACTAACACCGGTTTGTCAGCCGTTTTCGCTTTTGCTAATCGATTACGCTGAGTTTTGCTTAGCACGTCTTTTGGGTTCTGTAATACACCTGTGGCTGCAACAATGTGATCAGCAGGAACGGTGATACTAACGTCATAGTCACCAAATTCTAAGGTGAATTCACCACTACCGATAAATTGTTTATTCTGCCAACCCATCACATCATAATAAGCGGCGGCGCGTGGGAACCAACTAGCAACTTCGTATAGGTAGTTATCGTCTGCTTTAAAATATTCGTAACCTGAGCGGCCACCTAAGACCTTTTGCTCATGTAATTGATAATTCCAATTGATATTCAACTCGACATTATCACCCGATTTAAGTGCTTTTGGCAGGTCGATGCGCATCATAGTGCCATTTATTACATAGCTTAAGTCTTTGCCGTTTGAGCCGGTAACCTTGGTAATATCATAGCCACCTTTAAAGGCGTCAGTCGCAATGGCGTTACGTAAACCACGATAAGTGACTTTTTTCGCTGGTGCAGTACTGGTTGTTTTTGCGCTTGCGTTTGTGGCCAATTTATTTTGGTCTAACTGCATCCACAGATAGCGTAGAGTATCAGGAGAATTATTGGTGTAATCAAGTGTTTCACGGCCTGACAAAGTTTGCTTTTCGTCATTTAGTATAATGTCAATCTTGTAATCAACATCTTGTTGCCAATACTGATGACCAGGCGCACCAGACGCCGTACGGTAAGTATTAGGTGTTGGTAAATTCTCTTCAAGTTGACGAAATTTATCGTCACTAATGCTGCTTTTTGCTAGGGCTTGCCCACTAATCGCGACATATAGACAAAGTAAGGCTGACTTAATTAAATATTTCATGATTTTCCTAATGAATTTAAAGTCGAATGAAATTGATAAAAAACGTGCTTTTATAACATTTTTTACCAACTGGTTCGGTTACCAAGGTGAAATATGCGACAAATTGTAGAATATATAGGTTAAGTTGTTGTTAATCGCGTTATTAAAAAACTAATTAATGTTAGTTTTTAACTAGCCTGAGAAAAAATATGTATAAATTTTATATTTTTACTTGGTATTACGTTGATAACAGTTAAAATGAAATAACTCTTTAGGGCAATAAGTTGGAATATAAATGTTAGTATTGAAGTCTAATTATGAATTACTTGCAAAGCAAAACATCGAGTTATTATCTCGTGTAGAGCAACTCGAACAGCATAATGCTAGCCTCGAAGCAGAATTGGAAGACGCCAGTATAAAGTTAGAAAACGAACTTAATGGTCCTGATGCCAACTTTGAACGCTTACTGTTAAACAATGCCGTAGAATGTATAAACCGTATTGAAGGTTTGCGTGAAACCGTATTAACTTCTTATAATACTATCAATGCAGAAAGCCAAGCGTCAGACCATATTCATGGTTTACTTGATGGTTCTAGTAACTCATTACAAGACATTGTTAAAAATATGGAAAGCCTTACAAGCAAAATGGGTTCAATGACAGCAAGCATTTCAGGTTTATCTGAAACCGCTGATAGCATTAACGGTTTTGTTTCAACTATTTCTAAAATTTCAGATCAAACCAATTTACTGGCGTTAAACGCTGCTATTGAAGCTGCCCGTGCTGGTGAAGCAGGGCGTGGTTTTAGTGTGGTTGCTGATGAAGTTAGAGCCTTGGCAAATAATACCAATACCTCAGCCAATGAAGTGGCAGAACTGGTAAATGAAATTATTCAATCAACTTCAGAAACTGTAACCTCAGTGAATGATATTCAAACCAGTAATAATGTACTTTCGAAAGGTGTCGATTACTTAAATGACAACTATGCTGCGATAATTAGCAGCTGCACATCAATGAAAACAGCAATAGGTGATTCCGCTTTATTTACCTTTATACAGACGGTAAAACTGGATCATATTGTTTGGAAAGGTGAAGTCTATGCGATTGCTTCAGGCAGCAGTAAGCAATCAATGGATAGCCTTGATGACCAAACCTCGTGTCGTTTAGGAAAATGGTATAAAACTGACGGTAAGGCACAATTTATCAATAATAGCGCCTTTCGTAATCTTGAAGAACCTCACAAGCAAATGCATAAAGCAGGTATAGAAGCGTTAACCTTGATAGCTTCTGGCGATAAAATGCAAGCCATTGAACAGTTAAATAAAATGGAAATGGCTAGCGAATCAATCATGCATATTCTCGATCAATTAATCGCATAGTACTTATGTAATAACTATTGCGTCCTAAAATGGGTAGAGGAATGTTATTTAAAGGCCTAGAGTGCAAGCTCTAGGTCTTTTTTATGCGCTTTATTAACCCACTAGGTACGCTCGCATTGCAGATGATGTTTTTGTATTTTTAGTCATAGATAAGCGTGACAAAATATTAGTAAAAAGGCTCGGTGATCAATGCATATAAAAGTAAGTCATATGCATTAAGAAAAATATTCCAATTAACTCTATAAAAATAATTGCCAATTAATAAAATTTGAGCTAAAAATGCGATCTTAAGTATATTTACATTTTATTGGAGTTTATTTAAATGGCCAATTTAGCAATCCAACAAGAAAGTTTTAACGTCGATAGAAATTTTTACGATGATAGAAATTATCCTCGTGGTATGAAGCGTTCTGGTGACTTTACCTTGGCTGAGGCTGAGCTATTAGAGCAATACGGTATTGCATTAGTAGCACTTTCTTCTGGAACTCGTTTACCTATTACAGAAGAAGAGCAACATTTTGTTGATGTTTGTCGCGGTAATACTCTTGTCGAAAACACAATTGAGAGGGCGTGGTTAAAATATCAAAACATCATTTTAACACCCAAACAATTTCATACCTTATTTGGACGAACTAAAGTTGAGGCGGAAGAAGAGCTAGAGTCAGACCCTGACGACTTAGACTAATTCTTTTTATGTAAACTACTCTAGTTGTGAGAAATGGTCGTTGTAACGTATTAATTAGACCAAGTAAAATCATTTGTGCATTGCGCAACTAGATACGTTTCTGTGCACAATGGTGGTGGATCAGCTATTGAGGCGCTTTTGATAAGTTCTTAAGCTGAATCTTATTTACGCTGACATAAATAGAGAGAAATAAATTTAGCACTTTTACTTTTATGTCATAGCGATAAGATTAAAAAAGTTAAAATTGTCAGAGCTAATGCTAACAGCCATTGAGGTGGTATAAGTGACAATTAAAATAAACCGCTGATAAAGTATCATAAGAACTCAATAATGAATGACAGGCCAATTTTACGAACAGTATTTAAAACATTTATAGAGTGTTGTAATATTGGCAGTATATAGTCCACTAAATTTTATTGGATTTTTTTGCTCTAACAATATAACCAGATGCCAGTGTTTTTTAACAAATACTAGACAGTGTTATTTATAAAAAAGGATTTTTATGTTTTCAAAATTTATAAAATCAGTGCTAGTTTTTAATCAAGCACAAAATAAAGCGCCAAACTTTATTCTTGTATACCTTTTAATCTCACTTACTTGGCATCATCAACTTTTTATTACTTTTTTCGTTAGTCACGGGGCTTTTTCTGAAAGGTTTAGTGCTGCATTAGCTGAGCATTCTCATCAATATGTTGTGGTTTTATTTTTGACCCTGCTGTTTTTTATACTGCGCTTATCCTTGCTTTATTTCGTCAATAAGACCGATCAGTTTATCGATGCAGATGAACCCATTGAAGCTAAACTTGGCAGCGATCAATTATTTAAAGAGAATAAAGATGTTGTTCGCTTATTAACCTTGTTGGAAGAAAGTAAAGCTAAATCAGCGAAATTAAAGACCCGTGAAGCCAAAGCTCAGTCAGATAAAACAGCGACAATAAATAAAATGTTGGCTGTGCAAGCGGAGTTAGATATTGCCCTTGCCGATATTGCCATATTGGGTAAATCTAATGAAGAATTAAGAGCCTCACTAAATAAGTACAAAGCCGCTTAAGCCTTAATTATTACGAATAATTATTTCAACTTAGTTAAGCTTTAAGCATTGACTAGTATCCATATTATAAAAAATCTGCAAGCAATTGGCATTATCAGACCAATTGCCTGCAGATTTTTCTTTAACATCACTGAAACCTTTTTAATTAGCGAATACTTCAGTTGTTATTTAGAAATCAAATAGCAAAATGAAATATGCTAAAGTTTTAAATCATATAGTTGTAGTGATTTACGTACGTCTTAGTATCATTAAAGGTTATAGGAATTGTGATTGATAATCATCGTCATGTTATCGTTACTCGTGTTGAAACAGAGGTTGGAACGTGTATTTTTACAAAAGGAAGTGTAGGTTTTATTATGAAGTATAGTGTTGTTTTATTTTTTTCTTTGTTGGCTTTTTGCCTACAAGCGCAAGCAAGTGTCGAAATGTTTGCTCGGTTGCCTTTTGTTAAAGATGTGCAAATTTCGCCTAATGGCAAGAAAATTGCCTATTTACGTGACATGGATGGCAAGTATGTTGTGGTTTCACAAATCTTAGGTGATACCAACGCAAAACCTAATGTGTTTGGCATGAAAGAGGCAAAAATCCGAAGTTTTACCTGGGCTAATGATGAGCGCATCATTTTGAAGTTGACGATGCCTTATAATTCTAAAGCTGATTTTGAAGTTTTTACTATGCACCGTATGGGGATATTGAACGTACCAGATAATAAAATTATTTGGTCTTTTAAAGGGCCTAAATTTGATTACAATATTGGTGCCCCGAAACTTGTTAATAAACTCGCCGGTGATAATGAACATGTGTTGATGTCTTATTACTACACGGGAGCCGCGACTAACTTGAAAGCCGGTGATCTCTACCACGCCGTTTACAAAGTTAACCTTGCAAACGGCGACAGGGAGAAGCTTTACAGTAGCAAATCAGGCGATAATTGGACTACCAACACGCGCGGTGACATTATCGTTGAGCGTGAATTTAATGTGCATGAAGACAAAACGTTAAATATGTTTAGACACATACCTACAGCATCATTCAAGCCATTAACTCAAGTGAAAGACGGTAAAACCGTATTTTTTACTCATCAGATCGCGGGTGTTAATAATACGGCTAATGAGATTTATTACTTTGGTCGAAATGAACGTGAAATTTCACAAATGTATCAGGCTAATGTCAAAAATCATGTTGTTAGTGACTCAAAGCTTCTAGGTGCTTTCGACCAATTTGATGCTGATTATTCGATAGAGGATTACCACAACTCCCAAATTGTTGGTGTTTCTTATATTGGAGATTACCCAGAATATACCTACTTTGATCTTGATTTAGCACAGGTGCAAGCTGATTTGAAAGCTACTTTCCCTGATGCTGAAATAAAAATCACATCATATTCCAAAGCACGAAATCGTATTATTGTTAAAATCTCGGGCGCAAAATCACCCGATCAATATGTTTTATACGACCGTCAAGCGGGTCAACTACAAACCATAGCAGATGCTTACCCTGGCGTGTCGCAATTTGAGCTAGGTACAGTCAACTCATACGTTTATCAAACCAGTGACGATAAAACTATATACAGTTATCTAACTGAACCTGCTAAAAAGGAAAATCAAAAGCTACCATTGATCGTTTTACCTCATGGAGGGCCGGAAGGACGTGATCATATGGGCTTTGATTGGATCCGTCAGTTTTATGTTGCGCAAGGCTACGCTGTATTTCAGCCTAATTTTAGAGGCTCGTCGGGCTATGGCGCTGATTTTATCAAGAGCGGATATGGCGAATGGGGGAAAAAAATGCAGCGTGATGTGAATGAAGGGGTCGAAAAACTGATCGCTGAAGGGAAAGTTGACCCAGACAGAGTTTGTATTGTCGGTGCTAGCTACGGTGGATATGTTGCTTTATATAGTGCTACCACACATCAATCTTTATATAAATGTAGTGTATCTTTTGCAGGGATCAGTAATTTAGGTGATATTTTCTTGCACGCTAAAGAGCAAAAAAATAGCGTGAGTTATTGGAAGAGGGTACTAGGTACTAGTGATTATGACGAGTTGCATAAATACTCTCCGTATCATTTAGCGTCAAATAAAACTATACCAACGTTGTTGATCCATGGTGACGAAGATACTGAAGTACCTTCATTTCAATCAAAAAAGATGTTCAAACGATTAGAGGAATTAGGAGCGTCGGGTAGCAAGTATATTGAAGTGAAGGGTGCCGATCACTGGTTCTCTACAACCGAATCTAGAAGAGTATTTTTGGCAGAGTCATTAAAATTTATTAAAACATATATTTAAGCTTGTTAAATAAGCGGCGTTCTTTAGTAGAACGTCGTTTTAAAACGCTTAACTGTTACTTATTAAAAAATAAAAGGAGTTAGTGACAGCGATGAAGCATTATTATTGATATTACTTCTAATAAAAAAAAAGTCAAAGCGTCTATACGCCATGAAAAGAACACCCATGTTTATCACTGACTATTTAGTCTTAACTTTACCCTGAATAGAAGAGTTGTTATGAAAGGAATTCATCCTTTAGTTGTATGTTTTTTCGTATTAATTTTAGTAAGTTGTGCTAGTACGGTAACAGGCATTAAAAAAGATGTAGATGTTGCATTATCGCCAAACGAAGGTTACTTAATGTTAGAGGTTAATACTAACTATGATTTACGTGAAATTAAGTTATGGGGCAAAACGAATATTGTTTTAACCAGTGAAGACTTAAAGTCAGGTAGTAATTACATTTTGGTAAATTTACCGGCGGGTAGTTACCGAATAGACTCTATTAAAATAGGAAGGTACATTTTTAAACATTTTGACAAGGACCTATGGAGTTTCAGAGTGCAGGAAGGCGTGATTAGTTACGTTGGTCACTTGAATATGCAAACCCGAGGCAACTATTACGGTGTGAATTCTAATATACAACTGCTGAATAAATCATCTTTCGCGCTAGAGTATTTAGAGGATAATTTTGCCAATATTCTGAGTAGCCGCCAAGTAAAATATTGGGGACCTGGTGAAGATAGCTTTTTTGAGACAGTGAACGAAGATAAGGGAGTATCTCAATGAATAAGCTACTATGGCTAGTGTTACTGTGGGTTTTTATCACTTTGTCGTCTCACGCCACGACGCCTATTTCAAGCAATGACTTGTTTCGTAATCCAGAAACATTTTCCATGAAGCTAAACCCCGAAGGCTCTTTTATCATGAGTTATGGTCAGGGTAAAAATGACAATTTTTTTGAATTAATTGACCCTAAAAGCCAACAAAGTTTTTTGTTGTTATCACTACCTTTTCATGATGATTTTCGACTTGTAGAGTATCAATGGGTTGATAATCAAACCGTTTATATAGCTTTAAAGGATAGGGTTGGCTTTCTTCATTTAGATTTGTCTGGCGAGACTCCGACAGGTAAATATACCGCGATAACTGCAAAAGGTTATTTAGTTTCAGCCCTACCAGAGCAAAATGATAAGGTACTTTTTGCCAATAATATTGGTAAGTCTAAAACTGAATATGTGCTGGTAAATGTTACGACTAAACAGTTAGAGCAAAACACGTTAGAAGATAGCGAGATTCTGGATTTAACGTTAGATGGCGCGTTACATTACTTTTATGACGAAGTGAATGATGTATTTCTTGCTTTCACAGTTAAAGGCGATAAATTCACTTATTGGCTGCTTAAGTCACATACTTCAGAGTGGGAAGCGTTTTGGGCAATAGATAAAACCATAGATTTTACTCCCGTAGGATTATTATCGGAAAATACACTAGCCGTGTTAACAAACCAAGATCAAGACTTGGTGACGTTGCGAGAGTTTGACATAAAAACCCAAAAACTAGGTAAAGTCCTGTTCAAACACGCGATGTATGACTTAACCGATGCTGACCTTGAACCTATGGGCGGTGGTGTCAAATCAGTTAACTATATCGACCACGGTATACCAACCACACATTACTTTGCAAATGATGAAAAGCAACAAAAGAGAAACTTAGCCTACACCTTTGACAATCAACAGTTAGCCGTTGTTAGTACTAACCTTGATAGCAGTAAAAAAATAGTGCTTGTACTAAATTCTGATAACCCAGGTAAATATTACTTATTTGACAACATAGCGAATAAAGCCCAGATCATAAAGGAAAAATCGCCACACCTCGAACCTTACGAATTAGCGAAATCAACCACACTAACCATAAAAGTTGAAAACAACGTCAACGTTGAAGCTATGTTGACTAAGCCAGCTTCTGAAGGCAATGGCGTTTTGTTGGTTTACCCTCATGGCGGCCCCATAGGTGTTAGAGATTACGCGACATATGATCCAAAAGTACAATACTTAACCAGTAGAGGTTATTCGGTTTTAACCGTCAATTTCAGAGGGTCGGTTGGATTTGGTAAACAGTTTTTAGACAGTGGTAAAGCTCAATTTGGTCAATTAATAGAACAAGATATTAGTACCGTAGTAAATGCCGTAAAAAAACAGCATAATTTTACCAATACCTGTTCTATTGGTAGTAGTTACGGTGGCTATTCTGCGGTAATGCTTGCTATAAAACATCCGGATGAATACCAATGCGTTGTTGCTATGTATGGGGTATACGACTTACCACTGCTGTTTAGTGCCAGTAACTATGAAGCACGAGAAGTTAACCGTAAGCGGGTGATAGAAATTGTTGGTGAGCTGGATGATTCATTGAAAAAGGTGTCCCCGTTTTATATTGCGCAGCAGCTTCATGCTCCTATATTACTGATAGCCGGCGATAAAGACGAAATTGCCTACATTGAACATACTAACCGAATGAAATATCGTTTAAAGCAATTTGATAAAGACTTTGAGGTCATTGTTTATAAAAATGTCGCGCATGGCCACTATTATTGGTCAGGGGACCGCCATCAATTTGCGTATATTGACGATTTTATTAAACGCAAATTGAACTTATCTGAAATAACTAAAGAAGGTTCAAAAGCCGCTTTAGCGAATGACGCGATTGTTATTGCTGATGGATACAATTTTGATAAGTTGTTACCACAAGACTTACCTAAAGCGTTTGACTTTTATCGTAAAGCGGCCGCGCTTGGTGAAAGTAGAGCCTTGTTTAATATTGGCAGTTTTTATCATCAAGGGCGTGTTGTTGAAAAAGACATGGAGCAAGCTATTACTTGGTATGAAAAATCCTCAACCGCAGGATATGCTAGTGCATCATATCGATTAGGATACTTGTACCAAAAAGGTGAACATGTCGTCAAAGACGTTAATATTGCCTATAAAAAGTTCATATTAGCGGCAGAGCAAAAGAAAAATTACGCGTTAGCAGAGATACAGCTTACCCGGTCGATTTGTCTTGGAGAAGGAACGACAACTAATGTTGAGAGCTGCTTTGCCCGCTTATTCTATACAGACCAACATGATAAATATATTGATGGTCTTGACGAAGATGTGTATGACGCATGGCAAGAAACCCTTTCTCACGTTGTATTGCGAAATAGCTTTACCGTAGCGGATAAAGCAAAGCTTAATGCCTACGTTAAATTGAAATTGGAGCTAAACGTATTCGATATTTATGCGGCTGAAGAGTGGGTTGGTTTTCACCTAAAACCCAGTCAAAGAAAAAGCCCCGGTAGTTATGCTGAGGAAGCTACTATAATCCCACTAGATAAGAGTATAAGGTTTGGGGTAACCTTGTCGTTTGATACGGAGAACATCTTAGAACGAAAATATAATAAGCGGTCAATGATTATGTATAAATGGATTTTACCGGAATCAATTAAATACGAAAATGAATTAGCGAGTCAAATCGTTGGTTTGAATAAAGATGTATTTATAAACCTTACGCTGTCAGAGGATTATGAGCATGTTGAAGGTGAATGGACGTTACAAGTGTATAACTTAGATGAAAAATTGCTTTACGAAAAAACCTTTGAAACAGTAGCAAAGGCAAGTAAATAGGAGTAAATAATCTAGGGGGAATATGCCTTGTTAGTAAATAGGAAAGTATAAAACCACCACTAAATTGATTTTAAAAACGTCTTATTCCAAAGGCGTTTTTTGTATTTTTTACCGAGTAATATTACCAACCACAAGGGTACAAGATTAAGTTAATCGCATATTTTTTGGCTCTCAAGAAGATCGCTTCAAATGGTTAGTTGGCCTAAAAATAATTAATCAACGTATTCGATTTTTTTCTAATAAGAAAAGTTCATCTGTAGTAGGTCTGCACGTTCTTCTATTACTTTTGCCAATTAACTTCATGTCATAAAGAATGCGATAAGCTTCGATAATACATTGATTATTTATATTCCCCACACTGATTTTGCTGCTTTAATGCGCTAAGAATCTAGCTGACGTCATGATTTATGGTCAATTCACCTGTATCTCCTTCTTTTCTAACGTTACAATGTCAGATTAAGCTTTTTTGATTATAAATCAGTTGGTTGGGTTTTTAAATGCCACATTTAAGTGATAGTTTTAATACATTAATATTTGTGCGTTTAAGGGCAAAGTGTTTCTCTGGTAGATATTTATTGATCAATTCACCAAGTGTAAGTGTTGTTTTTATATGTTTACCGCCATGCTATTCTATTTCTAATATTCGAGAAAACACCTAATGATTAGCTGCTGCTTTTTTGGAGAATTTTTTTGATTTGTTATATACTCCGCTGCCATTTTCTTTAACGCGAATAAAGTAAAGAAAACGAATTGAGCCGTCTGATTTGAACACTTACGAATACTGAATGAAGCCATGTGTTCTTCATTTTTTGATAGGCGAGGAACTTAAACGTGTTTCCTCATAGTTCCCTTCAGAGTGCTAAATAGCAAAAAAAGTGGGAAAAAAGCAAAAATAAATTATTTGCAAACTTTCTAATTAATTAAAAACTCCCGGAAATGAGTCTTATGACCAAACATCGCCTATCCGTTGCACCCATGCTCGATTGGACTGATCGTCATTGTCGCTATTTTTATCGTGTTATGTCCAAGCAAACGGTGTTGTATACCGAAATGGTTACCACAGGGGCAATATTGCATGGCAAGGGTAATTATTTAGCGTACAACGAACAAGAGCACCCATTAGTGTTGCAGCTTGGTGGAAGTGACGTAAATGCTATGACCGAATGCGCAAAAATTGCTGAGCAACAGGGCTATGATGAAATAAACATTAATGTTGGTTGTCCGTCAGACCGAGTGCAAAATGGTAAATTTGGCGCCTGTTTAATGGCTGAACCACAACTGGTTGCGGATTGTGTTGCTAGTATGCAAAACGCGACTAGCATCCCAACGACAGTAAAATCTCGCATTGGTATTGATGACTTAGATAGTTATCAATTTTTGCAGCAATTTTTAAGCACAGTTAGTGCGGCGGGTTGCCAGCATTTTATTATTCACGCCCGCAAGGCTTGGTTGAGTGGCTTAAGCCCAAAGCAAAATAGAGATATTCCACCACTAGACTACCAAAGGGTTTATCAACTTAAACAGGACTTCCCTAAGCTAGAAGTTTCAATTAATGGCGGTATAACCACATTTGCACAAGCCAATGAGCACATGAAATATATTGATGGCGTGATGATCGGCCGAGAAGTTTATCAAAATCCCTACATGTTGACTCAAGCTGATAATGAGATTTGGCAGGCTGGCACAGCAACAAAGTCGCGGCAAACGGTGCTTGATGAAATGGTTGACTATATTGACCAGCATGTTGCGAGTGGTGGCCGCGCATGGCACGTAGCAAGACACATGCTAGGTTTATGTAATGGCTTAGCAGGCGCTAAACAATTTCGCCGTTATTTAAGTGAAAATGCCAATGCGCCAGATGTGGGTGGCGAAGTGCTACAGCAAGCATTTGCTAAGGTTTTACAGCTTAATGCTGAACTGAAAGTAATTTAATTTTAATGCTTGCTCATCATTACAGTACTAAGCACTGGCACCGCTAAATTTTTAGCGAAGAGTTACACTGCTCAACACCCCGAAAGCGAAAGACTATTATTTGAATTCGGGATTTTCTCATCAGATTTATTTTTTGTTAGTGACTTTATCAAAACCCACCATAAATTAGCAAATTTAACCACATCGCAGTGATATCGCCATTTAGTTAGTGGAGTTAACTATATTTTTAAAAATAAATTTAATTTAAAAACAATGGCTTAATGTTTTTTTTGATCCTTGGCACAACCTTTGTAAGTGTTTATGCAACTTAACTAATAATGCTTAAAAGATATAGCGCGATTAACTGTTTAAAGGAATGATGCAATGCCAAGCTTAATGATGTTATTTACCCTGTTTATGTTACCTAGTGTTTGTCTACTAGCTACCTCATTTATTGTTGCTCGCTTAGAGCAAGGTAAAAAGCCGTTACTGCGGTAAAGTTAGCTGTGATATGACACTAACTTTACTTAGTTTTTTAATAATGAAAACACCTAAGCCTTTCTCTTCATTATCAATATATACCGTACTTACATCACCAAGATGATTTACGAACTTTATTGTCTGCTGTACATTTACGTTAATCTCGGCTAGCTTTGCTTTATATTTACAGCAATTGGTATTAGGTCTAGCTGATGACATACTCTCCGCCACTAATTTCCGCTATAGATTTGCACGCTATACTTGCGAGTAAAGACTTGGTAGTGCTAGATGCTAGTATTCCGCCTGTCGGTAATATGGCGGCGCCAACATATAGTTGGCCTGAGTATCGTATCCCTAACGCCCGTCGCTTCGACTTAAACCAAGACTTTTCAGATCTAAACAGCAATTTACCTCATACCATGCCATCAGCAATTCAGTTTGAAAAAGCAGCTAAAGCCTTAGGCATTAATCAGCAGAGTCAAATAGTGGTTTATGATGATTTAGGTTTATTTTCAGCTGCGCGTGCCTGGTATATGTTTAGAGCTATGGGTCATGATAATATTGCGGTATTAGATGGCGGCTTGCCTCATTGGTTAAAGCTAAAAAAACCTATAGCTGACATGACAGTTGATATTAATACAGATAAAAATCGAGTGTTCGGAGATTTTATCGCACAAGAACAAGCGGATTTTTTTTGTGATTGGCGTGAGGTTGAAGCACAAATACACTCGCAACATCAGCTCATTCTTGATGCTCGGGGCAATCGCCGTTTTCAGGGCTTAGACGCAGAGCCTCGTGTTGGCTTACGCAGTGGTCATATGCCTTACGCGAAAAACTTACCCTATAACGATTTATTAAATCACGGACTGTTAAGGCCTGTCGATGAATTGAAACAAATCTTTAATAATATCAATACTCATGACCAAGCAATGATCATGAGTTGTGGCTCAGGCGTTACCGCTTGTGTTTTAGCGCTGGCGGCGACACTTAGCGGTAGAAAAAATGTCCGGGTATATGACGGCTCTTGGAGCGAGTGGGGCTCATTGCCTAATACCCCAATTGAAATCACTGCTAATACGCTCTAAGAAAGGCCTAAAGAAATATCACTTTCCCGGCTTTTATATTTTTATGGTGCTAACTATTGCGGTAATAATATACTAACTTCAACTATGTTATTAGTCATCAGTTAACCTTATTGATAAAAACCTTCCAAGCAAAGTAATGAATTATTGTTGGTCAATTTCACTAATCTCAGTGTAACTATTGACCAAATTATAGTTCGACATATTATGTCCCCTCGAAAGTTGTTATTGTGAAATTTTAAAAATCACAACAATAACAATGAATTAAAAACTTTTTACTAGTTGGCACAGCACTTGTAATAGTAATCTCAGATACCAGCACGATAAGTTACAGATTAACTTTTCATGTTACCCACATAAGGATATTAATGATGAAACTATTACCCAGTAAAAATGCTTTAAACAGCGTCTTATTATCTTGTACGTTGCTATTTGCTCTTAATGCTTCAGCAAAAGAAGTCTCTTTAGATCGTAGTTTAGCCGCAACATTGCAGGTACAAGGACAAAAGGTTATCGGTGATTTATCTGTAGAGTTATCAAATTCAATTAAAGCTGAGCTACAACGTTTTTCAATGCGCTACACCATCAAACAAGCGCAAGTAGTTGTAACGAGTTCAACACAAAAAAAATTACGTCAACAAAAACAACAAACTTCAGAAGAGTAACAGGAGAAATACCATGGGCATGTTTTCAAGATTCACTGACATTATTAACGCAAATATTAATTCAATGTTAGATAAAGCAGAAGAGCCGGAAAAAATGATCAAGTTGATCATTCAGGAAATGGAAGAAACTTTGGTTGAAGTGCGTTCGACAGCCGCAAAGCATATAGCAGAAAAGAAAACTGTACTGCGCAACATACGCGATATGAAAAGTCGGGTTGCTAATTGGCAGCAAAAAGCTGAGCTTGCTTTGAATAAGGGCCGTGAAGACCTAGCTAAAGCTGCGCTAGTTGAAAAGCAAATTTGCACACAAAAACTTAACGAATTTAATGAAGAGTTAGCTCAGTTTGATGAATACTTAACCGCGGTTCAGTCAGATAGCCAACGCTTGCAAGACAAATTGACTGAGGCGAAGCGTAAACAAGAGGCTTTTGCAATTCGCCAGCAATCTGCAGAGGTACGTTTGAAGGTTCGCGAGAAAGCTGCGATTTACAATATTGATGAATCGATTCGTAAATTTGAGCGTTACCAACAAAAAATTGATCGTGTTGAGGCTGAGGTTGAAGCCTACGATATGACATCATCAAAAGGTTTAGATAGTCAATTTCGTGAGTTAGAAAGAGATGGAAATATAGAGCAAGAGCTTGAGCAACTGAAAAAGAAAGTTGTTAATGGCTAAGTGATAACGTCGGTATTTTTTGCGCCATTATGGATAATCACGGGTATCAGGTTTAAAGCCCCGTGATTTATTTCTTTATTGACGTAGGATTATTATTTTTTCAAAGCATGTTTAAACATACCCCAACAAGGTACGAGGAGTAAATCATGGACTTTAATCGCGAGTATTCAGTTAATAGAACCTTAGCTAAAGATGGTATACATAAAAAATTGTCAGGTGTTTGTGGTGGTATTGCTAATTATTACAATATGCCTCGTCTGGCTGTTAGAGCCGGTGCCATTGTCGCACTATTGATGTTTCCTGTTGCTACGGGTGTTGCCTATTTAGTGGCTTCGATACTAATGCCAAGCAAAGTTTAATAGCGATTCATGGAAAGCTACTGCTCTTGAAGTCAGGCGATAATGAAGCCATTTAAAAGCAATAAGGAGGTACTAATGTCATTTTTTAAAGCATTATTTTTAGCGATTTTTGCGACCATGTTTTTAACCTATGTTTTAGGTGTCAGCTTTATTGAGTTACTTGATGTTGATATTTATATGGGCGAGCAATTAATAGCGCCTTTAAAGGCAATCAGTATTTCTGCCTTGGTTGTTGTGCTGCTGGTGTTGGTAGCCTTAGCAATCGCCATGAGTGTATTTGGTTCGCTGATTTTTGTTGCTATGTTGTTGTTAGGTGGCGGCGCAATGTTAATGATTGGCGTGTTTTGGCCGATATTTTTAGTTGCCGGTGTTATATGGTTAGTGACACGAGATAACAGTGTAGTTCAGCATTAAGTTATAGCGTTGAACCTTATTGCTTTCAGTATTACCGGAAATTTCGGAAATTTTGCTAGCAATATTTTTAACTCATAAAGTTTAATGGCAAACAAAAGACCGCATTTATTAGCAATAAAAAGGATTTTAATAAAAGCGTGTGCAAATTGATTCACATGTATTGGTATGCACTTGGTGTTTGAATGACGGCCAACGTTTCGGTAACTTCTAATCATACGCGGTGTAAGCGTCATTAACTTGCTACTAGTGAGTCATAAGTCTGGGATTATTTAGCTCTACTTTTTGATGTACTTTAAGTTGTTCAGCGTATGCCTTAGCAGGGTAAATTTACTTAATTAAACCGAGCGGCAAGCTAAGTATAATGTTTACCCATAACGACCAGGGGCTCGGTATTGGCTTTAGCTAAATCGAATGCTAAAAAGACAATATTCTCACTACACTTAATCAAATCATCTAAGTAGTCGCAAGTACTAAAGTATTTTGCGAATATCATCACTTTGCTTAGCTATAATCAATAATAGGCCTCGTTGTTGTGTCATACTTTTTATTCTTTCAGTTAATGCTAATGACTCTAAGTCCATTTTATTCATTTGAAATAATTAAGTTATCCATTTAGTTCAAGCTTAGTTACAATAGTAATAATGAAGCATAGTAGGGATAAAAAAGGGTTTATGAAGAATATATTTTCAGCAGTGATTGTCATGGCTTTATCCGTCAGTAATGTGTTCGCTAGTGCAGGACCTGCCAGCGAGAAGACAAATATTCAAATAGAAAACGGCTATGCTAGGGAAAGTATTCCCGGCACGTCTATTTCTTCGGCCTATATGGCTATCCATAATTTATCCGTCAACAAAGTTCGACTAATTGCCGCATCGAGTGCGATAAGTGAACGAATTGAAATTCATCAGCATATTATGTCTGATGGCTTAATGCGTATGCGCCAACGTGACACTGTAGAAATTTTAGCGAAAGATACGCTGTTATTTCAGCCATCAGGTTATCATTTAATGATTTTCGATTTAAAGCAGCCCTTAACGGCTAAAGAAAATATTATTATCACGCTGCATTTTGACGATCAATCTAGTATTGATGTCAATTATTCTGTTAAGGGTCTTAAGCAGAAAGAGCACCACCATCATTAGGAGTTTTTTATGAGCGTTAACATTTCAACAAAAGCTGTAATCTCAGGACTTTCAGCTTTATTTCTTGGGTTATATTTACTTGGTGTTTACTGGAGTTTTGAACCAGAACAATTTGATATTCGTGCCGAAGTTAATAAAGCCGCGACCGCCGAAAATGTCACTCCTGTGGTTGGTTATACCACGACCACCGCATTAATTCGCGTCACCGAAACTTTGTTGAATAAACCTGGTGGCTACTTAGCAAATGATGCCATTCCTCCGTCAGTGTTTTTAGATAATATTCCTGCATGGGAGTTTGGCGCGCTTGAAATGATCCGAGATATGTCCTTGGTAATGCGTCAAGAATTTAGCCGTTCGCAATCTCAATCTGCAGAAAACAAAAACTTAAAAGTAGCGCAACCACAACTTAATATTGACCATACCAGTTGGGCTATTCCTAGTGCGGAAGGCGAATACCAAAAAGCACTCAATGAATTACATGCTTATAGAACGGCATTAACTCAGGTAAATAATCAGTCAGCTCAGTTTTACGCTCGCTCTGATAATTTGCGCGCTTGGATTCAGGAGGCAACGAAACGTTTAGGCAGTTATTCGCAAAGATTAAGTGCCAGTGTCGGGCGAGAGCAACTGAATGTTGACCTTGCCGGCGATAATGTCGCACAGCAGTCAACATCAAGTGCAGCGAGCATGCAGTTGAAAACAAGTTGGTGGGCCATAGATAATGAGTTTTATGAGGCACGAGGTGCTTGTTGGGCTTTATTGCATTTCTTAAAAGCAATCGAAATAGATTTTAATGATGTTCTAGAGCAGAAAAATGCTAAAGTTAGTGTTCAACAAATTATTCGCGAATTGGAAGCAAGTCAAGAAGCAATTTGGAGCCCATTGGTTTTAAATGGTGATGGCTTTGGTGTGCTTGCTAACCATTCTTTAGTCATGGCAAATTATATATCACGTGCAAATGCCGCACTGATTGATTTAAACGACTTATTGAGTCAAGGGTAATAAGATATGAAAAAAATAGCGCTAGCAGCAATACTTGCATCCATTTTATCAACCAATGTTCAAGCGGATGCTTTAGGTATTTATTTCGGTGGTCAAATCTGGGATAACCAAGCCTCTGGAGTATTTGGTGACGGTAGTTCACAAATTGATTTTAATTTAGCCGATGAAAAACAACAAAGCTTTTTTATTGCCTTCGAACACCCCTTACCAATGATTCCCAATATACGTATAGCCTCAACCTCATTAGAGACTAAAGGTAATACAGCGCTTGCTACTGAGTTCGAGTTTCAAGATGAAACCTTCCAAGAAGGTACACAAGTCAATGCTAACTTTAATATCAGCTATGTTGATTACACACTCTACTATGAGCTTTTTGATAATGACCTATTAACATTTGATTTCGGTTTAACTGGCCGAGATTTTGACGGTGACGTTACCGTTTCAGCACAAGGGACTTCGGGCTCTGAGACCGTTACACAATCAGCAAGCGTTACCGTAACTGACATTGTACCTATGCTATACGTTCATACTAGCCTAGGATTACCATTAACAGGTTTAAATCTTTATGCCCAAGGTAATTTCTTATCGATTGATAAGCATACACTTTATGATTATGAAGTCGGTGTCAGTTATGAAATGGTTGACAACCTAGCTATTGGTGTAAACATTAATGCTGGATACCGTGCGGTTAAGTTAGAGTTGGAAGACTTAAATGACCTGTATACGAACATTGAATTTGATGGCGTTTTTCTCGGTACAACCATTCATTTCTAACCCTTAATGATTGCGTTATTAAAAGCAGAGTTGAGCAATCAGCCCTGCTTTTTTCTTATCTGTTTCCCGCAAATTTAGTTAACCAAGTTTATTCTTACTTTATATGAATGATTAATATTCCTTACCACTATTTTTAATAGCTTGGAGAGGTGTTATTAAGCACCTAGTGTGGTCAAGCTTAATACACTACCTAAGTCTAAAGATTACTTATTAGTCATAGTAGGGCAAGGTTTAACGGATATTATAAGCTAATGTAGAACCTAGCATACTATTTGGCGCAGTGGTTTTAATTTGTCACTACTAAAAGACTATTTAAATATGAGCTTTGAACATTTAATACTTTCAGCTGCGAGGCATCGAACGTAGGCAATTGGCGCTATGAACTAGTAGCTTAAGGGATAGGGACCCTAGTCATTGCTTGATGGTGGTGATTAGATAAAACTGTCGGTATTTATTGTCGTAAGAACGCTTAAATTATATGGCTGGAGAATAGCCAATAAAAAAGCCATCAACATAGCGTTGATGGCTTTTAATTTTATAGGTTTTGCTTAACAACCTACATTATATAACTACGCTTTTTTACGACGAGTAAATAACATTGGTGTAAGTAGTAACATTAACCAACCAAATGAACCACTTTCTTTCTTATTAACAATTGATACTGAGCCAACGGTTGTATCTGAGTTACCGTTACCATCATTTACTGTTAGTTGGAAAGCAATTGTTTCATCTTGTGCTACTTTCGGCGCTGTAAAGCTAATTGATTCAGCGTTAGCGCTGAAGCCTACCGGAGTACCAGACAACTGTACCCAAGTATAAGTCAGGGCATCACCGTTAGGATCAAATGAACTTGACGCTGATAGATTTACACTTGTTTGTTCAACTACTGACGTGCTACCTGACATTACGGCAGTAGGACCGCCTTCAACTTGAATAGCAACACTTGAAGCGTTAACTACTTCAGCGGTATTTGCATCATCAGTACTATGTGTAAGCACAACATTTGTTGGACCACCTTTAAAGGTATCTTTTATCTCAGTAGAGAAACTAAATACTTTTGGATCAGTCGCAACAGGTGTTAGTGAGTAACATATAACAAGACCAGAATAGATATCTGAAATATCGCCAACTGAGCCAGCTTCACCACCAGTATAAGGTGATGCTGCATAGACGTCAGTACGACCTGATGTACCAGTAGCATTTTCAAGACCAACAGTAACACCTAAGCCAGCGCCAACAACGTGTGAAACATTGTCGTATGCAAACATAACACTGCCAGTATTGTTATCAAATACCACTTCAAAATCGATATTATCAGAAACACTTGTATCACCGTTATGGAAATCATAATGTCTCATGTCATCAAACTCAATGAAGCTATAACCGCTAGCTGAAGCAACACTCACACCAGAAGTATCGGTACGAACAATTTCCATGTCACGCCAAAATGGTGCCACAAGGTTGTTAGCTTCATCGGCATTTGGTAATAATTGGTTAATCCAAGGATTATTACCAGCAGTACCACCTAAGTAGATAAAGCCATCATCTGTAACAGAAACAGAACTATATTCGTTACCTAGGAAGGTTGCTGCAACACCGTATGTCGCTGTAACCGTATCACCATTTAGCGTACCAGGAGTAATGCCGAAACCAGCTAAGTCAATATAACCATTGCCTTGACCAAAGTTTGGTATTACACAACTAGCATCTTCAGCGTTAGTCGTTTTCGTGTAGAAAGGTTCAGCACCAAATAGTGACTCTTGAACTACAGTCCAAGTAATAACATTACCGTTAACGACAGCATCACCAGTAACAGAGCTTTCATCAAGTGTCATACTTGCAGGTACTGTTGCATTAACAGTATATGTGCGATCACCAGGAGTTAGGTTCGCAAGAACAGTAACTTCATAATCTACACGATCTTGACGTTCCATATAGGCATTGGCATTACTTGCTATAGTTACATCGTTCATACCACGCATAAGATCAACCGAGATAAGTCCTAGGTTACCAGCATTTTCAAAGCTTGTGCCTAAGTCTAGTGCACCGTAATACATATCACCTTGTGTAGCATTATCAAGTGACCATTTAACACGTAAGTCAAATTCAGTTAATGCTGCAATTGCTGAGTCAGCTACAACAGATAAGTTATCACCTGCTTCACCGTCTACGATAGCTGTTGCTAATGTATATGCATCTTCAGTACCTTCTTCGTTAGAAGAAGCAGCCCAGTTTTGCACCGTTACCCAATAGCTACCAGCTTCTGGCATCATTAAGTCAACTTTTTCAAGTGCTGTACCTGTTGCACTGATACCCACTTGTTCATCTTCTTGTGGAATACCATCGCCGTTAGCATCTAAACCTACGCGTAAATCTAAATCCGGAGATTCAGACGCTAGGATCTCAGCGACAAAACGTTTTGCACCAGCTGGAACAGTATATAGAGTGACATTAATGCCATCCGCTAAATCATCATAAGCTGAACCATTGTCGCTATCTACAGCTAACACGGCTTCAGTTTTATCTGCTTTAGTTAAGCCGTATGAACGACTTGTAAACTCAGTGATTTCGACAGCCATAACATCTTCAATTAAGTAGCTATCTTGATCGCGATTAGCTTCAAAAGATAGTTCATCTGGGATGTTACCATTTGAAGCGATAATGCTTACAGGGATGCTAGCCATTGGATGAACATCAGATGTCATCACAACGTGACCAAATGACCATATGTCACTCTCTGCTGCTACTGCATCAACACTAATTGCAATAGTCTGGCTTTCACCTTCAGCAAGTGTAAATGTAGCTGGTGTAGCGGTAATCACTAAACCATCAGAGATTGAAGTACCTGCAACTGTCCAAGTACCGGCAGCTGTTGCTGTCACTGTACGAGTCCAATCACATAAACCAACACAGTTAGCATTCGAAACTGAAGGAATGTTTAAGGTTTTAGGATCGCCACCTTCGGCAGGGTTTGCAGCAGTATAGTTAGCTGCTGTTTCGTTCATGATTAAGCCAGTTTTATCCGCCAAGTTCACACGAATACTACCTGAACCCATATCGAATACATCGGCAGGAGTTACACCATCTTCTTTGCGAACATCTGTAATCGCGGTCAACATTAATGCTGAACGAATATTATCAGGTGTCCAAGTTGGATGAGATGATTTCAATACTGCACCAGCGCCTGCAACATGAGGAGCTGACATTGATGTACCTTGTAAAAAGGCAAAGTCTGTTGGTGATGGTGTTGTGCCATCGCGTCCAAACTGTTGATCTGCATAAGCTGCATAAATTGAAACGCCCGGAGCCGTAACTGACGGTGTCATAATATCAGCAACAAAGTTGTTAGGACCACGTGATGAGAAGCCAGCCATATCATCAGCTTGACCAATTTTCAACTCACCTTCAGCTGCAGTAATAGTGGCAGCATGGCCTTCACCACTTGCTAACCAAGTACGTAAAGCATTGCCATTTTCTGAACTAATATGAATACCAGGTATAACGTACACATCGTTGGTTACACTATTTGCGCCACCAGTAACGTTACCTAATACAAAACCACCAGCGCCACCAGCTTCAGCATTTATTGCTTTTTGTACACGTGCAATTGCGCCACGGTCACAAACAACGATTTCACCAGCAAAAGTGCCTTCTGGGAATGGTTGTAAACATTGCGCCGGATCGCCTTCAGGATCGTTTGAGTTAGTGTAATCACCAGCCCATACGATACTTGCGGTAATACCACCAGAAGCACTATTACCTTCAATAGCAGCAAGCTCAGTATCACCACCAGTGAATGCACCAATCTCTTTTTCAAAAGCTACTTCACGACCGTGCGTAGATGCACCTACAACCGTATACCATGGTGCACTTTTACTAGTAGTGAAAGCGTCTGGACCATCGTTACCAGCAGATACTGCAGAGAAAACACCAGCTTCTTGTGCGGCTAAGAATGCTTGTTCACTTGCGCTAGCCCAAGGATCACCACCGCCACTAATTGAGTAGTTGATGACATCAACACCATCTATAACTGCATCATCTAAGGCAGCAATGATTGCAGCGCCAGGACAGCCAGAATATTTATCGCCACTGTTACCAGGACTACAAATTTGATATGCCACTATGTTCGCGTGTGGAGCAACACCAGAAATTTGTCCAAATTCAAATCCTGTAGTGTTTACACCGTCGCCTTCTTCTTGACCAGTTTCACCATCTAACAGAGGAACATTAAGTAAAATATTACCACCTGATGTGCCGGCTGTGTGAGAACCATGGCCATTATAATCTTCACCGTTTGCCGGTGGAGGCGTATCACCAAATACCTCTGCATCTGAATAGTTACCAGTCACAGAATCGTATGAACGTACACCAATAAGCTTGTCATTACACATTGAAGCGTAATCGCCAGCACAATCGCCAACGTAAACACCAGCACCCCATGGGTTAGTATGATCGTAGCCATCACCACCAACATCGGCAAATGAAGCATGGTCAGAGTTAATACCAGTATCTACTACACCGATAATAACGCCTTCACCCATATTTACTGCACTTTGACCTTCGCCCTGCCAAACTTGAGTTGCGCCGATATGGATAGGTCCAGTATCAGTATGAAGTTTTTCAGTGCGCTCGCGTTCTATATAAGCAACATCTGCAAATTCCGATAAGGCTTTTGCTTCGTCTTGTGTTAGACGTACAGCCATACCGTTAAAGGCAGTTTTATATTGATAAGCAACATTTAAGCTGCCCAATTTATTGTTGGCTTTAGTGACGAAAGCTTTTTGCTTACCTTCTAGGTAATTACTATATGCAACTACGTCAGGAGCTTGTAAATCAAGACGTAATTCGTTTCTGATTTCTTGTGAGCTTTTCTTACTTTTAGCTAAAGTTTTGAATAGAGATTTTTTAGCTATTTGAGGGTTAGTCGCTTCTAAACCAGCAACAGAACCATCATATGTAGCGATTGGTTGATCTTTAAGACGAACAATATAAGTGTAAGTTCCGCCAGCTAAATCTTTTTCAGCGCGGAATTTTTTACCTTGGGTCTTGTTGTATGTGCCACCTTTGTTAATTGAAATCGGTGCGACTGATTTTAATGCGTCAGCCGAATATTGCGTTGGAACTGTGCTAGCAGAAGCTTGCAGAGTAGCCATTGATAATAGTGCTGTTGAAACAGCAATTGTTACTTTGTTATTCACAAAGAACCTCCCTAAATGCACAAACAGTTGTGCTGGTTATTACTTTTTAGTGAGCAAAATCGCATTGTTCAGCGATTTTACAAGTTTTATAATACGAGAAACGCAAAAATGCGACGCTTTAACATAGCACATGTAAAGATAATGTAAATATATTGTCAGCAAAGCTTAGCTAAAATTTTATCAAGGATATTAAAAGTGGAAAATAGTGTTTACAGCGAGGGGATTTTTCTTTGTTTTTAAGGTTATTTGCACCTTGCAGCACTAGTCTTCGATATTATGGCAATAGCGTATGCCATAAATTTAAAGCCATTTAAGCACTGCAATAGCAAGCATTGACCATAAAAGGTAATAGTAGACAAAATGCCTTGGCTTGAGACGTTGACAAGCCAAGGTTTTTTATCGCTTAATGTTTATTATCGTTAATAAACTGGTCCAGTTGTGGGCGTTTAAACTGGTAAGTTGTTAGGCAATAATCACAGGTCATAGAAACACTGCCTTGCTCGGCAATAATACTATCAAGTTCGCTAGGCACAATTTGAGAAATCGCACTTAAACACTTTTCTTCTGAGCAACTGCATTTGTAGCTAACGGCTTGAGGTTCAAACAGTCTTACTTCTTCTTGGTGATATAAACGGTGCAGTAGTTCTTGACTGTCTAAAGAGAATATTTCTGCTGGCTTTATGGTGTTAGTTAATTGACATAAATGCTCAAAGTCAGCTTCTTGCTGCGCTTTATCGCCAGCGTCAGGTAGCAACTGAATTAAACTTCCCGCTATTTGCGAGGATTTTTCATCGCTGTATAGCCAAATTTTAGTCGGAATTTGTTCCGAAACTTCAAAGTAGTGCGCTAAGCAGCCAGCCAAAGTATCTTGATCAAGCGCTACCACGCCTTGGTAAGGTTCACCATTGCTCGGGCGAATAGTAATAACCATATTACCTTTGCCGATAAGATCTTTCAGGGCTGTTGCTTCTGTTTCGCTGGCCATACGAGCAATTCCGCGCATTTCTTGCAGGTTATTTCCATTGACGGCCATGTATCCCACAGGACCATTACCTTGAAGTTGTACCGCAATTTCACCTTCAAATTTTAAGGTTGCCGTTAATAAACATGTGGCTGCAACTAACTCACCTAATAACTGTTTTACCCCCACAGGGTAGTCATGCGCAGCAACAATATCTTGGAAAGTTTGGCTTAAATTAACCAATTCGCCTCTTGCATGTAGGTTATCGAATAAATAGCGATGTAAGATATCTGTTTGCATGGTCACGGTTTATATCCTTTCTTTTAAGTGCCGAATTTGTCGGCGTTGTTTTTTATCGGGTTTACCGTCAGTTGCCGGGCTAAGCAAAATACCTTGCTGGCGAGCTAAGTTATTTTTTTCACGGCTTTGAATACTCTCGTCTGTTTCTTGATAAAGTGTTTGAGCAAAGGCAGCATCTCGGCGTTTATCCGCTAGCGCTTCAACAATCACGTGCTTTTCTTCAAAACCTTGTCTAATGGTAATACGATCGCCTACGACTACGGTTTTTCCTGATTTACTGCGTTGACCATTATAAAATACTTTACCGCCGTCGATCATCTGCTTTGCAATCGCCCGAGTTTTATAAAAGCGCGCTGCCCACAACCACTTGTCTAAGCGGGGTGACTGCTTGCTTTGAACATCATTATGGTTAGATTTAGTCATGAATTTGCTTTTACTCAATACCGGCATTATAAAATTTGCGCAAGTTATCACAGCTGCCATTCATATACTAGCCGGAAAAATTTGTTTACTAATTATCGTTAAAAAATAATATGACATCTTGTTGCCAAGCGCTAGGTCAAGTATCATCAAAGCGAATTGAAATTTCCAGATAATAAAAAAATTATAAAAATGACGTTATCGAATAATATATCAAACGTGTTTGAACAGTTATCTAAGCTGCCCCAAAGAAGAATTACTCAGGTAATTATCTTGCTGCTGCTTAGTTATATTGCCTATTTATTTGCGCAAATGACTTGGCTCGGTTTATCAGAGTCTAGTCATCATGGCAGTTTAAAATTAACTGGCTCGGCGTCAATCGCTACGACGCCACAAAAAGAAGTGCAGGTGCAAGCAATCCAAGCACTGAATCTATTTGGCGCTTTTTCTCAGCAACAGGAAGCGAAAGTAGCCGAAGTGGTGATAGAAGATGCGCCAGAAACACGTCTAAAGTTAATTTTGACCGGCGTAGTTGCTAGTAGTAACAAAGCCGCCGCGGCGGCAATTATCGAAAGTGCCGGTAAACAAGAAACCTATAGTATAGGTGAAAATATTAAGGGTACACGAGCTGTGCTCGAAGATGTTTTTAACGACCGTGTTCTGCTAAAGGTATCGGGGCGATTAGAAACCTTGATGTTTGAAGGTTTAGTCTTTGATAAAAATATTAAGCCAATGCAACCCAGCAGTAATAGCCGAACGCCGCAGACGACAAAAACCGATGGTAAGACGCTTTCATCGCTGAATATTGTTGACCACCGAGATAATAAAGCGTTAACCAATACAACTAAGTCTTTGCAAGCAGAATTGGCAAGCGATCCAGGTAAAATTACAGACTATTTAAAAATTTCTCCGAAACGAGAAAACGGCAAAATTGCCGGTTACCGGTTAATGCCAGGAAAAGATCCAACTTTTTTCCAAAGTGCTGGTCTTAAGTCAGGTGATGTTGCAATACAAATGAATGGTTTTGATTTAACCGCGCCCAGAGAAGCTGCTCAAGCGCTAAAATCTTTAAAAGAACAACGCGAAGTTTCGCTGTTACTTGATCGTAATGGTGACATGACAGAAATACTTTTCAGTATAAATAATTAGAATAAAAGGAATAATAAATGCGCAAATCATTAAGCGCACCTTGGTATAAGCGTAGCCTTACCGGGGTTGTTACTGCAGTTTTACTCAATAGTGTTTTGCTCTCTAGCAATATTAATGCCGCTGAATATTCACCTAATTTCAAAGGCACAGAAATTGCGGAATTTATTAATATTGTTGGTAAAAACTTAAGAAAAACCATGATCGTCGATCCGAACGTGCGTGGGAAAGTTAATGTCCGTAGTTATGATTTATTGACTGAAAAGCAATATTATCAATTCTTCTTAAATGTGCTAGAAGTTTATGGCTTTTCTGCCGTTGAAATGGATAACAACGTGGTCAAAATCATTCGCAATAAAGACGCGAAAACTTCTTCCATACCGGTAGTCAGTAATGAAAATCCCGGTGCTGGCGATGAAATGGTTACCCGAGTTGTTGAAGTTAAAAACGTCACCGTACGTGAACTTACACCTTTATTGCGTCAATTGTCCGATCAAGCGGGTGGCGGCAACGTAGTGAATTATGATCCAGCTAACGTTATTATGCTAACCGGTACGGCTGCGGTAGTTAATCGCTTAGTACAAATTATTGAGCGGGTTGATAAAGCCGGTGACCAAGATATCCAGATCATTAGTCTGAAATACGCCTCAGCGGGCGAAATAGTCCGTATTATTGAAGCCATGAACAAATCTGGCCAAGGAAAAAGTGCCGGTACACCAGACTTTTTGATCCCTAAAGTTGTTGCTGATGAACGTACTAATAGCGTCATCGTCAGTGGCGAAGTAAAAGCCCGTGAGCGTGTGGCAAGATTGGTGTCGCGTTTAGACAGTGAACTAGATTCCAACGGTAATACCCGTGTTTATCATTTAAAATACGCAAAATCAGAAGACATGGTGAAAGTGTTGCAAGGTGTTAGCGAATCAATCGAAGCGGATGCTTCCGGTGGTACAAAAACATCATCACGCAAGACTCAAAGTCGCAATGTCAGTATTGATGCCCATGAAGATACTAATACCTTAGTTATTACTGCTCAACCGGAAATGCTGCGTTCACTCGAAGCGGTTATTCGTCAGCTAGATATTCGCCGAGCACAAGTGCTTATTGAAGCCATTATTGTTGAAGTCTTTGAAGGTGATGGCATTAATTTAGGTGTGCAATGGTATAGCGAACAAGGTGGATTTAGCCAATTTAATAATGGTGTAGCGCCAATTAGTTCGGTTGCTGCGGCGGCTGAAGCTGCTCGTTCGACACCAGGTGCGAGAGGTTCTCAAGTAACATCAGAAAGTGGCGCAATAACGGATAATCCTGACCAACCCGATATCAAAGGTGACTACAGTTTACTCGCACAAGTCTTAGGCTCCGTCAGTGGCACTATGTTTGGTATTATGAAAAATGACTGGGGCGCGATTGTTCAAGCGGTGAGTTCAGATACTAATTCAAACTTATTATCGACACCAAGCATCACCACACTCGATAACGAAGAAGCCTATTTTATTGTTGGTCAAGAAGTGCCTATTATTACCGGCGCACAAACTGGCAGTAATAATAGCAATCCATTTCAAACGGTTGAACGCCAAGAAATTGGTATTAAATTAAAGGTAACACCACAAATTAATGAAGGTAGTGGTGTGCAGTTAACGATTGAGCAAGAAGTGTCATCGGTAAGTGGTGCAACGGGTGTTGATATCTCAATCAATAAACGTGAAATTAAAACCACAGTCATGGCTGACGACGGCGCCACGGTAATTTTAGGTGGTTTGATTGATGAAGACGTGCAAGAAAGTGTGCAAAAAGTGCCTTTGCTTGGCGATATTCCTTTCATTGGTCATTTGTTTAAATCAACCAGCAATACTAAGCGTAAGCGTAATTTGATGGTGTTTTTACGTCCGACTATTGTTCGTGACGGCAAGTTGATGAATGACTTGAGTAAAGAAAAATACAATTATATTCGCGCGCTAGAAATTCGTAAGAAAGAAGCCGGTCTTGAATTAATGTCAGATGAAAAGTTACCCATTTTACCTAAATGGAACGATCAACTGACTTTACCACCGTCGTTTGATGAATATATGGAAAAGCGCGACCAAGCAAAGTCCTCGGATGAAACTGAATAGCCATGAGTGATATCGACCCAAAAACCCAAGCTTTTGTTGCGGCTAGTGAAAACTCTTTAGCGCTTGACAAGTCGTCAACGTTAGCCGCTTCAGACGTGATAAATGATGAAGGTGTGCGTTATCGTTTGCCATTTGGTTTTGCTAAACGTCATAGTGTACTGGTAGCAAAAGAACAGGATGTTTTTCGCTTGGTCTGTATTGATACGCTTAGTGCTAATATTTTATTGGAAGTGCGTCGGGTGCTAAAAGCGCCATTTACCATTGAAGTGAAAAGTGCAGAAGAGTTTGAGCAATTGTTGACGATAACTTATCAACGTGACTCTTCAGAAGCCCAGCAAATGATGGAAGACATCGGCAATGAGGTGGATTTATATTCGCTCGCCGATGAAATGACCGAAACAGAAGATTTATTAGAAAACGAAGACGATGCACCGATTATTAAGTTAATCAATGCCATGTTAAGTGAAGCGATTAAAGAAAACGCCTCTGATATTCATATTGAAACCTTTGAGCAAGCACTGCAAATTCGCTTTCGTGTTGACGGGGTATTGCGGGAAGTTTTAAAGCCGAATCGTAAATTAGCCTCGTTATTGGTGTCACGGATTAAGGTGATGGCCAAGCTCGATATTGCTGAAAAACGCATTCCACAAGATGGTCGTATTTCATTAAGAATAGCGGGCCGTGCAGTTGATGTCCGTGTGTCAACTATGCCAACGGGTCATGGCGAGCGCGTGGTTTTACGTCTCCTAGACAAAAATTCAACCCGTTTAGACTTACAAGATTTAGGTATGACCGATGGTAACCGTGCACGTTTTTCTGAATTAATTGAAAAACCGCATGGCATAATATTAGTCACTGGACCGACAGGCTCGGGTAAAAGTACCACGCTTTATGCCGGCCTCAGCCAAATTGACAGTAAAGAGCGTAATATACTGACGGTTGAAGACCCTATCGAGTATGCCATAGAAGGTATCGGACAAACGCAAGTTAATACCAAAGTGGATATGACCTTTGCTCGTGGTTTACGCGCCATACTTCGTCAAGATCCTGATGTGGTTATGGTCGGCGAAATTCGAGATTTAGAAACCGCACAAATTGGTGTGCAAGCCAGTTTGACCGGGCATTTGGTGTTATCAACATTACATACAAATACCGCCGCGGGCGCGATAACACGTATGGAAGATATGGGGGTTGAACCCTTCTTACTGTCTTCAAGTTTATTAGGGGTGTTGGCACAGCGATTAGTGCGAACCTTATGTCCACACTGTCGAGAATGTTGTCCTACATCAGCGGAAGAACGTAAATTATTGCAACTTAGTGATGATGATACAGCACCAATCTTTAAAGCCGTGGGCTGTGAAGATTGTAACTTTAAAGGATATCGGGGCCGAACCGGTATTCATGAACTTATTGTCGTTGATGAGAAAGTACGTGAATTAATTCACAATGGTAAAGGCGAGCAAGCGATTGAAAAATTCATTCGTCAGTATACCCCAAGTATTCGCCGTGATGGTTTTGATAAAGTGATGCGCGGTGAAACCACCATTGAAGAAGTCTTACGTGTTACACGTGAAGACTAATTAGTTTAATAACTCAGTTGTAGATTAAATGGTAAATTATGGCAGCATTTGATTATCAGGCAGTAGATAGCCGAGGAAAGAACAAAAAAGGCGTTATCGAAGGCGATACCCCTAGGCATGTGCGTAATCTACTTCGAGAACAAGGCTTAATGCCGACAGAAGTTACGCCTTGTCTACAAAAAAGTAAGCAAGAAGGTAAAAAGTCGTTTTTTAGTCGTGCTAATAAAATATCCGCGTCAGAGTTAGCATTAATCACTAGGCAGCTGTCAACCTTAGTGGAATCGGGCTTGCCAATAGAAGAGTCTTTAATGGCCGTTGGCGAACAGTGTGATAAAAACTCATTAAAGAGTATGGTGATGGCGGTGCGAACTAAAGTCACTGAAGGTTATGGCTTAGCTGAAAGCATGGCGGAATTTCCGCAAGTGTTTAATCGCTTATTTCGCGCTATGGTTGCTGCGGGTGAAAAATCAGGTCATCTTGATAAAGTATTAGACCGTTTAGCCGATTATACCGAAAAGCGACAACAACTGCGCTCGCAACTTATTCAAGCCTTGGTGTATCCCGTGATCATGACTGTTGTGGCAACGGGGGTTATTACGATATTACTGACCGCTGTGGTACCAAAAATTGTTGGACAGTTTGAGCATATGGGCGCTAATTTACCTGCCACCACTCAGTTCTTAATTGCCAGTAGTGATTTTTTACGGGATTATGGTTTAGTCATTGTCGTTATTGTCGCGGCACTAATGCTACTGTGGTCGCAATTATTGAAAAAAGACAGCTTTAGATTTGCTTATCATCAACGCTTTCTGGCTATCCCCGGCATAGGTAAAGTCGCAAAAAGTGTTAATACCGCTCGTTTTGCTCGTACTTTGAGCATTTTAACCGCCAGTGCCGTACCTTTATTAGAGAGTATGAAAATTTCTGGTGAAGTATTAGACAATTTATACATTAAGCAAAGTGTCAAAGAATCAGCGGACAAGGTCAGAGAAGGCACAAGTTTACGGGTGTCATTAGAGCAAACTAAGCTGTTTCCACCCATGATGTTACATATGATTGCCAGTGGTGAAAAAAGTGGTCAACTTGAGCATATGCTAGGGCGAGCTGCGGATAACCAAGATCGCGAATTTGAGGCGGTTATCAATATATCATTAAAGGCATTTGAGCCCGCATTGATGGTGGTGATGGCCGGTATTGTATTATTTATCGTTATGGCTATTTTACAGCCAATTCTTCAGTTAAATACGTTAATAGGAAGTTAGAAATGAAAGCAGTAAAAAATATTCGAGGTTTTACCCTGTTAGAAGTGATGGTTGTTATTGTCATTTTAGGTATTTTAGCCAGTATGGTGGTGCCAAACCTGATGGGGAGTCAAGAACGTGCAAATATGCAAAAAGCCATTTCAGATATTAATGCCTTAGAAACTTCCTTGAGCATGTATAAAATGGACAACTACAAGTATCCAAGTACAGAGCAAGGTCTTGAAGCCTTAGTGACTGAAACCGATATTGAACCCGCACCTCGACGTTTTCCTGAGGGGGGGTATGTAAAACGCCTACCTAACGATCCATGGGGCAACGAATATCAATTATTAAATCCAGGTGAGCACAGTAATATGGATGTCTTTTCTATGGGCCCCGATGGTGAAACAGGTACCGACGATGATATTGGTAACTGGAATTTAGGCGATTTTCAATAATCAAGGTTAATTGATTATTTATCACTATGACACTTAGTCTTGGCCATTTATCAAAGCATAAAAATTGCTTACAGCAAGGTTTTACCTTAATAGAAGTGATGTTAGTCATTGTCTTGATTGGTATTATGGTCTCTGCGGTGCAATTTACCTTTTCCGGTAATAAGCCCGAGCAAATGTTGCAACAAAACAGTGCGCGCTTCGCTGGGGTTTTTGACGTGGCCGCTGAGTATGGGCTGTTGAATAATGTTGAGTTGGGTCTGTTTATTAAAGAAAATAGTTATCAATTTCTCGGCTACGATGGTGTAAGTTGGTCTCCTATTGCTGATAATGCTTTATTTGAAGTGTTTACTTTACCTGAAGGGCTTGAAATCACCTTACAGCTCGACGACCTACCTATTGAGGAGCCATTATTATTTGACTCCTCGGTCTTGGCCAGCGCAGATGAGGCCAATAGTTATGATAATGAAGAGGATGAAGAAAACAAAAGTATTCCTCAAGTCTATATTTTATCTGGCGGTGAAATTACCCCTTTTAGCTTAACGTTTTCTCTGGCGGAATTTGCCTTTGACGCGGATGATAATTTACGCTTTAAAGTGTCGGGAACTTACGCCACGCCATTAACGATAGAAGGACCTTTGTCTGATGCTAGCAAGGGGTAATATTAATAAACTGCAAAAAGGCTTTACCTTAATAGAAGTGATGCTGGCGATGGCGGTATTTTCTATTGCCGGTATTGCTATTCTAGGTACTGCGGACACTAATGCCCGCAACTTAGGTTATTTAGAAAGTAAAATTATTGCCAGTTGGGTCGCATCGAATCAGTTAGTAGAGGCAACATTAGATAGCTCATGGCCGCCAAAAACTAATAAAAAAGGCAAAGTAGAGCTAGCGGGTAGAGAGTGGCTTTGGCAACAAAAAGTGATTAAAACCACAGACAAAGATATGCGGGCACTTGTCATGGAAGTGCGACTTGAAGAAAAAGATCCCAAGGCACTAACCAGCTTAATGACCTACATTTCGAAGCAAACGCAATGACATTGATAGTCAGCAACCAACAGCTATTAAAAAGTCCTGATAGTTTGATGCAAAAAAATTGTCGGTACAATAGTCGCGGCTTTACCTTGCTTGAAGTTTTGATTGCTATTGCAATATTTTCCGTGATCAGTATGGCAAGTTTTAGTATTTTTCAGACCGTACTCAATAGCGATACCGTAACTAAAGAGCGTACTGAGCGAATTAATGAATTACAACGCGGATTTCTAATCATTGAGCGTGATATGCTGCAAATAGCACGGCGCAGTGTCCGGTTAAATGGCGAAGCGCCCGAGACCAGTTTTTTACGTACTAACAACGATAGTTACTCTAGCACTGAGCAGGCATTAGCCTTTGTTCGACACGGTTGGACCAATCCAGGTTTATTGCTGCCTCGCAGTGATATGCAATCAGTGGCTTATCAATTAAACGAAACGGTACTCGAACGCGTGCATTTTAATTTTGTTGACGCTGTATTAGGTGAAAAACCTAAAGTTCGAGCATTAATTTCCAAGGTTGAAAAGCTTGATATCGAATTTTATGACGGTAAAGAATGGCAAAAAACCTTGCCAGAGAATACCTTGCCAATGGCCATAGCGATTGAATTAGACACCACAGATTATGGCATTATTCGTCGGCAATTCCTGGTGGCTGGTGAACAGGCACAAGATAAGGGTGAACGTCGTGACTAGAGTTCATCCGCAAAAAGGTGTCGCGTTAATAACCGTGATGCTTATTGTCGCCTTAATTGCTATTTTGGCAACTCAAATGACCGCGCGCTTGCAACTGCAAATGCAACGCACGACAAACATCGGCTCAAATCAACAAGCCTATTGGTATGCGATGGGCGCTGAGGCATTTGCCAAACGGGTCTTAATACAATCATTTGAAGACAGTGGCAATGTCACCCATTTAGGTCAAGTTTGGGCGCAAGGAGAAAGTAATTTTCCGGTTGATTTTGGTCAAATTTCTGGTGAAATAACTGATTTACACAGTTGTTTTAACTTAAACGCATTGCGCGAAGATGATGATCGTAATGAAGATGACAGTCGCGGCAGTAATAGTGGTAAAGACAACGGTGAAAAGAATCGTGTTGATAACAGTGGCGGAGTGAAAAAATCGCCGGCAAGAGCGGCGTTTGAAGAGCTGTTGATCGCCTTGAGTATTGAAGGTGTGGGCAGTTTCGAAGCCGAGTATATGGCAGATGCGTTAACCGATTGGTTAGATACGAATAGCAGTATTTCAAGTTCAGGCGGCGCAGAAGACAATGACTATGCTGCGAAAGAGTTTCCCTATTTAGCCGCGAATAGTTACCTAGCCAGCATCGGCGAGTTAAGGGTCATTGAACACTTTAGCGTAGAGGTGATTAATAAACTCAAAGACTATGCTTGTATATTGCCGAATTCCAACCTTAATAAGGTCAACATTAATACCATTGCCTTAGATAAGCCTGAAATACTTGTAGCCATGCTGGGGATAAGTCAAAATGATGCTGTACAAGCATTGTCTGCCCGTGAAGATGAAGGCTTTAAGAGTGTAGACGATTTTTTTGCTCTACCAGAATTAAGTAAAGCAAAAATACCAGTGGAAAAAACACAGCAATTTGTCGTTAAAAGTGAGTACTTTAAACTTAAAACAACGGCAAGTTTTAATAACAGTTACTTTGCTTTGAATACCATTATGAAAGTAGATAATAAAAACAATATAAGTGTGATCAGTCGCATCATAGGACGAGAGTAATGGGTGAAACCTTATTTATCCGTTTAGGCAGCCAAGCTGAAAGTAAAATTCACTGGCTAATTAAAACCAACGGACAAGAAGAAATTATCGCAAGTGGTGAGTTGCCTAACGCACAAGCGTTAGCACAATTAACTGAAAAATCTGTCTCACGTGAGGTGGTGGTCTTTGTGCCGGCAAGTGATGTTGCCATAAAACGTTTAAAGGTGCCTGGTTCATCTCAGCGCGCTATTCGTTTAGCTGCACCTTACATGTTAGAAGAGGAGTTAGCACAAGACGTTGAACAACTCTTTTTTGCTTACAGTGATATCAAACATGATGAACAGGGTCACAATTGCTTTTTGGCGGCACTTGCACGTGAACAATTAGCACTTTGGCAGCAGTGGTTGGCTGACGCGGGCATTTTTTGTAAATTAATTATCCCCGATGCACTCGCATTACCGACGGATAAGCAAACTATTACGGCTGTTATGCTTGGTGAACAAGTGTTAATAAGGCTTGGCGAATGGCAAGTAATGTCATTTGAAGCCAATGCTTGGACTATTATTGCTAAACAATTTGCCGATTTAGATAAAAGTGACAGTGTGATTTCTGCCTATTCTTTATTATCGCAAGTGCCAACAGAATTAACCGTTGAATATTTACCCGAAGAACTACCATTGGCTATTTTAGCCACTCACCATTCGGCTAAATTCAACTTACTACAAGGCGAATATCAAGTTAAAGAAAAGCGCTCTGCTGCTAGTATGAATTGGCTGTGGGTTGCTGGTATTGCCTGTTTCGCATTGGTGCTTAATTTTACCCTCAAGGGCGCTGAGTTATATCGCTTATCTGTCCAGCAGTCGGCTATTGAAACGAAGATTATCGAAAATTATATGACGGTATTTCCTCAGACTAAGCGCGTGAGAGTCTCGACCATACGTTCACAGCTTCGCCAAAAGTTAGCTGAGGTAGGTAACAGCAGCGAATCTGCCGGCTTTTTACCCTTACTAGTTAAACTTGAGCCGGCGTTAGCAAGCGTACCTGAAATCAAACCACAAACCTTAAAGTTTGATGGCAAGCGCCAAGAAGTGCGCATGCAAACCATTGCCAAAGATTATCAATACTTTGAAAAGTTGAAAGTCGCCCTTGAAAAGGCCGGTTTGACGGTAAATCTAGGGGCACAAAATAATCAAGGTGATCAAATTTCTGGTTCATTCAGTATTACCGATACCTCAGCTAAGGGGCGCTCATGAAAACTTGGTGGCAACAATTAAATCTTCGTGAACAACGTTTAGTGATGGTGATGTTAGTCGCTATATCGATATTTATTCTTTATGGTCTCATTTGGCAACCACTGAATGAGAAGATTGCAGAGAGTAAATTAAAAGTAGAGCGCCAACAAGTATTGGCAACTTGGGTAGCAGAGAACACTAAACGCTACCAGCAAGCAAAGCGCAATGATCGCAGCAGCGCTGGCGCGAGTTTATCAAGTATTGTTAACCGTACTTCAAATGTTAATAATATTACGATCACTCGCATGCAGCCTCAAGGTGATGATTTACAGGTTTGGATTGATGAAATATCGTTTAATCAGTTATTATCTTGGTTAGAACAATTGGCCAGTCGAGAGAACCTGCAAGTTAAAAATATTGATCTTAGTTTGGCCGAACAACAAGGTGTGGTTCGTGTTCGTCGATTACAGTTAGGAAAGAATTAATGAAAAAGAACTTTGCTTATATTGCAATTTTTTTCGCCGTGTACAGTGTTTTTGTTTTAGCATTAATGCCAGCTAATTGGTTGATGGCAAAAGTTAAATTGCCAAGTAATGTTGTGATTACCGCAGTTGAAGGCAGCATTTGGCGTACGCATATTCCACAAGTTATGGTGGATGATGTTGTGATTAACCAAGTGCAAAGCTCTTTATCGTTGATGTCGTTGTTCATGTTAGATCCTAAACTGGATATTACCTTTGGTGATGCCTTAATTAATGGTCCCGAGGGACAATTAACAATAAGCGGTCTACTTTCTGATATGGTTATTGAAGATGCGCAGATAAATCTTGCTGCTAATACGGTTGCTACACGACTTAATTTACCGATTGATGTTATTGCCCATGAGCAACTGCAGCTTAGCATTGCACGCTTCGTCGTTGGTGCGCCGGTATGTCGTGAGTTACAAGGTAGTTTACAGTGGCGTAATGCGGCATTGACAGCATTGGATGAAAAAGTTCAGCTCGGCGGCATCTCGGCAATGTTGAGTTGTGACAACGGCGAGCTCATTGCTGATATTAATCCAAAAAATAACTTAGGCCTAAGCTTTCGTGCCCAGTTACAGCAAGGGGGGCGATTTATCGGTAGTGGTTATTTAACCCCAGGTGAAAAATTTCCTGAGCAGTTAAAAGACACTTTAAGCTTTTTAGGCAAGGCTGATAAAAAAGGTCGATATCGCTTAAAAATATAATGCGCTAAAGCGATTTGTAACTTACTCACGGACCCTAAAGATGGGTAAGCTTTATTGCTACAGTTGACACACTAAAATAGCTAGTTGTCAGGTATTATTGTCGAGGTAAAGTCATGTTTTAACAGCACTTGATGGCGAAGGTGTTATTATATTTATGATAAAGATATCTATGGTATCTAACGTAATTCGTTCACGAATACATGCTGAATTTTTGTCACTTAGTTTACTTTTAAGTACTTGAAAATATTTATTTTTTTCTTTTCTATTGCAGCCGATGTAAATTAAGTATTCTAGTGTCTAGTGTCTAGTTTGGCTAGCGCGCTTTAGCAATATAACCTTACTAACCTTATCGCTATTGCTTGCAGCGATATCTGTTTTTTTCTTCAAAATCTCCTTAGTTACATCATTCACTTTATATCTTCGCAAAGCTTATAAATAGCTTACTTAACTGAATTTTATCTTTGCAAAGTACCAAGCTTTAATTTCTGTAAAACAGAGTCTGGATATTTGAATAAGAGACTGTTCACGTTAGTAATATTTACTTAAAAAATGATTTTATTAAATACATATTAGTAATATACTGATAATAGTATGCGCTCAGTATTTTCCTAAATAATTTAAGGTTCTTCATATTGACTCAACAATATAAAATTGTCGTAATTGGTGCTGGACCTGGTGGCATTAGTGCCGCTGCGCATGCTGCAGAACTTAATATTTCTCATGTCTTATTAGAAGCCAGTCCTAAAATAGCCAATACCATTCAAAAATATCAGAAAGGTAAGCATGTCATGGCTGAGCCTGGCATTTTACCTTTACGCAGTCCCGTTGCTTTTACCGCCGGAAAAAGAGAAGTAATTCTCGATGAGTGGCAACGAAATCTTGCGGAAAAAGGCACTAATATTCAATACAATGCTGCAGTGATTAGCATTGAAGGGCAACAGGGCGATTTTAGTATTACGCTGGTCAATGGTGATGTAATAAAAGCTGAATTTATTATATTAGGTATCGGTGTCCAAGGTAATCCGAGAAAGTTGGGCGTTGATGGCGACCATGTAGATTTAGTTCAGTATACCCTCGACAATCCTGATGATCACAAAAATGAATCAATAGTAGTGGTTGGCGCGGGTGATGCCGCCATTGAAAATGCCGTGGTATTAGCCCAAAACAATAAAGTTTACATTGTTAACAGACGCGATGAATTTGCTAGAGCTAAAGAAGGAAATTTAAATTTAATTACCTCTGCAATAGATAAAGGTGATGTTGAGTGCTTTTATAATACCAATCCGCATCGTGTTGACCTAACGCCTGGACAAGATAAACCAGGTACATTTACCCTAAAAACAGCGGCTGGTGAAGTTACCGTTCCGGTTGATCGAATTATTGCGCGCCTAGGGGCCATTCCACCTCGCGCCCTTGTCGAGTCTTTTGGTATTGAATTTCCTAATAGTGATGCTAACGCGATTCCCGTGTTATCAAATAAATATGAATCGAATGTTGCAGGCATGTATGTTATCGGTGCATTAGGTGGTTATCCACTAATAAAGCAAGCGATGAATCAAGGTTACGAAGTCGTCGAATACATTCTTGGCAATGATATAAAACCCGCAGATCATCCGCTATTAGAAGAAAAACTTGCCGCTTTGCCATATGATATGGACGTAGATGAAATATTATCGATGATGCAAAGGCAAATACCGGTGTTTACGCCATTGTCATCGCTGGTATTTAGAGAGTTGATGCTTGACAGTACCGTGCATGTTTTTTCACCGGATAAAGAAATTTTTCAGAAGAATGACTATACCAACTCTTTTTACACCATATTGCAAGGTAACGTGTCTATTGAAATTGGTGCTAGGCCAATAAAAAGTAGCCAAGGCAATTTTTTTGGCGAGATGAGCTTGATATCCGGACGGCGGCGCTCTGCAACCGTGCTCGCAGGTGATGATTGTATTGTGATCGAAACACCACGCCGCACCATGATTAAATTAATCAACTCGATTGAAGCGGTAAAGCGCGTGTTAGACGAAACCTTTATCCTTCGCACCATACAAGGTAAGTTTGCGCCTAATATCGCCATTGAAGCGTTACAACCTATTGTCAAAAAAGCACAATTACATCAATACTCTGCTAACGAAGTTTTGTTTAAAGAAGGCGACGAAGCGAACTGTTTACATGTGATCAGAAGCGGTTCAGTCATGGTTTCGAAAAAAGTGGGGGATAAAAATATTCCCATGACTTATGTTGCCGCTAATAATGTTGTCGGCGAAATGGGTATATTAGGCAATACCGTTCGATCAGCAACCATTACAGCTACCGTTAAAACCGAAACCATTTCGATTGATAGTGCATCATTTAATGACTTATTGGCAAAGTCACCGCCACTACGTGCAACAATGGAGCTTGAAGTTCAGAAGCGTCATTTAGAAAATACTCAACTTGAAACTGATAGTGATACCGGTGATATTTTATCGTTTTTGATGCAGCAAGGGCTAGGTGAAGCAACGGATGTTTTACTCATTAATGAAGATGCTTGTGTGGGGTGCGATAATTGCGAAACTGCTTGTGCTGCCACGCATGGCGGTACTTCTCGATTAAATCGTAAAGCAGGGCCTACTTTTGCGCATGTGCATGTACCAACCTCTTGTCGACACTGTGAAGATCCCAGTTGTATGAAAGATTGCCCTCCGGATGCTATTCGTCGAGGTGGTTTAGGTGGTGAAGTTTATATTAATGACAGCTGTATAGGTTGTGGTAATTGTGAACGAAACTGCCCTTATGGTGTTATTCAGATGGCTTATCCAAAAGAAGAAAATAGTAACTTTTGGAACTTGATGCTTTTTAATGCTGGCGAAAAACCCGGTAATAATAAAGTTAAACAGGGTGATAATATTAAAAAAGCGGTGAAGTGCGACATGTGTAAAGATATTGCTGGTGGCGCCGCTTGTGTTCGAGCTTGCCCTACAGGTGCTGCCAATCGAATAAGTCCTGAGGATTTTATCAAAGTGGTTAATGTATAACGATGGATAATTTTTTTACTTATCTTAATTATCGCTATTTAAAGCTCGCGCTGTGGGTAACGGTGATTTTTTCAATTGCCTATGTATTACACGAGCCAGGACAGCCTAAAAATGGTGGCACTTGGTTTGGTTATACTATTGGCACCGTTTCCGCTTTATTGATCCTATTTTTGATGTACTTTGGTCGCAGAAAAAGAGATTATTTTTCGACCTTTGGCACAGTGAAAGGTTGGTTATCTGCACATATTTATTTAGGTACGGCATTGCTCGTGTTAGCGACCTTACATACCGGTTTTCAATTTGGCTTAAATGTCCATACTTTAGCGTATGCTTTGATGGTTTTCGCTATTGTTAGTGGCTTTTACGGCGCATGGGCATATGTCTATTTACCGGTGCAAAAAAGAGAGAACCTCAAAGCTATTTCGACCGAAGAATACTTTCAATCGATTGAAGATTTTGACCGTCAAATCGTAAAGTTGGCAATAGATTTACCCGAAAAATTAAGTTTGATGATTAACAGCGCACTCGAGCGTACCGAACTAGGTGGTACTTTAGTGAATCAACTTAGCGTGAAAGATAAATCTAATCTCATGGTTAACGATCGAATCTTAGCGAATAAAAATCAAAGTACCTGTATTAATTTACTCGTGGTTGAATTAGCTAAAGTGACCGATCAGCAAAGGGCAACACAACTTAAGAAAATTATTGATTTATTTGGCAGTAGACAGCGAGCGCTTAAAGTCTTGCGACAAGACATTAAACATAATGCATTTTTACAGTTATGGTTATACATTCATGTGCCTGTATCATTCGCCTTACTTGCGGCATTAATCACCCATATTGTCGCAATATTCATCTATTGGTAATAAAGGATTACAATGAAGTTACTCATTAGATATGTGCAAAAGCAGGGACAAGGCGAAGTTTCAGAGCAAGTTGTACACGATAATAATGTTTTAAGCATTGGTCGTGGCACGAATCAAAATATCTTGTTATCTGATCCTAAAGTTGCGCTTGCGCACGCAAAAATTACGGTACAAGAAAATGGCAGTAAAATTAGCGCTTCTTCAGGTAAATATGTCATAAAAAACAATGAGGTGGTTAAAAAGTGCACTTTAGAGCTAGGTGAAGAAATTGAAATAGCTAACCATAAAATTGCCTTGTTGCCGGCAGAATCCAATTATGATTTTGTTATACTCGTTAGTGTTAGTTCCGTAGAGCACGCCGCACTTGAAAAACGTTATCAATTAAGTTTCAGTGACTTAACGTTAAGTAAACGTAGTTGGAGTTGGACACTGTTTTTGTCGATAGTGCTTCTTTGTTTGGTTTTACCTGTTGTCGGTCTGGTTAATCCATTGTGGATGGAGGCACTAAGGCAAAGTCCACTACCCGATGATAGCCAATGGTTAGCGGGCGATTTGATTAAACCGCACAAATTTATCGGCGATGACTGTGCGACTTGTCATAGCAAAGCATTTATCCCAACGAGCAATGAAACCTGTGAGTCATGCCATACCTCAGTGCAACGCCATGTCAGCGATATTGCTTTATCAACATCAGTAAACGAAGTGACGCAATGCACCAGTTGCCATAAAGAACATAACCCTCAACAAACGTTGAATAGCTATTCAGAAAAAATATGTCTCGATTGCCATGTTAATCAAATAAAAGATTCATCAAATAACATAAAGTTTGCTAGTGCCACTGATTTTGAACATGATCACCCAGCTTTTAAAGTGAGCCTATTAAGCCCGCTAGCTAAAAACAATGAAATAATTGACTGGCAAGCCAAACGGCTACCGTTAAAAGATAGCCAACTGACTGAACAATCTAATTTAAAATTCTCTCATCAGCTGCATATGGACCCAAAAGGTATAAAGTCAGTCACAGGTGATGTAAAACTGGTTTGCAGTGATTGTCATGTCCCGGAAATTAATGGCGATGAAATGCAGCCGATTACCATGGAAAAAAATTGTCAAAGTTGTCACCAACTGACCTTTGATCTTGATGATCCGACACGGGTAGTACCTCATGGTGCACCCGCCGATGTTATTTTGATGATGCGCGAATATTATGCCTTTCGGTATATTTATCAAAATCTCAACAAAGAGCCAGAGCAGAATGCCATTGTCAAAGCTGGCGACTTATTTATGGTCAGAGAAGCGAGAAGACCAGGGCGAGGAGAAAAACTACGGAAAGACTTCCAGCACTCGCTGAATGAACAAACCGTCGCATCAATAGAGCAGTTAACTAAGCAAACCATTCGAACGGACGCATTAGTCTGGGCTGAAAGTCGCGCATATGTGGCAGCAACCGATATATTTGAACGTCAAGCGTGTGACGTGTGTCATGTTGTGACTAAAAATGAAACCGCGGAATTACCTTGGCAAGTTCAACCTGTTAGGCTGACCAAACAGTGGTTACCATTAGCTAAATTCGGCCATGATGATCACAAAATTAGTGAATGCAGCAGTTGTCATAAAGCATCGTTATCAACAGTTAGTGAAGATATCTTAATGCCAGATATTGAAAATTGTCAGCAATGTCATGGCAGTGAACAAAGCAACAACTTAATCCCTAATTCCTGTATCGATTGCCACGACTTTCATGATACTAAAACGCATGTTTTAGGTGTTAAGGGCTTAATGCCAAACATAGCGAACCCGCTCATCCATAAGGTAATAAAAATTCAGCCTGAGGCAATAAAGCATGAGAAATAAACTTTTGTTATTGCTTTGGCTTAATTTGCTGTTGTTAACTGGCTGTGGCGGCTCTGGCAGCGATAATTCAGCAGAGATTAGCGCCGTAGATAATAGTCCAAGTCAAAATAGTAATGGCGATACTAATGCCGATGGCTGTATTGGTTTCTGTGCATCATCAACATCATTGTTAACGAAAACCGATGTCGAAAACATTATTAGCCAAGCGGTTAGCGAAGCACAAGCGAGGCAACTTAAAGCCACGATTGCGGTTACTGACCGAGTGGGTAATGTCTTAGCTGTGTTTAGAATGAATGATGCGAAAAAATTTATCACCATTAGCTCTACCGCCAATACTTTATTCCCTCAGGTTGTTGGTGGCTTAGAAAACGTTAATATTATCCCTGATACTATGGTGGCAATTTCTAAAGCCATTACGGCAAGTTATATTTCATCAGAAGGTAATGCCTTTAGCACCCGAACCGCTAGCCAAATTATCCAAGAAAACTTTAATCCTGGTGAAAACAATGCGCCTTCAGGACCGTTGTTTGGTGTGCAATTTAGTCAACTCGCTTGTAGTGATTTTAACTTACGCTTTAGTCCGTTAGATACTCCTAGTGCTGGACCTCTGCGTTCACCATTAGGCTTGTCTGCTGATGCGGGCGGTTTTCCTTTATACAAAGCAGGTACGCCTGTCGGTGCCATAGGAGTGATTTCAGATGGCATTTATGGCTTAGATAAAAATATTAGTGACTTTGATCTTGATAATGATGAATTAGTCGCATTAGCCGGTTCGGTTGGTTTTGCTGCACCAATAGCGCGACGTGCCGACGTGATCACCATAGCCGGTAAAACTGCTCGTTTTAGCGATGCTTTTATTACTGACTTAATAAGCCAGTCTTCAATTGAATTTAATAGTATTAATAATACCCAGGGTCAGTTAGTGGCCGTGCCCGGCTATTATGATGGCAACGAGGCAGATCTTAGCGCATTGGCTGATGTTAATCGTGTGGTATTAACAGGTGTTGCTTTTGGTCAACTAGGCTCAGGCATTATTCCTGCTGATCCCATGATATTTAAAGACGCTAAAAGTAATAGTTTAGATGCTTTTATTTTCGCTGATGGACAAAACAATAATCGCTTTCCCGCTATCGCGGCTTCAGATCATCCCAATGGCGCTGCCAGTAATCAGTTAACTAAAGCTGAAGTTCAAGAGTTACTCAATCAAGCGATTGCTATCGCTAATAAAAGTCGCGCACAAATTCGCCAACCCAATGGCTCACAAGCACGCGTTTCGGTCTCGATTGTTGATAGTAAGGGGGCAATTTTAGCGATGGCCAGAACCCGAGATGCGCCAGTGTTTGGTGCCGATGTCTCCTTGCAAAAAGCCAGAACCGCGGCTTTTTTCTCCGGTTCAGGGAAGTTCACTAAGGCACCGGCTGATTTATTACGGGCATTACCTGCACCGATATACTTAGCACCATTAGCTGAGCCTGTTGATTTAGCACAGGGTATTCAACTATTAGAGACGCCGCTGGTGGAATTTTCCAACTATGTCTCGAGTTTACAAAATTTTTTGGGCGTTACTAAAGCGTTAGAAACGGATGGGCCATTTAGCGCCTTTTCCGATCGAGCAGGTGGTAATTTATCAAGACCTACCTTTCCCGATGGACCCGTTGCTGGGCCGCCTGGTCCCCTAAGTAAGCCAACAGGGCAATGGAGTGTGTTCAATGTCGGTTTGCAATCAGATTTAATTTACAACGCGCTTATTCAACATGTGGCGTTTGTACTAGGTGCTGCACCCGATGTTGAGGTTAACTGTACCGGAAATACCGGTTTTTCAAGTAGCTCTTTATTTACTCAGGATAATAAAATCAATGGACTGGCTAATGGTATTCAAATATTTCCTGGTAGTGTACCGATTTATCGTGGCGATGTTTTAGTGGGCGGCATCGGTGTGTCGGGCGATGGCATTGATCAAGATGATATGATTTCATTTCTTGCTTTGCATCAAGCGGGATTGGCACTTGGTACTGGCCTGAATAACGCACCATCAGCCATACGTGCTGATAAAATAGCTATTCCTAATCAATCCATCAGATTACGTTACGTTAATTGTCCGCAAGCTCCTTTTTTAAATTCTACCGCCTCGGAAGTTTGCAATGGAATTTAAATGTTGTAGCGTTATTTTTCTCTTAGCGGCACTAACACCTTTATCAGCGGTGGTAGCAGCAGACACGGCTAAAGAAAGTATTAATAAAGAGCTGAACCTACCTGTACAAAAGGCAGCGTCAGCAATTGTGCCCGCGCATTTACTTTGTGGCGATGGTGTCATCAAAGCCAAGCGCCAACGTCCGGGCCACGCCATTGATGAGTATCAATTAAGCCCTTGTGAAGACGAAAACAAAATAACTCCATGGCATGACACTATTCCATTAGGACCTGTGATGCCGGATCGCTGGCGAATTGTTGAAGCTATCGGTATTACGTCTAATTTATGGGATCCTTACAACGGCCACAACCCGTTAAAAGCTGACCTACCCACTTGGGGGAAAGATTGGTTTTACAACTTAATTGCGATTTCAGACACGGTAATTGAACCGCGTAATTTTCCAGTGCCGGTGGGTAACGCCACCACAACTCGGCCAAATTCTTTAGATACCATAGGTTTGGGCAATGGTGATGTTTTCAGCCAAAGTTTGATTGTTGAACAAGTGGTTTATCAAGGCGATACCGTATTTCGTCCACCAGATTACGAATTTCGCTTAACCACGGTGTTTAACTTTAATCAGGTGAGCTTTGAAGAGCGAGGCATACTCAATATTGATCCAAACGTTGGTAGTCATGATGGCACTAAGCGTACGGATAGATTTTTAGGTATTCAAGCTGCATTTTTCGACAAACATTTACGCAATGCTTCTCATCGTTTTGATTTTGATAGTTTACGTGTCGGTATTCAGCCTTTTTCGTCTGATTTTAGAGGCTTTCTATTTCAAGATTCTCAGCTCGGCATTAGGTTATTTGGCAATAGAGATAACAATGTTTTTCAATATAATCTTGCCTGGTTTAGGCGACTTGAAAAAGACACTAACAGTGGTTTAAACGATATTTCTCAGCGTCCTAGAAACGATGATGTATTTACCGGCAATGTTTATTGGCAAGATTTTCCGGTACTCGGTTTTGTTTCGCAAGCCAGTGTCACTTACAACCGAAATCGTGAACAAGGGCAAATTGAATATGACAATAATGGCTTTATTGCCCGTCCCGCGTCATTGTTTGAAGAGCGATTCTCGCGCGATTATGATGTGACTTATTTAGGTTACAGTGGTGATGGTCATTTCGGGCGCTTGAATGTTACCGGCTCAATGTATTACGCCTTAGGAGAGCAAACCAATGCGCGCTTTCGTGATGCTAAAGACCAAGTTAGCGCCTATTTTATCGCCTCAGAACTTTCTGTAGATTGGGATTGGTTTCGTCCTAAATTATCATTCTTACTGGCCTCCGGTGATGACGACCCCTTTGATGGTGTCGCTAAGGGTTTTGATGCCATTTTTGAAAACCCACAATTTGCCGGCGCTGACACGAGTTTTTTTATTCGCCAAAATGTGCCTTTGATTGGCGGCGGCGGGGTAGCATTATCAGGACGTAATGGTATTTTACCGTCGTTACGATCAAGCAAAGAGCAAGGGCAATCGAATTTTATTAACCCAGGTTTACGCTTAATTGGCATAGGCTTTGACGCTGATATTTTGCCGGAATTGCGAGTGTCGATGAATTTAAACCAGTTATGGTTTGACGATACTAGTGTTTTAGAAGCCTTACGACAGCAAGGACCTATCCATAAAAATTTAGGCCAAGACTTGTCAGCTTCACTTATTTGGCGGCCGTATCAGTCGCAAAACGTTGTTGTTCGGTTTTCTGCCGCAGCTCTCCTTCAAGGTTCAGGATTTGAACAGCTCTATGGTAGTGATTATTCTCAGCCATATTCTATTCTGGCTAACATTATTCTGACTTACTAAGCGCCCTATGACTTTAATGAATTGTAAAATAACACTTAAAAAATTACCGATAGTTAGGACATTTTCCATCGCCATGTGCATGGTATTAAACATTGCCGTATTTAGTGCTGCTTCAGCAGAGCTGCACCATAAAGTTGCCGTCGAATATAGTTACACTGCCCCAGCACCAAAAACTCAAACACCAGATCAAGCGCTGGTGAAAAGTACCGGCTGTTTAAGTTGTCATACCGACACTGACAGTATGTCGATGCATGAAAGCCCAGGTGTTATTTTAGGTTGTACTGACTGCCATGGCGGTAATGCCTCAATTGTAAAACCTTTTAAAGCGAAAAAGAATGATGAAGATTATTTAGCCACGCTCACTAAAGCGCACGTATTACCAAGTTATCCAGCGGATTGGAATTTTCCTGCCAGCGCTAACCCACCGATTAGTTACACTTTACTTAACCGAGAGTCTCCTGAGTATGTACGCTTTGTTAATCCATCAGACCTACGGATAGCCGATGAAGCTTGTGGAGCCTGCCATTTACCGACCATACAAGCGGCGAAACGCAGTTTAATGGCTACCGGTGCGATGTTATATGGGGCAGCTTCATACGCGAACAATATTTTGCCTTATAAAAATTATATCTTAGGTGAAGCGTATACCCGAGAGGGCGAACCTATGGCCATTGCCGGACCACCACTTGATGATTTTGCCAAAGCGACACAAGAGCACGGCGTATTACCGATATTATACCCTTTACCGACCTGGAAAAATGTCCCGCCAGGAGATATATTCCGTGTGTTTGAACGAGGCGGGCGAAATATTTCCAATCAGTTTCCAGAAACCGCATTACCTAATTCCCTAGGTATGCTGCAACGTCTTGAAGAGCCCGGTAGGCCAGATATTAAACAATCTAATCGTGGTCCGGGCACTGGCGGACGCATTGCTGTGCCTCTGCTTAATGCCCATAAAACTCGACTCAATGATCCGCTGATGTGGTTTTTAGGTACCAATGATAATCCAGGTGATTTTCGTACCTCAGGTTGTGGTTCATGCCACGTAGTTTATGCCAATGATCGAGAGCCTCGACATTCTGGGCCATATGCGCAGTTTGGCAATAGCGGTCAGACGCAAACTGTTGACCCAACTATCACTAAGAAAGAAGATGGTCACCCGATAAAACACGTTTTTACTCGCTCGATCCCGACCGCGCAATGCATGTCATGCCACATGCATCAACCTAATATGTTTGTTAATACCTTTTTAGGTTACACCATGTGGGATTATGAAGCTGACGCACCCGCAATGTTTCCTAAAGAACAACGTTACCCAAGTGATGATGAAAAATTCAAAACCATGCAGAGCAACCCAGAAGGTGCTGCGGTTCGCGGTTTATGGTCGGATCAAGAGTTTTTACGTGATGTTTGGACCAAAAATGACGAAATGAACGATACCCAGTTTGCTGATTATCATGGCCACGGTTGGAATTTTAGAGCGGTGTTCAAAAAGGATCGCAAGGGCAACTTACTCGATAAAGAAAATCAAATTATTGAGCCGACCGATCCGAAAAAATTTGATAAAAGCGTACACATGTCATCGGTGCATTTAGACGTTGGCATGCACTGTGTTGATTGTCATTACTCGCAAGATAATCATGGCAACGGCCATGTCTATGGTGAAGTAGCTGGCGCTGTCGAAATTGACTGTGTTGATTGTCACGGCACGGTTAGTCAATATCCCAACTTAAAAACCTCAGGTCCTGCCGCACCACCAGGTGGTACCGATTTGTCATTAATTCGTAACCCCGATGGTCAAAAACGCTTTCAGTGGAAAGATGATGGTTTATATCAGCGCAGTTTATTATGGCCTGATCTTGAGTGGAAACTGAGTTTGTTAAAAGATGTGATTGACCCAAGTCACAAGGAATATAACCCGAAAGCCGCGCGTTCAAAAATGATGGCGAAAGATCCCATTGGCCAGCAATGGGGTATCGACGTTGCGCTTGAAAACTTAGCGCACGGTAATGAAGAGATGGAGTGCTATTCTTGTCATCAATCATGGACAACCAGTTGTGGTGGCTGTCATTTACCGATTGAAGCGAATTGGAAAACAGAAAATAAGCACTATGAAGGTGGAGAGTCGCGAAATTACGCCAGTTATAATCCGCAAGTGGTACGAGACCAAATTTTTATGCTCGGACGCCGTGGAAAAATTAATGGCGGAAAAATTGCGCCCATTCGCTCAACCTCTGCATTGGTCTTATCCTCTACGAACGCCAATCGCGAAAAAATCTATGTCCAGCAACCACCTATTTCAGCCAGCGGCTATAGCTCTCAAGCGATGAACCCGCATTTTGCCCATACGGTTAGAAAAGAAGAAACTCGGGTGTGTAGTGATTGTCATTTATCTAAAGATAGTGAGAACAATGCCATCTTTACCCAAACCTTGGGCTTAGGTACCGATTTTATCGACTTTATTGGTTATCATGCTTATGTGGGTGGCAGTGAAACCGTAGAAGCGGTGCAAGTCACTGAATGGGAAGAGCCGCAGGCGGTAAAGGGCAGTTACTTACAGAAATATGTTTATCCTGATTTTTATCAACAACACCTAGATAATGATCAAGAACTCGAGATTGGTTACAACCATAGTGCTGGTGGTATTAATTGTATGCAGCTACGTGGTGAATATTTATATGCCGCGGCAGGCGCAAAAGGCATGGTGGTTTATGATGTCGCCTCAATTGCCAATAAAGGCGTCAGCCAACGCATTATTACGGCGCCAGCGTCGTCGTTAGGTCAAGACACCAGTATTGCAAGCGCGAATGCGACCTGTGTTTCATTAGTGACCACTCAGCCGGTAGCGCCAGAGCGTAATAAAGGTGAGTTGATGCGAGTCACCAACCAAGAAAAACCGACGCATCCTATTTATAACTACGCTTTGATCACTGATGCAAAAGAAGGGCTGATTTTAACCAATATTGACACCTTAGCTGATGGAGAACCGCGTAATAACTTTTTAACTCGAGCGCTGACTTGGAATGACCATGATGTTCTTAAAGGTGCCCGTCATCTCACCGTCGGTGGCCGATATGTTTATATTATTGCCGACGCTGGTTTAGTGATACTTGATTTAGATAAGCCATTAAAGCCAAAACACGTCCACACGGTCCCGTTAACTAACGGTCATTCAGTTGTTCAACAGTTTAGGTACTTGTTTGTTACGGATGACGAGGGCTTAAAAACGGTTGATATCACCAATCCAGCACAAGCCTTTGTGATTGAAAAAAACCTGATATCGCTTGCACAGGCTAATAGAGTATTTGTTTCTAGGACTTTTGCTTATGTGGCGGCCGGAAAAGACGGCTTAGCAATTGTTGATGTGACCAATCCAGCAGCGATGAAAATATATCAAATGTTTAATGGCGACGGAAAATTGAAGGATGCGCAAGATGTCATGGTGGCGTCAACCAATGCATCATTATTTGCCTATGTTGCTGACGGAGACTCCGGTCTTAAAGTAATTCAATTAACGTCGCCGGAATCACAACCGCGTTTTTATGGCTTTAGTCCCGATCCTAAACCCGCGCTGATCGCCTGGTACCCAACTAGCTCAAAAGCGTTATCATTATCGCGAGGTTTAGAACGCGACAGGGCCGTTGATGAAACCGGTGGTCAAATCGCGGTATTTAGTCGCTTAGGCTCAGGGCCATTAACTGAGCAAGATATGAAAGGCTTATACCTTGATAAAAATAATAAAGCTTGGTTTGTTGAAGATAATATTGATGCTGTCGGCAAAGGTATACATTTTGGTGTAGCTACACCTGCCTTAGTCGTGCCGTTTAAAGCAAACTCAGCACGTAGACCGGTCAAAGAAAATATTCACAAAGTCAGCTCAAGTGCACTTGAGCATCAGGAGTAAGACATTGAAACTATATTTATTCATCCTTAGCCACGTCTTTGCTCTTTTTGCGACTAATGCGGCAGAATTACCACAAAATGACAAAAATTTGCATATGGGCGTCGCTAGCTGTGCGGCTAGCATGTGTCACGGCTCGATAATTACCCGTGAAGGTAGTGACGTACTGCAAAATGAATATATTATTTGGAGCCGTGAAGATGCCCATTCCCAAGCGTACCAAACCTTGTTATCGGCAGAATCGAAAAAAATTGCCGATAAACTCGGCCTAGACAATGCTGCAACAGCGCCGGTCTGTTTAGATTGTCATAGCGATAATGTTGCAACTGAATATCAAGGTAAAAAGTTTCAAATCAGTGACGGTGTTGGCTGTGAATCTTGCCACGGTGGTGCGGAGCATTACCTTAGTAGTCACACTAATTCAACGCAAAGCCATGAAGCTAATCTTGTCGATGGTTTGTATCCAACCGATAACCCTCAGCAGCGTGCTAAACTGTGTTTGTCTTGCCATTTGGGTAATAAAGATAAGCAAGCAAGTCATGACATTATGGGGGCGGGACATCCAAGATTATCATTTGAATTAGACACTTTTGGCATATTACAGCCGCTACATTACGTGGTTGATGCTGATTACATTAGTAAAAAGTGGTCGGGCGATAGCTACATTACTTGGATTTATGGCCAGCTAGAAGCCAACAGAGAATCCCTCAATATGATTGAAAACAAACTCGTGTCAGCTAATAGCGTATTCCCTGAATTATCATTATTTGATTGTTATGCCTGTCATCATGAGATGTCCGACTTAAAATGGACTGCTATTAAAGGCCAGGGTTCAAAACCAGGTACGGTGCGATTAAATGATGGCAATTTCAAAATGTTGCTAGCCATTGCCACTAACACACCTTTATTTACTGGGCTGCATCAACACCTAAATAAACTGCGCAATAGCTTAAATAATAAGAAACAATTAACCGCAGTAGTAGCGAGTTTGCACGGTGATATTGAAAAGATTCAAACTTTAATAGCACAGCAAGCGCCTGCTGAAAGAAAGTTATCTGCTGCGTCAATATTGCATAAAATATTGACCATTGGTGCCAAAGGCGGATTCTCTGATTACATAGCGGCAGAGCAGGCTGTTATGGCAATTGATTTGCTTATTCATTATATCGACATGAAAAAAGCTCATGAAGCAGATATAACTGAGTTGTTTAATTTAGTTAAAAATGATGAAAAATATGATGCGTTATTATTCGCCGAAAAATTACGCAAAATAAATAACAAATTAATACTTTAAAAATGCTATCGTCATTGTTCAACGAGCAAGGTTAGTACGTTTTTCGCACGATAGACTAAGGTGATAATACCAAAGCTATTAAGTTTTTCCCACTGAGAAACTTATCAGCATTGGTATAAATATGGAGCAAGGCTTTATTTTGCCTTAAAATAATAACGGATGACGATAATAAATGATTAAAAGTGCCATGAAAACAACCATGCTGGTGGTTGCCTTTTTAGTTACCGCGCAGGTATCTGCAAACGACGAGTCAAATTTGACTCAGTTAAAAGATTACTTGTTAGCAAAAAAATTTAGCCAAGCTTATGATTATTCAAAATCTTTAGAAGCTGAATTAGCCGGTGAGCTATCTTATGATTTTTTATCTGGCTTAGCTGCCTTTGGTGCAGAGCGTTATCAATCTGCCATTTTTTCCTTCGAACGGGTAGTGATCAATGAGCCATCATCTTTTGAAGGGCGTTATTATTTAGCATTAAGTTATCAAAAAGTTGATAACTTGCACGCTGCCGTTACTGAGTTTGAAATACTGTTAGACAACACGTCTACATCCAAGTCGCTAACACCAACGCAAATCAGTAAGCTTCAAGGGCAATTACACCGGGTAAAAAAACAACTTATTGATAGAATGCGCCGTTGGTCTAATGACATCGCTTTTAGTCTTGGCTCAGACAGCAATATCAATAGTGGCAGTGGTCAAGACGATATTACCTTACCTGATGGTACGGTGATCCCATTATTTGATTCGTCTAAAAAGATTGCGGATGAGAGTTCTTCAGTACAACTTCATAGCAGTTATCAGTATCCATTAAGTCAATTTCAATCGCTATTGTTTGATTTTTCAGCCCAAGAAAAAAATTATTTCAGTCACAGCGAATATAACCGTCGAATGCTAAGGTTTGCGGTTAAATATAAGCATGCAATGATTGATGATTCTTCATGGTATATCGGACTAAGTACTGTGCCATTGTGGTTTTCAAAAGAAAAATATCGTACCGAAGAGGCGCTGACATTTGGCTGGCAACAGCCGATTGATAACACCAGTCAATATGGTTTAAATGGACTTATCAGTAATGTTGAAAATTTTGTCTATGAAGGCTTGGATTTCAACCGTTATCAAATGAATATCTTTTATCGTTTTTATGCGACATTTCAGCATACCTTTATGCTGAAATGGTACCAAGACAACAATAAAGCAGGCCTGAAACATAATGATAAAACCGTTGTGGGTGCATCTTACATGCTTGGTTATGCCATTTCGGATGAACTTAGTGTTAATACTATGTTGATGTATGAACAACAACAACATGCGCAAGCTAATCCTTTGTTTAATGTTTATAGTGACTCTGCTTTAGCCATTTTCTCAACCGAGTTAATGTATAGCGGCTTTGAAAAACAAGTGATACAGCTACAATTAAATTATCAAAACAAAGACATAGACAGCCAATTATTAGCAATGAAGATTTTTGAATATAATAGTCTTGAACTAAACCTGACATGGAAATATGAATTCTGATGAATAGCTCACATTATTTTAAAATTTATCTAAGCACTTTAGTATTTTTATTGTATGCGCCATGTACGTTAGCCGAAGTTAAAGCAGGCAAAACTATGATAGCTAGTGGCGAAGTTGTTGCGGTTTCTACTGAAAATAAAGAACAACGGCCTTTGAAAAGGCGATCAGCGGTATTTGCCAATGATATTGTCAGCACCGGCCCAGCAAGTAAAACGCAATTACGTATGGTTGATGGCAGTATGATCGCTTTGAAGGAAAATACGGAACTGATTATTTCTCAATACGAATTTAATAGCGCTGATAAAAATAACTCAGCGGTGCTCGACTTAGTTAAGGGCGGATTGCGCTCTATTACAGGGGCAATAAAAGCAGATAATGGCCAACATAAACTAAAAACACCGGTTGGTAGTATTGGTATTCGTGGTACACACTATCAAGTTGAAGTATTAGATGGCACTGTCTGGCTAGCGGTTTGGGATGGCGCTATTGATATTACAATAGATATCGGTCAGCAAGCAGGGTCTGTTTTATCACTTGGGACAGCGGAAAATTACTCCTACGCAAGTATCGATAGCAATGGGGTTATTACCTCCTATACTGAACCCCCTACAATTTTTAAGCAAGGTCTGAGCTCAAACAGAAAAGTTATTAACCAGTCGTCAAATACCGTTAATAGCATTGCAGCAATCATTGAAAATGCCCAACCGACAAGTTCAGCACTATATACGGCGATAGTTATCCCCAGCTTAGAGCAAAATTTGACTGAGCTTGTCAATTACGATGAACTTAATTCTCTTGAGCCTAAAAGTATTTATGAGCTTGTAACAGCTAAGCAAGGCGCTATTACTTATAGCAATGCTGCAGTCACATCAGATTATAATCTTTCAAATTTTTCTGCTGCTATGACTATCGATTTTGATACTGGTCGTATTTCCAATGGCCAATTGTCGTTTAACGATGATAGAAGTGCGGATCTTTGGAATGCGGTTTTTAATGGCAATATGTATATTAAAAATGAAAATGTTTTTTTGGAAGTGGGTATAACATTCGCCAGCCATGGCAATAATCTAGCCGACGGTAATATATCTGCAGGCTTTCTCGATTTTCTTGGTTTAGGTGGGGTCGCGGGATCTTTTGAATTATATGAACAAATCGGCACAGTTCAAGTCGATGGTTCGTATCTGATTATACCGTAAATAATAGGCAGTAAAATGAAGTTAAAAATAAAATCGATTGTTGTCTATAGTGCATTTTTACTGACGTTTCTGGCTTTGACCAGTTGTGGTGACAGTGCTGAAAAATCACCTGAGGTCAAGGTAGTAGTTGAGCAGCCTATATTAACCGCACCAGAACAGGAAATTCCAACCTTCAATGCAAATTCGCTGCAAACCATAAATTTTGACTATGAAACCATTAGTTATTCGCAGCTCAGTCAAGCTGCTATCGCAACAATAGCTTTACCGGATGAAACTAAAACCGTAATTGGCAATATTACCTTAGCGCTCGATGTTATTGATCTAGCCGGAATTGAACAAATATCATTGGACTTTTCCAATGGTAATTCTGACATTCTAGCCCTGCAAGTTTGCGGGGGGGTATCGGCAAGCTGCAATAATGAGCATCAAACGGATAATACCAGTTATCGGTTATTTATTAATGGGATTAATCCCCATGATTACGCATGGAAAAACGGACCGAATGTTATCAAGGTTTGGGTTGATAACCTGCAAGGAGAGCGAAGTATAGCCGCAACATTTACTATTAATTGGCAGGCAGTCGTTATTGCTCAAACAACAGCTGAATTTGTTAATGTCGTCATAAATCAATCTACGGGTGAAGGTACAGCGGATCTAGAGATTAGCTGGACTAAGTTGCCGGGATATTTGTTTTATAATGCGTTTATTTCCACAGAGCCGGGTATAAATAGTGACAATTTTTCAAGCCTTAATGAAGGACAAGCGAGATTATCATTGGTTGACAATAGTATCGTGTTCGAAGGGATTGATGCCAATCAAGAATATTATTTTACCATTAGTGGCGTCGATGATGGCGGCGAAAGTGCTTTTAGTACTCAGAGAAGCGTTATTGATCTTTCACGAGGAGCTCCTGCTGTCATTGACGATATTGCCGATATGGAAGAAAATACCGGCATTATTGTTAACGTGCTTGGCAATGACAGTTCGTCGAATAATCAATTAACTATTGTCAGCTTTACCCAAGGGCAAAATGGCCTAGTTACTGATAATGGTGATGGAACTTTGACATATCTGCATGATGGTTCTGAAACAACGTCAGATCAATTTACTTACAAAGTTAATAATGGAATATCTAATTCTGCAACGGCTATTGTCAATATTAGGATCGCATTAGTTAATGATGCACCCATAGGTGTTGAAGATGAAGCAATCGTTAATGAAGGTGAAACGGTACTCATTGATATCAAAAGTAATGACAGTGATGAAGAGTCGCTAAATAGCAGCTTAACTATTACCAACGTCAGTAATGGTGACAATGGTACCGTTGTTAACAATAATGATGGCACGGTTAGTTACAGCCATAATGGCTCTGAATCACTTTCAGACAATTTTACCTATATCGTCAGTGATGGCGTAAATCACTCTGCGCCGGTCACGGTATCTCTTACGATTAACCCTTTAAATGATGCACCGATAGCCAACAACGACAGCGGTAGTGTCAATGAAGGCAATAGTGTGGTGTTAAATTTACGCAACAATGACCGCGATGCAGAAAGCGCGACCAATACCTTGATCGTTGCTAACCTAACACCAGCCAATCACGGTTCGGTAGTGAACAACAATGATGGTACGGTAACTTACACTCACAACGGCTCAGAAAGCACTTTTGATTCTTTTACCTATATCGTCAGTGATGGCGCGTTAACGTCAACGCCGGCCAGTGTTTCAGTCACCATTACGCCAGTAAATGATACACCGATAGCTAACAATGACAGCGGTATCGTCAATGAAGGCAACAGCGTGCTGTTAAATTTACGCAACAATGACAGTGACGCAGAAAGCGCGACCAATACCTTGATCATTACCAACCTAACGCCAGCCATGCACGGCACGGTAGTGAACAACAATGATGGTACGGTGACTTACATTCACAACGGCTCAGAAACCAGCTTTGATTCTTTTACCTATACGGTAAGTGATGGCGAGTTAACGTCAACGCCGGCCAGTGTTTCAGTCACCATTACGCCAGTAAATGATACACCGATAGCTAACAATGACAGCGGTATCGTCAATGAAGGCAACAGCGTGCTGTTAAATTTACGCAACAATGACAGCGACGCAGAAAGCGCGACCAATACCTTAGCTATTACTAACCTAACGCCAGCCACTCACGGTTCGGTAGTGAACAACAATGATGGTACGGTGACTTACACTCATAACGGCTCAGAAACCAGCTTTGATTCTTTTACCTATACGGTAAGTGATGGCGCGTTAACGTCAACGCCAGCCAGTGTTTCAATCACCATTTCGCCAGTAAATGATGCACCGGTAGCGAACAGCGACAGCGGCAGTGTTAATGAAGGCAACAGCGTGGTGTTAAATTTACGCAACAATGACAGTGACGCAGAAAGCGCGAACAATACTTTAACCATCACTAATTTAACATCCGCAACGAACGGCACGGTAGTGAACAATAATGATGGTACGGTGACTTACACTCACAACGGCTCGGAAACCAGCTTTGATTCTTTTACCTATACGGTCAGTGATGGCGCGTTAACGTCAACGCCAGCCAGTGTTTCAGTCACCATTTCGCCAGTAAATGATGCACCGATAGCCAACAACGACAGTGGATTCGTCAATCAAGGTAGCAGCGTGGTGTTAAATTTACGCAACAATGACAGCGACGCAGAAAGCGCGACCAATACCTTAACCATTACTAACCTAACTTCTGCAACGAACGGCACGGTAGTGAACAATAATGACGGTAGTGTGACTTACACTCATGATGGCTCACAAACTAGCCTTGATACGTTTACCTATACGGTCAGTGATGGCGTGTTAACCTCAACGCCTGCGAGTGTTTCGGTCACCATTACGTCGGTAAATACAGCGCCGATAGCTAACAACGACAGTGGTATCGTCAATGAAGGCAACAGCCTGGTGTTAAATTTACGTAACAATGACAGCGACGCAGAAAGCGCGACCAATACCTTGATCATTACTAACCTAACGCCAGCCACTTACGGTTCAGTAGTGAACAACAATGATGGTACTGTGACTTACACTCATAATGGCTCAGAAACCACGCTTGATGCGTTTACTTATACGGTTAGTGATGGCACGTTAACGTCAGCTCCTGCGAACGTTTCAGTAACTATCACGCCAGTAAATGATGCGCCTGTAATCACCTCAAATAATGTGGTGAACCTACCGGAAAATACTGCAAATACTACCGCCGTTTATTCAGCGTTGGCTAACGATAGTGAAAGCGACACATTAACTTGGAGTTTGCTTGATAGCCAAAATATTTTTATTATCGATTCAGTGACCGGCGTAATAACGGTGAATGATAATCGCACGTTAGATTATGAAACCCTCAGTCCCTATAACCTGCAATTGACGGTAACTGACAATGGTGCACCATCTGCAAGCGATACTATTTTAATTGCCGTTACGTTAAGTGATGTCAACGAAAAACCTTTATTAACAGCGGCCCCGTCGATTACAGCGATTGCTGAAAATGCACAGGTAGCAGATGCAATTACCAGTATTACTGCGAATGATCCAGAGGGTGATGGCCAAACTTGGAGCATAACTGCCGGCAACATTGATGGTGTTTTTGGTATAGATACTGCGGGAAATGTAACTGTGGTAGATATTACTGAATTAAATTATGAAGCAACAATGCAATATGTTTTAACCGTTAAAGCAGAGGATGCCTCAGCAGCAACAATTTTTTCCACTATTGACATTCAGGTTGATATAACTGACGTCGTTGAAAACCAAGAGCTGATGTTTGATCCCTTATTTGGTAACAATGGCGAAAGCTCATTTAATACTTATTCGTATGCAAGTGAAGATTCTATTGTTAATACTGTTCGTCAATCAGATGGTAAATTAGTTATGGTCGTTAACACCCTCATCGCAGGTGTTGAAAATATTGCCGCCATTAGAGTTCACCCCAATGGCTCAGTAGATACCTCATATGGTGATAACGGCAGAAAAACATTCAAATTTTCCAATAGTCAAAAAGCGAGTCGAGCTATTATTGATGTTGCGGATAGCATTTATATTGTTGGGACAGAAACTAATTCAAACGCTTATCCATTCGTGGTGAAAGTTGATGCAAATGGCAATTTGGATACCAGTTTTAGCCTTGATGGTAAATTTGAATACCTTTTATTTCCTGATGATACTTACGGCGTCGATATTCATCTCCACAGCAACGGCTATGTTTATTTAGCCTCGGAAGGTTTCAGCTCAAATATCGGGAACTTGGTCCTGAAATTGTTACGCATTGATACAGCGGGAAATATTGCGGTATTGAATGCGGATGCTGGTGCTGCTGAATTTGACTTGTTTGCCTTTAACGACTTCTTTCCTGTTGGGCTTGACGAAATATCAACGGGTGAACTTGTGGTTTTTGGAACAGATTTTGATGGTGAGTTAATGGATGCTAACTTTGCTGCGGCGGTATTAAATGCAGCAGACTTATCTCAACCGAGCGTAACTACAGGCACATTTGATATTCAACAAACCTTAACGGCATCGGGTAGTTCAGACGATAAGGTGCAAACCTACCTGCGCGTTATAAATGATAACTTTATTATCGCGGGATCATCGAAATATCTACAAGGGGTGAGTGGCCCTGATGAGGCTACGCTGATTAAAGTTGCGGTAAGCAATTTAGCCATCTCCATTGATGCGAGTTATGCATTGTCAGGTGTTTTCACCGCTGATATTGACAGCGATATTAATGCTGCGTCATTCATTGAGAGCTTAACTTTTGATAGTAATAATAAAATTACCTTTGTCGCCGCTTCAATAGTAAGTGGGGATGGTGATGATATTTATATTGTCGAACAATTAACCGATACGGGGGCGATAAATGGCGCCTTTAACCCACAAACGGTTGTTGGCAATACCCCTTGGAATGCCGGCAGCAATTTGATCATAGATCCCTCAAACAGTAATTTATATTTAGCCAGTAACACTGGAGCAATCACCAATGATGATATCAGTTTTCAACAGTTTTTAAATGATGGAACAGAAGTATTACCCAGCTACCATCGAGTCAACTTTACTGCAAGTAATGAGAGCTTAATCGACATTAATTTGTTATCAGTACTCCCTGAACGCGGTGCTTTATGGATAAATAGCTATAAGCCAATAGATGTCAATAATGCTAGCGGTAGTATTAGTTTAGTAACCAATAACGGACAAGTCGATGATACTATTAATCAGGGTATTAGTACCTTGCAAGCGGCCAATATCAGTTATGGACCATCACTGGAACTTAGCGATGGTAGCATCATTTATACAACGCTAGACATGAGTACTTACGACTTAACTATCTATAAAATTATCGATAAAAACTTTACTGCCGATGTAAACTTTGTCCCTAGTTTTGGCTATACACAAGTCAGCTTGCCTATTGGTTCAACGCTCAGTGCTGTTGCTTACGATAGCCTTAATAACCAGGTAGTGCTATCAGGCACGGTATTTTCTAGCGGTAATTCTGCGTTTTTGGTTAAACTCAATGCAACGGATGGTACATTGTTTAACGGTGGTAATTTCAGCAATGGCATTGCTCCTATCACTATTGGTAGCAATGCTATCTTTACCTTTGAACGAGTATTGCCTCAGCCCGACGGTACGTTGTTCGGCTTGGGAAATACTGTTCAAGCTGGGTTTGAGCAACCCTTCTTAGTCAAGTTAACCGCTAATGGCGTTCTTGATACTGGATTTAATTCCACAGGCTATAAAATATTTAATTTAGCCATGCCTAGTGCTGACTTAAGTGCGATAGATATCCTGCAATTATCTGACGACTCACTTATATTTAGTGTAAATAACTTAACTTCTTTGACTGCACATCTTGTGAAAGTTAACTCTGCAGGAGTGCTTGATGCTTCGTTTGCCACTGCTGGCGTTTTAAATCTTGCTATAGGGGCTAGCTCAACAGTCATTAACGACATAGCGTTAGACGCCGATGAAAATATTTATGCTGTTGGTTTCGCTACCAATACAGACGATGACAACTTAGTCGTCAAAATCATCTCAGTTGATGGTAGTTTAGATACCGTGTTCAATGCCTATACAACCCCTGGCTATTGGATGTTTGATGAAGGTGGCACAGAACAAATTAATAAAGTGTTATTTGACGAATTTGTTGAACGCATTGTGCTTGGTAGTACCATTACTGGCCCAACTGGCAATACAGATATTAGGCTTAATACATTTAACTTAATTCAAAATGATAATTGATTTATGTTAAGGCTGAACACCTCGATGTTTCAGCCCAAGTTGAACATATTTAGCATAAACTGTTATGTTGAATAAATAATTAGAGCATAAAAATGACTTTGGATATTTTTATGCTCTAGCAGAGAGTTATTATGAAAGTAAGTTTTTTTGGCACCAGGGGGTCTTGTCCTTCTCCCGGTAAAAATACGGTTAAATATGGTGGTAATACCGCATGTGTACTAGTTGAGTCTAATGACGGAAGAAAGTTAATATTGGATGCAGGTACAGGTATCCGAGCACTAGGGGACGAGTTTATCAAAAATGACGATGATATATTTTTGCTAATAACTCATAACCATTACGATCACATTCAAGGCTTTCCTTTCTTTAAACCTATTTACCAAAAAGAACGCAATATAAATATTTATCCCTCGGTTACTGAACCTGACTCTCCAAGAGCAATTGTCGAACAACTACAAGGAAGTTATTCACCGATAGATTCGAAGATGATGGTGGCCAATATTCAATTTCGATTCCCTGATTGGCAGCAACAAACGGTTGAAATTAATGGCTTTAGGGTTTCAAGAAAACCAATGAATCATCCTAACGGTGGCATGTCTTTTTTGATTTCAGTGGATAATAGTACCCTAGCCTATGTTACTGATAACGAACTTAATGCTGTCGATGGCGTCATGACCTTTGAGCAGTGGCAGTCATTTGTCGCCAGTGTTGATTTATTGATCCACGACGGCCAATATATCAACGAGGATATGCCATTAAAGCAAGGGTGGGGCCATTCGCTAATAACTGATTGTCTTAATCTGGCCATTACCGCTAAGGTTAAAAACCTTGCCATCTATAGCCACGACCCTGAAAGAACCGATGATGAACTCGATCAATTACAAGTCGAAATTGACGCTAACAAAGGTAGCGTCAATGCTTTTTTGAGTAGAGAAGGCCAATCGGTACAACTATGAATATTCTGAATAGTGTCTTTAAGACGAAAATAGCATCAATTTCAAGCTCTCCGAACTGCTGTGTTTAATTATCTTAAGCAACATAGATATGCCATTTTATCGGGGGTACTGCTCAGTTCCCTGATCATTTTTTTACAGTTTTCATCGCAACCGGATGTTAAGCAATTATTATCACGTTTTGATGGCATTTTTTACGATATTCGCCTACGTGCTACGTTAGAAGACCGTCAGGCCACAGAACAGAAAATTTTGATCATCGATATTGATGAAAAAAGCTTAGCGGCAGAAGGGCGTTGGCCTTGGTCACGTGAAAAAATTGCGGTTTTAGTTAACAACTTGGCTAACGCAGGTGTTGCTGTTGTTGCATTTGATGTGTTGTTTTCTGAACCAGAAAGAAATCCTGTTGATGCTATCGCTAGACATTTAGAAGCCAATAATATACCAATTCCGCCATTTTTAGCTGAAATAAAGCCAGCTTTAGATGCTGATGCGGTATTTTCAGAAAGTATTACCACGACCGATGTCGTCTTGGCACTCTTGTTTCAAGATGAGAATAAACCATCTAAAGGAGACCTACCTTTAAGTGTGATTAGTGGCTCTGAAAATGTAGATTTAAGTAAGTTAATACGAATTTCATTTCCAAACTATGAAAGCAATATAGATATTCTACAATCGCAAACTGCAGGTAGTGGTTTCATCAATTCAACCCCCGACGAAGATGGTTTTATTAGGAAGGCGGCATTAGTAGCAGAATATCAAGGTAAATTTTACCCTTCCTTAGCGCTAGAAGCCGCTAGACTACTGACGTTTACCGACAATATTTCACTTGAAGTGGTCGATATTGGTAATAATGTTAAACAAATAGCCGGTATAAGATGGGGCAATGATCTTATTCCGACCGATGCTGCAGGCAGGGTACTAATTCCATTTAGAGGAAAGCGAAAAAGCTTTCCTTATATATCTGCGACTGATGTGCTACATAATAATATCGACCAAGCAGTATTAGAAGGTGCTGTTGTGTTTGTCGGTACCAGCGCAGTAGGTCTAGCTGACCTGCGAGCTACACCGGTTGAATTAAGTTATCCCGGAGTAGAAGTACATGCTAATGTCTTTGAAGGCTTATTGCATCCTGAAATATTACCGCGCCAACCCGATTGGTGGGAAGCGGCACTAGCTATTATACTCGTTGTACTAGCGATTTTTTGTGTGCTGATATTTCCTGCTATTGGCCCAATGTCGCTGACGATAACAGCCACATCAGTGATGATTTTAACCTGTTGGTTTAATTTTTGGTTGTGGCAAAATCATCATATAAGCCTGATGATCACCACAAGTTTAATGCTGATATTCTTTGTCGGTATATACAATTTAGGTTTAGGCTTTTTCAAAGAAAATAATCAACGTAAAATGATCAAGGGCATATTTGATCAATATGTGCCGCCTGCACACATTGATAAAATGTTAGCGGACCCAAATTCTGTCAATCTTGATGGCGAACGCAAGGAAATGACGGTACTTTTTTCCGATATTCGAAGCTTTACTTCTATTTCAGAATCTCTTAGTGCTTCAGAACTTAAAAATTTACTTAATAAATATTTTAACCCCATCACCAAAAGCATTTTTGATCATAAAGGCACGATAGATAAATATGTTGGTGATATGGTTATGGCATTTTGGGGCGCCCCCCTTAATGATCCTGAGCATGCACAAAACGCATTAGATGCCGCGTTGGATATGCAAGTGATCACGGAAAAATTACGAGATGAGTTTAAAAAAATGGGTTTACCGGAAATTTATGTCGGTATCGGTTTAAATACTGGTGATATGAGTGTTGGGGATATGGGCTCTGAGTATCGCCGAGCATATACCGTACTGGGCGATGCGGTAAACTTAGGGGCAAGATTAGAGGGTTTAACCAAATTCTATGGTGTTGACTGTCTGGTCAGTGAGAGTACCAAAATGCACTGCCCTAAACATCGCTTTAGATTTATTGATAGCGTTAAAGTAAAAGGTAAGAATGAACCCATTACTATTTTTGAACCGTTAACTGAACAGCAATTACAGTCACCAACATATGAAGCAGAAACCGCTGAATATAAAGTGGCATATCAACACTACCTAAGCCAAAATTGGTTGCAAGCTAAAGTAGATTTTACCGCATTAACTGCCCAGTATAACGAACGAAAAATATATCAAATATATTTATCGCGCATTAGTACTTTGGAGCATCAAACGTTCGAAGGTACTTGGGATGGCGTTTACACCCATATGGAAAAGTAATGGCTATAACGGGATGAAACTTAAAAGATATGGTGCGAAATAATCGTTAATCGACGATAAACATCAAGTAATAACCTAAAACCACAATAATTTAAAAGTTTTATTTTATGGCTTGTTACAATATTAACAAGTAAGTTAACTAGCTATAATTAATTAAAAGAGAAAGTTTAATGGCGCTAACTTCATGGGTATCCGCAAGCATCCTTTTCATCAGTTTTCTAGTTATAGCGGCGTCATTAAGAGTATTTGAGTCAGGTCATAATAGTCAGATTAAGCGTGTGGCTTTTTTCTGCTCAATATACTTATTTTTGGTGGTGATATATCAACTTGCGAATTCTTTTCATTGGCCACATATAGATGTCATTAGCGGTAATATTGTCTATTTAATGGGTTGGTTAACCCTGATTGAATTATTTTCTATTGTATTATTTAAACTGATAATCCCGCGTCTAGGGTACCACCCGCCCTCTATTATTAGCGATATATTTTTTGGTGTAGCCATTATTGTATTACTGGTAATGACCTTAAGTAATTTTGGTGTTGACGCTACCAGTATTGCCGCAACTTCCGCCGTAGTAACCGGTATCTTAGCCATTGGACTACAAGCGACATTAGGTAATATTATTGGTGGTGTGGCATTGCAGCTTGATCGTTCAATAAGACTAGGAGATTGGATACAACTTGAGAATGGCATGCAAGGTCGAGTGCAAGAAATTAGATGGCGACACACGGTAATAGAAACAAGGGATTGGGATACCCTTATCGTACCCAATTCGTCGCTGTTAGCAGCCAGTATTATTATTTTAGGCAAACGTGTTGGTGAACCACTTCAGCATAGAATGTGGGTTCATTTTAATGTTGATTTTCGCACTAACCCATCACATGTTATTGAAGTTGTTGAGGAAGCTCTGCAAGCCGCGCCCGCAATATTAAATGTTGCAACCCATCCTAAAGCCAATTGTGTTTGTCTCGATTTTTCTGGTGATAATCGAGAAAGTTATGCGCACTATGCAATTCGTTACTGGTTAACTGAAATTAAAGATGATGATCCAACGAACTCTTTGATTAGAAAACGTTTATATGCTGCATTACAGCGGGCAAATATTCCTTTAGCCATTCCCGCAGCGCAATTATTTATTGATAATGATGATAGTCAACGGCGCGCGCAAAAAGAGCAAAAAAATATCTTGAAAAGAATAGACGCGCTAAATCAGATAGATTTTTTAAGTGGATTAAACGAAGACGAACGAACTATATTAGCGCATGGGCTGCAGCCGGTATTGTACTCCAAAGGCGAAAATATAATGGTACAAAATGATACCGCAAACTGGCTGTATATTTTAACCGAAGGCAGCGCTGAAGTGTGGCTTGCGTCTGGTGGAGAAACGAGTAAAGTTGCTGATATAATTTCACCTACATTTGTTGGTGAAATGGGCTTGATGACTGGAGCGCCACGTACTGCTACGATTGTCGCTACCAGTGATGTGTATAGTTATCGACTGCACCGAGATGAATTTCAAAAAATCATTCTGCAAAGACCAGCCATCATCAAAAAAATATCAGAAATATTAGCGGCAAGAGAAGTGGAAACAAACACTATTAAAAATAGATTAAATGCCGCAGCAAAAAATCAAAAAATAGAGCAAACCTCTGTCCATATGTTAACTAAAATAAGTAGTTTTTTTGGCTTAGATTAAGCCTTTAATCTTGTCAGCGAGGACAGGGTTAATTTCCATGTCGGCCGCTGTTTAATGATGCTGTAATTAAATGATACAGAAACCAGGTTTGTCTGCAAACCTGGCTCTTTTTGCACCAGATTAAGTGATTTTCTAAACTAAAGTTTAGAAAATCTGGTCAATGATGAGTCTATAGTCAGTAATAAAAGGATATCCTCTGAGTTGCGCTTGGTTCAAAGTGGGTCGCTGAGAGTCAGGATTTGCCACCGATAGTAAATGCTTAATGCCAAACCTTTTAGCACTGTCTAAAATAGCCAGGCTGTCATCGACAAATAATGTCGTTGCATTATTAAAATGTAAGTCTGCTTGAAGTTTTCGCCACAATTCTTGTGACTCTTTTGTAACCCCGTACTGATGAGTTGAAATCAACAAATCAATATGTTGGTCTAAAGCGGTTTTTTCAACTTTTAAAGATAAGCTTTCAGGGTGTGCATTGGTGACTAAAACTACCTGCTTCCCGGCATTTTTAAGGGCAGCTAAAAAGGGTAGTGTATCTGGGCGCAGAGCAATCTTATGCTCTATTTCTTTTTTTAGTTCGACAATAGGTAGCTTAAGTGTCTCGGTCCAATAATCGAGGCAATACCAATTAATTTGGCCTGAAACTTTACTGGTTTCAGTCTTGAGATATGCTTGAGCTTCTGCTAACGGTATATTGTGCGCTTTCGCGTATCTTAAGGGTATATGTACTTGCCAAAAGTAATTATCAAAATGTAAATCTAATAAAGTGCCATCCATGTCGAGGATAACGAAATCAATTTCTTTCCAATTAATCATGATGTTTTATACTTTTTATGTGTCATAGGTAAAATTATCAAAGCAGCAAAGGCTATTGAAAACAGAGTAACTGAGCTAAGTTTTTATCTGGTTTTTTCAGCCGAAAAAAGCATACCAAGCGTTATTGTAATTTTGCATTGAAAAACAGTTGCAGTTTTTGGCCAATCAAGCATAGATTTTCCCCTAGCAACACGTTTATGATAAGAGTATACCCAAGAGATTTAGCTATGTAATTAACGTTATCGTGCTATTGTTAAGTTTTAGTTTTTATACCAACTATTTATCCGTTAAGTTGTTGCAATAAAGGGCGTTATGACAACAAAAAAAGTATTACCAGAAATTACTGGGCGTCAACAGGTTGCTAAAAGTCGATTATTTGCGATTGAACAAATCGACCTAACCTTTAGCAATGGCGAAAAACGTCAATATGAACGCATGTCTGGCACAGGTAGAGGGGCCGTAATGATTGTGCCCATGCTAAATCAACATACCCTGTTGCTGGTACGAGAATACTGTGGCGGCACCCATACATATGAGTTGGGCTTTCCAAAAGGTCTCATTGATGCTGGCGAAAGTGCTGCAGAGGCCGCGAATCGAGAGTTAAAGGAAGAAATTGGCTATGGCACTGAAAAGTTAACCTTAGTGCAAACTGTCGCGATGGCTCCTGCATTTTTCGATGCAAAAATGACTATTTTTCTTGCCGAAAATCTCTATGCTGAAAAACTGGTCGGTGATGAACCTGAAGCTTTAGACATAGTGCCTTGGCCGCTATCAAATTATCGACAGCTATTACAAGAGCCTGACTTTAATGAAGCGCGAAGTATTGCGGCGTTGTTACTCATTGAAGATCATATGCGAGGTATTTTATGAGCCCAGAAATGTTATTGTCAGTTGCGCTTGAAAGCGCTAAAAAAGCAGGTCAAGAAGTTGCACGTTATTATAAACAAGGTAACTACACGGCAGAAGTGAAGGCAGATAATAGCCCAGTCACCAGTGCGGATATCGCCGCAAATGATGTCTTAATGGATGCTTTGAAAACCTTAACACCCGATATTCCGATTATTTCTGAAGAGGTTGGTGCATTAGCGCTTGCTCAGCGCAGTAAATGGTCACGCTACTGGTTATTGGACCCTATTGACGGCACTGGTGAGTTTATTATTGGTAGTGGCGATTTTGCGGTTAATGTTGCTCTAGTGGAAAATGGTTGGCCCAGTATTGGCGTTATCCATGCACCTGATCATCATTTAACCTATTATGCTCAAAATAACTTAGGGGCTTTTAAAGAAAATAATATTGCTAGTCATAAAATACAGGTCGCTGAATATGATGGCCAACGACGGTTAAAAATTGCTATTAGCCGACGTCAAGATATTAACTTAATGGGTCAGTACCTAAATGATGATTATGACTACGATCGTATTGCCTTAGGCAGTTGCTCACTAAAAAATTGCTTAATTGCAGAAGGTGGCGCTGATTGCTATTTACGGGTCGGACCAACGGGAGAGTGGGACACTGGTGCGAGCCATTGCATTCTAGAGCAAGCTGGCGGTAGTATTATTGATAGTGAATTTAATCCGTTAACTTATAATCAACGTGAAACATTGATGCAGCCTGATTTTTTATCATTAGGAAATAAGCATATTCCTTGGCGAGAGATTATTAAACCGCATCGCACTACACGCTAAACTAATTTCAATTAGCAGAAATAGCAACCCAAGCAATGACGTCATATGATACATTGCCAAAATATTAAAAAATGGAATACAAAATGCGCCCAATAACGTTAACGTTAATCACCCTACTTACAGTGTCAATCATCAGTTTTCCAGCCTTAGCCGCGTGGCAACTCGATAATAGCAGCTCACTACTCAGTTTTGTGTCGATAAAAAAGAGTACCATTGCGGAAAATCACCACTTTTCCCGTTTGAAAGGTAATATTAGCGAAAAAGCGCAGGTCAATATTAGTATTGACTTAGCGAGTGTCGTTACCAATATTGCGATTCGTGATGAACGGATGAAAAAATTTGTTTTTGAAACAAGTAAATACAGCTCAGCAACGTTTAGCGCGCAACTTGATCAAGCTATGTTTGAGGCATTGAAAATTGCTCAAGAGCAAAAACTCACCGTTAATGGCACTGTTGATTTTCATGGCCAGCAGCAAAAAATCAATATTGAGGTCAGCGTTATTAAGCTAACAGCAAGCAAAATTTTAGTGAACACAGTTAAACCATTCTTTATTAAAGCCGATGCTTTTGATGTGGTCGCAGGTATCAACAAACTAAAAGAATTAGCGTCATTACCGAGTATTGATTATGTTGTGCCGGTAAGTTTTTCGGGGACATTTAGACCCATTGAATTAATCACTAACGAAAAGTAATGGCTAACAAAAAAGGCACTTTATTAGTGCCTTTTTTGTTCAGCAAGTTGGTTGGCACTTTAGCTTAAGGGCAAGAGACTTTATAGCTGGCTTGCTATAACCTAAAAACTATCTTGTCGGGGTTCCTCTGTACCTTCTGAAAATTCACCTGTCGGTAAAATGTTAACCGTTTCATGTAGTTCAGAGTAGACCAATAGCGCTGAACCTTGCTTTAGTTGCTGATGTACTTGGCTAATTTTATCGCTTAATGACACATCTTCACTGCCATATTCCGTGCCTTCTCTGAGGACGAAGTTTTCGATAATGGCATTTAAGGTTTCGGTCGATAAATCTTCAAAGGGAATAATCATAAATATCTCGTAAAAAATTCAGGAATGCGTTGTTCAAGCCAAAATTTAGGTTTGAAGGGATTTTTACCACTAATGAAGCCGACATGACCACCACGCTCACTGACCTCAAATGTTATATGCTTAGGTAGTAAAGCGATAGCCGTGGTGTTTTTATGGCATAAAAAAGGGTCATCGCTGGCATGGATGATTAAACAGGGCGCCATAATATTTTTAAGTACATCTCGGCCACTCGCTTGTTGATAATAATCATTAGCATCTCGAAAGCCATTAACGGGGGCGGTGATCATTTGGTCAAAGTCTCGAATCGAACGAACCTTATCTAGATGTACTCTATCGATATTATTCAGTAAATTAGCTTCTATTTTTTCAATGGTGCTGACTCGAAGCATATCAACCAGATATTTTTGATAAATCCGAGAGAAACCTCGATTAATTCTGTCGCAACAACTTGATAGGTCAAGAGGGGCACAAATAATACAAGCCGCTTGGTAGATATCTTGTTGCTGTTCTGCCAAATATTTTGTGAGGACATTGCCGCCCAATGAAAAGCCAATAATTGCTTTTTTCGACTTAGGGTAATTATTGGCAAGATATTGGCTAAAATAGTCAACGTCACAGGTTTGACCGCTATGATAAGATTTTGCCATACGGTTTGGTCGACCACTGCAGCCGCGAAAATGCATTAATACACCTATCCAGCCTTGTGCCTTAATTGCTGACAACATGCCCTTAGCATAATGGCTGTTTTTCGAGCCTTCTAAACCATGTAATACCGCAACAATGGGGCGAGAACACGCCGCGTTGACCTTTTCAGTCCAAGCCAAATCAATAAAGTCGCCATCGGGTAACTCTAAAGTTTCGTTAATGGTTTTAATCGTGTGATGACGGCGAAAAAATTTAGCGGCAACGGTCTGGAAATGGGCGTTTTTTAGCCACCAAGCTGGTTTGAAAGAGCTTTTGGTAAACATAGTGGGGTAATAGTGTGTAATACAAAAAGTTATTGTACGTTAAAACGCCGCTAATGCCCACAAGTTAGGTTATCGGCAAAAGGCATTTTTTTAGCCAGGTTAATTATTTAACAACAGCGTTAGATCAGTTGATTGATAAGTAGCCCTTTGCGTGTTTCTTCATCTTTTTTTGAAGTAACAGCAGACTGCAATAAAAGCTCGTTTTTCTGTTGTTGTGCCGTGGTGGATGAAAAATCAGTATCCTGTATGCGTGAACGCGCACTGGTCGTGTTAATGACTTGTGTTTGATAACTGCTTACTTGGTTTGATAGCGCATTACTTTCTGCGCCGCTCATCGTGGCTAAGTTATTTACGCTGTCATTGGCATCAGCTATCGCTTGTTGGCTTGCAGCAGGGGCGGTTGCATCTAAGCCGGAAATAAAATTATTAGTGCCGAATACTTCACTGGCGACCGTATTAATTTGCTCACTCAATTGGTTCAGTTCACTTTGAATAGCCGAATTATCACTGAGCGGGTTAGCTGCTTGAATAGACAGTTCGTTAGCACGCTGTAAGCCTTCATTTATCGCACTTAGTCGGCCAGATTGGATGTTGTTTTGATTGATTTTATCTTGGCTATTGTAGCTTAATTGCTGCGCACCGTTACGCTCAGCAGTTAATCTCGAAGCGATTTGTAGGCCAGCAGGATCATCCGCAGCACTGTTGATACGCAAACCAGAGGCCAGCTTCTCTTGCTCTTTATCCTTATCTTTTTCTAAGCGATTAATGGTATTTAACGACGGCAATACTTGATTGATTGACGATGTCATAACACGACCTGACCTGTGTATGGTTGGTTAATAATTAACATATAGTATAGCAAATGCTTGAGTGTTAGCTAAATTCAGCTAGAGCTATTGCTCATCGGGCACTTTTGACAGTGTTAACTGAGACTCGTTACTATTTATCTTCAATAATATGGCTTAAAAAATAGTAAATGTAATAGCTACAAATACCCAGAACAATAGCTAAGCCAATAAAAGAATAAAGCACGACAGGGTCGTTGAGTAACATATCCACAATGTTCATAATTCACTCCAAAGGGTATCGAGATAGTCAATTAATTAGAGCCTTAGTGTAAATTATAATTCAGCATGGCTTATTGATTTAGATCACTGTCATCGTCACTTTTTCGGCGCAATATTATCACGGATTTAAATGTATTTTTTAGTATTTTAATCACTATTTTTGGGTAATGAGGATCCTTAATATACTGTCGAAATAGCTGCGAACCTGCACGATATTAATACCGCTAGCTGAGCGGATAATCGATAAGGGCTGCAGCCGCATTCATTGTCACCGGAAATAAATTTGCAGTGTGTTGGGACTATTTCATCGCTAGGTAGTCGTGATAGTAAGGCTAAATTAAATATGGGTAAAATTTAAAATATCTTGGCGCTATAAAAATAGCTTTAAAGCTCTACTGACTAATATTAAAGAGCGTAGATGAAGGGGGATAAACCCGCTAAGTTGCATAGCGAGTTTATTTGCTGGCGTCTACTCTAAGAGCGGTTTTTTAATTTTAGCTCTCTTTGTTGGATTATTTTTCGGTAAACAACATCCGCTTTTTCGCGGGTAGTTTTAATTTCTTCTATGGTTAATTTATGTTCGTCCATATCGCGGCTTTTTTCCGCTTCGCGGTAGCCATTTTTAGCGGCAATAATATTCCAGATATAAGACATTTCAGTACTTTTAGTCACGCCTTTACCTTCAAAGTACATTAAGGCTAGGTTAAATTGCGCGAGTGCATAGTTTTGATCAGCGGCCTTTTGATACCAGCGAGATGCTTGTAAATAATTGCGTTTTACGCCACTACCGTTATATAACATTACCCCTAAATTAAACTGAGCACGCGGTAAATTGTTATTAGCTGATTTTTCCATTAGCGCATAAGCGGTAGTAAGATCTTTCTGAGTGACTTCACCTTCACTGTATAGCAAAGAAAGCTCGAATAAGGCTTCGGAATAATCTTGCGATGCCGCTAAATTAAATAGCTCTAGCGCCTTTTTTGGGTTTTTAATTACCCCGTAACCATTTAAATAAATTAAGCCCATTTGGTATTGAGCAGGCGCATACTCTTGAGCTACTAAAGGCTCAAATTCAGCAATCGCGGCTTTAAACTCTCCACGATTTAGCTCATATATACCTAAATCTAAATCGGCGCTGTATACAGAGCTTTGAGCAAATAGGGCAATACTGAGTGCGAGTAAGGTTAATTTTTTCATTATAATGTCCTATATTCTGATGTTGTCGCTATTCAACGCAGTGACAAAGTATTTTGCTGCGATTTGTGCTGCTAAAGGTATTAATTTACAAAATAAATTAACCCGATTAATCTTAAGTGTAGCAATAAATTTATAAAGCTTGTGACATTATCTCTTCAATTTGTTCTTCAAGGTCAAGCCATTGCATTTCATGCTCTGCTAAATCTTGTGTAAGCTGCACTTGGCGTTTCAACAATTCGCTGAGTTTGGCTTTGTGTTCAGCTTGATAAATCTCACTGTCGGCTAGCTGCGCTTCAACTTGTGTTAACTCATCTTGATTTTTTTGCACTAGTTTTTCAAACTTATCGGCTTGTTTTCGCAGCGGTGAAGCTTTTTTACGTAATTGTGCTTGCTCTTTACGTTGTTGTTTTTTATCTACTGGTGGTTCACCAACCACTTTGTTTGCTTTTACTGTTTGTTTTTTGTCGTCAGTTAGCCATTGTTGATAGTCATCAATATCACCATCAAATTCAGTCACGCGGCCATTAGCGACGATATAAAATTCATCGACACATGATTCTAATAAATAGCGATCATGAGCAATTAGAATAATAGCACCTTCAAAGTCTTGTAGGGCCAGCACTAACGCCTGACGCATTTCTAAATCAAGATGGTTGGTAGGTTCATCTAATAGTAATAATTGGGGTTTGTCCAAAACAATAAGCGCCAAGACTAAACGCGCTTTTTCACCACCCGACATAATGCCGACTTTATCTAAGGCTTGATCGCCACTGAAGCCAAAACGGCCTAAGAATGACCGTGCTTGTAACTCTGTTATGTCGGGTTTAGCGCGGGTAATATGTTCAATAGCACTACTAGGCAAATGCAATTGCTCTAACTGATGCTGAGAGAAGTAGCCAACGCGCAGGTCTTGCGCGCAATAGCGTTGACCTTTAAGTAACGTTAAATCACCTGCCAGTGACTTGATTAATGTTGATTTACCGGCACCATTGCGGCCCAGTAAGCCAATGCGGCTGCCAGGTACTAAGGTCATGGCAACATCGGCTAAAATAATGGCTTCATCACTGTAACCACATTGGCTTTCAGTTAATGCTAATAATGGGTAAGGTAGCGTGTCTGGCTGTTCAAAGCTGAAGGTAAATTGACTATCAACATGGGCTGGCGCCAAATCAGGTAATTTTTGTAAGCGCTTTAAACGACTTTGTGCTTGTTTGGCTTTACTGGCTTTTGCACGAAAACGATCAACAAAAGAGGTTAAATGAGCGACTTCTTTTTGTTGCTTCTGAAATTGTGCATCTTGTTGGGCAAGGTGTTCGGCACGTTGACGTTCAAAAGCACTATAGTTACCGGCATATAATTTTGCGGTTTGATGTTCAATATGCAGAATTTGACCAATAACATCATCAAGAAAATCACGATCATGTGAGATAAGCACCAAAGTGCCCGTGAATCTTTTTAACCAACGTTGCAACCAAATAACCGCGTCTAAATCTAAATGGTTGGTTGGCTCATCAAGTAATAATAAATCGGCACGGCTGATCAGGGCTTGGGCTAGGTTTAAACGCATTCTCCAACCCCCGGAAAATGATTTTACCGGATTGGCTAACTGCTCTTGTACAAAACCTAAACCGTGTAATAATTCGCCTGCTCGTGCAGGGAGACTGTAGCCATTAACCGTATCAATTTGGTTGATAATAGTGGCTTCAAGTGTGCCATTGTCGTCTGCGCGAGCTTGTTCTAATTTCGCTTCTAACGCGCGATATTCAATATCACCATCCATGACATAATCTAAAGCCGAGCGGTCTAGTGCGGGTGTTTCCTGCTTAACGGTGGCAATTTTCCAGCTTGAGGGCATCGATAGATTGCCCATATCGGCGGGTAGTGCGCCCAATAAACTGGCGAATAAAGATGATTTTCCACAGCCATTCGCCCCAACAAGCCCAACCTTATGATTTGGGTATATGCTAAAACTTGATGATTTGATGAGGTATTTTGCGCCTCGGGCTAAACTTAAATCTGTGGCTATGATCATTTATCGTTACTCATTTTAATGCAGGGCGCTATTGTCGCTTTTCCTTAGGGGGTTGTTCAAGGTAAAATAGATGTACTAAGCAGATATCTTGCTAAAACCAATTAATAATTAAATAAAATCGAGTCAAAAAGTGAAAAAACGATTTATAGCCGGGGCAATTTGCCCAAAATGTCAGGCAATGGACACCATGGGACTAACCAAAGAAAACGGTGTAGAGACGGTCACCTGTGTCAGTTGTGGTCATCAGATGGCACAACCTGAAGAGCATGTGGAGCAGGAAGTAAGACCCAACGAACAGGTGATTGGTATTTTTAAACAAGATTAATAGCCTGAAAATGAAACGAAATTTCGTTTTTAAGGTTAACTGGCGGGCATTTTTACTTGCTCTTGAGTTATAACGGGCCAGGTTAAGTGTTTGATCTAAGCTAGCCGTAAAATTTATTAGCCAGGAAATACGATAACACTGAGGCTTTATAAAACCGTGCGTTAAAGGACGTTGTTATAACAGCAAAGTCATGTATTGTATCTGACTCAATTCAGCTAAAACTAATGAATCGCTAGATGTTAGTTTATAGTAACTTTAGCTGAATTGGGCATATGACAAAGCAAAAATTTCATGGTTTAAGCATGTTAAAATTAAAGGAGTTGAAAATGAAAAAAGGAATTATCTTGCTCATTAGCTATAGCGTATTTGGATGTGGGGGATCTTCGGACTCTAGTTCTGAACCGGTGCCCCCTGTAATGCATCTAATAACAACAACCTCTAGCACTGGCGGCATTATAGAACCAGCGTCCAAAAATGTCGAAGCAGGAGCTTCGGCATCATTTACTATAGTGCTCAATGAGGGTTATTTAGTTGAAGAAATCAATGGCTGTAACGGGATTTTAGTTGAAAATACTTATGCCGTGTCTCAAGTATCTTCGGATTGTACAATTGATGTAACTTTTTCATTAAATGAGGCAATTCTTGCGCCTACTGCTGAAATATTATTTCCTTGGTCTAGGTCAAATAAAAAAGCGTCAAGGATTACGGTACGAGGGACGGCAAATAGCTCAAATGGTTTAGCATCAGTTAGCGTTAATGGCGTTGAAGCGGCTATTGATGATACAGCAAAAAAAGCTCAATTTTCAGTTGATAAACAGTCATTATTAATGACAAATAATACCCCAGGTGAAACCTATAACTGGTCGGCGACAGTAAATATATCAAACTCAGCAACAACAAAGTTAGTCGTTAAAACCATGAGTAATGACGGCAGTGTAAATACAGCCGCCGCAACGGCTTATATCGAGCAGAAAATAATTCCTAACGCTTTTACTATTGATCATACCAACAATAGGTTATTAGGCCGTACATTTGACAACAAATTGCTTACGCTGGGGTTGAATAGCAATGATGTCGCTATAGTAACTCCGATATTTAGTCAAACAGGTGAAAGTAGATCGGGGGGTCTGAATAACTTAAGCTATAGCAAGCAGCATGATGCACTTATATATGCCAAAATACTTACCGGTGCGTTGAGTTTACATGCCGTTGATGTAACCACTGGAGAGCTTACGACATTAGTAAACTATGACTTAGATTTGGATGACAGTGAGTGGTTATTTGCGTCAGTAAATGATATTTCTTATGATAATGTCGAGGATAGTGTGTATTTATCCCTCGTCTATTTTTCGGCCAAAAATTACGACTTTAACAGCACGGCTATTTTTAAATATAATGTAGTAACAGGTACTATGAATGTTATAGCTGATAGCGGTATTGCCTATGGTTCAAGGGCAGTAAATAGTCGTATTAAATATACCAATGCAGGCCTTCTTGTTACTGACTCAGGCTCTGACTCCTCATTAATAGATAATATTTACAATGGCATTTCATTACTCTCCTTAAGTGGAGCGCAATTATCACCTATTGCCAGCCTGCCTGACTTTCAGGTTTATTCTCTTGACCTCAATCAAGCTAATACCCTGGCATATTCTGTTGGTGCTTTAGGTATTGCTAAAGTTGATTTAAATCTAGGCCAGTATCAAATAATATCTCCAGACGAGCAAGAGTCTGAGTTAAATTTTGTAAGCCTAGAAAACGTAGCACTGGACGAAGCCAATAATAGATTATTAGTCGGTGATGCCGGTTTGGATATGATTGTGCAAGTGAATTTGACAACCGGTGTGCGTAGCGAATTTTTGAGTAACGGTATTGGCACTGGCCGTAGAATGATCGCTCCAAGAGAAATCGCTATTGCTAATCAGGAAAATTCTATCTATGTTGCAGACACAGGAGGCAATAAGGCTGGTGCGATTATCGCTATTGATTTAGCCACAGGCAATAGAACTATAATCTTAGACTTGGCCAGAGCAGAATCTCAGTTGTTAGCTGACATTATTGTTGATGATAACGAACAACATCTTTATGTCTTGTTTGAGCAGGCGTTGATCAAAATTGATCTCGCCACCAAAGTCAGAACGACTATCAGCAATAATTACATTGGTGGTGGTGAGGTTATTAGTCGGCTATCAGGTGCAACACTTGATAGTGAAAATAATAGCATGCTTGTGACTGATACGAATAACTCAACATTATTGTCTATTGATTTAACTACCGGCAAAAGAACGTTAATAGCATCTGAGTTTGGCTATGTGGGTAATGGTAATTCAAGTGCAGTAGATGTCGAATTTGATCAGCTGAATAAAAAGGCTTTTGTACTAAGCCAATCGCTAGGAACGGTGTTTTCGGTCGATATAGATTCAGGCAATAAAGAAATTGTCTTAGTAAGCTGCCTGACTTCCAACAATGAAGAGGGGTTAAAAGCCGATGACTGGATGTTAACCAATATGTTTTTTGATAAGGAAAAAAGACAACTTTTGATCACCGCAGAAGATACGCTATTGTTATTTGATATTGATAACAATACTTGTACCGCGCCCAGAAAAAATTGGTCTACCTATAGTTTATTAGATATCGTTGCTACGGCTAAAGGCCAAGTGTTTGCGTCTGATCTTAACCTTTTGAAACAAATAGATATACTTAGCGGTGAACATGTTTTAATTTCAAAATAGAGTGAAATTAGCAGGTCAATTTCAAAGATATTAATGACCTGTACTAGTTCAGACCTAAGCTGAAGAAACCTGTTTTATATGGTGCTGGTAAGTTTAGGTTAGAAGCAAGTACTAAACGCGGACTCAAATTTTAAATAACGAGGTATAAAAAGCTCAATTAGCCAAAATAAGCGCATAGAATATTTAATCTTCTAAAGCTAACTTAATCTTTGCTGGAGATTTATTTTAGCAAATAATATCAATCGCTGGTGTGATTTACCGTGCCGTAAAAGCCCGAGATATTATTTAGTTGGCCATATTTTGCAACGACTTTTTAGGTCATATTTAGCAAAGTTTTGGCTGCCGTGTAGGCTGCAGTGAATAGCTATAACTTAGTGTAATAAATTTGCTCGTGGCGATGAGTTACTCTATAACTAACCAATAGATCATGGCCCGCTATCTTTGGCTACAACATAGGCATTCTTTCTTTGCTGATTATTTTTGATTTACACCTAAAAACCCTACGAAGCGATTATGAGTCAAAGCTGAGGTAAGGTTCGAATATTAGGCGCTTGATAAGAGTGCTTAAAAGTTGATAACGATTGAACTCATTAGCTGTTAGCCTTAATATTCGAGCTATTGTTTCATTAGCCAGTTAGAAATCACTTAGCAAGATCAAAGGAGCGTTTTTTGTCGTCCACTTTTACCAGTAAACTGCCAAACTTAGATACCAGTATCTTCACTGAAATGTCGATCATGGCTAATCAATATCAGGCGATTAATTTATCGCAAGGCTTTCCTGAATTTGATACCCCTGATTTTTTGAAAGATAAAATTAACCAAGCGATTAGTGCCGGAAAAAATCAATATGCACCATCGAATGGTTTACCTGAGCTGTTAACGCAAATTGCCAATATGGTACATAGGCAGTATCAATCACATTTAGACGACGAACTAAAGCTTAATGGACTTAATAACGTTACGATTACCTCGGGCGCGACAGAAGCATTATGGGTTGCCATACAAGCTCTCGTACGGCCAAATGATGAAGTCATAATTTTTGATCCTGCTTACGACTCTTATGAGCCTGCTATTGACCTTGCTGGCGGCGTTTGTCGCCATATTGCCCTTGAAACGCCAAGTTATGCCATAAACTGGGCATTGGTCGAACAAACGATTAATGCAAAAACACGTGCCATCATTATCAACAGCCCACACAATCCAACCGGGTCAATTTTGAGTCAGGCTGATCTTAGTACGCTACAGGCATTGGTTGAAAAATATAATTTATATGTCATCAGCGATGAGGTGTATGAGCACATGACCTTTGATGGCGAACGCCATGAGAGTGTTTTACGTTATCCTGAGTTATTTAAGCGCGCCTTTGTTGTTGCTAGTTTTGGTAAAACCTTTCATTGTACTGGCTGGAAAATGGGCTATTGCGCCGCACCCGATGAGCTTACGGCTGAATTTCGAAAAATTCACCAATACGTAACTTTTTGCTCATTTACCCCCGCGCAAATAGCCATCGCGCAAATGTTAAAAGAGCAGCCTGAGCATATCACGACGTTAGCCAGTTTCTATCAACAAAAAAGAGATGTGCTGATTAACGCCTTGAAAGACTCTCGTTTTACGCTATTGCCGTCAAAAGGGACTTATTTTTTATTATTAGACTACTCTGCAATATCAGCGCTCAATGATCGTGAGTTTTGTCAGTGGTTAACCCAAGAAGTTGGTGTTGCTGCCATTCCACTTAGTCCGCTTTATCCGGCGCAGCAAAGAGTGGCTTATCAGCAAAAGAATAAAGTGATCCGACTTTGTTTTGCTAAAAATGATGATACCTTACTTAAAGCCGCAGAAATATTATGTCAACTTTAACCATAGCGGCAGTGCAGTACGATATTCATTGGTTAGATCAACAAGCCAATTTTAAAGGTTTAGAACAATTGTTCGACGCTTACTTTAATAGCCATGACGCTGTTGACTTACTATTACTGCCAGAAACCTTTTCGACCGGCTTTTGTATTAATCAAAAAGATGTCCAAGAACCTGAAAATGGCGGCATGGCCTTAACGTGGCTAAAGAAAATGGCTAAGCAATACAACTGTGTATTTGCGGGCAGCGTTTTAGTGAGCCAAGATGATAAAAAGGTTAATCGCTTTTATTGGGTGTTTGCTGATGGCCACGTTGAACATTATGATAAACGGCATTTATTTCGCCTAGGTAAAGAGCAAGATTATGTTGAACAAGGCAAAAATAGAAAAATAATTACCATTAACGGCATCAAAATACTGCCGTTAGTTTGTTACGATTTACGCTTTCCTGTTTGGTCGCGCAACCGCCAAGATTATGATCTGATGATCAACGTTGCTAATTGGCCTGCGGTACGCCGCCACGTTTGGGATACCTTATTAAAAGCGCGGGCCATGGAAAATCAAGCTTTTGTGGTGGGCGTCAATCGTATCGGAGAGGATGGCAATAATACCGCTCATTCTGGCGGCACGATAATCCTTGATTTTAACGGTGAAACCCTGACTTGTGCTGTTAATAATCAGCAAGAAATCATTACAGCGCAACTTGATTTTAGCCAACTTGAGAAATTCAAACACCAGTTTCCGGCATTTTTAGATGCAGATGATTTTGATTTACACGCCTAATCAGCATAAAAGGCAGAAAATACCCATGCCGCTAGTGTAAAAAAATCATTTGAGCTGCACTAATTTATGTCACGGGTTTTTAATTTGATACTTATATAAGCAATAGAGATAACGTTATCACCGAGATAAATAAACCAGACAAAAGTCAGTTACTGCCCGCAGTCGCCGTGTCCAATTTAACCCTTAAAATTGCTAGCTTTAATTTATTCAATTATCTTGAACCGCCGAATGCATTTTATGATTTTGAACGTATTTATAGCGCCGAGCAATGGCAAAAAAAACAGCATTGGGTTGCGCAGTATTTACAAGATAATCAGCCTGATATTATTGGTTTTCAAGAGGTTTTTAGTACTGAATCGTTAAAGCAATTAGTCGCCGCACAAGGCTATGATTATTTTGCTGTAGTTGATCAACCTGAGGTTATTGATGATTTTATTTATCGACGTCCTGTCGTAGCGCTTGCATCTCGTTACCCAATTGTTGACATCGCAGCGGTAAAACCTAACCCTGAACTTGCTACAGCATTAGGCTTAGGTGCTGGCTTTTCTTATAGTCGACAAGTGCTACGAGCGACAGTAAACGTGCCACATATGGGGCATTGTGATTGTTATGTTGTGCACTTTAAATCTAAACGCTCAATGCTTGAACTCGATGATAAAAATAAAAACTGGTCGGCAGAAAAAACTATTATTGAAAGCTTGAAAGCACAAGTCGCCGGCGGTTGGGGCTCGACCGTACAACGAGGTAGTGAAGCCGCGTTATTAATGATTGAGATGATAACGCGGCGAGAAGCGAGTGAAAATCCTATGGTATTAATGGGGGATTTTAATAATAGCTTAACAGACGGTGTGTTAAGTCATTTGCTGACTAAAACTTTACGTTTTGTGTCTGCTATTGACCGTGATGCTTATCTTGCTAAATATTGTTTACATGATGCTTGGGACTTATGTCAAGCGGCACTGACTCATGATGCTAGTGAAGATAATGACATTAATCTTACTGGGCGAGCAGAAAAAAATAAACGCACTCCAACACATTATTTTGGTGCCGGTAGTTCGGTACTCGACTATATTTTATTATCATGTGAATTTGATGCAAGTTATCACGATAGCCTTTATCAGGTCAGTGCTTATGACACTTACGATCGACATTTAATTAATCCCATTTTTGCCCGTGATGGTGAAAGTACAGATCATGGTATTGTGTTGGTGACCTTAAGCTTAAGATCATAATGGCTGCTGGTATGTTGGACGTTTTTCTCAAAAAGTGTGGAGATAAATCTTAAACCTGCAGCTAAAATATAGGTTAGTGATGAAGAAAGTGAATATGACGTCTATCTCATCGCCCCATTACGTTATAGCTATCTTTGCTTTTAACCTTAGCTTTGATGACAAAAAACAACATTTATTGTCAATGTAAATGACCATATTGCTTAAGTAATCAAAAACCAAATCATATGCACTACTGACTAACGATGCGCTGAAAAATCAACTAACAGATTTGCCGGAACAGGCTTACTAAAATAGTACCCTTGCACGTAATCACAGCCTAATTCAACTAATAATGTCAGTTGTGCTTTAGTTTCAACACCTTCAGCAACAACAGCAAGTCCTAAACTGTGTGACATGGCGATAGTTGCTTTTACTAAGTCACAATCTGCCTTATTTGAGGTAATACCATCAATAAAGCTTCGATCTATTTTCAAGACATCAAAAGGGTACTGTCTTAAATAACTTAATGAAGAGTAACCCGTACCAAAATCGTCCATAGATAGTTTTATGCCGAGGGCATTAATTGCCAATAATGCGTCATGGATATAAGATTGACCGCTCATTAAAACTCCCTCCGTGATTTCAAGCTCCAAATCTTCAGGATTAACATTTGTCTCACTAAGCGTATTTTTGATAAAGCGGAGTAACTCGGGATCTCTAAATTGACGTGGCGATAAATTAACTGCCATGGTGTATTTTTGTTGATCAATGCCTTGCCATTGATTTAAAAAACTTAAGGCTTGTTTCATCACATACTGCCCAATAGGCATGATGAGACCTGTGTGTTCAGCAATCGGAATAAATTCATCTGGTGTAACGTTACCTAGTGCTGGGTTATGCCAACGCAGTAACGCTTCTGCGCCGATAATATTTTCGTTGCTAACATCAAATTGAGGTTGGTAATACAATTCAAACTCATTACGCTCTAATGCTCCGTGCATTTGCTCTTCAATTTCAAAGCGGCGTTGCATGGCAATATTCATTTCAGAGGTAAAAAATGAATAGGTATTGCGCCCTAGTGCTTTTGCTTGATACATCGCGGTATCGGCATTGCGCAACAAGTCAGAAGGACAACTGCCATTTTTAGGGTATACGGCAACACCAATACTTAATGTCAGTATTAATTCTCTACCATCGATCTTGAAAGGTTGCCTAAACGCTTTAAGCAAATTTTCAGCTATGGCCAAGGTATCATCATCATTGGATAAGCCCCTGAGTAAGATAATAAACTCATCACCACCTAAGCGACCCACGGTATCTTCTTTTCGCAATACTTGCTGTAATCTATGAGCTGATTCTATCAGTAGTTTATCGCCAACTTCATGGCCTAATGAGTCATTAACTTTTTTAAAGTCGTCTAAATCAAGAAAAAGTACCGCCGCTTTCTCATTGTTTCGCTCTGCTTCGACCAGTATTTGAGATAAACGATCTAGTGCTAAAAAACGATTAGGCAATAACGTTAAACTATCAAAATAAGCTTGATGGCGTATGAGTTCCGCTGACTTATATTGCTCGGTAATCTCACGAACAATGACCATTACTTGTTTATAGGCGGGCAATAAACTGATTCTTGCCTCAAAATATGCCACGCCATGTGGCATAGTGAGTTCATATTCAAAACTTGTCATGCCGTCTTGCTGTAATATTTTAGCAATATGATTTTGAAACTTATTAGCAACGTCCTCAGGTAATAAAGTAGACATATTTTTACCAATAAATTGCTTTGGTGAAACGTAAAGGGCATTTTTGTTACTGGCATGATAGTCAGTGATAGTGCCATCACTTTCCATCAAAAAAAACAAATCGGGTATTGCCTCAAATATAGTTTCCAACATATGTTCTTTAAATATAACTTGCGCTTGTGCTTGTCTAACATCGGTTAAATCAATATCAATACAATACATCTGCTGGACATTATATTGATTGGTAAACATCACATGACTTGAAAAGACACACACATCACTGCCATTTTTGTGGCATAAAGTGATCTCTGCTGCAGGAATTTCTGTGCCGTTTTTTATCCACTCGCTATGTGCCGAAATCACTAACTCACGTATGGGCTTGGGGATAATAAGTTCTTCAATCTTTTTGCCTGTTGCCTCTTTTTTACTATAACCATAAAGTATTTCGCTACCTTCATTCCAATAAATAACCCGTCGCTCTTCATCGTATCCCTGAACAGAAATAGCGCTCACCGCATCAAATAATTGGTGCAGTGGATCATTGATAACATATTTATGAGTTAACATTTTACTAACATGACTTGATTCCATTGAGACGTCAGTTCCAATAATTCCTTTATCTTTATAATAGCCATAAAAAATTAATTTAGCATTTTTAAGCTTAGTTATTATTTACCTAGAGCATACTACTCGGAGTAGTTTCCTGCACAGACACCTAGCATTATTTAGTGAGTATGAATAAACGCGGCCAGTTATTGTTGTTCAGGACAAACTATTGACGCTGCTTGAGCATGCAATGAAATAGCGAGTTTGTTAAAAGCCTGCGGATATTATTACCTATGTATTCGTAGTAACTAAATATTATAAAAAGCGTATGTATAATATCTTTTCAAGCGCAATTTGGTTTAAACTGAAAGAACAATAGGCTTAGGCTTTAGATAAAAAAATAGTTATACGACTAATTAATATGATGATTTTTATAAAAATAATATTTTTACTTTACCTCTTTCCATGGTTTGTTTTAGCACAAACTAGCTTGAAGTCAGCTGATTATTTTCCCGCAAAGGAAAGAACTGTGCTGACTGTAGCGATCGAAGAGGTAGGTTACTTTCCATTTAACTATCAAGAAAATGGCGAAACTAAAGGTTTTTCTATTGATGTTCTTGAATACTTCGAAGCTAATTCAAAATATGATTTTGAATTTATAGTACTACCTTGGCCCCGGGCGATTTATTTTGTTGCTCAAGGCAAGATCGATCTTATATTAACGTTATTTAAAAATTCCAAGCGTGAACAGATATATGACTTTATTGAACCGTCTTATGGTGATGAAGTTAATCAACTATTTACCTTAACGGATCATAAATTTGAGTTTAATGGCCAATTAGAACAATTAGCACCTTATGCTATTGGCACCACGAGAGAGTATTCATATGGCGAAGATTTTGATCAGGCAAGCTATCTCACTAAACTGCCAGCATTAACGGAAGAGGTGTTGTTGAAGTTGTTGCTCAGTAGGCGAATTGACATGGCAATTGCCAATCCGTTAATTTTCCATCGCTTGATGTCAAAAGCGCGTGCTAGTGCTCAAGTTAAGATTATAGAACCCTATGTATCCATTACACCGGTACATATGGTATTAACAAAGCTAAGAGACGATTCCCAAGAAATAAAACTAACGCTTGGGCGACTCACAGAGCAATTTAAATCGTCGCCTGATTACCAAGAGCTATTAGATAAATACCAACTTAACTATTAAATAATAGCGTTGAATTAATCGGTTTTTTATTAAGGTAAATACGCTGTTGCCCTTAGCTTTAATAATGCGGTGGTGGTGGCTCTACTTCTTCTGCACCTAGTTGTTCAGGCATGTTTTCTTTAATTCTATTAGCAATTAAGGCGACTTGTTGTTTAAGTTCTGCAATTTGGCCTTGATGTACCGATAACTCATGGTTGAGTTGCTCGATAATATCATCTTGAAAGGCATTACGAGTTTCAAGCGTTTCAATTGCTTGGCTTAATTCATTAACTGATTTCACTGTTTATTTACCTGCCATAATTCTGCGTATCCTGAAGAGCTTTCGGTGATAACTTGGTTATTATCTCTAAAAGCGACACTATAAACAACTGCCCCAGCAGGTCTGATATCATCACGGGGTATAACTCGCCAGCTAGTTAGGCGTTCGCCGGTAGTAATATCCCATACGCTAACCTTGCGGGAAGGAGCGCCCGTTAATAGCTTGCTGCCATCAGGGGAAAATTGTACGGCGCTAAAAACTTCTTGGCGATTAAAATAATTTAATTTTGAAATTAGCTTACCGGTTTTTAAATCCCAAATATTGGCCGATTTTTTACTGTCGGCGGTAAAGGCATATCGTCCTTTAGCGTCAAGTGCCACCATGGTTACACGACTTGGGTGATTGAAGCGATAAATGACTTGTCCTGATTGCGTATCCCAAACATAGGCGACAAAATCATTGCCGCCAGAAATAGCGACACGACCGTTCGGTAACATATCAACGGCATTAATTTTTTCTTGATGACCTAAAAACTCAAGGCGTCGGCCGTTGGCTATTGTAATATGCATAACTTTGCCGTTACTTTGACCAATAAGTAGATAATCACCATTATTTGACACAGCAACATCACGAATAGTCGATTCCGTGATTGACCAAAAACCTTCAGATTGGCCGTTGTTGATATTCCATAACGAAAAGTCGTGGCGATTGGCTGTTATCGCATGGCTGTTATTATCAGCAATATCGGCAACCAAGACTAAATTATCAGCGCTATCTTGCTGTTGAGACCAGTTATATTTCAGGGCATTGTTTTCTAAATCCCACAAACTGATGCCGTGATGAATTGATGACACAACGCTGAATTTTGCATCATTAGATATGTTTGCCGCGTATGCGCCTTCTATAGCATGTTGCCACCTTTGTTCTGGTGCTTGCCCTACAGGCTGACAACCTGTAAGCAATATCAATAAAAACAAAAGCTTGGCTTTAATAATGTTTAAGTTATAGTTCAACAAAATATTAATACTTTTTTCTTGGGGCATTTATCGTTAGTATAAGCCGCATTGTTTAACAATTCACACATATTTAAATGACTTAGCGGGAATTTCCCATTAAGTAGTAAAACGGAGATGTAAATGAAATTTTTTAAACCGACCCTAGTCGCTATCGCTTTATTATCAGTAATGGGTTGTCAAGAACCAGCCAAGCAAGAAGAGCAGGCGGCTGCACTTGAAACAGAAATACAAAAACAAGCCTACGGTTTAGGCGCTTCAATTGGCATGTATATGGAGCGTAATTTAGAAGAGCACGATAAAGTTGGCTTAGCATTAGATAAGTCGCTTATTATTCGAGGCTTTACCGATAGCATGGCCGGCAAATCACAAATTGAAAAAGAAGACATCCAAGCATTATTGATGAATTTAGATCAAGCCATGAAAGCCAAGCAACAAGAGCAAGCAAGCGTTAGTTCAGAAGCAAGTTTAGTTGAAGGTCAAAAATTCTTAGCCGAAAATGCTAAACTAGCAGGCGTAGAAGTGACTGAGTCTGGTATCCAGTACCAAGTTTTAACCGCAGCTGACGGTGAAAAGCCGGTTGCTACTGATACTGTAAAAGTTCATTACGTTGGTACTTTCCTGAATGGCGAGACTTTTGATAGCTCTAGAGAGCGCGGTGAACCAGCAGTATTCCCACTTAATCGTGTTATTTCAGGTTGGACTGAAGGTGTACAATTAATGTCGGTAGGTTCTAAGTTTAAATTTACCATCCCTTCAGACTTGGCTTATGGACCGAATGGCAATCCACCACGTATTCCAGGTAACTCAGTACTGCAATTTGAAATTGAATTATTAGAAATTCAAAAACCAGAAGCTGCAGCACAAGTTGGCGATAAGTAAAGTTTACTAAAACTTAAAACTTACATGTTAAAAACCAACCACATCGGTTGGTTTTTTTGTTTTTAATGTTTAACTACTTTAGTCGCCATCAATTCAAGCTATGTCTGCAACATATTCGGCAATAGCCAAACTTGCAGTCAACCCAGGCGAGTCAATACCAAATAGATTAATCAACCCGGTAATACCGTGCTGTTGCTGGTTTTGAATATTAAAGTCTTTGAAACCTGCATTGGCGGCTTGTAGTTTCGGTCGAATACCGGCGTAGTCAGGTTGCAGTTTATTAGCATCAAGTGTGGGGTAGTACTTTCTTATCGCCTTAACAAACTTAGTTTTCAGTGCAGGATCCACCTGATAGTCAATGCGGTCAATATATTGCGTGTCAGGGCCAAATTTAAGCTGTCCTGCGATATTGAGTGAAGCATGAATGCCCAAGCCATTAGCAGAGGGTATGGGATAAATGAGCTGTTGAAAGGGACTTTTACCCTGATAACTAAAATAGTGACCGCGACAATAATGTATGGTTGGAATATGCTGTTTTGGCATGTCTGCTATGGCATGAGCCACAGTACTAGCATGTAAACCTGCGCAGTTAACCAACAACTCGCACTGTAGAGTAATACTTTCCCCTTGACTGTTAAGCCTTACTTCAAAACCTTGTACATTTTGCTTAGCGGATACAAATAGTGTCTGGCCAACAAATATTGCGCCATTGTGTTCAGCGTCAGCGAGCAAACTTTGCATATAGCTATGAGCGTCAATAATACCCGTTGATGGCGAAAGCAAAGCCGCTGACGCGGCTAAAGCGGGTGTTGAGCATTTGAGTTGTGCTTTACTTTGCCAAGTTAAGTCATTGACGCCATTACGCTGTGCTTGCGTTAGGATTTTGTCTAAAGCGGCTTCTTCATTATCGCCATTGGCCACCAGTAACTTACCGATTTTTTGGACCGGAATGTGACGTTGCTGACAATATTGGTAAAGCTGCTGCTTGCCTTTGACACATAGCTTGGCTTTTAAGCTATTTTCAGGGTAGTAAATACCGGCATGGATCACTTCACTGTTGCGGCTACTGGTTTCTTCGCCAAAGCTGGCATTCTTTTCGACTAGCAACACTTGTTGATATTTTTCACTGAGCTTTGCGGCTATTGCTAATCCTACAACACCAGCGCCGACAACGATCACGTCAACACGATCCATAAAGCCAACCTTATCATTTAACCTAGGTGATTAAATTGTGGCTGTTAAGTTAGTGTTCGACAAGTTTAAAGCGCGGTAATTATCTATAAAGCTAATCGTTGTTGAACATAAGGTTTTTATTTCAGCTAATAAAAAGCCTTAAGAAGCTAACTTTGGATGCCACGTAACCTTTTGTAATTATTTTGTTTAAATCTTATTTGTTTATTTGTCTGAGGATTCGTTAGGGATGTTTTTGTAATAATCTTAATTCATAAGCGTTATAGCAGCTTAGATGCACAATTTCGATTTTTGGCTAATAAACTATTATGAACCATTAGATTCAGTGACAGTATATTGTTTAAATAAAGCCACAGAAACATTAAAAATAAAATGATTAGATTAATTAAAGAGTTCCATGTAGGCACTATGTAATTTGGAGAACTATTAACTATTCTGCCATTAAACAACTACAATTACAGTTGTTGCCATGAAAATCATTAGAGTTTAGATGTGATTCAGATCGGATAATCGGAATCTATCAAAACTAACATAATAGTTCAAATTCTCATGCGTATGGCTACTTTAACTAACCGAAAAGTTCAAGTAGAGGTGTGTGAAATTCCGCCACTTAAAATTGATTTTAACCCCCATTACCAACAAGGAATGTTGATATGCGCTTATATCTTTTACTACTTCATTTAACTTTTATTACTATTGTGAATATTGCTCAAGCCGAAAAAATGTATTGCTTTGGCGCATTGTGCGATCAAGCCATGCCCCCTCCTGAATATGCTATGAAGGAAGCTAATGGAGATCTTGGTGAGCACTTAACTTACAATCGAACAGCGGATTATGGTGCTTATAATTTACGTTTCTATAATATTCCAGAGGTAAACTCTTTCCTTTCGGGAACAGATTTACAAGAAAAGCTTCCTGATTATGGTAGCTGGGGCAGCTCAGCTTGTGATAAAAGTTTGGTGGTAACAAAGGGCACATGGCAATTCGATAACTGGGTCTCAACAGACACCAAAGTTATTTCTCAAAAATATGAGCAAGATGTCACCGTGGAAGTGAATTATGGCCTTTATGATCCAATTGAAGGATGTACGTATAAAAAGCCACTTTATCACCATGTTTTTAGAAAATATAATAACTACACTTGTTCTGTTGGGTATGAAACCATCAATTATGCATATGGTGGTGAACATGATGTCCCCATTTGTACCTCCAGTTTATCAACCTTTTTAATTGAATATGAATGCCATTATCCTTTTTCGTTGAATGAAGATAAGATATGTGTCACCTATTGTCCTCCCGACAAACCACAATTAGATTCTGATTATGGTCATTGTCGCCCTTATCAAGATCAACTAGATACCCCCGAATGTGCTGAAAAAGTATTTAACCCTATTGATGTAGCGGCAGGTGAAAAACAACAAAAATTCTCACCTGATTATCGTCAATCAAGTAACTTTCCACTCATGTTTCAGCGTAATTATGGCTCACAAAAAGCGCCGGAAGCCAAAAGGCAGATTTTTTCAGGTATTGGTTTCAACAATTCAAGCTGGAAGAAGTATACACAACCACGTAATTACACAGGCCCCAAAAATAAATTTCAGGTGATTAGTGAGGATGCTCAACCTAAAATAGGTCATAAACAATGGCGACATAACTATCAGTTATCATTGTTTGAAGCGCTTGATAGTGAGGTAACCATTACGTTGGCTGATGGCAGTTATAGGCGCTTTAACGTAAGTGGCACGACGTATAGTCCTGATGGGAAAGTGGGCGATAAGCTAGTGAAAAACGCTAACCAGTGGGTTTATTATGGTACGGATAGCAAAGTATACACTTTTACTCTTCAAGGTCAGCTTAGCCAAATTGAGGATAGCTCAGGTGAGCATCAATTAATGAGTTATGATGCTAATGGCTTGTTATTAAGTGTTACTCATTCCAATGGGGATATCCTATCCTTTGAATATGACAGTAACAATCTGTTGAGCAAAGTTAATGCCCCTAATAGTCAAAGCTACCAATATCAATATAATGCTAAGTTTAATTTAATTGGGGTGACTTACCCTGATAATAATACCGAAAGTTACCATTACGAAAACAGCTCTTTTCCTTATGCACTAACAGGCATAACCGATGCTAAAAATGTTCGCTATGCAACATGGCAATATGATACTAGCGGTCGAGCTATTACAAGTCAGCATGCTGGTGGCGTTGAGGCAGGAACTATTGAATATAGCGCTAACGGCAGTAGTGTAAAAGTCACCAATTCTAAAGGTAAAGAAAAGACACTTGGATATGTTAGTGGTCGATTGAGAACAGTTACTGGTGAAACATGTGATAGCACAGGCACTGATGGTGTAACCAATTATAGTTATGACTATTTTGGCCGAAAAACATTAAGAAAAGATGAGGCTGGTAATAACACTTCATATACCTACAACGCACGTGGTTTACTAGCCTCTGAAACGACTGCTAACTATACAGAAGATGCTCAAACAACAAGTTACATCTACCATGATATCTATGCTATTCCAACGAAAATAACGTATCCAAGCGGGCTTGTATCTGATTATTCACTGGGTGTGCACGGGCGTATTGAAAGTGTAACTCAAACGGTTGGTACTGAATCCAGAATCGTTACTTATAGCTATAATGACGATGGTTTAGTTTCTGCTATTGATGGTGCTCTAACGGGGGATAGCGACACAACAATATTTACCTATAATGCTAACAAAAGAGTTTCAGCTATTACGAATGCTTTAGCACAAACCACTCAATTTTCGGATTACGATACTTTTGGTAATGCAACTAAAATTACTGAAATCAATGGTGTTGTTACTAACCTTACTTATGATGCTCGTGGACGCTTAACCAGTGCAGCCACGTCAGCAAGAGTCTTTACTTTTGAATATGACGCTATTGGACAACTAACTAAGGCAACAATACCATCAGGTAGTAGTTTATCTTACACTTATGATGATGCGCGGCGATTAACACAAATAACCAACGCCCTTGGGGAGAGTGTTAACTTTACTCATGATAGTGAGGGGAATGTAACCAAGCGTGAGCTTAAAGGCGCTGATGACAACATCACCAACACTCAGCAATTCATTTTTGATAATATTAACCGCTTAAGTCAAACCGTTAATGCGGCCTCAAAAATATGGACTAATACCTATGATGTTGCTGGAAATTTAACGAAACAACAAACCCCTGCGATGACAGATATAGAACAAACCTTTGACCAATTAAAGCGTGCCACCAAACAGCTTGACCAAGCCGAAAGCACTACTGATTTTGAGTACAACAAACTCAATCAGCTCACTAAAGTAACGGATGCCTTAAATCGCTCTACAAGTTATGAATATAACGGCTTTGGGCAGAGAACCAAGCAAACAAGCCCTGACTCAGGTATTACTGCCTTTACTTATGATCATGTGGGAAATATTGCGGTCCGCATTGACGCAAACTCCAATCTAGCAACCTATGGCTATGACGTTATTAATCGAATTACGCAAGTTAGTTACACGGATACTAGTGAAAACATTACATTTACTTATGATAGTGCAGATGTTGGACGTTACGGTAAAGGTAGATTGACAAAAGTGACGGATCATTCAGGCTCAACTGAATATTACTATAACGCTTATGGTGAAGTAACCAAAGAAGTGCGCAGCTTAAACGCACAACCTGATAATCAAAGCTACACAACAGAGTACGGTTACAACGCTGATGGTCAAGTGTCCAAAATTACATATCCTAGCAGTCGCACTGTTGATTACACCTACAACCTTTCTGGCTTAATCACAAAAGTTAGCACAACGAAAAACAGTGTGACGCAAACGTTAGCATCCAGCATTAGTTATTTACCGTTTGGCCCCATGAAAAGCTTAACCTATGGGAATAGTAAAACTTTAACTCAAAGCTTTAATTTGGATTATCAGCTAACAAGCAAGCAAGTCACGGGCATTATTGATAAGACTTACGCTTATGATGTCGTTAGTAATATCAATAAAGTTACTGATAATTTAGATACGAGTAACTTGCAGGACTTTACCTACGATGCAGTGGAGCGCCTAACGAATGCTTCAGGAGCTTACGGTGATTTAACTTATACTTATGACGCTATTGGCAATCGCTCAGAAAAAACCGTTAATAGTGTTGTGGATACCTACACTTACAATAATGGTAAATTAACGCAAACCACTCAATTAGCATTGATATACGATGCAATGGGCAATACCACCCAACGCGGCGGTGACAGTTATGTTTACAATCAAGCGGGTCGTTTAAGTATTGCAACCATAAATAGCACACCTTACCAATATGATTATAATTTTCTAGGGCAGCGAGTGATGAAAAACTCTGGAACAGATATGCGCTATTATCAATACGGATTGTCGGGTGAGTTATTGGCTGAATTTGATGGTAGTGGTAATGTACAAGTAGAGTATATTTACCTCAATGGTCAGCGCATCGCTTTTGTGACGGATGCCATTTATTATGTCCACACTAATCATATTGACGCACCGCTAGCCTTAACCAATCAAGCTGGTAATTTGGTATGGCAAGCGAGCTACACACCATTTGGTAAGGTTGATATGACAACAGATTTGTTAAGTGAAAAGTTAACGGCACGTTTCCCAGGACAATATTTTGATGAAGAATCAGGGTTACATTACAACTACTTTAGGGATTACGACCCCGAGTTGGGACGCTATATTCAATCTGATCCCCGTGGTATTACTTTAGATTTTTCAGATCCTATGAGGATGATAGCCACGAGTACGGGAATTTCAGCACCTTCTACCTCTAGTTTGATTGGAAACAATCATCTTTATAACTATGGCAATAATAGTCCAATGATGTATACAGACCCGACAGGAGAATTTGTTCCTTTTGCTGCTATTTGGTGGGCAGGCACACATGCTTGGGCGGTATATGATGGTTACAATAGTTATAAGTCCTATATAAAACAAAAATGTAAAAAGAAAGCCGAAGGGGCTTATACTCCTACAGCTCTTGCTGGTAATACACTTGCATTAGTTGGTGGAAGTGGAGTACAGGTTGCTGTAGATGTTGCTCTTGCTGTTTCTGCTTCAGGAAAAGGAAAGCTTGCGCTTGGTACTGCAACTGGTATTGGTGCTTTTGCTCTTGGATCATGGTTAGCATCAAATGATGTTGATTCATCATGTGGCTGTAATTAAGAAGGATGTTAAATGAAAGTATTAATTAGAAGTTTGATCATATATTTTTTTGTTACAGGTGCCATTGGTACAGGACTCATGTTCTTGCTCAATGTTGATGCATCTGAGGCGCAACCATTGCTTATATTAGGTGTGGAAATTTTGAATTATAATATTACATTTTTTAGTTATGGCTTTATTTTTCTTGTTGCCGGTGCCGGTGGGGGGGCAGGCATATCTATTCAAGTTGTAATAAGCTTTTTAAAAAAAGAGGATATGAATAGTAATGCTTCTGTCAGTATGATGAATGGTATGGTAATTGCCGCTTTATCAAACCTTCTGGGATTGTTTTTGCTTTATAAATTCTTTCAGTCGTTAATTTACTAACTATTTACTCTATGGTTCCACAACAGGTACGATAATTTTTAGATAAAAAGCCTCGCTAGTCGGGGCTTTATTAAATGATTATTTGGTGGGTATAAATTAATGTTTGTGGCAAAGCTTAAATGGACTCATGGTGATTGCCATATAAGTTAGTGTTAAGGCTAGAGTAGAGTCTGCAACTGAAACTTGATTATTTGGACTTTTTATTGAATTTAGAAGATGCATAGATAAACACTACGGTTCCTAATATAAACCACAAAGTTGTCTCAATATTCTGTCCTTTCCAAATAGCATATAACCCTAGAACAATAACTTCATTCCTTTGGTTTTCGCCATATTCGATAATAGTCGGAGCGCATGCAGTCCCAAACACAATAGATTTAGCTATATCACTATCTTTTAGATTGAATAATTCTTCAAATAAAAAGTAGAGAATATATGTGATAGGCAAGGCTATTATTAAACCTACTATATAAATGAAAAAAGCTCCTTTCATAAATACAATTCCTTAAATTATTGTTTATAAACAATGGACTGGTATAGGACAAAATATACTGTATCGCTTTAATAAGTGAAATTATTGCATTTAAAAGCTAGAGCTGAAAGTAAAACCTAAATAGAATTTTAGTAAGTGTTATTTGTATTACTGTCAAAGTATCTGGAGAACTTTAACCTCTATTCTTTGTTAGGTTTTTTATGTCTGCTGCGGGCAATATCAGGCAGCCGACCGGGCAGCGTTTTCCAGTAATAGTGTGCAGCGAATAACAGCAGCTATGGCAAGTTGGTGCAGCGCCACTAATTCGTAGTACTGGTTAAAGTGAACAGCTCTATTGTTTTAAGTTACCCACTTCTACTGTCGTTAGCTGCTCAGTAGAATGCATGTTTTTGCATGCTTAAATAAGTAAAAAAAGTTTATGAATAAAGCAGCGCAGTTTTTCTAAATTCAGTAAATAATAGCTCTTTTTCTTAGGGAGATTGATTTAACGATAGCTTTCTTTGGAGAGATTCTACATTACTGAGAAGCCACGCTTAATCACAACTAAATATCAGTTTTTTGTCACCAATCGATTTTTATGGATATCTTGAAATAGCTTTAAATTTACCATGCTCTCGATAATCTCAAAGTAAATTACTAGCAATGCGGTTAAGTCGATTTCTTTAGAGACTGAATATCGTTTTTGGCACTGGTATATATTGGTGGTCGCCTCCGAAGTTTAAATACCGCATAGAATTATGAACAACAGAGACTTCTAAATCCGTTCGCTTCTAAAAAGACAAGTGATAAATATTATGATGAAGCCTATCCTTAATTTCCAATAAAGGCGTGTGGAGTCAAACCTTTTAGCTACGGTGCATTATTTAACCGCCTGAGGCGTTAACTCGTAAGGGGAGTTCAGGTGTTTTCGTATTGCTGTATTCAGTTCGTCTTTGCGTTGGGGAGTAATTTTCTCTAATGACTCAATAGTAAAGTTAAAGCGATTAGTCATTTTTAATCCGTTATAAATACTGGGGATACTCTGAGGATACTTTTAAGGTATATTTCATTAAATCCTATTAATATCAAAAATCAAAGAGCCGCGCTGTAGCCCATATAAATTAATAACTGTTTATCTTATTGCATTATTTCAGGCAATAAAAAAGCCTTACCGAAGTAAGGCTTGAAATGCTCGCTGTGTGGTCTAGTTAAACTAGCTTCTTTTTATTTGTTTCTTTATTTTTTATTATTGTTTTTCTTTAGCGCGGGGCAATTTATAGCAAAGGCTTTTTGTCTGTGCAACAACTTTAATAGAGTATATATTCCACGAATATTTTCGTATTAATCGAGTGAAAAAGACTAAATGGCAGAATGTTTTATTATTATTGCGCCCTGTCGGTGTGAAAAACATTACATTTGATAACTTTGACTATTTTCAAGGTATATGTGAATTGTAAAAAAAAGTGTTAACTATCAGGTGTTAAAGTGTTTATTGTTTGAAATTAGCTATAAATATTAAAAGCATATATTCAGTATTATTTCGCGTGTAGAATTTATAGTTTTTCGTACTCATTAGTTAAAATTGGCGATAAAATTTACCAAAGGTATTTTTAAAAAAATTAATTTATTTTTAGAACTATTGATTTATAAAAGTAAAATCGCTGCTTTATCGAGCGGCTTTAAAATAAAATATTTGCTTGGATGGGCCGCGGGTTATGCTATTTTTAGTCAACTTGTTAGCACAGTTTTGTTGGCGACCTTACGAAAAGTAGCGCTATTTTGATATAAATATAGCAATGAATGCTATCAGCATGCTTAGATTTGATTTCGGACATAGATCAATAAAATTTGAAGTGCTAGAATGCGCGCATATTATAGCGGAGAAGAATTTTTATGACTGAATTAAAAAACGATACTTATTTGCGTGCGCTACTGCGCCAACCTGTTGATTACACACCTGTTTGGATGATGCGCCAAGCCGGTCGTTATTTACCTGAGTATCGTGCAGTGCGTAAAGACGCTGGCGATTTTATGTCAGTTTGCCGTGATGCAGATTTAGCCTGTGAAGTCACTATTCAACCATTACGTCGCTTTCCACTTGATGCGGCGATTTTATTTAGTGATATTTTAACTATTCCTGATGCCATGGGCTTAGGACTATACTTTGAAACAGGAGAAGGGCCTAAATTTGAACGTCCTATCACTTGTAAAGCGGATGTCGATAAAATAGGTATTCCGGATCCCGAGGGTGAATTGCAATACGTCATGAATGCGGTACGTACCATTAAGAAAACACTCAATGGTGATGTACCACTTATTGGTTTTTCTGGTAGTCCATGGACACTTGCCACTTATATGATTGAAGGTGGTAGTTCAAAAGCCTTTACCAAAATCAAAAAAATGATGTTTGCTGAGCCACAAACCTTACATTTACTACTCGATAAGCTTGCTGATTCAGTAATTTTATATTTAAATGCTCAGATTGCCGCTGGTGCGCAATCGGTAATGGTATTTGATACTTGGGGTGGTGTGCTGTCGCCTCGCGACTATAAAGAGTTTTCACTGCAGTATATGGCGAAAATTGTTGATGGGCTAACTCGTCATAACGAGGGTCGCCAAGTGCCAGTAACCTTATTTACCAAAAATGCTGGTATGTGGTTAGAAGATATCGCTGCAACGGGTTGTGATGCTGTTGGGCTTGATTGGACTATTGATATTGAAAATGCCAAAGCCCGTGTCGGTAATAAAGTGGCGCTGCAAGGTAATATGGATCCTTCAATGCTTTATGCGCCATTGCCGCGTATTGAGCAAGAAGTGTCGAAAATATTAACCGGCTTTGGTGAGGGCGGTACAGGGCATGTCTTTAATTTAGGTCATGGTATACATCCGGATGTAAACCCTGATCATGCCGGTCATTTTATTGAGTCAGTTCATCGTTTAAGTAAGCCATATCATCTATAAGTTTTGATTCAACAACGAGATTATTTATCTCTGGGGTTTGAAAGCTAGTTTATTGAATTTAAGGAGCCTATGGCTCCTTTTTTTATTGATAAATAATGAAGTGATTAATATCCAGTGAAGCCGTAACTTGCTGGCCCAATAACAAGTAGTAAATATAATACCAAACAGCTATTTAGCCTTGGGTTATTGTACGGTATGCTGGTGTCAGAAACTGACTCTGAATGGATATTTGCAATGACGACAAACAAACACTTTTTATCTACGTTAATGATAACTTTGTTACTTAGCGCTTGTGGTAGCAGCTCAACCGATAAGGCAACTGCTAAAACTGATGATACGACAGTACAAGGTGCGCAAGAGAGTATCACCGAGCAAGAAGCGACTAAGCTTGTTGCAACGCCTGTTAATGCTAAAGAACAACTAAAAGGGCATAAGATGGAAGACGTAAAAGATGAATTTAGTAACTGGCAACGTGGCCGCGTGCAGTTTTTGAATTTGGAAGGTGGTTTTTATGGCATTATTACCGATTCTGGCAAGAAAATTTTACCCATGAATATGGCAAAAGAGTTTGCGCAAAATGGGGCTATTGTGCGAATCAAAGGTAAAGTAAAAAATGTTTTGACCATTCAACAATGGGGCACACCCTTTACGATTACTGATATTGAACTTATTACCCCAGGTAATAAAGTAAACGATGCCGAAATGTGATCCTTAGCAAGCTTTAATGACAAGTTAGTGGTTGGGTTAATAGCGTTAGGGTTTTACCGCTACTACTAACTTGGATTTGATATAGATTACGATATTGTTTTTCTGTTATTTCTGCGACATCAAGTTCACTGAGCAATGCTGCTAATTGCGGCGTAGTGTTACTATGGCCCACCACCAAAGCATTTTCTTGCTGTGTTAGTAACTGTTGCGCAAACTGTTCAAGCTTTGTGGGCGAATATTGCTTAACCGGTAGGTTTTGCTTTTTAGCCAAAGGCGTCGCTGTCGCCAAAGTGCGTTGGTAAGGCGTACTATAAACATGTTTTATTGCGGTATACGCAAGTATATCGGCGAGTTGTTTAGCTCTAAATTGACCACATTGGGTCAGTTTAGGATCATCTTGTTCCGCTTGTTTTTCTGCATGTCGAACTAAGTAAAGGCTAAAACTGTCTGCTGCCTGTATAGGTAGGACAAAAAATAATAGCGCGATGAGTAAATGAAACTTCATGGTATTTCGCTTTTTAAATAAAACAGAATAGGTTAAGGGCAAAGCTATCAATAGCCTTACCCATGTTTTTGCGTCTAGAAAAGTCGATTTAAACCGTTTAATGCCGCGACTCGGAATGCTTCAGCCATAGTGGGGTAATTAAAGGTGGTTTCAACGAAATATTCAATGGTATTGCCGCCGTTAGTTTGTTGCATGATGGCTTGACCAATATGAATGATCTCGGCGGCATTTTCACCAAAACAATGTATGCCGAGTATTTCTTTAGTTTCTCGATGAAAAAGAATTTTTAATGAGCCGACTAAGTTATTGGAGATTTGCGCTCGCGCTAGATGTTTAAACTGTGCGCGACCTACTTCATAAGGAATTTTTGCTTCGGTAAGCTCTTGTTCAGTTTTACCGACCGAGCTGATCTCAGGAATGGTATAAATACCGGTTGGAATATCAACGGTCAGTTTCGCTTTACCTATACCATCAAGCATCGCGCTGGCACAAATTCTACCTTGATCAAATGCGGCACTGGCCAAACTTGGGTAGCCGATAACATCACCAACAGCGAAAATTCCTTCTACGTCAGTTTGGTAAGCATCGCTAACTTTCAATTGTCCACGTCCATCGGCTTTTAAACCGGCATTTTCAAGTTTTAAGTCGGCGGTGTTACCTGTGCGGCCATTTGCAAATAGTAAACAGTCAGCGCGCATTTTCTTACCGGACTCTAAATGCACAATGACGGAATCTTTGTTTGTCTCGACACGTTTAATTTGCTCACCGTGACGAATAACTACACCATTGTTCCATAAGTGATAGCTTAAAGAGTCTGACATTTCGTCATCCAAGAATGACAACAAGCGATCACGGGTATTGATCAGGTCAACTTTGACCCCTAAGCCACGAAATATTGACGCGTACTCGCTGCCAATAACACCAGCACCATAGATAATTATTTGTCGTGGTGAATGCTCAAGCGATAAAATACTGTCGGAGTCATAAACTCTTGGATGCGAAAAATCTACATCGTCAGGATGATAAGGACGAGAACCGGTGGCAATGACGACTTGTTTTGCTGTAATGATATCGATTGAACCATCATTACGTAATACTTGTATGGTGTTTGCGTCAACAAATGAGGCTTCACCGTAAAAATGTTCAACTTGGTTACGGTTATAAAAACCGCTACGTAAATTGACTTGTTTACGAATAACGGAGGATGCGTGACCTAAGATATCTTGAAAGGTTAAGTGCTTAGCGTTTTGCCCAGCATTAAATAGCGGATTGGAATTATATTCAATGAGTCGGCTAACCGATTGACGCAAAGCTTTTGAGGGAATAGTGCCCCAATGAGTACATCCGCCGCCAACGTGATGATAACGTTCAATAATGGCAACACGTTTATCACGCTTGGCTAAGTTCATGGCAGCACCTTCGCCACCGGGTCCTGTGCCTATAATGATGGCGTCGAAATCATAGCTTTTAGGAGGCGTTTTCGCTTTTTTAGTTTTGGTTTGTACTTGCTTGCTCACGGTTAACCCTTAATTCCTGCTTCAATGATAAAAATTTTAACAGGAATTAAATTTAATACCAATTGAATTCATTATTTCAATTGCTATTAGATAATTGTTTTTATGCTAGTTTTTCTACCATATTTTGCCAGCTTCGCTGCTGTTCCGCTAATCGTCGTTTAATTTCTTGGTATTGCGCCATCAGCTCTGAATTCTCGACATCAGCCATTAATTGGTCGCGTTTAGTGGCAATTAACGCTTTGCGAACAGCATAAAATTCATTAATTTTATGAATAAGTTCATCGTACTCATGTTGCAATCTTTCTAATAACTGTTCAGCGTCCGGGTGAGTTGCTATTTTTTCCTGGCTACGTAATAAGATCATGGCTAAACGGGCCTTCTGAATTTTATCTTCAGGAGTGACGCGTAACTTTGAGGTCAGTTTTAAATGTTCACAACCCTTAATCAGCCATTTTGTTGGATCGAAATGCCACCAACGAATACCATTGCGATAGTCGTTTTCAAAGATATGATGATAGTTATGGTAGCCTTCACCAAAAGTAAAAAAAGCTAAAATACCATTATCTCGAGCGGTGTTTTTTTCGGTATAGGTTTGCTTGCCCCAGATATGTGCCAATGAGTTAATGAAAAATGTCGTGTGGTGACTTAACACCAAACGCAAAAAGCCAAGTAATAGCAAACTGCTGATCATATCTCCGTGCCATAAACCAAATAAAACCGGGATACCAAAGTTCATTAATATGGTTAGCAATAAATAATGTTTATGTTGCCAAACAACAATCGCGTCTTTTTGTAAATCGCGAACATTATTATAATCGTTGTAGCGCTTGGGCTGAAAATCTCTCAACATCCAACCTATGTGCGAATGCCAAAAACCCATTTTTGCTGAATAAGGATCAACATGATTTTTATCGACATGTTTGTGGTGTATTCGATGATCAGATGACCAATGTAATGCACTGTTTTGTAGCGCAAACGCGCCACCTAAAGCGTAGATTAGTCGTAATGACCAGTGAGCTTGATAGGTTTTATGAGACCAAAGTCGATGATAACCGGCAGTGATTGACATGCCGCAATAGATAAAGCAAATGATAGCAGCGGTGATTTCTGTTGCGTCAAAGCCGTGAGTGACGGCACGATAAGGCACTGCGATAGCAGCAAATAGAAAGGTAATGCTAAATACAAAAACATTTAACCAAATAATAGGTGGTTTCTTCATTGATCTTCCATCTAGAGTTTACCACCGAAAAAAATTTCGGTGTACACATGTACGCTATTTTAACTTTACTCGATGCTGAGTCAAGTGTTCATGTTAAGTTAGGGCTAATTAAGCTATTCACCAAGGCAAATCGATCCGCTGCTAAAATAGCGTGATCACCTAAATAACCTAGCATAAATAAGTAGCACGTGTTCAATATCGACCTTTTACTCTTATTCAGCGTTAAAAGGTCGATAATAAAATAAAGCATTAATAGCCTATAGTTGACTTTAATTTCATGGTGGTTGTTAACTGGCTTAACGATTGGTTTTGAACAAAAGCTAAGCAATCTTTATGTAGGGTTAAGTTTGAATTAATTGCAGCTGTGCACTGAACGGTAATTGTGCAGATGTTAAGTCTATTTAGTACTAGGATATTTAATGGCAATTAACGATAAAAAAAAAGAGTAATTCATCGAGTTGATCACTGAATTACTCTTTTTTTGTAAAGCCAAATTCAATTTTTTAATTTGGCTAAACTAGATTTAAGGTAGGGTAATAGTAATCGTCGTGCCTTTACCTTCTTTACTCGCTATTTTAATATCACCCGCTAATTTATTTTTGATTATGTCATAAGTCGTACTCATACCTACACCGACATAACCTCTACTACTTTGAGTGGTAAAAAAAGCTTCAAATACTTTATCTAAAGTGGCTTTACTCATACCTTTACCATCATCAGAGTAGGTGATTATAGCGCCGCTTTTGATGCCTTTTTCAACTTTTAGCGCTATTTTACCCTTGCCGTTATTATCAAAGCCATGTTTGAGAGAATTATTAATTACATTTAATAACATTAATGCGATGTAGCTAGGAACAGATTTAATGATTAAATTTTTCTCACCAGAATAAGTGTAAACAATATCGCTATGATTAAATTCAAACTCATAAAGCATGACCATCTTCTGTATATAAGTTATCACGTCAAAACTTCGAATTTCAGTATCATCTTGATCTGCCGCGATTAAATTAAAGTTATTTAACAAGATAACTAGAGGTTTAAGTGTGATGACTTTGTTAGCATCGTCAGCAGATTCAAGTTGTGCTTGTGAATTACTTAAAGATAAGCCAACTTCGTAGGTAATATCAGTAGCGATATCCCCCAAAGCGGCAAAACTTTCTGATTTAATTAATTGCTGCTCCCTCATAGCCAATAATGCCTTATTGCCATGTCCTGATTGCAATGAAGATAGTGCCATTGCAGTTTTCGCTTTTTTCCATAGCATGAATGCAATAAGTAAAGCGAATACTGTCATCAGTAAGCAAACATAAAATAAGCTTTGAAAACTCGATAGCGTGTCCTTATCATTGCTTACCTCGCTTAATTTTATAACGGTATTCTCGGCAATTTTTTCTTGTTGTCTAAGCTTGTCTGTCAGCGTTTGCTCTTGTGCTTGAAATTTTTCTATTTCTGCTTGTAATTGCTCGTTAGTTAAGTCTTTATTAACGACTTGATGGGCACTTTCACTTGTAGTTAGCTGTGCTTTTTGGGCTTGTAATTGCTGCTCTAAATTTTTTAATACCTGATCTTTGGCTTTTATTGCTAGGCCCTGTTCAGTATTTTTTTGCTGCTCAATGGCCAAACGTTCTGATTTTTGTTGTAACGCTAAGTTAAATTGTCCTGAACTTTTTTCACTTAAAGTCAGCTTATTATTTAATTGAGTTAACGCAGTTTCCTGCCTTGCCAATTGACTTTGAAGTGCCGTTAATTTTTGCGCGTGCTCTTTTTGCAGTATAAGAGCAGGGCTTTTGGATAATATATCTTCATTTTTGTTATCGTCACTATTGTCATCAATATTAATATCATCGTCATTAATGTCATCTAATAAATCAGTCACCGCTGTCATTGTTAAGTTTGCATTAGCAATGTTGCTGTCAATAATTTTAGAGTCAATTCTAGAAAGTTCTTTGTTATAGAAAATATCAATCATTGTTTTAGATATATCGTTACTGTCTTCAGTAATAATTAATACATTTGCACTGCGAATAATTCTGTCAGCTAATGATGATAAATCTCGTTGATTTGGTTTTGATATATATAAAATGTGAACATTTTTGGCTTGACCAAAAGTTTTTACTAAATTCACTTTAATATCTTTGCCTTTAACACTTTTATTGGCAAAGTAATCGCGGAAAAATTGGTATTTTTCAAAATCTTCATACACTCCGATAACGAATTTTCTTTGTCGCGCTTCAGCAGGCCAACTAACATACCGTGTAAATTTACTCACTAACGCGGCCTTTTCATAATCTAGTGAGGCGTTTTGTGCCCACGCTTGGCCTCCTATAACAAGACAGATGCTAAAAATAAAAAGCATAAAACTTGCTCTCAATCGTCCAAACTTTATTTCCATGATAGACCTTAAAAAATTAATATTTTGACATTTTACGGAGAATTTAGCTTAAATCAACAGTGTTATTATTATGTTAACTAATAATAACTACAGTGTTAACAAAGTAAGGTTAAGCGAGAACATTTATTGTAAAACGGCCTCGGATTTAATGAGGCTATAAGTGCTAAATGCCTTTAAATATAAAATGAAAAAACTATAGCTTAATAAACACTAATGCAATAAAGGAGTGAGCGGGGTTTAGTATTGAAAGACTTTTCTTTTCTTTTCTTGCCTTGCCGCAGGAGAAGCTTGTGGTGATGGCTTTTTAGCTCAAGCGCTTTTTAAGTTAGCTTTCATACTTTTGTCACTTTAGCGCTTATGTCGACAATAACCCATCAGCAAATTATGTTTAGAGTCTCTGTAATGAAACGTTTTCACAACCATTCATAATATTTGAGCAATAGCTTAAAGTTTTTCATGTGCTAGAGGGATTAATTAACCCTAGTTTAGAGATTATTACTATATGAAAAGCAAAATATCCGCTAGTGATTGATTCGTTTAGATTAATAACTCAGTCCCTAGAACAAAGGTGATTGATATCAATTAACTAGCAATATTAACTATTTTAAGTATCATATCAGCTTGGCTATAAAGTGAAAACTGACTAGGTATACCTGCAATGAGCGGTATTAGAGCACTACAGAAAGAAAAAACCCGTCGCCAGCTGATTGACGCAGCTTTAGGACAACTAAGTAGTGAACGTAGTTTTTCTAGCTTAAGTTTACGTGAAGTAGCAAAAGAAGCCGGTTTAGCACCAACCTCTTTCTATCGTCATTTTTCTGATATGGACGAATTAGGTTTAACCTTGGTTGATGAAGCGGGTTTAACTTTACGGCAATTAATGCGCCAAGCAAGGCAGCGCATTGAAAAAGGGGGCTCAGTTATTCAGATTTCTGTTCGCACCTTTATGGAGTTTATTGAAAATAACGGCAATATATTTCGCTTGTTATTGCGAGAGCGTTCAGGAACTTCGCCAGAATTTCGTGCCGCAGTTAGTCGCGAAATTCGTTATTTTACCTTGGAGCTGTGTGACTATTTACAACAAGCCAATAAACTTGATGCTGAAGTGGCCTATCTGCAAGCCAATGCCGCCGTTACAATTGTTTTTAGTGCTGGCTCTGACGCATTAGACTGCGATAAAAAAGATTTAGCCGAATTAGCACAACGAACAATTAAACAACTTAGGTTTATTGCTCGAGGTGCATTTGAATTTGGTGTACGCAATGAAAATCGTAGCGAACAACGTAACAATAAAGCTAAAGGCGAGACAAAATAATGCCAGTTTCTATGTGATGGGTATAAGGAAATTGATCAAACAGGGCAAAATGCTCTATTTTATGGGTTTTCACTAGCTCAATTAAGTTATCACGTAGCGTTTCTGGATTACATGAAATATAGATTATTCTTTCAAAGCGACTAACCAGTTCAACGCTGTCAGGATCTAGGCCTGATCGCGGAGGATCAACAAGGACAGTTTGATAATTGTAGCTGGTGAGATCAAAGCCTTCTAATCGACGGAATACGCGTTCGCCATTCATCGCCTGACTAAAGTCCTCACTCGCCATTCTAACAATATCCACGTTTTCTAGTTGGTTAGCCGCAATGTTAACCTGTGCCGATTTAACTGAAGTTTTTGATATTTCTGTGCCAAGTACCCGATCAAAGTTTTCCGCTAAGGCGATACTAAAGTTACCGTTGCCACAATAAAGTTCAATTAAATCACCACCGATATTTTCAGTTGCTTGTTGAGCCCATAGTAACATTTTCTCATTGACCTTAGCGTTGGGTTGGGTAAAGCTATTTTCAACTTGCTGGTAATGAAATTCTTTCTTATTAACCGTCAATGTTTCCATGACATAGTCTTTATCTAAAACTACCTTTTGTTTACGCGCTCGACCAATAATATCAACCGGAGCAATCGCTGATAAACGAAGCTTTAATTGCTTTGCTTGTTCAATCCATTGCTCATCTAATTGTTTATGATAAAGCATGCTAACTAATACTTCACCACTGAGCGTAGCAAGGAAGTCAACTTGGAATAAACGTTGACGTAAAACGTCTCTATCTCTTATGTCTGCCAATAGTGCAGACATAAATTGGTTAATGAGCTTACTAGCCACAGGGAAATCATCAACTCTAAATTTTTCTTTCGTCTCACTATTAAACATAATGTAATAAAGGTCATCACCGTCATGCCAAACTCGAAATTCAGCGCGCTGGCGATAATTTAATGTTGGCGAGGTAAATATTTCAAATGCGGGTAATTCAAACTGAGCAAAATTTTCTGCAATACTTTGCTGTTTTTCGTCAAGCTGTTGTTGATAATTATCGGGATGAACGTGGCTAAACATTGAAATACCTTGTTGATAGTGAATGTGGCGAACAAATTATGAGGCGGAGATTCTAGCGATTGCCGTGTTTTTGTCTACTAAATAGTGTTTGTATTTTAGATAAACTCGAATTGAAGTATAACATTTTGAAGTGGTGGAGGTATAGGCGCTGTGGTAAGTCGTATTTGAATATTTGAGTTATCTAACAAGCAGAATTTAAAAAGCCCACATATTAGTGGGCTTTAATAATGAAAATTATAGGAAAATATTATTCTTCACTTTGTTCTGGTCGTTCTTTTGCCTCACGTACCTTTAGTGTTCTTTGTTGGAACTCACTATCATTTAATGACGAAACGGCTTCATCCGCATCTGCTGCTGATATTTCAACAAAGCCAAATCCGCGTCTTTTACCGGTATGTTTATCTTTCATCAATCTTACGGATTGAACTTGACCATACTCAGAGAATAACTCTCTTACTGCGGCTTCATTAGCTCTATATGGTAAATTACCCACATAAAGTGTACTGATGCTTGTATCTGCTTCTTGTGCATTGGATTCGGCCTTTCCAACTAAGGGCGCGATAAATGCGCAAACAAAAGCGACAATTGCAACGCTCATGCTTGTTAGTTCGAATACACTGCTGTTAGCTAAAAAAAATATAGCAACAGAAAATACTAACGCAACGATTAGCGTTAATGCTTGGGGAGACTTCATAATGGATACCTAATTATTATTTTATAAAAAACTTAAATTGCAATTCTATGTTACCCACCTTTTGGTAATGTGCAAGAATAAGTGTGATTTTTATGCAATTTAATCAGGCAAGTATCCATTAATACAATTAACAGTTAGATTTATCGGCTAATAACTAATATATGGCATAGCTTTTTAACTATTTACCTTTCTACTATGTTCTCTATTGCCTTAATATTATCTATATATAGTATGAGTAGTTATAAACCTTATGACAAATTACTAACAAGACAGACTCTTTCTGATAATCATTTATCTTAGCTTGAATGCTATTTAAACGCGCTTAGGTCAATAAAAACACCAAATGTACAAATAAAAAGCAAACAAACACTTATTGGCAATTTAATTGTATTTAGGTGTTGACGTGA